>NZ_JBNCKO010000004.1:293141-483298 GCF_049841595.1 Micromonospora sp. DT228
CGGCAGCGCCATCTTACTCCCCCCTGCTATTTGTGTATACGAGACGGGTGGACGGCCCCGGCGTCGCCGGGGCGGTACCGCCCCGGCGACGCCGGAGCATCCAGCCGAGCAGGAGCAGGATGACGAGGCCCCCCACCGTCGGACCGATGAGGTGCAGCGGAAGGATGACGACCGTCGCCTGCGCGCTCCCCGCCCGGCCGTCCGGGTTCGGCACCGCGACTGTCACCCGACAGACGCAGATGAGGGGTGGATCGTCCCACCGGGCGCTGACCTGTCGGCTGCCGTCGCGCAGCAGGGTGAAGTCGGGGAACGTCACGTCCTCCCCTGCCACCCGAGCCCGTAACCGGTCGGCCGCGACGAAATTGCGGCGAAGGGTGCCGACGTTGCGTACCGTCGCGGTGAGCGCCAGCGGACCACGCAGCGCGAAACCGGGCGCATCGACGTCGCTTACCTGCACCGACTCGATCGCGTCGCCCGGCACCGTGACATAGATCGGCGCGCCGACACTGCGGCGGATGCTCGTCCCGGCCGCATTGGCCGGCGGTGGCGCCGAGAAGATCACCGCTACCTGGTGCTCGCCGGGTTCGGCGTTCGCCGGCACCGCGATCCGGAGGTCCACCGGTTCGGTCGCACCGGGGGCGAGCCGAAGGCGCTTCGGGTTCACCGTGACCCAGTCGATCGCCGTGTGTGCCACGTCCGAGCGGAACGTCAACACCCCCGCAGCATCCACCGCGAAGCTCGCCGAACGCATCGAGACGTCGATCGCCGACTGACCACGGTTGGTCACGGTGAACTGTCGCGGCTGCCCGATCTCGTCGGCTGGTACGACCATCCGGCTGGGGCTGACGGTCAACGAGAAGTCCGACTGGTCCGGCGAAACGGTGCTGGCCGGCACGATCGGCGTCAATGCCAGCAGTACCGGCAGCACGGCACCCGAAATGTGAGACAAAATCGACACCTTTCAGGGTGAATTGGGGTAAAAAATGGGGGTCTTATCCTAACCAGACCGTGCCGTCGCCGAGCCGCGAATGGACTGTTCGCAACTGGGCGAACGCGCTACTCCGAGCGAGGCTGGTGGCCGGATGGCGAGGATCAGTCCATTTTGATTTCGGTCGCGTGCCGAGCACGTCCTCCCCCGCCGGCCGGCGCTGTACCGGCAGCAGGAATGTGGCGGCAGTTCGTCGGAGGCCGGCACACCCGCGCGTCGCCAGCTGCGCGGGTCGCGCTCGAAAGCAGTTGCGGATCGGCCGCGTCGGTGAGCCGCGCGGTGGCACTTTTGCCGCCGGCTGGCAGGGCGGCGGCACGTTGTTCTGCGGCGGGACGCGGCCAGCCGCTGAGCCTCTCGTGGCTGAGCGCCAGGCGCCCGCTGGCCAGCGCGGTCAGCAGCTCGATCGCGTGAGGCTTGTAGAGCCCCAGCCGCACGGTTTCCGGATCGGGTGTCTCGCGTACGGCGGCGGCCAGCGCTGTTGCGTTGCAGTCGCATCGTAAAAGAGGTATGGTCGTTTCAATGCAGTCGCATTGCAACGAGGGTAGGTCGCCATGCACGTGATCGCGTTGTCCGAGGTGACCGCCGCCATGACCGCAGTGGTCGGCGGCAAGGCAGCCGGGCTGGGCGAGCTGATCCGGCACGGCGAGCAGGTCCCCGACGGTTTCTGCGTCACCACCGAGGCGCACGGACTCGGGGTCGTCCCGACGGCCGAGGTCGTCGCCGCGTACCAGCGGCTCGGCGCCGGCCCGGTGGCGGTGCGCTCCAGCGCCACCGCCGAGGACCTGCCGGACGCGAGCTTCGCCGGGCAGCAGGACACCGTCCTCAACGTCACCGGCACCGCCGAGCTGATCGCCGCCATCGAGAAGTGCTGGGCTTCGCTGCACGGCGACCGCGCGACCGCCTACCGCGACGCCCACGGCATCGATCATCGAACGGTGCTGATGGCCGTCGTCGTGCAGCGCATGGTCACCCCCACGGTGGCGGGGGTGCTGTTCACCGCGAACCCGCTGACCGGGCGCCGCGACGAGATGGCCGTCGACGCCGCCGCCGGCCTCGGCACGACAGTGGTGGACGGCGCCACCGCCGTCGACCACTACCTCCTCGACGACGTCACGCGCGACGAGGCCGGCTGCCTGACGGCGGCCCAACTGGCCCGCCTCCGCGCCACGGGCGAACGGTTGCAGGCGCACTTCGGCTGCCCGCAGGATGTCGAGTGGGCGATCGACGCCGACGACGTGCTGTGGCTCCTCCAGTCCCGGCCGATCACCAGCCTGTTCCCCGCCCCGCCGCCGAGCGGGAAGCCCCTCCCCCGCGTCTACCTGGAGTTCGGGCACGTCCAGGGCATGCGGCAACCGGTCACCCCGATGGGCATGTCGACCCTGCGGGCGCAGATCGCCGCGATGCTCGCCGCGCTCGGGGTGCGGGTCGAGATCGTCGACATCGGCGGCCGCCTCTACGGCGATTTGACCGACCTCGCGCGGAACCGATCGTCCCGTAAGCGACTGGTGCGGCTCCTGGCTGTCGACTTCGGGCCGCGCGCCCAGGCGGTGATGCAGCACGTGCTCGCGGATCCGCGGTTCGCCCCGACCAAGGGCGGCGCCACGCGCGGCCGGGCACCGGGGGCCGCGTCGCTGCGGACGGCCGGCCGCGCGGTGGTGGGGATCCTGCGGGCGCTGGCCCGTCCCGAGGCCGCGCGGACCCGGATGTTCGAGGCGATCGAGCAGTTGAGAGTTCGCTCGGCCGCTCCCGCCGACCTGCGTACCGCCGCCGACCGGCTGCGCTTCGTCCAGGCGACTGAGGCCGACGCCGACGACAGCGCCGACGCGATCATGTGGCCGATCGTCGCCGGAATGCTCGCCACCGCGTTGCCGACCGCCCTGCTCAAGGGTGTCGCCGGACCGGACGGGATCCACGCCGTGCTGGGCGGCATGCCGCACAACGTCACCATCGAGATGGACCTGGCCCTGTGGCGGCTCGCCCAGGGTGCGGGCGACCACCGCCAGCTCCTCCTCGACACCCC
Organism: Micromonospora sp. DT228; assembly: GCF_049841595.1. Classification (NCBI taxonomy): domain Bacteria; kingdom Bacillati; phylum Actinomycetota; class Actinomycetes; order Micromonosporales; family Micromonosporaceae; genus Micromonospora; species Micromonospora sp. DT228. The sequence goes on from NZ_JBNCKO010000004.1 coordinate 296,150, forward strand.
GCCGGCCGAGTTGGCCGCACGCCACCTGAACGGCACGCTGCCCGACATCGGCATGACCGCCTTCCTGGACGTCTACGGTCACCGGGGCGTCGCCGAAGTCGACCTCGGCGTGCCGCGCTGGGCGGAGGACCCCACCCCGGTCTTCGCCGCGGTCGCCAACTACCTGCGGGTCACCGATCCGCGGCAGGGCCCCGATCAGCGCTTCCAGCGGGCCGCCTCGGCCGCGGAGGCGGCGCTGCGGGAGCTGAGCACGCGCGCTCGCCGTCGGCGGCCGGTGCGGGGCCGCATCGCCGGGTTCCTGCTGCGCCGGGCGCGGTCGTTGGCCGGCCTGCGCGAGGCCGGCAAGTTCGCCGGGCTGTACCCACTGCGGGAGGCGCGCTGCCAACTGCTGCTCATCGGTGCCGACCTGCACGACTCCGGGTTGCTGGACCAGCCCGACGACATCATGTTCCTGACCCTCGACGAGGCGCACACCGTCGTACACCAGGGTGTTGATCTGCGCGGCACCGTGACCGCCCGACGGGCGGTGCACCGCCGGGAGCTGCGTCGCCGAAGCGTGCCGGTGGCGCTGCTCTCCGACGGTACGGATGTCGAGACCATCCTGCCGGTCGTGCCGGCCGGCGACGGGACGCTTGTCGGCGTGGGCGCGTCGGCGGGCCGGGTGACCGGGCCCGCCCGGGTCGTCCACGATCCGGGCACGGCGCACGTCGAGCCCGGCGACGTCCTGGTCGCCGCGACCACCGACCCGGGCTGGACCCCGCTGTTCCTCACCGCCGCCGCGGTGGTCACCGAGACCGGCGCGATCATGGCGCACGGTCCGACGGTGGCCCGGGAGTACGGCATTCCGGCCGTCATCTGCGTCCCGGACGCGACCCGGACGATCCGCACCGGACAGCTCGTCACCGTGGACGGTGGCGCCGGCATTATCACGGTCCACCAACCATCGGCCCCCGACCGGGAAGGACGACAGTGACCGACACGAAGGCACCGACCAGGGCGCGGGTGGGTCCACTGCTGCGCCGGGCCGCCGAGGCCGAGGCCGCGACGTGGCGCAGCCTGTACGTCTGGGCCCGGCGCCGCCCCCTGCCGCTGGGACCCGGCGACGAGCCGTTCGGCTACCTCGGCGTGGTCAAGCCGATCCTGGGCATCTTCATCGGCCTGTCGGTCGTGGAGATCCCCATCTTCGATGTCGTGGTCACCCACGTGGTGCCGTGGCGGCCAGCCCGCTGGATCGTGCTCGGCCTCGGCGTCTGGGGTCTGCTCTGGATGATCGGGCTCTGCGCCGGCATGACGATCCACCCGCACGTGGTGGGCGACCGGGGCCTGCGCGTACGGCTCAGCTCGGGCATCGACATCTGGATCCCGTGGACCGACGTCGAGGCCCTGCGCAAGCGTTACCGCTCGTTGCCGTCGAGCAGGTCGGTGCAGGTCGAGCAGGAGGGTGAGCGTCGGGTGGTGTCCATCTCGGTCGGCAGCCAGACCAGCATCGACGTCCTGCTGCGCCGGCCGCTGACCTTCGATCTGGCGAAGACCGGGGCCCTGCCGATGAACGAGCTGCGCCTGTACGCCGACGACCCGGACGGCCTCCTGCGCAGCGCGCGGGGCGCGCCCGCGAGCACCACCGTCAGCCGGTGACCGCGTCCGGGCCACCCACTGTGAAACGATCGAGGCCATGCCCAAGAAGGTCGATCACCAGGAGCGCCGCACCCTCATCGCGGACGCGCTGATGCGGGTCGCCGCGGATCAGGGCCTGGAGGCCGTCAGCCTCCGCCACGTGGCCACCGCGGCCGGCGTGTCCGCCGGGATGGTCCAGCACTACTTCCGGACCAAGGACGAGATGATGGCGTTCGCGTTGAGCGTGGTGCGGGAACGCGGCCAGATCAGGGTCACCGAGGCGCTGGCACGACTGGGTGTGGACCCGCCGCCCCGGCTGCTGCTGCGCACGATGCTCGCCGCGCTGTTGCCCCTGGACGAGGGGACCCGCGACGACGGGCGGGTGGCGCTCGCGTTCCTCGCCTACACGGCGGTGCGTCCGGCCGCCGCGCCCAGCCTGCGCGAGGGCACCCGGCAGCTCACCGGGTTCATCGCCGGCGTCCTGCCCGACCGGCACGGCGACGCCGCCGCGGCCGGCCTGCTGGCGCTCATGGAAGGGCTCGGTGTCTACCTGCTGGGTGGGCAGTACACCGTCGAGCAGGCACTGGGCGCGCTGGACGCCCACCTCGACCTGCTCTTCGACTGATTCGGTCGGAGCCGGGCGTTGGCCTCCGACGAGGTGCGAAACAGACCAGGATGAGCGGATGAACCGCGTCCACCGGTCCCGGCCGGTGCTGGTCGAGGAGGCACACCGGGCCACCACCTTCGAGATCTTCTTCGACCTGGTGCTGGTGTTCGCGCTGACGCGGCTCATCGGTTTCATGGCGGAGTCGCTGGGTCCGCTCACCCTCTACCAGGGGCTACTGCTCCTGCTCTGGTTCTGGTACGCGTGGAGCTGCTACGCCTGGCTCGGCAACCAGGTCCGTGCGGACACCGGCCCGGTGCTGGCCGGGATGCTCGCGGCGATGGGCGCCATCTTCGTGGCCGCGCTGGTGATCCCGCAGGCGTGGCAGCGCCACGACGGCGCGCTGAGCCCGCCGCTCACCCTGGCCATCGCCTACATCGTGGTCCGCGGGCTGCACCTCGGTCTGATGACCTACTCCTCGTCCGGCAACCCGCAGTACCGCAGGCAGACCCTGCGCTTCGCCGTGTCCACCACGATCGCCTGGGTCCCGCTGCTGGTGGGCGCCATCCTCGGCGGGACCGCGCAGACCGTGCTGTGGACGGTGGCGTTCCTCGTCGATTACGGCGGCGGCCGGATCGCCACCGCCGCCAGCTTCGGGGAGGTCCGCAGCGCGGCGCACTTCGCCGAACGCCACGGTCTGGTGCTGATCATCGTGCTCGGTGAGTCTCTCCTGTCGGCCGGGGCCGCAGGTCTGGAGGTGATCGCCTGGCCGGTGCTGGTGGCCTCGGTGTTCGGCTTCGCCGCGACCGTCTGCCTGTGGTGGCTCTACTTCGTGGGCGTCGCACCGGCCGCGGCGAAGGTGCTGACCTCGGCCTCGCCGCGCTCCCGGCGTCGGCAGCAGTTGGCGGCGGACGCGTACACGCTGGCGCATCTGCCGCTGGTCGCCGGGGCCGTCTCCGTCGCCCTGGGCATCCACCTGATCCTCGCCAACCTGACGGAGCAGACCCGACCCCGGCAGCTCGGCGGGGAACCGATGAGCTGGTCGGCCATCCTCGTGCTCTACGGCGGCGCCGCGCTCTATCTCGCCGGCCGCCTGCTGTTCCTCCGGCTGACCGTGGGAAGGTCGGCGGGCCACCTCGTGGCGATCGGCCTCGTCCTCCTCCTGATACCCCTCGCCCGGACCCTGCCCGCGCTGGCCGCTCTCGGGCTGCTCACGGCCTTCCTCGCCGCCCTGGTCAGCTACGAGCGACGACCCCGGGTCGACTGAGTACCCCGGATCGCTGGCGGATCGACGGGATTGTGCGGGTCCGCGCGCCGTGGCAGTCTGCGGATCCTTGGGTGCCGGAAAAGGGGCGGTGGCACATGCTGAGCATGCACGGGGCGGCAGTCGGCTACGGCGACGCGCCGGCCGTTCTTCGGGAGATCTCGTTGATGGTCCGGCCGGGACGGGTCCTGGCGTTGACCGGGTCGTCGGGCGCGGGCAAGACGACGCTGCTCCACACCCTGGCGGGGCTGTTGCGGCCACGGGACGGTTCGGTGTCCGTCGACGGGCAGCCGCTGCGCGACCGTGATCACGCGGTGCAGCACCGAATCGTGCTCGTCCCACAGGACAACGGCCTGGCCCCGATCCTCACGGCCGCCGAGAATCTTCAGGTGGCGCTCGTGGCCGATGGCGTGAACCCACCCGAGGCCCGTCGACAGACCGCCGCGATGCTGGAGCTGCTGGGCCTTGCCGGCCAGGCCGACCAACTCGTCGAGGAGTTGTCGGGTGGCCAGCAGCAGCGGACGGCCGTCGCCCGTGGCCTGGCCCTGCGTGGGAGCGTGCTGCTGGCCGACGAGGTGACGAGCGAGCTGGACGCGGGCAATCGGCAGCGGGTGCTGGACCTGTTGCACGGCGAGGCACGGCGGGGCGCGGCTGTCGTGTTCGCCACCCATGACCCGGAGGTGGCCGCCGCCTGCGAGGCGGAGCTGCACCTCGTCGAGGGGCGGGCGGAGATTCTCCGCGACTGAGGCCACCGGTTACCGGTGGGTCTCGGTCCACAGGTACGGGGCGGCGGGCGGCCGGTCGGGTCGATAACCTCGGCGGCAATGCTGACCGTCATCTGGGGTGCGATCGCGGCCCGCCGGGCACAGGCGTTGGCGGTGCTCCTGCTCGCGGTGCTCGCCAGCGCCGCCGCGGCGGCCGCACCGAGCTACGTCGCCGCGGCCGGGCAGGCGCTGGCCCGCTACGAGATGTCCACAGCGGAGCCCAACGAGCTTCGCATCCGGCTCGCCGAGGGCGCCGAATATCCGGGGATGCCCGGTGACCCGACCCGCACCGTGTTCACCGAAGACGTCATGCGACTCACGCCGGACGGGTTCGACGTCGTCCTGGGCGCTCAGACCGGTGGCGTCGCCGCCGGCCGAGCCGCGGAGGTGACCTCCAGCCTGATCTTCCGAGCGGGGGTGTGTGAGCGGGTCGCCGTGGTTGGCGCCTGCCCCCGGGCCACCTCGAGGGACCAGCCCCCCGAGGTCATGGTCAGCACGCACACCGCCGCGCGACTCGGTGTCGCCGTCGGCGATCGCTTCACCTTCGCCGCGGTGCCGGTGCGGGTGACAGGCATCTACCGACCGCAGGACGTGACCGATCCGTTCTGGCTCGGCGGGGAACTCATTCGCCCAGCCACTGGGGGCTCCCCCGGCACATCGATCCCGGGCAGCGCCGAGGATGCCATCTTCATCGCCGAGGCCGCTCCCCTGCCCGATGACGATGTCATCCTGCACCGGTCCACGGCCGACCTCTACGTCACCGAGAAGCTGCTGGACAGCGGGTCCATGCCGGAGCTGCGGGCTGCGGTCATGAAGCTGCAGCGGGACGGCAACCGCGAGGGCTTCGGAGCCGGCACCACCACGACCAGCCTGTTCGACCGCATCGAGCGACAACGCGGGCAACTGGCCGACGGCGTCACGCTGGGCGCCGGGCTGCTCGTGCTGCTCTGCTGGCTGGTGCTCTTCGTCGCGGTGGGTTCGGCGGCGGAGCAGCGGCGACCGGAGCAGGGCCTGCTCCTGCTCCGCGGAGTGCAACGCCGACGACTGTGGGCGCTGGCGATCGGCGAACACGCCGTACCCGCGCTGGTCGCGATCCCCCTCGGCTGCCTCGGTGGCGTCGCCGCTGCCACACTGCTCGCCGCGCACACCCTGCCGGCCCGCGCCGACGTCACGCTGGACGCCAACGTCGTCGCCTTCGCCGCCATCGGCGCCGCCGGCGCGCTCGCCGCGGTGCTACTGGCCCAGGCTCGGATGCTGTCCGCACCTGTCGTCGACCTGCTGCGTCGGGTGCCGGCCCGGGTCCGGGGATGGCGGGCGACGATCGGCGACATCGTCGCCGTGTCCATCGCGGCAGCCGCCGTGGTGCAGTTGCGCTCCGGCGGGTCGCCCAGCGGGCTGGCACTCGTGGCACCTGTCGCCGGGGCGCTCGCCGCGGCGGTGTTGCTGGCACGGGTCGCGATGCTGGCCGGCGCCGCGGTCGGTGCGGCACTGCTGGCCCGGGGCCGCACCGCCGTCGGCCTCGCCCTGGTGCAGGTGGCCCGGCAACCACGGTTCCGGCCCCTGATCGCGCTGCTCACCGTCGCTGTCGCCATGCTCGCCTTCACGGCGTCGATGAACGAGCTCGCCTCGGCCGCCTACCGCGATCGGGCGATCGTGGAGGTCGGCGCGCCGCGCGTGGTCGAGGTCGACGCACCGTCCCGTTCGCACCTGTTGGCGGCCGTGCGGAAGGCCGATCCCGAGGGTCGCTTCGCGATGGCCGCGGTCGTGACGAAAAGGCTCCCCGACGGCGGCACACCGGTGCTCGCCGTGGACTCCGCCCGGCTGACGGCGGTGGCCGTGCCGCACCCGTCCTACGGAGCGTCCTTCGCGGACATCACGCGTGCCATCCGCCCCGCCCCGCCCGGAGAGCCGGTGCTGCTCCGGGGGCGGCTGCTCACCGTCGTCATGTCGGCCACCAGCTTCGACACGGAGGCCTTCGGGGGGAATGTGCCGCGCCTCGCGGTGACCGTCTCCAGCGCCGACGGCACGCGGGTGATCGTCGCGCAACCGGACGTCCATCCGGGGCGCAACCAGTACGTCGTTCAGGTGCCCGAGTGCGTCACACAGTGCCGCCTGGTCAAGATGGAAATCGTCACCGCGGTGATGTGGCAGGACATCACGGTCAACTTCGAGGAAATGCGCATCGGCGATGACAACGCCGACACGGTGGTGCTGACCGGTACGCAGTTCGCCGATCTGAGGCGGTGGCGACGCTCCGTCGCGGGGGATGACTCGGAGGTCAGCGCCACGGGCGGTTCGTCCCCAGCGCTGGCCCTGAAGATGTGGGAGGGGCGTGCCGGGGTAGACGGCATCAGTGTTGCCGACTCACCGTTTCCGCTGCCCGTCTACGTGACCCGGTCGGAGGGGACGCAGCTCGGCGCCACTTATCCGCACGAAGGCGTCGACGGGGCACCGACCACGGCCCGGATCGACGGGGTGGCCGACGGTCTGCCGCAGCTCGGTGACTCCGGCCTGATCGTCGACCTGGAATACGCCGATCGGATCGCGGTGTCCGGCCAGAGCGGCACCAAGGAGGTGTGGCTGGCCGCGACCGCGCCCGCCGACGTCCTCGACCGGCTTCGCGCCCAGGGTCTGGCGATCGTCGGTGAGCGGACGATCAACGGGGTTCGCCAGGACTTCGACCGGCAGGCGCCGGCGTTGGCGCTGCGCTTCAACCTGTTCGCCGCGCTGGCCGGGGTGCTGATCGGGGCGGCCGGCCTGATCGCGATGGCGGCGGCCGAGCAGCGTACCCGGGTGGCCATGTTGGTGGCGCTGCGCCGGCAGGGGTTGCCACCACGCGCCGTCCGTGGCGGCTACGGGTTACCGGTGGCGGTCGCCGCCGTGTCGGGCGGTCTCGTCACACTGGTGATCTGGCTGCTCACCCGCAGCGGGCAACGACTGTTCGGTGACGGCCGCTCCCCGGTCCCGATACCCGAATGGCCGGACTTCGGCCGGCTGTTGGTGTTCGTGGTGCCCACTGTCGCGCTGTTCGCCCTCACCGCGGTCGTGCTCGGTCGGGTCATCGCGGCCTCGGTACGCCGCCGGAGCAGCCGATGACCGCCGAGCCGCCGGACGAGCCGTTGACCGCCGCGCCGCCGGAGCGGCCGACCACCGCCGAGCCACCGGCCGGGGGTGTGGCCGTCACCTGCCACCGGCTCATCCACATCTACTCCACCGGCACCGGCGACGTCGTCGCGCTCTCCGGCGTGGACCTGCGGATCACTCCCGGCGAGATGCTGGCGCTGGTGGGGCCGTCCGGCTCCGGAAAGTCCACCCTGGTGGCGATCCTCGGCGGGCTCCTGCAACCGTCCGCCGGCCGCGTGCACGTGGGCGACCACGAGCTGTCCCGGCTCTCGTCCAAGGGCCTGGCGGCCCTGCGCGGGGCCACCGTCGGCACGGTGCTCCAGGGCGCCGAACGCAACCTGCTGCCGTACGTGTCGCTGTCGCGCAACATCTGGTTGGCGCAGCGGCCCGCGGCGCGCATCGCCGGGCGTCGGCTCGACCCGCCGGAGGCGATCCTGGACCTCGTCGGCCTCGGCGGTCACGGCGCGCGACGGGTGGGCGACCTGACTCCGGGGCAGCGTCAGCGGGCCGCTCTGGCGCAGGGGCTCGCGGCCGGGCCCGGGCTGCTCCTGGTCGACGAGCCGACCAGCCAGCTCGACGCGTCCGGTCGGGACGAGGTGCTCACGGCGCTGGCCACCGTCAACGCCCAGCGGGGCACCACGGTGGTCGTGGTGACCCACGACGGCGAGGTGGGTGCCCGGCTGGGCCGTGCCGTCACCATCCGGGACGGCCGGGTCGGGGCCGAGGGGCGCGACGGCCGGGACTTCGCCGTGGTGGCCGGTGACGGCACGATCCAGTTGCCACCCGAGACGTTCGCGGCCTTCCCGGCCGGCACGTTGTTCGAGGTCGACCACGCCGACCAGTCGATCACCCTGCGCTCCGTCACGACCTCGTCGTCCTCCCGGGACGAGCCGGCCAGCGCCAGGGGCGAGCCCGATCACGCCGCCGGGGCGTGATCGACTCGGTATTGCCGAAATCGCGGTGTCCCCGATAGCGGGACACCGCGACTTCACCGAACCCGAGTGGTTCACACCGGCCGTGGCTGCCCGCCTCAGCCCGCCGCCGGAGTGCCCTTCGCCTTCAGCCGGCGCAGTTCGTCGGCCGACATCAGCCAGGTCGAGTTCGTCGCGCCCAACCCCAGGAGCACCTGGTCGAAGGCATTGCCGTCGTTGTCGTCGGTGTAGCACAGGCTCACCTCGCCCCACGGCGACGTGGCGACGGCCAGTTGCTCCTGCCGACCCGTGGTGGTCTGGCTGAGCGCCTGGGCCGCCAGCCGGCCGGTGGAGGTGCCGTCCGGGTTGAGGCCGCGCGCCCAGACGTCCGGGTCGACGCCCGACACCGTCCAGCCCACCACCACGTTGTCCTGGTCGTCGATGCCGACGCCGGGCGCGACGGCCCCGGCCCCGGTGGAGACCTGGACCTCGTCGTGCCGGGCGGTGCCGACGGCGGTGAACGATCGGGCCCAGACGCCTCGGGCGCCGGTGTGGTCGGATTCCCACCCGACGGTGAAGTCCCCGGCGACGTTCGCCGCGACCGACGGCCGCTGCTGCTGCCCGCCACTCTGCGCGTTGGCGGTGCGCCGCGACAGCGCCACCGCGCCGGTGGACCGGGCCAGGCGGGTCAGCCCGATGTTGTACGAGCCGTTCGCGTCGGCGTCCTCGTCCCAGACCACGAGCGCCTCGCCGGTGGCGGACACCGCCACGTCGGGGCGGTGGTGTGTGCCAGTGGCCTGCGAGGCGGTCACCTCGTACGCCTTGGTGGTGGCCGCGGTGTAGCCGGCGGCCTTGACGGTGGCCGGAGCGGTCCCCTGGACGTCCTCCCAGACCACGGTGAAGCCGACCGCGCCGGTGGTCGGCGCGCCGTCCGGGTCGAGCGCCACCTTCGGCCAGATCTGCTGACCGGCGTCGCTGGCGTTGGCCTGCCCCGAGGCGAGCACGGCGCCGCTTGGCGACACCACCCGGTACTGGATGTTGTAGACGCCGTTGCCGTCGCCGTCGGCGGCCCAGACCACCACGGCGTTGCCCCGGTCGTCGAGCCCCACGTCGGGGCTGATGTGCCGCCAGGCGGCCCCGCTGGTGCCCCCGCCAGAGAGCTTCACCTCGTACGCGGGCGTGCCGTCGCGAAACAGTCGCAGGTAGATCTCGCTGTGGGTGTCGTCCTCGGGCGCGGTGCTGTCCCGGTCGTCCTCCCACACCACGGCCACCTGACCGTTGCGGTTCATGGCGATGCCGGGCAGGTCCTGGTCACCGGAGGCCACGCTGTTCGCGGTGGTCCAGGTGATCGCCTCGGCGGTGACCGCGATCGGGGCCGGTGCCAGGCTCGGGAGCAGCAGGGAGGCGGCGAGCAGTGTCGTGAGTGCGGTCATTGTGGGTCTCCTTCTACCCGGCCTGGAGGCCGGGCTGGCCGTCGAGGATGACGAACGAGCGGGCCGTGGCCGCCGCGGCGCCGTGCTCGGTCACCGTCTGCACGGTGCGGAAGTCCGCGCGGACCTGGCTGCGGCTGATCGTGGTCCGGACGTAGCCACGCCGGTCGGAGTAGAACTTCAGGTGCGGGTTGGCCGCCGCGTTCGGGACCGTGGTGCTGCCGCTGCCGTTGCCGGTCGAGGTGATCGAGGTGCAGACCAGTTCGGTGCCGATGGTGGCCGAGGCGGGGTTGGCGTAGTCGGCCTTGAGGTCGTTGGCCCACGAGCGGTGCACGTCTCCGGTGAGCACCAGCGGGTTGCGCACTCCGCGCTGCTGCCAGCCGGTCTGGATCCGACTGCGGGAGGCCCGGTAGCCGTCCCAGGCGTCCATGCTCGCCGCCCCGTTCGCGTCGAGCTGCTGGGCGAAGAAGACCTGTTGGCCGAGGATGTCCCAGGTGCCGTAGCGCTGGGCCAGTCCGTCGAGCAGCCACGCCTCCTGAGTCGCGCCGGTCAGGGACCGGGAGGCCAGGTCCGCGTCCGCGCAGACCTTCCAGCCGTCCCCGCACGCCTGGTCGTCGCGGAACTGCCGGGTGTCGAGCATGTGGAAGGTGGCGAGCTGTCCCCAGCGGATGCGCCGGTACAGCGGGATGCTGTTGCCGTTGGCGGCGGAGGCCGGGCGCAGCGGCATGTTCTCGTAGTAGGCCCGGTACGCGGCGGTCCGTCGGGCGGTCCACTGCGCGGCGGTGAGCGTCGGGCTGCTGTCGTTGCGGACCATGTTGGCGTAGTTGTTCTCCACCTCGTGGTCGTCCGGCACCACGAGCCAGGGTGCCGCCGCGTGCGCCGCCTGCAGGTCCGGGTCGGACTTGTAGAGCGCGTACCGGCGGCGGTAGTCGGCGAGCGACACGATCTCGGCGCCGACGTGCTGCCGCACCGTGGAGGTGCCGACGCCACCCTCGTAGATGTAGTCGCCGAGGTGCAGGATCAGCCCCGGGTTGTCCTCGGCCATCCGCCGGTACGCGGTGTAGTAGCCGGCCTCGTAGTGGGCGCAGGAGGCGAAGGCCATCACCAGGTCGCGGCCCACGGTGCTGGGCGCCGGGGCGGTCCGGGTCCGCCCGACTGGCGAGATCTGGCCCTGCGCCCGGAACCGGTAGTAGTAGTCCGAGTCGGCGGCGAGTCCGCCGGCGATGGCGTGCACGGAGTGCGCGTCGGCGTAGCGGGCGGTCACCGAGCCGGAGGCGACGAGGGAGGTGAACCGGTCGGTGGTGGACACCTGCCACTCGACCGTCACGTCGGCGTTGGCCATGCCGCCCTGCCCGTCGGCGTTGAGCGGGGACGGTGCCAGCCGGGTCCAGAGGACCACGCTGTCGGGCGCCGGATCACCTGACGCCACACCGAGTTTGAAGGGATACGGCACCGCGGCGCGGGCACCCTGGCGGGGGGTCACCGCGACTCCGGCAGTCACCAGTCCACCGAGGACGAAGATGCGACGGCTCAACCTTGTCATGGTCAACAGCCTTGAGAACGTCGATGAACGGCGATGGGTGTGGCACGTAATCCCGCATGACGGGAGGCTGTCCGCGTCAAGGCGGTCAGGTGTCCGGACCGCCCGGCAGCCGGACCGTCAGGTGAGCGGCGCCGGGGACTCCGCGCCCGGGATCGTCAGTGTCGGCGTAGCGGACCCGTCGGCCGGGACGCTCCAGACGTCGGGCTGGCCGTCGCTCTGGCGTCTCGTGTAGGCGAGTGTGCCGCCGTCCAGCCAGGCGGCCTGGTCGTCGATGCTGCGCGTCTCGGCGGTCGCGGTGACCCGCATGGTCGCCAGGTCGAGGACCGACAGCCGCCAGCCCTTCGCCGGGTCGGCGTCGATCGCCTCCTTGAAGGCGATCCGGGTGCCGTCGGGTGACAGCGACGGGCACTCCACGTTCTCCCGCACCGTCTCGACGGTACGGGCGGCGACGTCACCCCGGACGAGGTAGCGCTTGCCCCCGGTGGACATGGTCGCGTAGAAGCGGTTGTCGTCGGCGGTGAAGGTGACGCCCCAGTAGTTGACGTCCGGGCTGCGGTAGCGGCGTCCGTCCCGGGTGACGGCGAACTCCTCGAGCGTGTTCACCGTGGCGCCGGTGGTGGTGTCGAGAATCCCGGTGCGGGTGGAGAAGCCGCTGGCGGTGTAGGAGTCGCCACCGACGAACGTCGTCCACGAGACCATCCGGCCGGAGGCCGACACCCGGGCCCGGTTCGGCAGGCCCGGCACGCCGACCGCCCGCGTCTGGCGCAGCGCCGCGTCGAGCACGACGACCTCGTACGACCAGGCGGTCTCCGGTCTCAGGCAGACGCCGGTGCCGGCCGCGGCGTATGCCCGCAGGCATTCCACGCCGGAGACGGTGCGGGGTCCGGCGGGGTCGGCCGTGGCGACGGTGGACAGGTGCCGGTCGGTGATGGCCAGCAGGCGCGGGCCGGGCGTCAGGGTGACCGCCTGGTCGCCGGTGGCGGCCGGCGGCGTCCGGGCGGGTTCCGCCGCCACGGCCACGTAGCCGGCCGCCACGCTGCCCAGCAGCACGGCCGAGGCGACCACCACGCCGAGTTTCGTTCGGGTCGACAACACGGTCATCGGGGCATCCTCCGGGAGACGAGACGGGACGGGGCGGTCAGCAGGAGCAGCGTGCCGACCAGGACGCAGGCGACGGCCACGGCCGCCGCGCGGATCGCCGCCTCCGGCCCCCAGGCCTGCCACCCAAGACCGAACAGGACCGAGGAGACGAGGTACGCGAGTGCCTGCCCGGTCTGCACCAGCGCGATCCCGGTGGTCCGCAGCCGCGCCGGCAGCACCGGTCCGGCGAGCGCGATGAGCACCCCGTCGGTGGCGGCGTAGAACGCGCCGTACAGCCCCAGGGTCAGCGCGATCAGCGGCCAACCGTCGACCGGACCGGCCAGCAGCAGGTACGTGGCGCCGAGCGCGGTGTAGCCGCCGAGCACCACCGGCAGCCGGCCGATCCGGTCGGCGAGGACGCCGAGCGGGGCGGCGAGCAGCAGGTAGGCCAGGCTGGTCCCCACCGCGAGTAGGGGGAACCAGCGCAGGCCGAGGTCCTCGCGGCGTTGCAGCAGCAGGTAGACGAAACCGTCGCCGATGGTGGCCAGCCCGAGCATCGCCGCGGCCAGCACGAGCCGGCGGGCCGGTCCCCCGCCCAGCAGGCCGAGCGCCTCCCGGACGGAGACGCTCGGATCGTCCGGGCCGTCCGTCGCCTGCTCGGCGGGGCGTTCCCGGACGAAGAGCACGAGCACGACGACGGCCAGCGCGGCGACGCAGAAGCTGGTGACGAAGACCGCGTCGTACGACTGCCCGACGACGAGCAGGACCGCGAACGCGGCGAGCGGTCCGAGGAACGCGCCGACGCTGTCCATCGCCCGGTGCACCCCGAACGCCCGACCCAGCGCCTCGGGCGGCGTGGAGAGCGTGATCAGCGCGTCGCGCGGGGCGCTGCGCACTCCCTTGCCGAGGCGGTCGACGGCGATGACCGCGCCGATCGCCGGTATCGACCGGCCGGCGAGCAGCAGACCGAGCTTCGCGACCGCCGAGAGGGTGTAGCCGATGCCGGCGATCAGTTTGCGCCGCCGGAACCGGTCGGCGGCGAACCCACCGACGACCCGCAGGAGCGCGGTGGCACCGGTGTGGACGCCGTCGAGCACGCCGAAGGCCACCGGGCTGAGCTGGAGGCCCAGCACCAGATAGAGCGGTAGGACGGCGGCCACCATCTCGGCGGAGACGTCGGTGATCAGGCTGACCGTGCCGAGTGCGACGACGTTGCCGCTGACCAGGGCGAGCCGTCGACGCCGTGGCCCCGGTGCGGGCGGATCGGCGACCGGTCGGGAAACGGTCGACAGGTACACGAGCATCTCCTCGGGTCGACAACAGCCGGCCAGCCATCGTCCGTACTCGTCGCGAAGGGCACAACGGACCGCGCGTGGCAGCCGGGCGAGGCGCGGATGAACGTGCCGCGAACATCGAGGTGTTTGCCTGCCGGGACGCGGTGTTCATCCGCCCGTCGCCCGCCGGTCCATCGACCTTCCTACATTCCGTGGGCTTCACACCCGCAGCGAAGGAGTCCTGGATGGACATTCGATTCCCCCGTCCGCCGATCACGTCGGGGGCGGTGCTGCTGCTCGTCGCCGCGACCGCCGCCGTCGTCGTGACCGGTGCCGACGCGGCGTCGGCGGCGAGCGTGACGTTCACGCCGGTCGCGGACACCTACGTCCAGAGTGACGCGACGTCCACCAACTACGGCACGTCCACGCAGATCGTGGTCGACAACTCGCCCGTACGCCGCTCGTTCCTGCGTTTCACCGTGAGCGGTGTCAGCGGCACGGTGACAAGCGCCAAGGTGCGACTGCGCACCATCAGCGGCAACAGCGGCAGCGACGCCGGTGGCACGTTCCGCCGGATGTCCAACACGACGTGGTCGGAGACCGGCACCACCTGGGCCAACCAGCCGACGATCGACGGGGCCACGCTCGGCACCATCGGCGCGGTCAGCGGCAACACCTGGTACGAGGTCGACGTCACGGCCGCCGTCACCGGCAACGGGACGTACAGCTTCGGTGCGACCTCCGCCAGCGGCGACGGCGCCTACTACGACACGCGCGAGAGTGGCGCGGACGCCCCGCAACTGGTGGTCACCACCGGGACCACCACGCCACCGGAGTCCGGGGACCCGGTGTTCGTCGGTGCCGGCGACATCGCCGACTCCGGCTCCGGCGACAGCGCCACCGCGACGCTGCTCGACAGCATCCCGGGAACGGTCTTCACCACCGGCGACAACGTCTACGACAGTGGCACCCCGTCGCAGTTCAGCAGCTACTACGAGCCCACCTGGGGCCGGCACAGGAGCCGCACCCGCCCGTCGCCGGGCAACCACGACTACAACACGTCGGGCGCGACCGGCTACTACAACTACTTCGGGACGTCGGCCGGCCCGAGCGGGCGCGGCTACTACTCGTACGACCTCGGCAACTGGCACGTCGTGTCGTTGAACTCGAACATCAGCATGTCGGCCGGATCCACCCAGGAGCAGTGGCTGCGGGCGGACCTGGCCGCCAGCGGCAAGCCGTGCACGCTCGCCTACTGGCACCACCCACTGTTCACGTCCAGCTCCAACCACGCGCCGTCGACGTCCACGCGTCCGCTGTACCAGGCGCTCTACGACTACAACGCCGACGTCGTGGTGTGGGGACACAACCACGTGTACGAGCGCTTCGCGCCGATGAACCCGTCCGGTGGTGCCGACACCAGCCGCGGCATGCGCAGCTTCGTCGCCGGGATGGGCGGCGCGGGTCACTACGGCTTCGGCACCATCCAGCCCAACAGCGAGGCGCGCAACAGCTCGGCCTGGGGAGTCCTGAAGTTCACCCTGCACTCCACCAGCTACGACTGGCGGTTCGTACCGGTAGCCGGCCAGACCTACACCGACAGCGGCACCAGCGCCTGCCACTGACCGCGTGGGATCCCGCCGGGCCGTTCGCGGTGCGGCGGGATCGCCTTCCACTCCGACGCCGTTCGGACGGGGGACCCGTCGGCAGCCCCTGGGACCGGATCGCGGTCCATATCTGGGGCAGCTCTACAGGGACGTGGACAGGTGGGTCCACCTCCGGGGCGCGGCTTCCGGCTGGGCGCGGGGGGAACCTCTGTCAGCCCGCCGGGCGACGGCGGGTGCCCCCTGCCCGCGAGTCGGGCAGGGGGCACCTTCGTACCGTCAGGGCGTCAGCGGGCCGTGCCGGCCCGGCGCTTGTTGTAGACGTCGAAGGCGACCGCGACGAGCAGGACGAGGCCCTTCACCACCGACTGGGTCGACTGGTCGATACCCATCAGCTGCATGCCGTTGCTCATCACCGCCATGATCAGACCGCCGACCATGGCGCCCACCACGGTGCCCACGCCGCCGGTGACCGCCGCGCCGCCGATGAAGGCCGCGGCGATCGCGTCCAGCTCGAACATGTTGCCGGCGGCGGGCTGAGCGCCGTTCGACCGCGAGGAGTAGATGACACCTGCCACCGCCGCCAGGAAGCCCATGTTGACGAACATCCAGAAGTTGACGGTGCGGACCTTCACCCCGGACAGCGCCGCCGCCGACAGGTTGCCGCCGATCGCGTAGACCTGGCGACCGAAGACGGTACGCCTGGTGAGCAGGCCGTAGACCAGCACCAGAACCGCCAGGATGATCAGCACGATCGGCAGGCCGCGGGCGTGCGCCAACTGCCACGCGAAGTACATGATGACCGCGCCGACGAGCACGACCCGGGCGACGAACAGCGGGAACGACTCGACCGGCTGCTGGTAGCGGATACGCGCCACGCGGGTGCGGAAGCCACTCACCGCGTACCCGGCCACGGCCACGGCGCCGATCAGCAGCGTGAAGGCGTCGAAGCCCTGCCCGCCGAGCAGCCCGTTGAGGAAGCCCGCCGCGACCTTCTGGTACTCCGCCGGGAACGGCGACAGCGAGATGTTGTCGAGCACCCGCAGGGTGAGACCCCGGAACAGCAGCATGCCGGCCAGGGTCACGATGAAGGCCGGAATGCCGGCGTACGCCACCCAGAAGCCGTGCCACGCGCCGACCGCGACGCCGACCGCGAGCGCGGCCACGACGCCGACCCACCAGGGATAGCCCTGCTGGATCACCAGGACGGCGGACACCGCTCCGGTCAGCGCGACGACCGATCCGACCGACAGGTCGATGTGCCCGCCGATGATCAGGATGACCATCCCGATCGCGAGCACCAGGATGTACGAGTACTGCAGGACGATGTTCGTGATGTTGCCGGGGCTCAGCAACACCCCGTCGGTGAGGACTGCGAAGAGCGCGACGATGACGACCAGGGCGACGTAGATCCCGCTCTGCCGCAGGTTGTTCAGCACAAGCGCCCGCAGGTCGTTCGTGCCGCTGTGCAGAGCGGCCGCGGGTGTGCTGTCCGAAGGCGCCGGGCTCTCCGTCGGGGGGGTCTTGATGCTGGTCACGCCACGAGCTCCTTGTCCTTTGTCATCAGCTCCATGAGGCTCTCCTGAGTCGCCTCGGCCACCGGCTTCTCACCGGTGATCCGGCCGGCGGCGAGGGTGTAGATGCGGTCGCACATCCCGAGCAACTCCGGCAGCTCCGAGGAGATGACGATCACCGCCTTGCCGGCGGCCACCAGCCGGTTGATGATCGTGTAGATCTCGTACTTGGCGCCGACGTCGATGCCCCGGGTGGGTTCGTCGAGGATCAGCACGTCCGGGTCGGTGAACAGCCACTTCGACAGGACGACCTTCTGCTGGTTGCCGCCGGAGAGCTTGCCGACGACCGCCATGACGCTTGTCGTCCGGATGTTCATCTCCCGCCGGCTGTCCTCGGCGACCTTGATCTCCTCGTTGCCGTTGACCCAGCCCAGGCGGGACAACCGGTCCAGCGCGGCGGCGGACACGTTGCGGCGGACGTCGTCGATGAGGTTGAGCCCGTACCTCTTGCGGTCCTCGGTGACGTAGGCGATGCCGTTGTCGATCGCCTCGGCGACGGTGCGGGCCTGCACCTCGCGACCGCGCACGAAGAGTCGGCCCCGGATGTCCCGCCCGTACGACCGGCCGAAGACGCTCATCGCCAGCTCGGTCCGTCCCGCACCCATCAGGCCCGCGATGCCGACGACCTCGCCGGCGCGGACGGACAGGGAGACGTCCTCGACGACCATCCGGTCCTGCACGGGGTGCCGCACCGTCCAGTCCTCGATCCGGAGGACCTCCTCGCCGGGAGACGACTCGCGGTCGGGGTAGAAGCTGTCCAGGTCGCGCCCGACCATGCCGCGGATGATCCGCTGCTGGGTCACGTCGTCGGACCTCATGTCGAGGGTCTCCACCGCGCGCCCGTCCCGGATGACAGTGGTCGTGTCGGCGATGGCGGTGATCTCGTTGAGCTTGTGCGAGATCATGATGCAGGTGATGCCCTGGTCGCGGAGTGCCCGCAACAGGTCGAGCAGGTGAGCCGAGTCGATGTCGTTGAGCGCGGCCGTCGGCTCGTCCAGGATGAGCAGGCGCACCTTCTTCGACAGCGCCTTGGCGATCTCCACCAACTGCTGCTTGCCGACACCGAGCTGGATGACCGGGGTGACGGGATTCTCGTGCAGCCCGACGGACGCCAGCAGCTTTGCCGCTTCGGCGTTGGCCAGGTTCCAGTCGATCAGCCCGAGGCGGCTGCGCCGCTCGCTGCCGAGGAAGATGTTCTCCGCGATCGACAGGTACGGCACCAGGGCGAGCTCCTGGTGGATGATGACGATGCCGTTGGCCTCGCTGTCGCGGATGCCACGGAACTGCATCGGCTTGCCGTCGAAGAGGATCTCGCCGTCGTACGAGCCGGACGGGTAGACGCCGGACAGCACCTTCATCAGGGTGGACTTGCCGGCGCCGTTCTCACCACAGATGGCGTGGATCTCCCCGCGGCGCACTGCGAGGGTGACGTCCTCCAGCGCGATCACGCCGGGGAAGGTCTTGGTGATGCGACGCATCTCGAGGATGGTGTCGTCCATTGTCACTGTCCTCCGTCAGGTCTGGACACGGTACGCCCAGACGTCGGGCCCGGCGATGACCGCCGGGCCCGACGATTGGCTTACTTCTTGGCCTGACCGGCGGCGACCTCTTCCGCCGTCCAGTAGCCGGAGTCGATCAGCGCGGTCTTGATGTCGTCCTTGTAGACCGTGACGATCGGGAGCAGGTACGCCGGGACGACCTTGACGCCGTTGTCGTACGTCTTGGTGTCGTTGGCCTGCGGCTCCTTCTTCTGCAGGAACGCCTCGGCGGCGTTCACGGCCTGGTCGGCCAGCAGGCGGGTGTCCTTGAAGACCGTGGAGCTCTGGACCCCGTCGTTGATCAGCTTGATCGAGGCGATCTCGGCGTCCTGGCCGGTAACCGGCGGGAGCTTCTTGGCGGCGGTGCCGTAGCCGGCGTTCTGCAGGGCGGTGATGATGCCCCGGGAGATGCCGTCGTACGGCGACAGCACACCGTCGACCTTCGAGCCGTCGTTGTAGCTGGAGGTCAGCAGGTTCTCCATGCGCTTCTGCGCGGTCTCCTGCTGCCACCGCAGGGTGGCTACCTGCTCGGGGGTGGTCTGCTTGGACTTGACGACAAGCGTACGGCTGTCGATGAACGGCTTCAGCGTGTCCATCGCGCCACCGAAGAAGTACTGGGTGTTGTTGTCGTCGAGCGAGCCCGCGAAGAGTTCGATGTTGAACGGACCCTTGGCCGTGCCCTTCGAGCCGTCCTTGTTCAGCAGGCCGAGACCGACGAGCAGCCCGGTGCCCTGCGCGACACCGACCTTGTAGTTGTCGAAGCTGACGTAGAAGTCGACGTTCTTGCTGCCGCGGATCAGCCGGTCGTAGGAGATGACCGGGATCTTCGCGTCGGCTGCGGCCTGCAGCTGGCTGCTGAGCGCGGTGCCGTCGATCGCCGCGATGATCAGGACGTCGGCGCCCTGAGTGATCATCTGGTCGACCTGCTGCGACTGGGTGGGGATGTCGTCGCCGGCGTACTGGAGGTCGACCTTGTAGCCCTTGGCCTCAAGCTTCGACTTCACCGCGTTGCCGTCGGCGATCCACCGCTCGGAGGTCTGGGTCGGCATCGACACACCGATGGTCAGGTCACCGGGCTTGTCGGCGCTCTTGTCGTCACCGCTGCCCGCACCCCCGCCACTGCACGCTGCCATACTCAGCGTCAGCATCACGCCGCCGAGAGCAACCAGGAATCTCCTGCCCACGGGCCTCTCCTCTCTGGACTCCCCCGTCGAGTGCCGGGGCCAAAACTGTCACCTTTCGGGGTAGTGTTAGCGCTCACATACGGCACGTCAACACTTGATCCGAAATACCGGTGTCACGGTCTCGTAACGGAGGCGTCCCGGCCGACGAGGCCACCGGCCGAATAGGCCCGGACCTGCGATCACGGCGACGAACTGTGACGACGCGGACGGCCGGGCGCGGAGGCCGCCAACGGCCCAGAACCGACGCGGACCGCCACCGGACCGGCCGGGCCTTCGCCCGACCAGGAATCGCCGCCGGGGCGGAATCGCCGGCAGACGCGACGGTGCCCGCGGACGACGGGTGTCGTCCGCGGGCACCTGGCGGGCGGTCGGATCAGGTGGGCTGCCGCGACCTGGTCGGTCGGCGGACCTGGTCGGCTAGCGCCGCGTCCACCGCTGGTTCGCCGCCCCGGTGCAGGTCCAGAGGAGCACCGTGGTGCCGTTGGCCGTGGCGTTGTTGTTGACGTCCAGGCAGAGGCCGGACTGCGCGTTGCTGATCGTGCCGTTGGTGTTGACGGTCCACTGCTGGTTGGCCCCGCCGTTGCAGTCCCAGATCTGCGCCTTGGTGCCGGGGGTGGCGTTCGGGGGCGCGTCCAGGCACTTGCCGAGCGACTGCAGGGTCTGACCGTTCGCGGTCCAGCGCTGGTTGGCGGCGCCGTTGCAGTCCCAGATCACCGGCTGGGTGCCGTTTGCGGTGTTGCTCGCCGGCACGTCGAGGCAGCGGCCGGAGGCGGCACTGGCGAACGCGCCCGACGTGCTCGGCGGCGGGGTGGTCGTGGGCGGCGGGGTCGTCGTCGGCGGGGTCGTCCCGCCGCCGCTGACCCGGTAGACCACGGTGCCGTGCGCCGGAACGCTGGCACTGATGGTCCCGGTGCTGGAGGTGCTGGCACCGGACCACGCCTCCACGAGCGTGAACGAGCTGCCGGACTTGCCGATGGCGGCGGCGGTCGTCGAGATCGTCGTCGTCGAGCCACCCTGGTTGAACAGGGCCACGGCGACATCACCGTTGGCCAGCCGCTTGGCGAGCACCCGACGGGTGCCGTCGAAGGAGACCTGCGCCCCCTGCAGCCCGAGCGAGTCCTGGTTGATCGCGATCAGGTTGGCGTTCTTCAGGATGGTCTGCGTCGCGGCGTTCATGTTCCGGACGTCGTTGCCGGCGATCAGCGGAGACGCCATGATCGCCCACATCGCGAAGTGGCTGCGCATCTCCGTGTCGTTCATCCCGCCACGGCCGATTTCCATCATGTCGGGGTCGTTGAAGCCGCCCGGCCGCGCGTACGAGGCCATCGGAACCGTCACGTTGATGATGTTCTGGATGCCCATCGGGTAGCCGTTGGTCTGCCCGGTGTCCCACGCGTTGGTGATGTCCTCGGTGGTACGCCACATGTTCGCCACGTCGCCCCAGTTGCGCTGCGGGCCGGTCTTGGCGTGGATGCTGTTGGAGTTGATGCTGTAGACGATCGGTCGACCGGTGGCGGCCAGCGCGTCACGCATCTTGGCGAAGGTGGTCACCTGGTCGTTGATGCTGCCCTCCGGCGAGCACCAGTCGTACTTGAGGAAGTCGACACCCCAGGCGGCGAACTGGCGGGCATCCTGAACCTCGTGGCCCCGGCTGCCGGTTGCCCCGGGGTAGGCGCCGAAGTACTGCGCGCAGGTCTTGTCGACGGGCACCTGGTAAAGGCCGAACTTCAGGTCCCGGGCGTGCAGGTAGTCGCCGAGCGCCTTCATCCCGCTGGGGAACCGACTGGGGTCGCCCTGGATGTTGCCGGAGCTGTCCCGATTGGGGTTGAACCAACAGTCGTCGACCACGACGTAGTTGTAGCCCAGGTCCCGCATGCCGCTGCTGACGATCGCATCCGCCGACTGCCGGATCAGGGCTTCGTTGATGTTGCAACCGAACGAGTTCCACGAATTCCAACCCATGGGAGGAGTGCGTGCCACCCCGTTGTCCAGTGCCTGCGCCACGGGGGCGTGGAGGCCGACCAGAGCGCCGGCGACCAGCACTCCAGCCGCTAGGGCACTCCCCCAGCGTCGACCTCGGGTGATGCGGTTCATCGAGCCTCCTTGTCGGTGGCGCCCGCCCGTGACTACGATCTGACTGGTGGGACGGAAGTTGGACGCCAATTCTTGTTAGCGTTAACAGAGACGTCCATCATGTTACGGCCAGATTTCACGAGGTTCAATACCTGCCCGGCAGTTGCATCGTCGCGCGTCGATGAAAAACGCACCGGTTCGATCGAGCTACGTCTTACCGACTGTGACGGCCGGATGGCGAAGAGGTGAGGTCGGCGCCGAGCAACCGCCCACCGTGAGCGATGGTGGGCGGCACCGACCTGATGCCCGGCAGCCTCGCGGCGGCCCGGGTCTCAGCGTTGCGGTGGCGCGACGCTCCCGCGGGCGACAAGGGTTGGTGCGATGGTCTGTCGCAACGCCCCGCCGGTGCCCGACTCGATCTGGGTCAGCAGCATCTGCAGGCTCGCCCGCGCCACGGCGTCGAAGTCCGGACGGACGGTGGTCAGCGGCGGAATGAAGTACGCCGCCTCCGGCACGTCGTCGAAGCCGACCACGCTGATGTCGTGCGGCACCCGCCGGCCGAACTCGTGCAACGCCCGCAGCACGCCCAGCGCGAGATGGTCGTTCGAGGTGAAGACCGCCGTGACCTCCGGCATCCTCGCCAACATCTGCCCGCACCGGTAACCGGATGCGGCGGACCAGTCCCCCGGCATCAGCGGCGGCGGGTCCACCCCGGCCGCCAGCAACGCCTCCCGCCAACCGTCGATGCGGCCGACGCTGTCGAACCAGTCGAACGGCCCGGAGACGTGCCAGACGGTGCGGTGGCCCGCGTCGAGCAGGTGCTGGGTCGCCGCCCGTGCGCCCGCCACCTGGTCGACAGTCACCAGCGGCACCGGCCGGCTCGGGTCACCGTCGACAGTGACAAGCGGGACATCCTGCGGCAGGTGTTCCAACGCCTCACCCGCCGACTCCACCGGCGCGATGACCACGATGCCGGCGACCCGGTGCGACAGGTGTCGCTCGACGGCGGCCGAGATGGAGCGGTGGTCCAGGTTTCGCACGCTGCCGACACTCACCGCGAAACCCTCTTCGGCGGCAGTCTGCTCCAACGCGGCCAGCATCGAGGCCGGACCGTAGAGCGTCGTGTTCTGGGCGACCACCCCGATGACCTGGGATCGGCCGGTCACCAGGGCACGAGCGGCGCCGTTGGGGCGGTAGCCGAGTTCGGCGATCGCCGCCCGCACCCGAAGCCGGGTCTGCTCACGAACGTTCGGGTGCCCGTTGAGCACCCGCGACACCGTCTGATGGGAGACACCGGCCAGACGAGCGACATCTGTCATCGCGGGACCGTGGACGGCCATTTCACTCTCCCCGCTACGTCTCCGGCCCGCGGCCCGTCGACGTCGACTGGAGCGGCCCGGCCCGATCCCCCTCGCTCAGCCACCACGCCGGTGCTGAATCCCAGGTGACCAGCGCTGAATCGCCGTCAGTCTACGCCAGCATCCGCTTCGAATACGGGACGGCTGTGCCCGGATGTGCTACGCATCGAAAGCCGCACAAGGCTTTTCCCGCGCTGAGTACGCAGCCAACAAGCGCGCGGCTGCGGGCGCGGTGGTGCGCCAACCTGCTCCACGCTCCTGGACAGAGCGTGGAGCAGGCCGACTGGAACATGACCAGGTGGCGCCGACTTCGTGTGCCGGCCAGGCCGGCGCTCGTCGACGCCACCTGTCACACCGAGCGCCGTGTGACTGGTGTCACGGTGTCGTCAGGTCGAAGCTGCGGACCGTGACCGCGCCGCCGAGTGCCGACGTCGCGTGGTTGAAGATGGCGAACCGGTAACCCATGAAGAACTGCCAGTTGTTCGCCAGGGTCAGGGCATTGCCGAACGAGGTGAAGTTGACCCCGTCCGTGCTGTACGAGAAGCGGGCCTGCCGTCCGGAGCCCGGTCTGATGTCGGCGTTGGCACGCAACCAGATCCGGCCACCGGAGACGGCGGTGCTCGCCACCTCACTGCCGGTGCTCGTGGTGTTCCAACTGCCGTCCATCGTGAGCCCGTTCTGCATGACCAGTCGGGTCGCCCCGTTGTCCCGTCGGACTCCGATCCAGGCCGACGAGTTGCGCAGCACCGCCAGGCCGGTCCGATCACCGTCGCGCATCGTGGAGTAGTCCAACTCGATGGTGGCGGTCGAGGTGGGGCCCTGGATCCGGTGGGTGAGCGTGTTACGCGCCTTGTACAGGTCGCCGGTGACGGTGGCGGTCTGCAGGTTCAGCCCGTTGTTGACCGACCACTTGCTGTTGTCGGGGTTGTGGTTCCACTCCCACTGCGGGCCGAGCGTGGTGCCGGCGAACGTGTCGGTGCCGGTGAGCGGCTTGACCGCTCGCGGCGGCGCGGGCAGGTTCGGCTTCGGGTACGAGGAGCCCCACGTGCCGTTGACCGTCTGCAGCACCGGCCAGCCGTCGCCGGTCCAGGTGATCGGAGCCATCGCGGGCATCCGACCACCGGGGTACGCGTCGACGAACGACATGTAGTACCAGTCGCCGTTTTGGGTCTGCACCAGCCCACCCTGGTGCGGCACGCCGCCACCGGAGATCGGGCCGGGCAGGTTGAGCAGCACCTGGCGCTGCTCGTACGGGCCGAACGGGCCGTTTGTCGACTTCAGCACGTACTGGCCGTTGGCCGGGCGGGTGAGCCAGATGTAGTAGGCGCCGTTGCGCTTGTAGAACCGGGCGCCCTCCAGCGTGCCGATGCTCGACGGCGTCTGGTAGACCTGCTGGGCGCGGACCTGCGACTTCCCGTCGGCGGACAGCTGCGCCACGCTGATCGTGCCGTTGCCGTACGCCACGTACATGGTGTCGTTGTCGTCGATCAGCATCCCGGCGTCGTAGTAGCAGTTGGGGATGGTGGTGTGCTTGGTCCACGTGCTGTCGACGGCGGACGCGGTGTAGATGTGCGTCTGCGCGAAGTCGATGCACCCGGCCCAGTAGTACGTCTTGTTGCTCGGCCGGTAGTTCAACGTCGACGCCCAGATCCCGTCGACGTACGCGTTGCCGCCGCTCATGTCGTACTTCGAGCCGAAGTCGAGCTTGGGCACGGAGTGACCGGCGAACTCCCAGTTGACCAGGTCGTACGAGCGCAGCACCGGCGCGCCCGGCGAGTAGTGCATGGTGGACGCCGACATGTAGTAGGCGTTGTCCACCCGGATGATGTCGACGTCGGCGAAGTCCTGCCAGACCACCGGGTTCGAGTACGTGCCGTTCGACGGGGGCGGCGTGGTGGTGGGCGGTGGCGTGGTGGGGTTGCCCCCGCCGTCGACGCGGACGAGCTGCCACTGCTGGTTGGTGCCGTTCCAGTCGGCGTACTGCACGATGTTGCCGCCGTCGGCGGTCGAGGCGCCCTGCACCTCCATCACCTTGTTGCTGTTGCGGTTGATCAACCGGACGTAGCCGCCGTCCGAGTCGGCCAACCGGAACTGCTGGTTGGTGCCATTGTTGTCGGACCACTGCACGATCGGCCCGCCGTCGGCGGTCGAGCGGCCGGAGACGTCCAGCACCTTGCCCGACAACCTCGACTTGAGCCGGTAGTAGCCACCGCCGGAGTCGACGAACTGCCACTGCTGCTGGTTGCCGTTGTTACGGGTCCACTGGGTGATCCGCGCGCCGTCGTTCGTGGCCATGTTGTACACGTCCACTGCCTTGCCGCTGTTGCGGTTCAGCAGGACGTACCAGGCGCTGGTGTCGACCGTAGCCGCTGACGCCGGCGACGAGGCGACGGCCGCAGCCGCGCCACCGACCACAAGCACCATCGCGGCGACGGCGAGTCTCGTAAGCCACCCGCGCCGTGGTGCACCCCGGGGAACCCGACCGATGGAAAGCATGATCCTCCTCTGCTGACGCGAACCGTGCGGTCTGGGTCGGCGTCCGCGGCACCGGGCGGGGCACCGAGCTGACCACGCCCGGCCATGTGATCGCTAACACCGGTTGCCCGACCGTCGCGGTGACGAGGTGCCGAAACCGCGGGGGTAGGACGCGCGCGCGGCCGGACCAGCCAACGACATCGACCATCTTGGCTATAGACTGTGAGCGATAACATGCTGTTAGTCAAGGCGTAACACAATCGCCTCGTGGCCCTGCTGGCAGACACGCGAACGGGTGGCCCACCCGGCCCGCAGGCCGGGATGGACCACCCGTCATGGACGCGGCCGGGCCGCGCGGGTCAGAAGCCGCGGGCCAGCCGGTAGTAGGCCTGGTTCCAGCGGATCTCGTCGGCGAAGCGGCGCGGCTTGGTGTCGGCGTCGATGACGACCAGTTCGGTACGGCTCATCTCGGCCAGGTCGTGCAACTCCTCCACGCCCACCGCCTGCGACAGCACCGTGTGGTGCGGCGCCCCGGCGGTGATCCACGACTCCGCCGAGACGGGCAGGTCGGGCCGCGGACGCCAGACGGCACGGGCCACCGGCAGTCGGCGCAACGGCTGCGGCGGCGTCACCACGTCGATCTCGTTGGCCACCAACCGGAACCGCTCGCCCATGTCGGCGAGCCCGAGCACCACCGCCGGGCCGGGCGCGGCGTCGAACACCAGCCGGACCGGGTCCTCCCGCCCGCCGATGCTCAGCGGGTGGATCTCCACGTTGGGCACGTCGGAGGCGATTGTCGGACAGACCTCCAACATGTGGGCGCCGAGCACCAACTCCTCGCCCGGGGTGAGGTCGTAGGTGTAGTCCTCCATGAACGACGTGCCGCCGTCCACGCCCACCGACATCGCCTTGAGCGTGTGCACCAGGACCGAGGTCTTCCAGTCGCCCTCGCCACCGAAACCGTAGCCGTCGGCCATCAGCCGTTGCACGGCGATGCCCGGCAGCTGACGCAGCCCCCCGAGATCCTCGAAGTTCGTGGTGAAGGCCCGGAACCCGCCCGTGTCCAGGAACGCGCGCATGCCCAGTTCCAGGCGGGCCGCGTACCGCAACGAGTCGTGCCGGTCGCCGCCGGGCAGCAGTTCGCCGCCGATGCGGTAGGTGTCCTGGTACTCCTTGACCAGGTCGTCCACCTGCGCGTCGGTGACCTCACCGACCACCTCGACCAGGTCGTTGACGCCGTAGGTGTTGACCGAGACCCCGAACCGCAGCTCCGCCTCGACCTTGTCGCCCTCGGTCACCGCCACGTCGCGCATGTTGTCGCCGAAGCGGGCCAGCCGCAGCGACCGCATCGCCGACCAGCCGAGCGCGGCGCGCGCCCACGCCCCGACCCGGGCCGACACCCGCGGGTCGCTGACGTGCCCGGCCACCGTCTTGCGGGCCACACCGAGACGCGTCTGGATGTACCCGAACTCCCGGTCGCCGTGGGCGGCCTGGTTCAGGTTCATGAAGTCCATGTCGATGTCGTTCCACGGCAGCAGCACGTTGGCCTGGGTGTGCAGGTGCAGCAGCGGCGTCTGCAACGCGTCCAGACCGGCGATCCACATCTTCGCCGGAGAGAAGGTGTGCATCCAGGCGATGACCCCGACGGCACCCTGGGCGGCGGCGTCCCGGCAGACCTGCAGGATCTCACCGCTGTTGGTCAGGACGGGCTTCCAGACCACCCGAGCGGGAATCTGCGGCGAGTCGTCGAGCGCGGCCGCGATCTGACGGGACTGCTCGGCGACCTGCCGGAGCGTCTCCTCGCCGTACATGCCTTGGCTGCCGGTGAGGAACCAGATCTCGGGTGCGTTTTGTGGTGCCATGGAGTTGCCTTCCGCGAGAGGGGCGGTCACTTGTAACGGATTCCGATGAGGCGCTGGAGAAGGATGAACGCGAACAGCAGGCCGCCGATCACGATCTTGGTCCACCAGGAGTTGAGGCTCCCATCGAAGGTGATGAGGGTCTGGATCACACCCAGGACCAGCACGCCCAGCACCGTTCCGAAGACGTAACCCGCGCCCCCGGTGAGCACGGTGCCCCCGATGACGACGGCGGCGATGACGTCCAGCTCCATGCCGACGGCGATCAGTGGCGCACCGGAGAGGGTGTAGAAGGACAGCAGGATCCCACCGATCGCGGAGCACAGGCCGCTGATCGTGTAGACGGCGATCCGGGTCCGCCCCACCGGCAGGCCCATCAGCAGGGCCGACTGGGGGTTGCCGCCGATGGCGTACACGTTGCGGCCCAGCCGGGTGTAGGCCAGCACGTACGCGGCGATGGCGAGCACGACGAACGCGATGAGCACGCTGATCGAGATGAAGTTGCCCTTGGGATCGCCGATCCGCTCCTGCGACATCCTGGTCCAGAACCCGTCGGTGATCGGGATGGACGCACCGGAGATCAACGTGCACATGCCCCGGGCGAAGAACATCCCGGCGAGCGTGACGATGAACGGCTGGATCTCGAAGAAGTGGATGGCGCAGCCCATCAGCAGGCCGAGCGTCGGACCGATGAGCAGGGCGATCACGAGCACCAGCGCCGCGGGCAGGCCCTCCTGGAGCAGCCAGGCCGACACCATCGCCGTCATCGCCACGACGGACCCGACCGACAGGTCGATGCCACCGGTGAGGATCACGAAGGTCATCCCGATCGCGACCACGAGCAGGAAGCCGTTGTCGATGAAGACGTTGAAGATGACCTGCACGTTGGAGAACGCCGTGTACTGCGACACCCCGATGCCGTACATCACCAGCAGCAGGGCGAGCGTCGCCAGGACCGGTATCTGCTTCCTCGGCAGCCGGAACCGGTTACGACCGGCGGTAAGCGTTCCAGTGGTCATGCCGGCACCTGCTCCTTCGGCTTGTCGGCGATGGCGGTGGGCGGTGCCGCACTGCGCCTGCGGCGGGCGAACTTGGCCCGGAAGGCCGGCGCCTGGATGAGGCAGACGGCGATGACGACGACCGCCTTGAACAGCAGTGAGGTCTGCGGCGAGATGTTCATGGCGTACACCGAGGTGGTCAGGGTCTGGATGATCAGCGCGCCGAGGATGGTGCCGCTCAGGAAGAACCGACCGCCGGCGAGGGACGTGCCACCGATGACGACCGCGAGGATCGCGTCCAGTTCCACCCAGAGGCCGACCGCGTTGCCGTCGGCGCTGGAGACGTTGGCCGTCATCATGAAGCCGGCGACCGCCGCGCAGACGGCGCTGACGACGTACGCGAGGAAGATGACCCGGCCGGAGCGGATGCCGGCGAGTCGGCTCGCCTCCGCGTTGCCGCCCACCGACTCGATGATCATGCCGAGTGCGGTGCGGCGGGTGAACGCCGCGACGAGCACTGCCGCGGCGAGCGCGATGAAGATGGCCAGCGGCAGGGTCAGCAGGTGACCCAGCCCGATCGCCCGGAACGGCCCGGAATTGATGGTGATGATCTGCCCCTGGGTGATCAGCTGGGCGAGACCCCGGCCGGCCACCATCAGGATCAGGGTGGCGATGATCGGTTGGATCCCGATCACGGCCACCAGCACCCCGTTCCAGACGCCCAGCACGAGCGCGACCCCCAACGCCATCGCGAGGGCGGTCAGCACCACGGTGAGACTGTTCTGGTCGGGCTGCTTGCTGATGTACATGCAGGCCATCGCGCCGCTGATCGCGCAGATCGAGCCGACCGACAGGTCGATTCCGCCGGTCGAGATGACGAGGGTCATGCCCAGCGCGACGAGGATCAACGGCGCGCTCAGCCGCAGGATGTCGATCGGCGAGCCGTACAGGTGCCCGTCCTTGAGTTCGATGGACAGGAACCCGGGCCGGTAGATCGTGTTCGCGGCGAGCATGACGACCAGCACGGCCGCGGGCCAGAACAGCCGGTGACCGGTGATCGTCCGGTAGCGGCTCATGGTGTCGCTCATCGGTCTGCCTCCTCGCGGTGGGATCCACTCGCGATGGTCTGCATGATGCGGTCGGCGTTGAGGCTGGCGTCGTTGGGGAGCTGTGCGACCATCTGGCGGTCCCGCATGACGGCCACCTTGTGGCTGAGGCGCAGCACCTCCTCCAACTCGGCGGAGATGAACAGCACCGCCATGCCACCGTCGGACAGTTGCGTGACGAGCTTCTGGATCTCGGTCTTCGCGCCGATGTCGATGCCCCGGGTCGGCTCGTCGAGGATCAACAGCCGTGGCTCGGTGATCAGCCACCGGGCCAGGAGCACCTTCTGCTGGTTGCCACCGGAGAGGTTGCGGACCGGCACCTCCGGGTCCGCGGGCCGGATGTTGAGCGCCTTGACGTACTTGTCGACAAGCTCGTCCTGACGACGACGCGGAATGGGCCGCAGCCAGCCGCGGGCCGCCTGCATCGCGAGGATGATGTTCTCGCGGACCGACAGGTCGGCGACGATGCCCTCGGCGCGGCGGTTCTCCGAACAGAAGCCGACGCCGTGGTCGATGGCCTGCGCGGGGGTCCGCAGGCTGCTGGCCGCACCGTCGACAGCTACCTGGCCGCCGTCGGTCCGGTCGGCGCCGAACAACAACCGTGCGACCTCGGTACGCCCCGAGCCCAGCAGGCCCGCCAGGCCCACCACCTCGCCGGCGTGGATGGTGAGGCTGAACGGTTCGACCGCACCCGCCCGCCCGAAGTCCGACACCGCCACCAGGGGGGTGCCCTCCTCCACCGCGGCCAGGTCGCGTCGGGAGTGCTCCTCGATGCCCTCGAGCACGTCGAGTTCCTTGCCGATCATCTTCTCCACGAGGGAGAGCTGGGGCAACTCGGCGGTCAGGTACTCGCCGACGAGTCCGCCGTTGCGCAGCACGGTGATGCGGTCCGCGATCTCGTAGACCTGGTCGAGGAAGTGGGTCACGAACAGGATCGCGATGCCCTCGTCGCGCAGTTGCCGCATGATGCGGAACAGCTGCGCCACCTCGCCGGCGTCGAGGCTGGACGTCGGCTCGTCCAGGATCAGCACCCGGGCCTTGATGTCGATGGCGCGGGCGATGGCGACCATCTGCTGGATCGCCAGCGAGTACGAACCGAGCGGCGCGCTGACGTCGAGGTCGAGGTCGAGGCGGTCGAGCAGGGCTCGGGCACGACGGCGGACCTCACCCCAGCGGACGGCGCCCAGCAGCCGGGGCTCACGGCCGATGAAGATGTTCTCCGCCACCGAGAGGTTGGTGCAGAGGTTGACCTCCTGGAACACGGTGCTCACGCCGGCCGCGGTCGCCTGCATCGGCCCGGTGAAGGACACCGGCTCGCCGTCCAGCGTGATGGCGCCCTCGTCGGTGTCGTAGACACCGGTCAGCACCTTGATGAGGGTCGACTTGCCGGCGCCGTTCTCGCCCATCAGGGCGTGCACCTCGCCGGGAAAAAGCCGGAAATTGACGTCGTGGAGTGCGCGCACCCCGGGAAAGGACTTGCTGATCCCGGTCATCGTCAGGAC
Source organism: Micromonospora sp. DT228 (assembly GCF_049841595.1). Taxonomy (NCBI): domain Bacteria; kingdom Bacillati; phylum Actinomycetota; class Actinomycetes; order Micromonosporales; family Micromonosporaceae; genus Micromonospora; species Micromonospora sp. DT228. The sequence continues at coordinate 327,028 of NZ_JBNCKO010000004.1, forward strand.
CGGACGGCTATCCGTCATCCCATCAGACCTCTTCTGGGGGTTGTCGACGCGGAAGGGCCGCTGCGCTCCCACCGCGCCCGCCCGGCCGCCCCTGCGGGAGGCTCGGGCGGGCGTGGCGCGGGTCATCGCGGGTCATGCCCGGTCCGTTCGGGTTTATGGGGCGACGAGGCGGGGCCGCCACGCGAGCGCGGCGACCCCCCGACGTCGATCAGTACTTGCGGGTGGGCAGAGCCTCCTTGGCCTGCGCCTGGGTGAAGGTGGTCTCCTCGGTCTCGATCCGAGCCGGCACCGTCTCACCCGCGTGGACCTTCTTGGCCAGGTCCATCAGCTGCGGGCCGAGCAGCGGGCTGCACTCCGCGATGAAGTTGAACTTCCCGTCGGCGAGGGCCTGCATACCATCCTTGACGGCGTCGACCGTGATGATGGTGATGTCCTTGCCCGGCACCTTGCCGGCGGCGGTGATCGCCTCGAGCGCACCCAGGCCCATGTCGTCGTTGTGCGCGAACAGCACGTCGATCTGCTTGTTGGCCTTGAGGAACTGCTCCATGACCTGCTTGCCACCGGCGCGGGTGAAGTCACCCGGCTGGGAGGCGATGATCTTCAGGTTCGGGTTGGCGGCGATCGCCTCACCGAAGCCCTTCTTCCGGTCGTTCGCCGGCGCCGCACCGGTGTTGCCCTGCAGCTCGACGATGTTCACCGGACCCGTGGCGGTCTTCTTCTGCTCGACCAGCCAATCACCGGCGAGCTTGCCCTCCTTGACGAAGTCCGAACCGAGGAACGTCTTGTACAGCGACTTGTCGGCCGAGTCGACCGAGCGGTCGGTCAGGATCACCGGGATGCCGGCGTCCTTGGCCTCCTTGAGCACGGTGTCCCAACCGGACTCCACCACCGGCGAGAAGGCGATCACGTCGACCTTCTGCTGGATGTAGTTGCGGATCGCCTTGATCTGGTTTTCCTGCTTCTGCTGCGCGTCGTCGAACTTCAGCTCGATGCCCGCCGCGGTCGCGGATTCCTTGATCGAGGTGGTGTTCGCGGTACGCCAGCCGCTCTCCGCGCCGACCTGCGAGAAGCCCATCGTGATCTTGCCGTCGTCCTTGGTGTCGCCGCCGCCGCCGGTGTCGCTGTTGCCGCAGGCCGCCATGCTGCCGACGAGCAGCACACTGGCGAGGACCGTGGCAGCGCGCCACGGAGCGGAGTGCATTCGCATCTTGCGCATCGAATCTCCTTGGCTCGGTGTGGTGGGGAACCGCGCCAACCGCCGATGTGCAAGGAGCGGCGTACGCGGGTGTTGCGTGCTGCTACTTCGGGGTGGTGCAGACCGGCGGGTCGGGTGTGGCCGCAGAGGGTCAGGAACTCGCCGGTGGGACTGGTTGTCGACCGTAGACGTTCTGGTAACGGTCATGAAGGGCGTCGATGTCGGCAGGCGCGATCGGCACCGGCTGCCCGAGCGCGCGGGCCAGGTGCGCCGTACGGGCCACGTCCTCACACATGACCGCGGCCTTGACCGCCGCGCGGGCGTCCCGGCCGATGGTGAAGACACCGTGGTTGCGCATCAGCACCGCGGGTGAGCGGTGCCCGGCGAGCGTGCTGACGATGCCCTTGCCGATGTCGTCGCCGCCGATCAGGGCGAACGGACCCACCGGGATCTCCCCGCCGAACTCGTCGGCCTGCGCCGTAAGATGGCAGGGGATCGGCTCGCCCCGCGCGGCCCAGGCGGTGGCGTACGAGCTGTGCGTGTGCACGACCCCGCCGACCTCGGGCATGGACCGGTAGACGTACGCGTGGGAGGCAGTGTCGCTGGACGGGGCGAACTCCCCCTCGACGAGGACGCCGTCGAGGTCGCACACCACAATCGTGTCCGCCGTCAGGTCGTCGTAGCTCACGCCACTCGGCTTGATCACCATGAGGTTCCGGCCGGGCACCCGCGCGGAGACGTTGCCGGCCGTCCAGGCGACCAGGCGGTACCTGGTGAGTTCGGTGTGCAGGCGGGCGACCGTCTCGCGCAGCTCGCTGATCGCTGTCACGCGACCACCTCCAGCGCGGCCTCCTGCGGGGACGCGGCGGTCTCGACCGCCGCGTTGCGGATCGCCCGCAGGCGGAGCATGACGTCGTTGCCGCCGCGACCGAAGTGGTCGTGCAGCGTGCGGTACTCGGCGTACAGGGCGTCGTAGGCGCTCGCCCGGTCCGGGTCCGGTCGGTAGACGGCCTCGTGCACCCGACCCATCGCCTGCGACGCCTCGTGGATCGACGGGAACTCACCGGCGGCGACGGCGGCGTGGATCGCCGACCCGAGCGCCGGACCCTGCGCGGACGCGATGATGTTCAGCGGCCGCCGGGTCACGTCGGCGTAGATCTGCATCAGCAGCGCGTTGTTGGTGAGACCACCGGCGATCACCAGGTCGTTCACGGGCACACCGGCCTCGACGAACGCCTCGATGATCATCCGCGTGCCGAAGGCGGTGGACTCCAGCAGCGCCCGGTAGATGTCCTGCGGCCGGGTGGCCAGGGTCATTCCGACGATCATCCCGCTGAGGTCGTGGTTGACAAGCAGCGAGCGGTTGCCGTTCCACCAGTCCAGTGCGATCAACCCGTGCGCGCCGACCGGTTGGCTCGCGGCCAGCTCGGTGAGCTGTTCGTGCGAGTCGATGCCGGCCGGGGCGGCGTGCTTGACGAACCAGCCGAAGATGTCGCCGACACCGCTCTGCCCGGCCTCGTAACCCCACGCGCCGGGGCTGATGCCGCCGTCCACGACACCGCACATCCCGGCCACCTCGGCGACCTGCGTGCCGTTGACGACGTGGCAGGTCGAGGTGCCCATGATCGCGACGAGTCGGCCGGGCTCCACGGCCTGCGCGGATGCCGCGGTGACGTGCGCGTCGACGTTGCCGACGGCCACCGCGATCCCCTCCGGCAGGCCGGTCCACGCGGCGGCCTGGGCGGTGAGCGCGCCGGCCCGGGCGCCGAGCGGCAGCAACGGGCCGTCGAGCTTGGTCACGAAGTCGCCGAAGTCGGGGTTGAGCGCGGTCAGGAAACCCTCGGACGGGTAGTGGCCGTCCTGGAGGATGCCCTTGTAGCCGGCGGTGCAGACGTTGCGGGTCTCGGTGCCGCAGAGCTGCCAGACGATCCAGTCGGCCGCCTCGACGAAGCGCTCGGCCCGGTCGTAGACCTCCGGGTCCTCCTCCAGGATCTGCAGGCCCTTGGCGTACTGCCACTCGGCGGAGATCTTGCCGCCGTAGCGGCCGATCCACGGCTCGGCCCGCTCGTGGGCAAGCGCGTTGATCCGGTCGGCGTGCGGCTGTGCGGCGTGGTGCTTCCACAGCTTGACCCAGGCGTGTGGCCGGTCGCGCAACTCGGGCGTCTCACACAGTGGGGTGCCGTCGGCAAGCGTCGGCAGCACCGTGCAGGCGGTGAAGTCGATGCCGATGCCGATCACCGCGGCGGGGTCCACCCCCGCGGCGGACACCGCCGCCGGAACGGCGTGGCGCAGCACGTCGCGGTAGTCGTCCGGGTTCTGCAGAGCCCAGTCCGGGGGCAGCGTGCGGCCTCCCGGAAGCGCCGTGCTGATAACGCCGTCGCCGTACTCGTGCACCGCGGTCCCCAACTCGGCACCATCACCGACACGGACCACCAGAGCTCGCCCGGACAGGGTGCCGAAGTCGACACCGACGACGTAGCGGTCGTCAGCTCCGTCCACACGGTTCATGTTCACCTCCACCGTTAACGGGGATAGTGTTAACGCTCACATCCAGCCTCGTCAAGACATCTAGGCGCAACAGCTCCGTAACGGAACGCGGAAGCCGGACCGACTCGGGCGCGTCGCTGGCGGACCGGCACAAAGCACGCGAATCCGGTGTCGGCCACCGATCGGGCAGTCGGGACGGGGGGCGTCGCACCGACCGGCCACCGACCGGGCGCCCCGCGACCGACCGGGCGACAGGTGCCGCACCACCCCCACCACGAGACGCCCGCCCGAGCACCGGCGCCTGATGATGTTGGCGATAACATCCCCGAGCCGGCGCGCTCCCATGGGTCCGACCTCTGGCGTAGCCGCCGGCATCGCGATGACTCGTGGGCGAGCGCCCCACGGGGGCTGCGGGCTCCCCCGCGCGGCCTCGGAACGGGCCCGTGTTATCGATAACATTCGACGTTTGGGCACCGCCGGGAGCGGCCCGCGAGCCCGCCGGCCGGACGGACGGCGGAGCCGGGCCGGGCGGGCTGGGCGGGCCGGGCCGGGCGGGCTGGGCCGGCCGGGCCGGGCTGATCCACTCGCGTTCCGTGAACTCGGGGGGTCCCAGGGGTGGAGACCTGCCGACTTCACGAAATCGAGTCGACAAGGCCCTCGTCGAGCCGCGCCGCGCGGCATGGACAGCCGGCGACTCGGCCCCGTGGCCGAGTCGCCGGCTGTCCGTCGCGATGGCGGGACGTCGAGCGGGTGGTGCGGGTCAGGTGGCCCGACTGCGGTTGTACAGGGCCTTGGCCCAGAAGAAGCTGGCCAGGCTGATGACCGTGCACCAGGCGACCGCGAGGATCCAGTTGGCGCCGATCCCGGTGCCGAGCAGCAGGCCACGGAGGGTCTCCATGACGGGCGTGAAGGGCTGGTAGTCGGCAAACAACCGCACCGGGGTCGGCATGGAGTCGGTGGGGACGAAGCCACTGCCGAGGAACGGCAGGAGGATCAGCGGCATGGGCAGGTTGCTGGCCGTCTCGACACTCTCGCTGACCAGACCGAGGGCCACCGACAGCCAGGTGAGCGCAAAGGTGATCATGGCGAGGACGCCGATCGCCGCGAGCCATTCGACCGGGTTGGCCGTGGGCCGGAATCCGACGAGCAGCGCCACGACGATGACGGCCGCGAGGCTGAGCAGGGTCTGGACCAGGCTGCCCAGTACGTGGCCGGTGAGCACCGACGGTCGGAAGATCGCCATCGTCCGGAACCGCGCGATGATGCCCTCGGTCATGTCCATCGCGACCGAGATGGCGGTGCCCTGCGCCGCGCTGACCACGGTGATGAGCAGGATGCCGGGGGTGACGTAGTTGGCGTACTGGGAGCGGCCGCCGGACGGGCCGAGGCCGGCGCCGAGCGTGCCGCCGAAGACGTAGACGAAGAGCAACAGGATGATGATCGGAATGCCGATGAGCAGCAGGGTCATCGACGGGTACCGCCGCATGTGCAGGAGGTTGCGCCGCAGCATGGTGCCCGAGTCGCGGACGGCGAGGGAGACGGTGCTCATCGCACTGGGGCCCTTTCGTGGTCGGGTCGGCCGGCGCGGGAGTCGGGCTGGCCGGTGAGGGTGAGGAAGACGTCGTCGAGGTCGGGGGTGTGCACGGAGAGCCCGGCCACGCTTATCGATTCGCGGTCGAGTTGGTCGAGAAGCGAGCGCAGCGACAGGACCCCACCGTCGCTGGGCACCTGGAGGGTGAGTGCCGCGTCATCCCGCCTGCCGGCCGTGAACGTACGGGCCGCCGAGTCGAGCCCGTCCGGGTCGGCGAACTGCAACACCACGTGGCCGCCCGGGATGAGCCGCTTGAGCTCGCGTGGGGTGCCCTCGGCGATCAGCCGGCCATGGTCGAGGAACGCGACGCGGTCGGCGAGCTGGTCGGCCTCCTCCAGGTACTGGGTGGTGAGCAGGATGGTGACGCCCTCCGCGGCGAGCGCGCGGATGATGTGCCACATGGCGCGGCGGCTGCGCGGGTCGAGACCTGTGGTCGGCTCGTCGAGGAAGATCACGCGGGGCGCGCCGACCAGGGTCATCGCGAGATCGAGACGCCGCCGCATGCCCCCCGAGTACGTGGACACCGGTTTGCCGGCCGCCTCGGTCAGGTCGAACTGGTCGAGCAGCTCGGTGATCCGACGCCGACCGACGCCCTTGTCCAGGTGGCACAGGTCGGCCATCAGATGGAGGTTTTCCCGGCCGGTGAGCAGGTTGTCGACGGCGGAGAACTGGCCGGTGACGCCGATCAGTTCGCGTACCGCGTCCGGCTCCCGGGTCAGGTCGTGGCCGAAGATCCGGGCGTTGCCGCCGTCGGCGTCGATCAGGGTGGAGAGAATCCGCACCGTGGTGGTCTTGCCGGCGCCGTTGGGGCCGAGCAGCGCGAAGATCGTTCCCTCGGTGATCATCAGGTCGATGCCGTCCAGCACGACCTTGTCACCGTAGGACTTCCGCAGGCCGGTGGCGACGATCGCGGGCTTCGTGGAGCTGGTCATGGTCTCCTCTTTTGCGTGGTCGCGGTGCGGACGGGTCAGGCGCGGCGGATCATGATGTCGCCGTAGGCGGTGTTCGCCCGGACCTCGACCGTCTCGTCGGTCTGCGCCGGGCCGTCGGTCGTCTCCAGGGCGTTGTGCACGCGGCCGTGCTTGGAACTGACGTCGAGCCAGGCGGCGGTCCCGCGCCGGATGCCGACCTCGATCGCCCCGTACGAGGTGTTCAGCTCGATCGCCCCCCGGACAACCTCACCCAGCCGGACGTTGCCGTAGGCGGTGCGGGCCGTCACCGAGGCCAGCGGCGCATCGAGGGTGATGTCGCCGTACGCGGTGTTGACCCGGACGTCGCCGCCGCTGCGGCCGATCCAGCAGTCGCCGGAGGAGTTCTTGATCTCGGCGGAGCCGTCGACCGCGCCGATGCGTACCTTGCCGGACGAGACCTTCACCCGGGCCGAGCCCGCGACCCGCTCCACCGCCACCTCGCCGTGGCTGCTGTCGATGTCCAACGGCCCGGTCTCGTCGAGCCGGATCCCGCTGCCCGTCTTGATCCGACACTCGCCCAGCCGACCCTCGCAACGGAACGCCGCCCAGGACGACTCGGCGTGCACCCGCGAGCCGGCCGGCAGCTCGATCAGGACGTCGACCGACGGCCCGGAACCGAAGCCGTAGCGGCGCCAACTCTTCGACACCCTGATCAGCAGTTGTCCCGCCGCGTACTCGACGGTGGTCTGTTCGGCGGTGCTCACGTCGGCCTTGCTCGACGGGTCGCGGGGCCGCACCGTCACCACGGTGTCGGTGCGGTCGGTCGCCGTGATCCAGACATCTCCCACGGGCAGCTCGATCCGGACGGAGATGGGTTCTGGCGTTTCGAAAATTGGCATGGTGGTCTCCCGGAAGGTGGTCGGCGAATGTCGCCGCCGGTCAGCGGCGTGAAAACAGAGGGGTACGGAGAGTCAGCGGGCCCAGCCGGTGATGTGCTGGCCGGAGCGTGGCTCCACCCGGCGAGACGAACGACGCTGCGTCTCGCCGGCGCCGACGGCACCGGCGACGGCGCGCACCAGCCAGGCGTTGACCGAGAGCCCGGCACGCCCGGCGGCCTCCTCGACGCTGGCCTTGAGGTGGTCGGGGAGTCGGAGGTTGATCCGCGAGGTGCCGCCGTCCTCCCCCTCGGGCGCGGGGGCCGGCGCGGACAGCGTCGGCGGCGGCTCGCTCGCCTCCGCCACCTCGTCGACAGGGCTGGCCGGTGTCACCACGAAGTCCGGCTCGCGCCCCCGCAACCGGACGTGCACCGAACCCGGCGCGAGATCGCGGGTGATCTCGTCGGCGGCGTCGGACAGCGCCTCGAGCAACGTGAGACGGGTCGCCGCCTCCAACTGGGTGAAGAGCCGCTCGGCCAGCACCCGGGCCTCGGGGTCGACCCCCTCCGCGGCCACGGCGAACTCGTCGCGCAGGTTCTCTACGTATGACCTCAACTCCATGGCACCATCATGGCACCACTTTGGCTCAAAGTGCAACAGCAATGGCTCAGGATGATGCCGTGGGTCAGTCCCGCTGCGCCACGCCCTGCCCCTCCAGGCCGCCGAACGTGCCCCGGACCAGGTGATTCGCCTCCGCCTGGGTCAGCCCGGTGGCCACCAGCAGATCGCTGACCGTCGTCCGCACCTGCGCCACCACCACCGCTCCGGAGAAACCGACCCCCTCCCGGTAGGCCTGACCGGCCGTCCGGACCGCCCGCAGCGCCTGCTCGCGTGCCCGGTTCGGCTCCACCGCGGCGGCGAACTGCCGCGTGAGCAACCGGACGGCCTCGGCGAGATCGGATACCGCCCCCGGCAGGGCGTCCGGGACCGGTTCACCGTCCTCGATAAGCGTCACCGACCGACGGATCAGGGTGCCGCTGTTGCGCATCGCCCGGTCGATCGGCTCCGCCGCCTGTGCGTAGCGGCCCACCGGCCCGTGCCGATCCCGCCAGTGCACAGGCGACAGGGCGCTGGCCTCTCGGGCGCCCTGGGTCGCCTCGACGAACGCCTGCAACTGGCCCTTGTTCCGCCGCAGCTCGCTCCGCGCGGCGCGGGCCCGATCGGCGTCCCGCTCGGCCAGCGCGCGGGCGGTCGCGTCGAGTTGGGTGACGAGCAGATCCAACGCCGGCCGCGCGGCCCGGTTGAGCACCCGCAGCGGGTTCAACGGCAACAGCACCGTGGTGACGAGCAGCGCCAAGCCGCCCCCGACCAGCGCGTCCACGAACCGTGGGATCTCCAGATCACGGACGGACGGACTGAGCGTGGCGATCAGCACCGCAGTCGCTCCGGCCTGGACCACCACCGCCGCACTGCCCGCGAGGAACAGCGCGACCACGATCGCGAGCGTGACGATCAGGACGAGCTGCCACCACCCGGTGCCGATCAGCAGGAGCAGCAGATCGCCGATCAGCACCCCCACGGTGACACCGATGATCAGCTCGACGGTACGGCGGAGCCGTTGGCCGACGGACGCGGCGAGGGTCGAGACCGCGGAGATCGGTGCGAAGATCGGCTGCGACACGTGCAGCAGCTCGTGCGCCACGAACCACGCCAGCGCCGCGGCCAGGCCCGCCTGCACAGCCAGCCCGCCGATGGCCCGTACCCGACGCAACCGGTCGCGCAGCGTGAGCATCCCACGGTCCCAGAGCCGGACCACGATCGGAGCGCGGCCATCCGCTCCGTGCCGACCGGCAGCGACCATGGCGGCATCTACCCCGCCAGCACCCGCTCAATCCCCCGCGCCGCTGGATCGACACCCCCGCCCGTGCCTGCGGTACGCGGCGGCAACCGTCCGGCCGTGGCGGGAACGGGCCGCGATTGAGGCCGTCCGGTTCGGGTAGACCGCGGTCTGCCGCCGTCGCCGGTGGCGACCCCGGCACGGTGCGGACAGGGCTGGCCCCGGGTGGATCGTGTGCCATGGGCCGCCGAGACGCCTCGGGGGGACCATCGGATGGATCAGCGCGGTTGAGCGGGCCAGACATCGCCGGCGGCATCGTGGAGCTGCGGGTGCACGGGGTCTCCGGCGCGAACGCCGAAGAGGTGCTGGACCTACGGCAGACCGCGCAGGTGGCGGGTGACCGCAGCGGGGGCTTCTACCGGCCGCGCCCCCAATATTCGGACGCCACAGGCGCACACGGGTTGACGCTGGAGGCGTACCGCTGGGGTGATCTGCCCTCCGGGACCGTGGCCCGCGCCCTGGGGCTGGTCTTCCTGCTTCCGTTCATGCTCGTCAACGTGGCGATCTGGATGCGTCCCGCGAACTCCGGTTCCGAGGCGGTGGTCAGGTCGCTGTACCGGGTGCTGGCGCTCACGCTCACCGTGCTCTACGTGCTCGCCATCGCCGGCGTCGCCCTGGATCTCGTCGGCTGGAAGTGTCTGAACTCGTCTAACTGCCTCACCGGACGTAGCTGGCTGTCCTGGTTGAGCGGGCGGCCGGTCGGGCTGCGACTGGCGGTGCTCGCGCTGGTCCCGGCCACCGCGATCGGCCTGATCTGGCGGGTCAGCAACCGGCCGGGGCGGACGTTCGAGGCGTTTCGCGCACCCGAGCAGGTCTCCGGGCACCGGCTCGGCGCGGTCGGTCAGTGGGACGCCGAGCCGCTTGTCGGGCGGCTGCGCTCGATCCACGTCGCCGCCGCGTTCGCGACGCTGGACCTCACCCTGCTGCTGGCCCGGATCGCCAGCGGCGCCACCGCCCTCGGCGTCGCCCTGACGGTGGCCACCGTGGTGGTCCTGGCCGCCTGCGTGGGATCGCTGTGCGCTCCCCCGTTGATCGACCGGGCCGCGAGCGATCGGCGAATCGACCGGATCACCCACGCGCTGCGGTCCACCGCCATCGTCCTGACCGTCGTCGTGGTGGCCCACGTGCTGGCCAGCCCGCAGCCGTGGGACGACCGTCGCGAGCTGCCCGGCTACGACACGACCCTGGCCGGGCTGTTCGTGGCACAGACGACCCTGCTGGCCGCGCTGGGCGTGGTGCTGCTCCGACGCCGGGACCGGAGGCGGGGTGCGACACCGCTGTTCGGGCTGGGTGGGCTCGCGATCGCGGCCGCCGGGGTCAGCGTGGCGGTGGCGTACTCCGCCGAGCTGGTCTACCGGGCGGCTGACTTCCTCGACCGGGACGTGCCGACCGGCGCGGGCATCGCCGCCGGCCCGCCCCGCGCGTACACGTGGGTGATCTTCGGCTTCCTGCGCGCGATCGTGATCACAGTGATCGTCGCCGGTCTGGTCGTCGTGATCTCCCGCCGCGGCCGGCGTCGCGACGCCGCGGCGATCGTCGCCCACGACTTCCCGGACCCGCCGGCGGAGGCCAGGACCCGACTGCGACAGGTCCGCGACGCGATAGCCCGGGCCCGGTTCACCGAGAAACTGGTGCCGCTGGCGGTGCTCTTCGGCTGCCTCGCCGGCCTCGCCACGGCCAACACCACAATCGGCCTGCTGGGACAGTTCCCCAGCGACCTCGTCGAGAGAACCATCGGGTTGCCGGCGGACGCGGTCACCTTCAGCATCGCGTTCGGCAGTTGGCTGATCGCCGCGATCATCCTCGGCCTGATCGTCGGCAGCGTCTTCGCCTACCGGACCATCCCGTTCCGGCGGCACGTCGGAGTTCTCTGGGACCTCGGCACGTTCTGGCCCCGAGCCGCCCACCCCTTCGCACCGCCCTGCTACGCCGAACGCGCGGTGCCGGAGCTGACCCGCCGGATCACGTACCTCGTCGAGAGCGGCAATGCCGTGCTGCTCACCGGGCACAGCCACGGTTCGGTCCTGCTCGCCGCGACGGTGCTTCAGCTCCCCCCGGAGGTCGGCAGCCGGGTCGCCCTGCTCACCCACGGGTCACCGCTGCGTCGCCTCTACGCGCGGCTCTTCCCCGCCTACATCGACGATGCGGCACTGCACGACATCGGCCACCGGGTCGGTTGGCGCTGGGTGAACCTGTGGCGCGACACCGACCCGATCGGCGGCTGGGTCTTCTCCTCCCACCGGTCACCCCGGGCGGCACCGAGCAGCGACCCGGCAGACGCCGTGGATCGTCGACAACGCGATCCCCGCGACGTGGTGACGCCGGCCAGCGACAGCGTTCCCCCTCCCATCCACGGACACTGGCCGGACGAGGCGGACGCGTCGTTCACCGCGGCGGTGCGGGAGTTGGTGCGGCGTCTCGGCGGGCGGACGGACCCACCCGTCGCGCCCGGGTAGCGAACCGCCTCACCCGGGGCGGGTCGCCCGGGCACGCCAGTCGTCGAGGCCGGTGGCGGCGATGCGCGCGCCGTCGGCGGGGACCAACGAGCGTTCGCCAAGCGTGGCACCGAAATACCGGGCACCCGGGTCGGCCACCACCGACCGGGGATCCTGCCGGGACGCGAGGATGGATCGGCCCAGTTCGTCGAGGCGGAACTGCTCCGGGCCAGCGATCTCGACCACCGCGTTCGTGGGCGCGCCGACGACGACCTCGGCCACCTCGGCAGCGACGTCGTCCGCCGCCATCGGTTGGATGAGGACCGGCGCGAGGTGCACGGTGTCGCCGTCCGTGGCGGCGTCGATGATCCCCTGGAGAAATTCGAAGAACTGCGTGGCGTGCACCACGGAGTACGGGATCCCGGTCGCGACGATGAGCTTCTCCTGGGCAACCTTGGCCCGCATGTACCCGCTGTCCGGGATCCGGTCGCACCCAACGATCGAGAGCGCCGCGTAGTGGCCCACCCCGGCCGCCGCCGCGGCGGCGAGGAGATTGCGGGTGGACGTCTCGAAGAACTCCAGCACGGCGGCGGCCTCGAACGACGGCGAGTTCGACACGTCGACCACGACATCGGCGCCGGCGAGCGCCTCGGCCACTCCCTCGCCGGTAAGTGTGTTGACGCCGGTCTTCGGTGACGCCGATACCGCTTCGTGCCCCCGGGCACCGAGATTGTCCACGAGCTTGGACCCGATGAGGCCGCTGCCACCGATGACGACGATCTTCATGGTCGAACACGTCCTGTCTGCGCTGGGTTGTCAACCGCTGCCAACCAGTAAGACGGAAACCGTGCAGCGATGTAGGACAATCGCTCAAGAACAGTTCAACGAGGATCACCTGATCCCCTCGGAGGTTGACGTGGCCGCGGTGTCCCATCCGGTGTTCGCCCGGGTGTACGAGAGACTCAGCGTCGCCATGGACCGCGCCGGCACGGCGGAGTTCCGACGGGACCTGGTCGCCGGCCTGTCCGGTCGGGTGATCGAGATCGGCGCGGGCAACGGCAGGATGTTCGCCCACTATCCACCCGCGGTGACCGAGGTCGTCGCGGTCGAGCCGGAACGTCGACTGCGCGCCGCCGCCGAGCGGGCGGCGCCAAGCGCGCCGGTGCCGGTCACCGTCGTCGACGGTCTGGCGGAGGCCCTGCCCGCGGGTGACGGCGAGTTCGACGCGGCGGTCGTCGCGCTTGTGTTGTGCACCGTGCCGGATCAGGCGAGCGCGCTCGCGGAGGCCAGCCGGGTGCTGCGCCCGGGTGGTCAGTTGCGCTTCTTCGAACACGTCGCCGCCGAGCGGCACAGCGGCCTGCACCGAGCCCAACGCCTGCTCGACGCGACACTGTGGCCGAAGTTGTTCGCCGGCTGTCACACCAACCGCGACACCGTCGCGGCCATCAGCGCCGAAGGATTCGTGATCGAGGAGCTACGTCGGTTCCGTTTCCCGGCCACCAGCAACAGCCCGTCCGCACCCTGCGTGCACGGCCGGGCGATCCGGCCCGCAGCGGCACCCCAGCCCTGAGGACAGCCGCTGAGCTGGCAACAAGGAAGACCGTCGATTCGACAAGGCTCGCCCTTTCGCGATGTCGAGCGCAGGGGCCGACCAGCCGATCACGCGGTTCGGGCCAATGTGAATGCGAATGGGAATGGGAATTGCTAATCCTGCGTACCTAATATTCTGTTTTGTACGCATACGTGACCATGTCGTGATGTGGTGGTGACCGCACTTTGTCAGTGCGATCCAGGCCGTTTCACGCAGGGTCGTGGCTCACCGGGCTCTCCTTGCGAGGTAGTAACCCACGGAGGGTGTTCTGTGACAGCAAAGCCCAACCACCATCGTCTTCGCCGAAGGCTGCTACCCGCGCTCGCGGCGTCCGCCGCAGCCGCCGTCGCCGCGAGTTTCCTGCTGCTCGGTTCGACGCCGGCCAGTGCCGCCGACGCACCGGTAGGCCTGGGAACAGCGGGCAACTTCTCCGTCCTCGCCGGAGCCGAGCCCACAAACACCGGCCCGAGCTTCCTGGGTCAGAGCCTCGGACGATTCCCGGGAAACACTGCGGCGGGTTTCGGCACGGCAACCATCGGCGGTGAGATCCACCTCGGTGACGCGGTAGCCCTCCAGGCCCAGAGTGACCTGACCATCGCCTACAACGACGCCGCCGGACGGACACCGTTCACCAACCTGCCCGCGGAACTCGGCGGCAACAACCTCAACCCAGGTGTCTACCGCCTCGGGGCCGCACAGCTGACCGGGGCGTTGACGCTCAACGGCCAGGGCGACCCCGCCGCCGTGTTCATCTTCCAGATCGACTCGTCGCTGACGACGGCGTCGAACAGCAGCGTCGTCCTGACCAACGGCGCTTCGGCCTGCAACGTCTTCTGGAAGATCGGCAGCTCGGCGACGATCGGCACGGGCACCACATTCGTCGGCACCATCATGGCCCAGGCGGCGATCACGATGGCCACGGGCGCGACCCTCCAGGGTCGCGCGCTGGCACGTACCGCCGCCGTCACCCTCGACACCAACGTCATCACGGCACCACTGTGCGCCGGGCCCAGCGGACCACCCGGGCCCAGCGGACCAGCCGGGCCCAGCGGACCAGCCGGGCCCACCGGACCGTCCGGCCCGTCCGGTCCGCCCGGGAGCCCCGGAGCCCGTGGTACCCCTGGCGCACCCGGCAGCCCCGGAGCGCCTGGCACCCCCGGTAGCCCCGGAGCACCCGGCAGCCCCGGAGCACCCGGAGCGCCTGGCGCACCCGGCAGCCCCGGAGCACCCGGCAGCCCCGGAGCACCTGGACCGCAGGGAGCACCTGGACCGCAAGGAGCACCTGGAGCGCAAGGCGCACCCGGAGCGCAAGGACCGCAAGGCGCACCCGGAGCGCAAGGACCACAAGGTGCACCCGGATCGCCTGGCGCACCCGGTGGCCCCGGCGGCAGGGCTCGCCCCATCCTGCCGGTGACCGGCGGTGGAGAGGTCCCCGCCATGACGGGCATCGGAAGTGCGCTCGTCGTGCTGGGCGCGTTCGCGTTCTTCCTCGCCCGGCGTCGCACCCGAAAGTCCTGATCGGAGGCCCGGCCGGTGACCCACCGGTCGGGCGCCTCCGGGACTGACCACGCGCACCACCGTCGGCCCACTCCCCAGGGGTGGGCCGACGGTGGTGTGCCGGTCAACGGGTCCGGGAGCCGCCGGGGCCGGGTCAGTCGGTCAGACCCAACTCCCGCATGGCGTCGTCCTCTCGAACGTGCGAGAGGTAGAGCAGGATCTGTGGCCTGTCGTCCCCCAGCCGCACGACATAGGTCTGCGCGAACCGCGCGCTGCCGGCCTCACCGGTGGGCGGCGCGAAGTCCAACGTCCAGTGGGTGGGGACGAGGACGTACCCCGGTGCGAGGTCGAGCACGTCCAGGACCGTCACCTGGGCCCCGCGGAGACCGAACTGCTCGGTCATCGCGGTGTGCCGCCCGTCGAGTGCGGCCCGGTACGCGGCGTCGTTGGTGATGGCGGTCGCCGTGCTCGGGTCACCCTCGATGTAGGTCGCTGCGTAACTCGCGGCGACCACGGCGTTGTCACCGGTCTCGACGGCCCGCGCGTAGTCGTGCAGGAAGGCGGTGATCGACTCGCGTACGGGTGCTTCGGCAGACTTCATGCGCAGTCCCTTCGGGTGCCCGGTGTCGGGAGTATGCCAGGCGATCCGTGGTGCGCCGGCGTGGATCCGCGGCCGACCGGCGTCACCTGGTGGGCAGGCCCGCCACCCAGTCGTCCAGTCCCGCCGGGCTCGCGAACAGCAGCACCGGCGGCCCGGCCGGATCGGCCTGCCAGGCCCGCATCCGCCGCCGTTCCCGGCCGAACGCGCTGACCTGCCAGACCAGGATCGAGTCCGCGGACAGCACGCTGCCAAGTGATTCGCGGTTCCCGTTGCAGATCACCTCGCCCGAGCCGAGGCGGCGCAGGGTACGACGCAGCAACCGCCAGAACGAGCGCCACCACGGGTAGTCCAGGGCCACCACCAGGTCGGCGCGCGCCAGCGGCACGTCCCGCCACCCGTGGTACGCGCCGTCGAGGATCCACGTGTCCCGACGGCAGATCTCCTCGATCCGGCCGCGCTGCTCGGCGACCGGCACCTCGACCCAACCGGGCCGCCACACCAGGTCGTCCACCGGATGCCACGGCAACCCGAGGCGCTCGGCCAGGCGTTCGGCGAGAGTGGACTTGCCCGAGCCGTGCACCCCGTAGACCAGGATGCGACGCGGTGCGGTCATCGCGGCAGCGTACGCCGGGTAGTGGCTACGTAGTCGGGCGGACCGACCTACGTAGCGACTACCGACGATCGCCGGCCGGCTGGCCGGTGCAATGGACGTATGACAAGCAACGAGGCCGCGAAGGCCAGCAACCCGGACAGCGCCGAGGCGATCATCCGCCCCAGCACCCCACCAAGCACACCTGCGCAGCGGACCACCCCTGCCGACGCGCCGGCCAAGGCGGACATCGCCGCACCGGCACCGCCGCCGGTGCGCGCACCCGCGCAGACCCGGCAGACCGAGCAGGCGCAGCGCGCCGAGGGACCGCCCGCCACGTCCGCTCCGGTTGTCAAGGGTGACGCCCAGGCGGCACCGACGACGCCGACCCCGTCGCCACCGACCACCATCACCGCCGACACGGTGGCCGCGCGGGCCGTCGTGCTCGACGGCGCGGACAACGGTCTGGTGCTGACCAACTTCACGACCCGGGCGTACACGATCGGGATGAACGGTGGCACCAGCACCATCAGCCTGGCGAACGACAAGCGCGCCTACACCACCATCCTGGACGGGCAGAACGGCAACCTGTGGGCGGCCAACAACGTCAACAGCCGCAGCCTCAGCGCCAACCAGGTCGACCTGGACGGCTCGAACAACCACATCAAGTTCTGCCACAGCAAGACCCGCACCTACACGGTCGCGATCAACGGCGACCAGAGCTCGATGGCCTTCGCCAACCCGGACAGCCGGGCGTACACGGTGGTCATCGACGGTGTGCACGGCGACATCTCGCTCAGCAACGCGGATCTGGCCGAGGAGTTCGACGTCGCGGACGGTCACCTGACCGCGGCGATTCCCGGCGCGGTGCTGGTGATCGGCGAGACCGGCGCGCTGGAACTGGCCGACAAGCCGTACGACAGCGCGGTGGCCGGCGTGGTCTCCGGAGCGGGCAGCTTCGCCCCGGCGATGGTGCTGGACCGGCAGCCGGACAGCGACACGCGTCGGCCGCTGGCCCTGGCCGGCAAGGTCTACTGCCTGGTCGACGCGACACACGGCCCGGTGCGCCCCGGCGACCTGTTGACGACCTCCCCCACCCGGGGGCACGCCATGCGGGTGGCCGACCCGCTCAAGGCGGTCGGGGCGATCCTGGGCAAGGCCCTGGGTCCGCTGCCGACCGGTCGGGCGCTGGTGCCGATCCTGGTGACCACGTCATGACCAGCCTGCGTCAGGCGGCCGGCAGGTATCTCCGGTTCGAGGCGCCGATGACGGTGCGGGCGGTCGGCGCCGACCTCGGCCGCCCCACCGGGTCCACCCGACAGCTGCTGGTGCAGCTCGACCAGACGTCGAGCGAGTGGTTCTCCGGCAGTCTGCTCCCCTCGAGTGTGAAGGGCAGCGCGTGGCTGCGGCTGTTCAGCGACGGTTTCTACATGTTCGAGGGGCACGTGCACGAGAACGGCGCAGTCGCGCACAGTTGGTCGATGGTGGCCACGCCTGCCTTCGTGGACGCGGACGGCAACGCCTTCGTCTTTTCCGCCAGCGGCAAGGTGTCGGACAACGAGAGCAGTGACGACTTCGCCGAGCACGGGCACGATCCACGGATCGCGCAGTACTGGGATCAGCTCACCAACGCCACGGTGAACTTCCGGCTGAGCGTGACGATGAACGTGGGCCAGCTGATCGGCAACATCCTGAAGTGGATTCCGCTCGTCATCGTGGGTGCGGTGGTCGCCGGGTGGGTCGCGTTCTTCGGTCAGCCGGGCAAGGTCCACGCCTACAAGGACGAGAACGGCACCGTGCACATGTGGAAGTCGAGAGAGTGACGCCATGGCAAGCGTCCGTACGGCCGCCGCGCAGTTTCTCGACATCCGGGCGCCGCTGACCCTGCGCCAGGTCGGCGCACAGGTCGGGCATCCATCCGGGTCGACCCGGACGGCGATGGACCGGCTGGAGCAGGAGTGGAGCAACACGTTTTCCGGCAGCCTGTTGCCGTCGAGCGTCAAGGGCACCGCGTGGCTGCGGATGGCCAGCGACGGCCACTACTGGTTCCAGGGGCACGTCCACGAGAACGGTCTCCTCAGCCACAGTTGGAGTTTCGCCGCCGGACCGAACGTGGTGCACCAGAACAGGAACGTGTTCGTGGCCGTCGCGACCGGTCGGGTGACCGACGAGCACAGCAGCGACGACTTCAGCATCACCGGCCACGACCCGCGCATCGCCGAGCTGTGGGAGCAGATCCGGTACGCGTCGGTCACGTTCCGCCTGGACGTCACCGCCAACTTCGAGGAGTTGGCCAAGACGGTGGGCAAGGGGATCCTGACCGGGCTGGGCATCACGTTGCTGGTCGGCGCGGTCAACCTCCTCGGCGCCAAGGGGGCGGAGTGCCACGAGGACTCCAACGGCAAGATCACCTGCTACACGAAGAACAGCTAGTGGTTTCCCCGGGAGGCGACGGCCGTGGCGCACCCACGGCCGTCGCCCAGCCCTCAGCCGGCCAGGCGTAACGCGTCCGACAGCTCACGCCGGGAGGTCACCGCGAGTTTGCGGTACGCCCGACCGAGATGGGTCTGCACCGTACGCACCGACAGCACCAACTGGTCGGCGATCTCCCGGTCGGACAGGCCACGGGCGGCGAACCCGGCGATCTGGGTCTCGCGTGCGGTGAGCCCCGCCGCCACCGCCGGGTCGCCAGGCGCCGCGGCCCGCAGGCGGGTGCGCAGGTCGACGACGAGCCGGGTGCTGGCCGGCGTACCGGATCGCCGGGCGACCTCGTCGACCATCCGCAGCGCCTCACCCTTCATGTTCAGTTCCACCAGGCGGTGGGCGTGTTCCAGCATCACCGTCGGGTTCCGGCCGGCCAGCGCGATCACCGCCCGGCCGGCGGTGACCAGCCGTTCGGCGTCCACGTGCCCGAGGGCTTCGGCGATGCGGGCCGCGTACCGGGACGGGCCGGCGACCGGATCGAGGTGCGCCGCGTAGATGAGATACCCCAGTTCCACAAGCCAGCACCCGGAGGTGCGGGCGACGGCGATCGCCTCGTCCATCAACAGTGCCGCACGCGTTCGCTGACCGGACGCCGCGCCGACCGCGGCCGTCGCCCACGGCCGCAGACCCGGCACCAACGCGACCGCGTCGACGGGGTGCTCCCGCAGCACCGCCTCGGCCTCGTCCGGGTGGCCGTCCTCGGCCAGGGTGATGGCGAGCCAGCCGGTGGCCTCGGAGCGGAACAGCCCTTCCCCGTCGGCCTGCTGCGCGACGGCGTCCCGGAGCCGGCTGATCGCCCCGGCCCGGTCCCCGCTGACCCGTTGGGCGTACCCGTCGAAGACCGGCCACGCGGTGTGGGACAGACCGGAGACCAGCGGATCACTGGGCATCGGCCACCGTCCCGTGGCCGGGTCGGAGACCGGGCCGGTCGGGACGGGCTCCCGCCACAGCTCGGCGAACGCCAGTGCCGCCCCGGCCATCCCCCGGGCGAACGGCAGTGCCGACGAGCCGGACCGCTCCACCGCCGCGACCGCCGCACGGCCCACCCGCGCCGCCTCCTCGGTGCGCCCGGTCAGCGCCAGCGCGACCACCGACGCCAACGTGACACGGAGCCGGCCGGCCGGCGGAAGTGACTCGGCAAGTAACTCGCGGGCACCGTGCAGCGCCCGCGCCGCCTGCCCGCTGAAGAGACGCACCACCACGGCGACCGTCGCCGCCTCCGCCCGGATGTCCGCGTCGCCGGTGGCCTCGGCGTCCGCGCGGATCCACAGCAGATCGTCGTACGCCTGCGCAGGTGCACGCCCCACCCAGGCCCGGTGCCGGGCCAGCGCCACCCGGACGGTCAACTGGGCGCCCCGATCACCGGTTGCCTCGGCATCCCGGTGTGCCGCCGCCAGCGTCTCGTACGCCTCGACGGTGCGGCTCTGCTCGACGAGGGCGGCGGCGAGCGCCACCGCCGCCGGCGCCCCGCCACCGTGCTCCCGGGCCCGTCGGGCGAGCTGTTCGGAGGCGGCCGGATCCGCGTACCGGCAGAGGTTGGCGGACTTGATCAGCTCTGCCGACCCGGCCGGTTGACCGGCGTGCACCGCCCAGAGCGCGCTGGCCATCGCGTGTGCTCCTCGGGTCGCGCCCGGCGGCGTGCTGGCCAACAGGGCGGCGGACACCCGGCGACGTCGCGCGGGCGACATCCGGCGACGCACCACGGCACCGAGCATCGGGTGGCGCAGTCGTACCAGGATCTGATCGTCGCTCTGCTCGCTGCGGACCATGCCGAGCTGTTCGAGATCGGCGATCACCTCCGCCGACGCGGCCGCCTCCACGACCGACAGCGGCAGGGGTCCGCCGAGGGCCAACGCGGCCAGGGCATCCTCGCCGGGACGACCGACGCGGTCCAGTTCGCGATCGAGCAGGTCGGCCACCTGCGCCGGCACCGCCAGGGCGGCCCGCCACCGCCACTGGTCGGGGTCGCGTACCAGCGAACCGATCTCGCGTCCGTGGTCGATCAACGCGACCGCCAGTTGTGGCAGCCCGCCCGTCCACTGCCACAGCAGCCCGGTGGTGGCGCGACTGACCGGGCCGGACAACAGTTGCTCGGCCAGGGCGCCGACCGCGTCCTCGGCGAGGGCCGGCACGATCAGCCGGGGCAGCCCGACGTCCTTCCAGAGCGCGACCACCGCGTCCGGGGCCGCGACCCCGGACCGGACGGTGACGAGCGCACGGACCGCGCGGGCCTGGACGAGACCGAGCAGCACCGCTGCCGACGGCCCGTCGAGCAGGTGGGCGTCGTCGACGACCAGGACCGGGGTACGACCGGGACCGCACCTGTCGCGGAGGGCGGCCAGCACGCTCGTGTGCACCAGGGCCGGGTGCAGGGGAAGGTGACCGCCGCTGAGGAGTTGGCCGAGCGCGCCGAACGGCACCTCCTTGCTCGCTTCGGTCGCGGTGATCCAGACCTCGCGGAACAGTCGGGGCGGCAGGTCGGCGACGGCGGTGCGGGCGAGGGCGGTGCGCCCGACACCGGCCGGGCCGACCACCACCGCACCGGCGGCCCGGACCAGCGCGGTACGGGCCTCCACCAGCAGGCCGTCACGCCCAGTCAGCATGAACGCATAGTGGACCAACTGCTGGCCAGGGGCGATCACTCATCCGACAGCTGTCGCGCTACCGTCAGTGCCCGCGCGGCGGGCCGCTGCGGCGGCGTCCGTCGTGGCGGAAAATCGTTTGCCGTACTCCACGGACTGCACGAGAGTGACGTCCATGACGTACTGACGGAACTCCCCCATTCATCCGCCCCGGTGACATCTCCCGGAGGGCGTGCCGTCGTCCGTTCCCGCGTCTTGTACGAAGTGAGTCTCCTTGTCTCAGCACCACTCCCCTCGGGAGTCCCTGTCCCCGTCCGCCCCGGCCACCGTCACGGTGTTCGCCTCACCCGCGAGCTGGATCGAGTCCGCCGCGCTCGACCAGTGCCAGCAGGTTGCCGCCCTCGACGGCATGATCCACGTTGCGGCGATGCCGGATCTGCACCCCGGCAAGGGCGCGCCCATCGGCGCGGCCATGACGTCGCGGGTGCTGTACCCGTTCCTGGTGGGCTCCGACATCGGCTGCGGCATCGCCGTGTTCCCCATCGCGCTCAAGCGCGCCGTGCCGGAGCGCCTCGCCACCCGGTTCCCCGACCTCGACCGCGCGTTGGACCCGGAACGGGACGCCGACGACCCGGCCTGGGCTGTCGTCGAGGGTGACGTTCCGGCCGGTCACCTGGACGGGCTCGGGACGGTCGGTCGCGGCAACCACTTCGTCGAGCTGGCGCGCGTCGACACCGTCCTCGACGCGCACCACGCGAGTCGTCTCGGCCTCGACGCCGGCGATCTCGTGCTCATCGTCCACAGCGGTTCCCGTGGTCTGGGCGAGCGGATCCTGCGGGCGCACACCGAGGTGCACGGCGCCGGCGCCGCTCCCGATCCCGCCGCCTACCTGGCGATGCACGACGACGCCGTGCGCTGGGGTTCGCTCAACCGCCGGGTGCTGGCGGCGCGGGTCGCGTACGCGTTGGGGGCGGAGCCGACCGCGCCGATCGTCGATCAGTGCCACAACCTGGTCGAGGTCTCCGACGGGGTCTACCTGCACCGCAAGGGCGCGGCGCCGGGCGACGGCCGCGACGTCCTCGTCGCCGGCACCCGGGGCACGGCCTCCTACCTGGTGGCCGCCCACGCCGGGCCGGAGGCCAACCATTCGGTGGCGCACGGCGCCGGCCGCAAGATGTCGCGCGCCGACGCCCTGCGGCGGGGCCGGGCCAAGCACACGGTGGAGGAGCTCCGCCGCACGCCCGTCGGCTCGCTCGTGGTGTGCGGCGACCGCCAACTGCTCTTCGAGGAGGCGCCCACGGCGTACAAGCGCATCGAGCAGGTGATCGCCGATCTCGTCGCGCACCGGTTGGCCACTCCGGTGGTCCGGACGACTCCCCTGGTCACCTACAAGACGCCCGACCTCGGGTCCACCTCCCGCGGCCAGCGGCGGGGCCACCGCGACGGACGGGGCCGGTCGTGAGCGTGCTCCTGCTGCTGTCCGCGGGTCGTGGTCCGCAGGAGTGCGCGTGGGCGCTGGCCCACCTCCTGCATCGGCTGAGCGACGCCGGCGCCCGCCGAGGTCTGACGATCGAACAGGTCCAGGTGACGCCTGGCGATCGGCCCGGCACCTACCGCTCGGCGCTCATCCGGATCACCGGCGCGGACGCGGACGCGTTCGCGGCCTCGTGGACCGGGACGCTGTGCTGGCAGGCGCCGAGTCCGTACCGGACGAGCACGGGCCGGAAGAACTGGTACGTCACCGCGCAGCAGCCGCTGCCCGACGCCGCGCCGACGCCGTTCGCCGAGGCGGACGTCGACATCGTCGGCTGCCGTACCGGCGGTCCGGGTGGTCAGCACCGCAACAAGGCCAGCACGGCGGTCCGCGCGACGCACCGCCCGTCGGGCCTCGTCGTCGTGGTGGACGAGGAACGGCAGTTCAGCCTCAACCGCCGGGTCGCCCTGCGACTGCTGCGCCAACGCGTCGAGCAGGGCGACGAGGCGGCCCGCGCCGCCGTCACCACGGCCCGGTGGCGGGTGCACGACGACCTGGTTCGCGGCGACCCGGTGCGGGTGGAACGTCCGGAGCCCCAGCGACCGGGCCGCCGGGGATAGCGACAGCCCTCAGACGTCCAGCACGGCGTCCGCGAACGCCCGGGGGGCCTCCTGGGGCAGGTTGTGCCCGACGCCGCCGCCGATGGTCCGGTGCTCGTACTGCCCGGCGAACTGCTTGCCGTAGACGGCGGGTTCCAGGTGCGGCGCGCCGTTGGCGTCCCCTTCCAGCGAGATGCTGGGCACCGTGATCTTCGGTTTCGCGGCCAGCCGCTTCTCCACCTCGTCGTACTGCGACTCGCCGGGGGCGAGGGCCAGCCGCCACCGGTAGTTGTGGATCACGATGTCCACGTGGTCGGGGTTGTCGAACGCGGCCGCGCTGCGGTCGAAGGTGGCATCGTCGAACGACCACTTCGGGGACGCGGTGTGCCAGATCAACCTGGCGAAGTCGCGCCGGTTCTTGTCGTAGCCCTCCCGGCCGCGTTCGGTGGCGAAGTAGTACTGGTACCACCAGGCCAGTTCCGCCTTCGGGGGCAGCGGCACCTTGCCCGATGCCTGGCCGTCGATCAGGTAGCCACTCACCGAGACCAGCCCCCGGCAGCGCTCGGGCCACAGGGCGGCCACGACGTCGGCCGTCCGCGCGCCCCAGTCGAACCCGGCCAGCTTCGCGGTGTCGATCTTCAGGGCGTCCATGAGGGCGATGAGGTCGAGCCCCATGGCCGCCGGTTCGCCGTTGCGCATGGTGTCGTCGGAGAGGAACCGGGTCGTGCCGTAGCCCCGCAGGTACGGCACGACGACCCGATAGCCGGCGTCGGTGAGCAGCGGCACGACGTCGACGAAGCTGTGGATGTCGTACGGCCAGCCGTGCAGGAGGATCACCGCGGGACCGTCGGACGGCCCGGCGTCCACGTACCCGACGGTCAGGACCCCGGCGTCGACCTGCCGCACGTCACCAAACGATGCCCCCATGCCGGACCTCTCCTCGCGTACCAACCCCTCGGACGTGCTGGCCACGCTTCAATGTAGGGAACCCGCCGGGTGGGCGATCGGGGTTTGCCGGTGCTCGGCCCCGGCCCGCCGCGCGCTGGCTAGGATGCACACAGCGTCGCCCCGCGCGACTCCGGGTGCGGAAACGACCGTAGGGTGATGGCATGGCTGAGCGACCTCTGACCCTGATGGCGGTGCACGCCCATCCCGACGACGAGGCGACGAGCACCGGTGGCGTCCTTGCCCGCTACGCCGCGGAGGGGATCACGACGGTGCTGGTGACCTGCACCGACGGGCGATGCGGCGACGGCCCGGGTGGGGTCAAGCCGGGTGACCCGAAGCACGACCCCGCCGCTGTCGTGGCGATGCGCCAGGCCGAGTTGGAGGCCAGCTGCGCGGTGTTGAAGGTCAGCCACCTGGAGACCCTCGGTTACGCCGACTCCGGGATGATGGGCTGGCCGACGAACGACCAGCCCGGCGCGTTCTGGACCACGCCGGTGGCGGAGGCGGCGGACCGCCTCGCCGAGCTGATCCGGCAGTACCAGCCCGACGTGATCGTCACGTACGACGAGAACGGCTTCTACGGCCACCCGGACCACATCCAGGCGCACCGGATCACCATGGCCGCCGTGGAGCTGACGGACACCCCGGCGAAGGTCTACTGGACCACGGTGCCGCGCACCGCGTTCGAGCAGTTCGGTCAGATCATGCAGGAGCTCGGCGTCGAGTGGGACGAGCCGGCCCCGGGGGCGGAGCCGGAGCCGATGCCGCAGCTCGGCCTGCCCGACGACGAGATCAGCACGTGGGTGGACACGAGCAGCTTCGGGGCGCAGAAGTTCGACGCCCTGGCCACCCACGCCAGCCAGACCGAGAACATCTTCTTCCTGCAACTGGGCCGAGAGCGGTTCACGGAGCTGATGGGAGTGGAGACCTTCGTTCGGGTTCGGGACCACACCGACGCGCCGACCCCCGAGGACGACCTCTTCGCCGGCCTGCGCTGAGCGCACAGGTCAGCTCCCGTAGCGACGCCCGAGCAGGCGACACGGGTTCCTTCCGCGGTCGCGAGGTGGAGCTGCGCCGGGTTGCACGGCCAGGGCGCGGCGCAGTTGCGGCACAGCCACGCGGGGCGCATCGGGATATGGGCGCGGGCGACGCGAGAAGTCCAGCGGCGGGCGCGGCGATCGGCCGGCGGCGGTAGGCCAGCGGACGGGATCGGTCCAGGCGGCCAGGGGCCAAACGGCGCTATCGGTGCGTCGAGCTTGGCGGGCGGCGTCGGCTCACGCTTCGGCTTCGGCTTCTCGTCGGGCACAGTTCTCCCCCTGCTGCTGTTGGGAAGGGGCCGCCCCAGGAGCGCTCGCCCGCAGGGGCGGCCCCGGTGCGAACGCGTCCGCCGGGTTTCGGGTCCCTACCGGCCGCGCCGCCTGGTTCCACTCTTGTGCGTGACCGCCTAGTGTCGGAAGGTGTTCGACCACGTTGGAGAGACCGCGAAGGCCAACGTTCGCCCTGGTGGGGACACATGGGGGTACGCGAGCTAGAGGCGGGGAAGGGCCGGAGGAATGTTCGCTCGGCTGCTCGATCGGCTCTCCGACCTTGACGCCGCGCCGCTCTGGCTGCGTGAGTGGATCACTTTCGAGCAGCAGGCTCGCACGTTGCGATGGTGTGAGGTCGCGTGGGTGCCGGGTCTCTTGCAGACCGAGGCGTACGCCCGTGCCGTGTTCGCCAGCGACGGCCGGGTTAGCGCCGAGGAGGTCGAGACGCGGGTAGCTGGAAGGCTCACCCGGCAGAAGATCCTTACCAGTGACGACCCACCACACCTCGTCGCCGTCCTGGACGATGCCGTTCTTCGGCGTCCCGTCGGTGGCGCGGCGGTGATGCGTGAGCAACTGTTCCACTTGGCGCAGCTCAACCAGGACCGGCGGCGGGTACGAATCCATGTCGTTCCACGCGGTGTCGGCGCGTACGCTGGCCTCGACGGGCCGTTTGTCCTCGCGACCCTGGCGGATGTGGTTGATGTGGGCTACCTCGACAACCGGCTCCGGGGTCAGGTGGTCGAGCGGACTGCCGAGGTAGCGGCCCTGCGTGAGCAGTGGGAAGCCATCCTCGCCGAGGCGCTGACCCTGCAACAGTCCACCGAGCTGATAACGGAAGCGGCAAAGTCATGGACCTGACCGGCGCACGTTGGCACAAGAGCACCCGCAGCGGCAGCAATCAAGGGGCCTGCGTAGAGGTCGCCGACAACCTTCCCGGCATCGTCGGCGTACGGGACTCGAAGGATCCGGCCGGGCCGGCGCTGATCTTCGCGCCGGAGTCCTGGCGGGCCTTCGTTGGTCTGGTCGCCGAGCGCTCGTAAGCAACGCCAGACGCATGAGGCGCCCGCCTCCGATATCGGAGGCGGGCGCTTCATGTTGTTCGACGATGTCGGCAGCGTGGCCGCAGCACACCCCCGTCATCCGGAAGTTTCGCGGGCATCTCCAACGAGCCCGCGCAGGTCATATGACGAATTTCCGGAAGTTTTCAGCGTTGACGCCTGGACATAGACGGCCTTAACGTTTCGAGCAGGTTTCCGGTCACCGGCCGGAACTACCGGCCCACTGCCCGCGCCAGGGCGCTCGATCGCGAATCCCGCTCCCCATCCGCCAACACCGGACCCGCACCTTATTGATCGACACTTGTCGATCAAGGTCTGGAAAGGAAGGCACATGTTGCTGAGACAGTGGACCACCGTCGGCGTGGTCGCCGTCGTCACCGTTGCGGCGCTGAACTCGGTGCCCGCCACCGCGAGCCGGCCGTACGACCCCACCGCGCAGAGCCTCGGCGCCCTCGGCCTGCGCCACGGCCTCCACGTCGGCACCGCGGTCAACATGGATGCGCTCGACGACGCCGGTGACCCGCAGTACCGCGCGCTGGCCTCCTCGGAGTTCACCTCGGTCACCGCCGAGAACGTGATGAAGTGGGAGGTCCTGGAGCCCACCCGGGGCACCTACAACTGGGCCGCGGCCGACCAGCTCATCGACTTCGCCAAGCGCAACCGGCAGAGCGTCCGCGGGCACGTGCTGGTCTGGCACAACCAACTGCCCGCCTGGCTGACGGGTGGTGTCGCCGACGGCTCCATCAGCAAGCAGGAGCTGCGCGAGCTGCTGCGCAAGCACATCACCACTGTCGTCAACCGGTACCGGGGCAAGATCTGGCAGTGGGACGTGGTCAACGAGGCGGTCAGCGACCCCTGGGACACCCCGTCGACCCTGCACTACAAGGGTTTCTGGGCGGAGAACCTCGGGCCCGGCTACATCGCCGACGCGTTCCGCTGGGCGCGGGCGGCCGACCCCAAGGCCCTGCTGTTCTACAACGACTACAACATCGAGGCGTTCGGCTCCGGCAACCCGGCGGACGACAAGACCCAGTTCGTCTACGAGATGACCAAGGGGCTGCGCGCCCAGGGTGTGCCGATCGACGGCGTCGGTTCCCAGGGTCACCTGGGCACCCAGTACGGCAACTTCGACACCCTCCAGGTGACCGCCGCGCTGAAGAAGTTCAGTGGACTCGGCGTCGCCACCGCGTTCACCGAGGTCGACGTCCGCAGTCAGCTGACGGCAGGCGTCCAGGCCGGCAACGCGGAGGAGATCAACCCCCGGTTGCAGGCGTCGGCCGCCAACTTCAGCGTGCTGATGAAGGCGTGCCTCGCGGTGCGGAGCTGCCTGTCGTACACGGTCTGGGGTTTCAGTGACAAGCACTCCTGGGTGCCGGGCTGGTTCGACGACCCGCCGGAGGGCCTGGCCACCATCTACGACGAGAACTACCAGCCCAAGCGGGCGTACCAGGAGCTGAAGTCGGACCTGATCCTCGCTGGCCCGCCGTACGTGCAGCAGCGCAGCACACCCCGACCTCGCCGCTGACCTCCGGTCGCGGCCGACTCGACGGCGTGTCCGTCGGCGTAGGGCCGTGTGGGGCGCGGCGGCGCCCCACACGGCCGGTACGTCTCCACGGTCGTCGACGTTCGACTCACGTTCAGCCGTCCCGAGTGGCCGTACGGACGCCGTTGGAGTATTGATGCCGGTTCTACCTGCTTATTGACGGTGTTGGTGTAACCATAGTGGGCGTGGGAACTGCGAAAACTGCCATGCCTGCGATCTCGCCGCTCACCGGCGATCCAATCAAGCGGGCCGATGCCGAACGGCTCGCGGGGGTGCTGAAGGCCTTCGCCGATCCAGCGCGACTGCGTCTGCTCAGCCTGATCCAGTCCGCGCCCGAAGGTGAGGCGTCCGTCAGTGACCTCACCGGGGCGCTCAACCTGTCCCAGCCGACCGTGAGTCATCACCTGCGGATCCTCACCGAGGCTGGCCTACTCGAGCGCGACAAGCGGGGGGTGTGGGCCTACTACCGCCTGGTGCCCGCCGCGATCGCGCAGATCGCCGACCTGTTGACGCCGCCCCGAAAGCGGGCGACGAAGAAGACCCGCTGACCCCTCACATCCGCTCCGGGGTGCGGATGCCGAGCAGGTGCAGCCCCTGCCGCAGCGTCCGGGCCGTCAGCTCGGCCAGCAGCAGCCGGCTCTCCCGCAGCTCGTCCGGTGCCCGCAGCACCGGACAGCGCTCGTAGAACGCGTTGAACGCGGTGGCGAGCCGGTGCAGGTAACCGGCGAGGTGGTGAAACTCGAGGCTACGCTCCACCTCGCCCACCACCGCGGCGAAGCCGAGCAGCTCGACCGCTAGCGCCCGCTCCGCCGGCAGCGTGAGCACGAGGGGCGTGTCCGGCCGCGCGGTGGTCCCGGCGCGCCTGGACATCGACCGGATCCGGGCGTACACGTACTGCAGGTAGGGCGCGGTGTTGCCGTCCAGGGCGAGCATCCGCTCCCAGTCCAGGACGTAGTCCTTGCTCCGGTCGGTGGACAGGTCGGCGTACTTGACCGCGCCGATCCCCACCGCGCGGCCGATCTCGGCGGCGGCTTCGGCGTCCAGCTCCGGGTTCCGCTGTTGGGCCAGGTCGGTGGCCCGGGTGACGGCCTCCTCCAGCAGCCCGACCAACTTCACCGACTCGCCCGCCCGACTGCGCAGCATCCGCCCGTCCGCGCCGAGGATCGACCCGAACCCCAGATGCTCGGCCCGGGCCGGCGGACACAGCCAACCGGCCGCCCGGGCAACCGCGAACACCATCGCGAAGTGCTGCCGCTGCGGCAGCCCGACGACGTAGAGCAGCCGGGTCGCGCCCAGCTCACCGACACGTTGCCGCAGCGCGGCCAGATCGGTGGCCGGATAGCCGTACCCCCCGTCGCTCTTGCGCACGATGAGCGGCATCGGCTCGCCGTCGCGGCCGCTGAACCCGGCCGGGAAGACACAGTCGGCCCCACCGCTGGGCGCCAGCATGCCTAACCGGTCCAGGTCGTCGACGACCTCCGCGAGCAGATCGTTGTAGGCGCTCTCGCCCCGGAAGTCGTCATCGGACAACGTCACGTCGAGCAGGTCGTAGACGGTCAGGAAGTACCGCTCGGACTGCGCCACCAGCAGCCGCCACCACCGCAGCGTCCGCTCGTCGCCGCCCTGCAACGCGACCACCCGCAGCCGCGAGCGTTCCCGGAACGCCTCGTCGGCGTCGAACTTCACCCGCGCCGCCCGGTAGAAGCCGTCCAGGTCACCCATCGACAACTCGTGCGTTGCCCCGACCTCGCCGAGGTCGGCCAGGTGCTCGATCAGCATTCCGAACGGTGTCCCCCAGTCACCCAGGTGGTTGACCCGCACCACCCGGTGCCCCAGCCAGTCCAGCAGCCGTACCGCCGCGTCGCCGATGACTGTGGAGCGAAGATGCCCGACGTGCATCTCCTTCGCCACGTTCGGCGCCGAATAGTCGACCACCACGGTCTGCGGGGCCGCCGTCACCGGCACGCCGAGCCGGGCGTCGCCGGCCAGCCCGGAGACCATGTCGGCGAGTGCCAGATCGGCGACCGTGAGGTTGATAAACCCCGGACCGGAGACCTCCGCCGACACGCCGACGTCGTCGAGGACCGCGTGTGCCAGCACCGCGGCGGCGATGTCGCGCGGCGGGCGGCCGAGCCGCCGGGCCAGCGCCAGCGCCGCGTCGGATTGGAAATCCGCTCGCGGAGAACGCCGCACGAGCGGGTCGACAGGTCCGCCGGCCACCGCGCCGAACGCCGGTGCCAGCCGGTCGGACAACAACCTTTCAAGATCCATGAGTACGCCGATCTCACTCGGACCCGCACTGTCAGGCGGGCCTCGGACGACAGGAGATGCGGGCGGACCGAGGACGACCAGCGCACGACCGGCGGCTCGATCCGCCGGTCGCAGGGAAACAGGTCAGCGCGGGCGGGCGACGGGTCGCCGGCGTCGCCGTGCACCGACCTGGACGTCACACGACGCTCCGGTGCAGATGGCGATCACGCTTGTCATGCGGGCACCCTAGCCGGCCGGTGGATGTGTCGGCATCCCGATTACCACCGCCCGGGTGAACGTCCGGTGGTCGTGATGTGTCGTTTGGGACGGGACGCCACCGGGAACTGCCCCGACATCGACGGAAGGTGATCATGAGCCGACACACACCGCTACCGCCCGCCCGTACGCGACGCGTGCTTGCGCTTGTCCCGTTATTGAGCACCATCACACTCGCCGCCGCCTGCACCACCACCGCGGACCCGCCCGGCTCGAACCCGTCGAGCGCGGCACCGACCACGGCGGCGGCAGGGGTGGACCCGACGGGCCAGCCCTCGCCGAGCGCGAGCGGCCCGGCGACCATCCCGACGTCAGCGTTCGTCGAGTTGCCGCCCGAGCTGCGGAAGTCTCCGCGTCGAACGGTGCCGGTCGAGGAGGCCCTGCCGAAGCTCTGCGGCAACGAGTTCGGCACCGGAGGCCGCCAGGTCACCGCCGCCGCGGCGATGACCGTCACCTACAAGAAGGCCGACGACGATCCCTCCAACACGCCCCAGGGGATGGTCCACCAGACCATCTTCACCTTCGGGGGCACCGGGGCCACGGACTACATGGCGCGTCTGCGCACCGACCTGGCGGCGTGTCCCTCCTTCCAGCACGACGGGAGCCGGGCGACCGCCAAGAGCGAGGCTCTGCCCGGCGTCGGCGACGAAGCGCTGCTGCTGACCCTGACCTGGCCCGCGACCAGCATCGGCGGAGAACACACCGGCGGCAACGAGACCAGCCAGATCGCGGTGGCCCGCGTCGACACGGTGGTGACGGTGTTCGACGACCAGGGCTGGGAGGGATCCAGCGGCAATCCCGCCATCCTGGACCGGGTCGTCCGCGACGGCGTGCGGACCATCGACACCTGGCAGCGGTAGTACCCCCACGGCCGCCTCCGGCGCGGGGCGCGGCCCGCAGGTCTTCGGCGCGACACCGTCACTCGTGGCGATGCGCGCGCCGAAGACCCGCCGCCGGATCAACGGGTGATCCCCCGGTGCGATGATGCGGCCCGTGACCCTCTCGCCCGCCGATCCGCTCGACCTACGCCGTGTGCGACGGGCCTACGACACCGTCGCCGAGGACTACGCCACCCTCCTGCCGGACACCCGTGCCGAGGCCGCACTCGACCTCGCCATCGTCGACGCGTTCGCCGAGGCGGTGACGGCGGGCGGCGACACCCGGGTCCTCGACGCCGGATGCGGCCCGGGCCGGATGAGCAGGTACCTCACCGACCGTGGGTGCCTCGTGCACGGAGTCGACCTGTCGCCGGGCATGGTCGGCAGAGCGCGACGGGACCACACCGACCTGAGGTTCACCGTGGGCTCGCTGACCGCCCTCCCCTACCCGGACGACAGCTTCGCCGGCGTCCTGCTCTGGTACTCCACCATCCACACACCCCCCGCCGGGCAGGCACGCGTCTTCGCCGAGGCGGCCCGGGTCCTTCGACCCGCGGGCCACCTGCTCGTCGGCTTCCAGGCCGGCGAGGGCACGCGCGACCTGTCCGAGCCCTACCGCCGCCGCTTCGGCCACGAGATCCACCTGGAGCGACACCGTTACACGGCAGACCAGGTCGCCGCCGAGATCGAGGCCGCCGGCCTGCGGGAGGAGTGCCGCCTGGTGCGGCGGGCTCGGGGCACCGAGCGGGACGATCAGGCGTTCCTGCTGGCTACGGCGCGTCAGGTCAGCGGTTGAAGGCCACGTAGAGGCCGAGGCCGAAGTTCACCATCAGGATGATCGCGCCGACCACGGCGAACCCGCGCTGCCAGGCCGTCCACCGGACCGTCCTCTTCGACTCGACGAAGCCCGCCTCCTGCACCCGGACCGCCGCGATGTTCTCGCGTTCCCTGGTGTCCCGGCGATCGGCGGTCACGCCGGCACTGAACTGGAACACGTTGGCGCGAAGCTCCTCGGTGAGACTCTGCAACGCCTGGGTCATCGAGTCGATCGAGCCGTTGATGTGCCGCAGGTGCTCGTCGTGCCCGTCCAGACGCTGCTCGATCCGGCCCGCGTCGAGACCGCGGTTGTAGGCGGCCGCCCTCTCATCGGTGCTCTCCGGGCTCGTCATCGTGGTCTCGTCGGGCGCGATGGGGCGGCATCACCAGCGCGCGTGGGCGTGACCCCCGGGTCGGCCGCTCGCAAGGGTCGGCGTCGGAGGGTGGTGCTGGTGTTACGCATGGAAGGAGCCTCCTCAGGACCACCGCCCCCGCCGGTTGGTCGATGCTCAAGTGGTACCACCCGAACACCGAGAAAGCTACTGTCCGGATCCGACAGAACCCCAGGTCAGAGCGGCTTTCGTTGGGCATTCGGACATCATCACGCCCGCCCCGGCGGCGCTTGGGTCGGGCGACAGGCACAACTGCGGCGGTACGGCGTCCCCGACCCGTACCGCCGGGGAGGTAGACGCATCGACAACTCCGGCCCGACGACTCCGGGGCCCTGCGCTCCATACGCTGCGGCTGCACACGTCAGGCGACCGAAGGGAAGTGCGATGTCCATCCACCACTTGTTCAGCGCCGCAATCGCTCCGCTCGGAGGGCTCGCGCCGGCGGCGGCGCACGCGTCGGTCGGACCGGCCGCCGCCACCGCTCTCACCATGAGCTCCGGGCGGCTCGGCGCGAGCGTGGCCGTCCTGCTGGGGCTGGTCGGCGTCGTTGTCGGCGGGCTGGCTCTGGCTCGCCCCGCCAGCCGCGTCGGCACCAGCTCGGCGCGACTCGGAGCCGTCCTGGCCCTGACCCTGGGACTGGCCGGCATGGTGCTCGGCGGGATGGTGGTCGCCACCTCCGACGGCGGCATCGGTACGGGTAACGGGCGCGGCGGGGCCTTCGTGGCGCTGGCTGTCGGGCTGGTCGGCGTGGTCCTCGGTGGACTGGCCCTGGTCCGGGCCCGCCGCAGTGCCCGCCTGACCGCCTGACCGCCTGAGGTCACGGTCAGGGGCGGGTGAGCCAGCCGGGAACGGCCAGGCCGGACTCGTAGGCGAGGATCACCAACTGGGCGCGGTCCCGGACCTGCGCCTTGGTCATGATCCGGCTGACATGCGTCTTGGCCGTGGCGGGGCTCAGCACCAACCGCGCGGCGATCTCGTCGTTCGACAGGCCCGCGGCGACAAGTGCGAGCACTTCGCGCTCCCGGGTGGTGAGCACGCTCAGTCGCGGCCCGGGGTCCGGATGCGTGGCCCGGGCGCTGAACTCGGCGATCAACCGACGGGTGATCGACGGCGCGATGAGCGCGTCGCCACGGGCGACCACCCGCACCCCGTGGATCAGCTCGGCCGGCTCGGTGTCCTTGACCAGGAAGCCGCTGGCGCCGGCCCGCAGCGCGGCGTAGACGTAGTCGTCCAGGTCGAACGTGGTCAGGATGATCACCCGGGCCGCGCAGGTCCCGACGATCTGCCGGGTGGCGGCGAGGCCGTCCAGGACGGGCATCCGGATGTCCATGAGGACGACCTCCGGCCGCAGCCGCGCGGCGAGCCGCACCGCCTCGGCGCCGTCGGCGGCCTCGCCGACCACCTCGATGCCATCCTCGCCGTCCAGGATGGAACGGAAGCCTGCGCGGACCAGGGTCTGGTCGTCGGCGAGCAGCAGCCGGATCACGCGGGCTCTCCCACAGTCGTCGGGCCGGGCCGCAGCGGCAGTCGGGCGCGGACCCGGAAACCGCCGTCCGGCCGGGTGCCCGTGGTCAGTGAACCGCCGAGCGCGCTCGCCCGCTCACGCATGCCGATGATCCCGCTGCCCGGAGCGCCGGGTGTGGCGGTGCCGTCGTCCTCCACCTCCACCACCACGTCGTCGCGGTCGGGTCGCACCCGGACCACCGCGGCGGAGGCGCCCGCGTGCCGGGCCACGTTCGTGAGTGCCTCCTGGACGATCCGGTATACCGCCAGGTCGACCTCTGGGGGCAGCGACCTGGTTTCGGCCAGGTCGGTGCTGATCGTCAACTCCGGGCGGCCGGCCGTCCGGATCAGATCACCAAGGCGATCGAGGCCGGGGCCGGGCGCGGTCGGAGCATCGCCCTCCCGCCGCAGCACGCCGAGCGTCGCCCGCAGCTCCCGCAACGTCTCCTTGCTCGTCTGTTTGATCGCGGTGAGCGCCTGCTCGGAGCGGGCCGGGTCCGGCCGGTGCAACGCGGCGCTGGCCTGCACATTGATCAGCGAGAGGTGGTGGCCGAGGACGTCGTGCACCTCACGGGCGATGCGCAACCGTTCCTCGGTGGCCCGCCGCCGGGCCTCCTCCTCCATCCGCTGCTCGGCGACGACCGCGCGGGCCTGCGCTTCGGCGAGGTAGGCCCGGCGGTTGCGGGTCACGCCGACGATGACCGCGACGAGCCAACCGGCGTGCAGCAGCGTCGCCCCGTTCATGGTGTCCGGGGATCGGTTGTCGTCGTCCGCGGCGGCGAAGGCGATCACCGAGGCGAGACCGAGACCGGTGGCGATCCAGAGATGTCCCTCGTCGACAACTGTGTAGAGCGCCACGACGAAGACCAGCATGATCGGGCCGGCCTTGTGCAGCAACACCCCGTACGCGACGACGGCGGCCAGCGCCACCACACCCACTGGCACCGGATGGCGGCGGCGGAGGCTCAGCGCGGCGCAGGAGGCGAGCACCACCAGCAGCGCCGTCCACTCGGCGGTGGTGTCGATGCCCCGTGACTGCGCCACCAGGCCGGCGCAGGCGACCAGACCGACGGCGACCACCAGGGCGACCTCCGCCGCCCGGCCACGCCATCGCGCCCCTGACATACGCGCAGCCTAGCCTCCGGCAGGCAGGCGGACGAACGTCCGGAGCGTCGGACCTCGCCGGTGGACGCACCCCTCCGTCCTGGCGTCTCTCCTCAGTGCGAGGACGTCGTGTCCTGGTGCGGAAGCCGCGGCCGCTCGGCCAGGTTGGCGTCGTAGCCGGCGGCCTGGAGAGCGAACAGCTCGGCGTAGCGACCGCCGGTGGCGACGAGGTCGTCGTGGGTGCCCGCCTCCACCAGTCGGCCGTGGTGCAGGACGAAGATCCGGTCGGCGTGGCGGACGTTCGCGAGCCGGTGCGTGATGAGGATCGTGGTGGCGCGGCCTCGGCGATCACGGATGGCCTGGAACAGGGCGTCCTCGGCCCGGGGGTCGAGGGCGGAGGACGGCTCGTCCATGATCAGCAGTTCGGCGTCACGGAGGAACCCGCGGGCCGCGGTGATGCGCTGCCACTGCCCGCCGGAGAGGTCCTGACCTCTGGCGAAGGTCCGGTCGAGCAACGTCTCGTACCCGTGTGGAAGCTCGTTGATCATGTCGTGGGCGACCGCACGGGCGGCGGCGGCCTCGATGAGGTCCTGCCGGGCCTCGGTGTCGACGTCGCCGATGGCGATGTTCGTCGCCGCGGTGAACGGCCACTTGTGGTATTCCTGCGTCACCACCGCGATCCGGGCCCGCAGCTCGGCGACGTTCCAGTCCGCGAGCGGTCGACCGTTCCACTCGATGCTGCCCTCGGAGGGCGCCCGGAGGCCGGCGATCATCGCGGCGAGTGTCGTCTTGCCCGAGCCGTTCTCCCCGACGAACGCGACAGTCTGGCCGGCGGCGATCCGCAACGTGACGCCGTCGACGGCCGGGGTGTCCCGGTCCGGATAGCGCAGGCTGACCTCACTGATCGTCAACTCCCGCAGCCGTTGCGGACTGGCGGCGGCCGACGGCCGGGCGGCGTCCGGCAGGTAGGCGTCGGCACGGGTCATGAAGCCGGTGTAGTCACCGAAGTGCTGACCCTCGGTGTAGACGTGGTCGACCTGGAAGGTGGCGATGGCCAGGGACCGCTGCGCGGACTGCACCGCGATGACACAGGTCGCCGCGGCGGCGAGCGGGATCTGCCCATCCAGGAGCAGCAGGCCGAGCAGGACGTAGACGGTGCCGGTGGCGAGGCCGCCGATGATCGCCCCGACAGTTGTGGTCGTGGTGACCCGACGGGCCAGGGCGAGTTGGATGTCGGTCTCCACCCGCATCACCCGGTCGTACTGGTCGAGGAGGAAACCGCGCAAGCCGTACGAGCGCAACTCCGGGGCCGAGGCCCGTTCGGCCATCAGCTTGTGCAGCAGCCACAGTCGACGTCTGCGCACCGATCCGGCGGTGTACGTCTGGTAGCGCAGGTGCCCCGCCCGCAACGACGCCCAGGCGTTCGGCACCGTGGCCACCAGCAGCGCCAGCAGCAGCAGCGGGTGGATGATGACGACGGCGGCCACCACGGCGAGCAGCCCGGCCAGCCCGGCGAGCAGGTTCATCGACGCCTGCACCAGCCCGATCGTCGACTCGGTGCCCCGCGAGGCGCGTTCCATGTCGTCGGCGAACGCGTCGGCGTCGAACGCCTCCAGGCGTACCGCCGTGGACACCTCGAACAGACCCCGCTCCACCTCGCGGTTCACCCGCGGCGTCAACCCGTTCTGCGCGTACCCCGTGGCGATGCCCATCCCGGCGCGCAGCGCGGTCGCCACCGCCAGCACGGCCAGGGCGGGCATCGCGGCCCGCACCTTGTCCGCGGTCGGGCCGCCGGCGAACAACTCCACGAGCACCCGCTGGGTGGCCAGCAACCCGAAGGCCGCCATCACCCCCGCGCCGACCGTCGCCGCGGCCACCACGCCGGTACGGAGTCGGTCCGCGCGCCAACTGATGCCCAGGGCTGTCCGTACGAGCCTGGGCAGCTCCGCGAAGACGGCGAAGACACCGGCCTCGGCGCGCGCCCGCACCCCCGTCTCCCACCACATCTCCCGCAGCTCCGGCAACACCGACTCGGTGCTTCCGGGGCCGGAGCGGGCTGGTCGGGTGCGGTGGGCCTCTGCGGCGGCGGTTTCGATCATGGTCGTACCTCCCGGGCGGCGCAGCCGTCGCCGGCACAGCGTGCTGGCGGATTGGCGGGTTCCTGGAGGATTGGACCACCCGGACTTAGCCCTTCGCAATTGACTGATCACCCGCAGTCATGGCGACATGATCACCCAGTCCACGGTGCTCGGGCACCTCGCCAGACGACCGGAGCGTCCCCGGTGATCAGTCCTCGCCGGGCGCGTCGAGACGTGCTCGCAGCGCCGCCGCGATCTCGCC
The DNA here is from genome assembly GCF_049841595.1 of Micromonospora sp. DT228. Lineage (NCBI taxonomy): Bacteria > Bacillati > Actinomycetota > Actinomycetes > Micromonosporales > Micromonosporaceae > Micromonospora > Micromonospora sp. DT228. Next base: position 364,251 of record NZ_JBNCKO010000004.1, read on the forward strand.
GGCCGCGACGACCTGCTCCGGTGTGAGGGCGTCGACGAAGAGTTCACGAATGGCGCGCAGGTGGGGGAAAGTCGCGTTGCCGAACGCCTCGGCACCGGCCGCGGTGAGCAGCACCTCCGCTCCCCGGGGGACTGTCGCGCACTCCTGACGGCGGATGAGGCCGCGCCGCTCCATCCGCCCCAGGTGGTGGGAGAGCCGGCTCCGCTCCCAGCCGATGTGCGCCGCGAGCGCGGACGAACGCATCGCCTGGTCGGGCGCCTCGCTGAGAGCGAGCAGCACGGCGTAGTCCCCGGTCGAGAGGGAGGAGTCGCCCTGGAGGCGGGACTCGAGCCGGGAGCTGAGCGCCGCCGTCGTCTCGATGAAGTCCCGCCAGATCCGCAGCTCCTCCGCCGCCGGCAGCTGGCGTCCTCCCCGCCGGGCGGGTGTGGTCTCCGTCATCTCATCGCTCCCGGGAATTGACGTGTCAATCGCCAAGTTAGCATCATTGACACGTCAACCGGTAGGTCCGCTTCCCGCGGGTCGCCGACGGGAGCCGAGGAGGCCACGATGACAGCTACAGGTTTCGAACTGGGGCTCAACTCGTTCGGGGAGGTGGCCACCGACGGCGACCGGGTCCTGAGCGACGCCGAGACCGTCCGACTCCTCGTGGACGAGGCACGACTCGCCGAGTCGGTCGGACTCGACGTGTTCAGCCTCGGTGAGCACTACCGGGAGGGCCACAACGACTCGGCGACACCCGTGTTGCTCGCGGCGGCCGCGACGGCGACCGAGCGGATCCGCCTCGGCACCTCGGTCACCGTGCTCAGCACGAACGACCCGGTGCGCCTCTACCACGAGTTCGCCACCCTCGACGCCGTGTCCAACGGCCGCGCCCAGCTCGTCCTCGGACGCGCGTCGGCGACCGAGTCGTTTCCGCTGTTCGGCTACGACCTGGCCGACTACGAGCGGTTGTTCGAGGAGAAGCTCGACCTCTTCCTGCGGCTGCGGCGTGACGAAACGGTCACCTGGTCGGGAACCGTACGAAGCCCTCTGACCGAGAAGCGCCTGCACCCACGGATGCGACCCGGCGGGATCCCGACGTGGATCGGCGTCGGGGGCAGCCCGAACTCGGTGGTCCGCGCCGCCCGGCACGGTCTCCCGCTCATGCTGGCGATCATCGGTGGGCGACCCCAGCGGTTCGCCGGCCACGTCGACCTCTACACCAAAGCGCTCGACCAGTTCGGGCATACCCCGCAGCCAATCGGGCAGCACTCACTCGGCCTTGTCGCGGACACCGACGAGGAGGCGGTGGAGACGTGGTGGCGATACTGGCAGCCGGTCGCGGCGGCGCTCGCCGCGGAACGCGGCTTCTACAAACCGGACCGCGCACGCTACGAGGCCGAAATCGACCACGGGGCGCTCTTCGTCGGGTCACCCGAGACGGTGGCGCAGAAGATCGCCACGGTCGCCCGCGACCTGCGGCTGAACCGCTTCGACCTGAAGTACGACATCATGCACCTGCCCCGCGAGGCACGCGCGCGCACCATCCAACTGCTGGGCAGTGAGGTCGCGCCGCGGGTCCGGGAGCTGCTGGCGAAGGAGCCCACCCATGTCTGATCTCTTGTTCGGCCTCGACACGTTCGGCGACGTACCGGAGGACGACGCCGGCAAGCTCGTCTCCCACGCCGCGGCGATCCGCCAGGTCGTCGACGAGGCGGTGCTCGCCGACCAACTCGGCGTCGACGTCATCGCGTTGGGCGAGCACCACCGGCCGGAGTACTCGGTGTCGACCCCGGAGACGGTGCTGGCGGGCATCGCCACCCGTACCGCACGGATCCGGTTGGCCTCCGGGGTGACCGTGCTGAGTTCGGACGACCCGGTCCGGGTGTTCCAGCGTTTCGCCACTGTGGACGCGCTGTCGCACGGCCGGGCCGAGGTCATCCTCGGGCGCGGCTCGTTCACCGAGTCGTTCCCCCTCTTCGGCTACGACCTGCGCGACTACGACACGCTGTTCGAGGAGAAGATCGAGCTGTTCGTGAAGTTGCTCGACGAGAAGCCGGTCACCTGGAGCGGCACCCTGCGCGCCCCGCTGGAGAACGCCGACGTCTTTCCCAAGACGGAGTCCGGGCACCTGAGCACCTGGGTCGGCGTGGGTGGCTCACCGCAGTCGGTCGTCCGCACCGCCCAGTACGGTCTCCCGCTCATGCTCGCCATCATCGGCGGCGCTCCCGAGCGCTTCGCGCCGTACCTGGACCTCTACCGCAGGGCGACCGAGCAGCTCGGTACGACGGCGCACCCGGTCGGCATGCACTCGCCGGGCTTCGTCGCCGACACCGACGAGGAGGCCAAGGAGGTGTACTGGCCGCACTACCGGGTGATGCGCGACCGGATCGGCGCGCTGCGCGGCTGGCCACCGATCCGCCGCCAGGAGTTCGACTCCGAGGTGGAGCACGGGTCCCTCTACATCGGCTCACCCGAGACGGTGGCCCGCCGGATGGCCCGCGCGATCCGCAGCCTCGGAGTCGGCCGGTTCGACCTCATCTACTCGGCCGGAGCGCAACCGGCGAGTGCCCGGATGCGGGCCGTGGAACTGTACGGCTCCAGGGTGATCCCCATGGTCCGCGAACTGCTGGCCTGATCAGCACGTCAGAACCGAGAGGACGACATGTTCGACAACGACCGACCCCAGACCCTTGGCGTGCTCGGGGCCGGCAAGGTGGGCACGGTGCTCGCTCGGCTCGCCGTCGCCGCCGGCTACCGGGTGCTGGTCGCCGGCTCCGGCGACCCGGCGAAGATCGCCCTCACCGTCGAGGTGCTCGCTCCGGGAGCGGCGGCCACCACGGCTGTCGACGCGGTGGCCGCCGCCGACATCGTGATCCTCGCCCTGCCGCTGGGTAAGTACCGCAGCGTTCCCGCCGAGGCGCTGCGCGGCAAGCTCGTCGTCGACGCGATGAACTACTGGTGGGAGATCGACGGCATCCGCGACGACCTCACCGACGCGCGCACCTCGTCGAGCGAGATCGTCCAGGCGTTCCTGCCCGGCTCCCGCGTCGTCAAGGCGTTCAACCACATGGGCTACCACGATCTCGAGGACGGGTCGCGGCCGAGGAGAACGCCGGACCGCAAGGCCATCGCGATCGCCGGCGACGACGTCACGGACCTCGCCACGGTCGCGACTCTGGTGGACGCGCTCGGCTTCGATCCGGTCGTCGCCGGCCCCCTGGCCGAGGGCGTACGACTCGAACCCGGCAGTGAGTTGTTCGGTGCCAACGTCAGCGCCGACGAGGTGCGGGCCATGCTCGACCGCTTCGGAGACTCCGAGCGTGGACGGACCATTGCCGCCGCCCGAGCCTCGGCATAACCGATCAGGAATCGAGAAGCCCGGCCGGTGTCGTCCGGCCTAACCTTTTCCCAGGTCGCGGCATGGTGCCGCACCTGATCGAGAGGGAGCCCGCGCATGTCCGCGAAGACCACCACGACCACGTCCGACGGTTTCAGCGCCGAGGAGCGGGCCGCGATGCAGGAGCGCGCCGCCGAGTTGCGCGCCGAGGGCAAGAAGGGCGCGAAGAAGGCCGACGGGCTCCAGGCGCTCCTCGACCGGATCGCGCAGATGGAGCCGGACGACCGTGCGCTCGCCGAGCGCGTCCATGTGGCGGTGACCGCCGCCGCTCCCGAGTTGTCCCCGAAGACCTGGTACGGGATGCCCGCGTACGCGAACGCCGACGGCAAGATCGTCGTCTTCTTCCAGGACTCCGGCAAGTTCAACTACCGCTACTCCACCCTGGGCTTCCAGGACGCGGCAAACCTCGACGACGGCGACCTGTGGCCGGTGGCGTACGCCCTACAGAAGTGGAGCCCCGCCGTGGAGAAGAGGGTCGGCGAGCTGGTGCGGGCGGCGGTCTCCTGACCGTCACCCGCCCATCGCCGCGAGGTGCGGCACGCACAATGTCGCAGTTATCGACATGTGAAGATGTCCGGCCGCCTGGCGAAGGCGGGTGGATTCCCGTCGGAGGGGCCAGCCATGATCCCCTGCGGGGTGCCGACCTGACGCCCCAGACGGGGGACATCGATGCTGCACCGACAATCATTCGCACGGGCGCGCGCCGCACTACCGCGCCGGATCGCGGGCGTGACCGCCGTGGCGACCCTGGTCGCCGCCGCCGCGGTCGGCGTGGCCGGGCCGGCCTTCGCCGCGGCCCCACCCAGCGCTTCCGCTGACACCATGACGCTCCTGCCAGACGTCACCGACGTCGCCGACACCGCTGCCGGCGGCGGCCGGGTCTTCGTGTCCGCGACGGACCGGGTGATCGTCGCCGACGCGACAGGCGCCATCACCGACACGGTGACGGGGCTTGCCGGCGCGAACGGCCTCGCCAGCACGCCCGGCGGAGACCGCCTCTACGTGGCGCTGTACGACAGCGGCGAGGTGGCGGAGATCGACACGAGCACCGCGAAGGTCACCCGCAAGATCGACGTTGGTCGGCGCTGCCCCCGGCACCTCGCGCTCTCCGGCAGTCGGCTCTGGGTCGGCTACGGCTGCGAAAGCGTCCACGAGGGCGGAGCGCTGACCCTGGACGTCGCCGCGGCCACCCCCACCATGGTCGGCATCATCGACAACACGTTCGGTGCGCCGGCCGTCGCCGTGGCCGGTGGCGTGCTGGCCCTCGGCGAGACCGATTTACATTCGTCAGTGGTTCACGTCTACTCCGTCGACGGTCAGCAGGCGACCGAGCGCGGCACGATCGAGGTGCCCACTCTCAACGACCTGGCGCTGACCCCGGACGGCTCGCTGCTGGTCGTCGCCTGGGGTGCGGATTTCTTGCACTTCGCGTACGACACCACCACCCTCGCCGAGGTGCGCCGCTATGGCGACTCCTCCTCGGCCTGGGCGACGGCGGCGGCGTTCAGCTCGGACGGCCGACACCTCGCCGCCGGCCACCGCTCCGCTGACGGCCCAGCGCTGGTGATCCACGACACCGCCAACGGCACGGTGGTCAACACCGCCAACGCCGAGAGGGGTTACCTGGTGGGTGGTGCCGTGAGCTTCCTCGGCAACGACGCCTTCGCGGTCATGGAGGGGGCCGAGAGTTTCTGGCTCTGGCGAGTGGCTGACGCGACGCTTCCGGCGTCCGCCATCTCCCTGAGCGCGCCCGCCTCCGGGACCGCGCTCGACCCGCTGCGCATCACCGGCCGGCTCACCCTGGCCGACGGCGCCGCTGCGGGGGTGCAGGAGCTGCAGGTCACCCGCACGATTCCGGACGGGACCTGGGCCACCCTCTCGGTCACCACCGCGGCCGACGGCACCTTCACCCTCACCGACGTCCCCCCGCTGAGTGGTCAGATCCGCTATGACGTCTACTGGAATCCGACCGCGGACTATCAACGCGGCACCGCCTCGGTAACCGTCCCGGTCGACGGCCGCACCGCGACGCTCACCCTCGGCGGACCGAGCAACGGCAGGGACGGCAGCCGGCTCTCGCTCTCCGGCGTCCTGGGCCTCGACGGCAAGGCTCCGGAGCAGCCACAGACCCTGGCGGTGACCCGGACGATCTGGAACAACCGCCTCGACGGCGCCGTCGAGCAACTGCCGAACGTCAGCACCGACAGCCGTGGCGCCTTCACCGTCCTCGACACACCCAGCCAGGGCGGCCGGTACGTCTACACCGTCACCTGGCACGGCGACTCCGTGTACGCGTCGCCGTCCGCCAGCCACGAGGTCGCGGTGACATCCGCGGACTCGCACATCGCCGGGCAGGTGGCGGAGCCCGCGTACATCGGGGTGCCGGTGCGGGTCACCGGTGCCGTGACCTACGACGTCGGCGCGTGCCAGGGCCCGACAGTGGTGCACGTGAGCCGGCGGATCAACGGCGGTGCGGCGACGCGACTGCCGGACGTCACCACCGACGCCTCGTGCGGGTTCGGTTTCGACGACACCGTGGGCAGGACGGGGCCGGTGACCTACACCGTGGCCTGGGACGGCAACTCCACCCATCGCAGGACCACCGGCGCCATCTCCGTCACCGTGCAGAAACAGCCGTCGTTCGTCGAGGCCACCTCTCCCGACCGCACCCTGCTCAACGGGCAGCAGGCGGTCATCGAGGGCAAGGTCACGGGTCTCAACGGCGAGTCGATCAGCGGGCGGTTGAAGCTGACCGTGCAGCGGATCGGCCCGGACGGCTCCTCGGTCACCCTCCCGAGCGTGACCACCGCCGCCGACGGCACCTTCTCCTACCGCGACTCGCCGCCGGCCATGGACGCCAGCACCTACCCGCAGTTCCAGTACGAGTTCTCCTGGTCCGGCACCGCCACGTACCGGGCGACCACGGGCAGTGTCTTCTTCTACATCGTGCCGCCAGACTGCGATTGCTGATGTGCCTGCGATGCCGCCCGCCCGCCCGTTGTGCGGGCGGGCGGCATCATGTCGGACATGTCAATCACCGATCACGCACTGGCCATCGCGGCGGCGGAAGCCGGAGCCGCTGTCGTCCGCGCGCAGTACGGCTCATCGCTGGCACGCTTCGTGAAGACCGCGGACGACTTCGCCACCACGGCGGACGTCGAGGCCGAGAAGGCGATCCTCGACGTCCTGCGCGTCGGACGCCCGCAGGACGCCGTGCTGGCAGAGGAGAGCGGGCGCACCGGCGTCGGCGGGAACGGACGTACGTGGCTGGTCGACCCGTTGTGCGGAACGTTGAACTATGCCGTGCGGACCATGCTGACCTCGGTCAACGTCGCTCTGCGGGCCGGGGCACGCGTCTCCGTGGCCGCCTCGGCTGACCCGTTCACCGACGAGGTGTTCTGGACCGACGGCACCGCCGCGTACGCCAGGCGTGGTGGCGTCGACGAGCCGCTCACCCCGTCGGCCGAGTCACGACTCGTCGACGTCAATCTCGACCCGCCGTTTCCCCACCGGCACGTCTTCCTGGCCGCCCGGATGCTCGCGGACGAGGGGTTCATCGAACAGTTCCGCCCACGTGTCGTCTCCACCACGCTGGCCGTGGCCTGGGTGGCCGCCGGTCGGCGCGCCGGCTATGTCACCGATGGCGAGCACCTCTGCGACAGCGTCCACTTCGCGGCCGGAATCGCCCTCGGTCAGGCTGCCGGTTGTGTGGTCACCGGGATCGACGGCGGGCCGGTTCACCCCGGCGGGAAGGGTCTTGTCGTCGCCGCCGACGAGCGGACGCACGGCGCCCTCCTGGCTCTCATTCACCACCAGCGGTGACCGTCGGCCCGACGGCCACGGCACGAGAGCCGAAGCCCGAGCGCGACAATCTTCGGCCACAGGACGTGGCCGAAACCAGCACCGGGATACTGGCCACCGTGACGACCAAAGCCCTGATCTTCGACTTCGACGGTCTGCTGATGGACACGGAGACCACGCTGCTGGAGAGCTGGCGTTGGGAGTGGCGGCGGCACGGCCTGCGGCTCGACCCGACGGGCTTCTTCGCCGACCACGGTGGCGACGCGAACGAGGCTCGGTATGCGGCGCTCGAAGCGGCGATCGGGCCGGCGTACGACCGCACGTCCAGCCACACACTGCGGATGGCGTACCGGGCAGAGCTGAATGCGGCGCTGACGCCCGCGCCCGGCATCCTGGGGTGGTTGGACCGGGCCGCGGAGTTGGGGTTGCGGCTCGCCGTGGCGAGCAGTTCCCCGATCACGCATGTGGGCGCGCTACTGGACCAGGCGGGGCTGCGGGCGCGGTTCGAGGTGCTGGCGACCGGCGAGGAGGTGCCCGCCCACAAACCGGATCCAGCGGTCTACCTGCTGGCGCTGGATCGGCTCGGGCTGCCCGCGAATCAGGCGGTCGCGTTCGAGGACACCGCGCACGGCGTGGCGGCGGCACAGGCCGCTGGGCTCCGCTGCGTTGCCGTGCCGAACCGCCACGCGGACCACGCCCGATTCACGGCCGCGGACCTGGTGGTGCCCAGCGCGGCGGACCTGCCCCTGGACGCGCTGCTGGCCCGCCTGGCGCTGGGGGTGAGCAGTCTCCGGTGAGCGCCCGCCGGCGCCCGAAGATCGAGGAGATCTCGAAGATCTTCTGGGAGACCGAGCAGAGCTTGACCACCCGCCGAGGCGTGCTCGCGCCTGGGCGGGAGCGACAGGTTCCGCCGCTCCCGCCCAGGGACAGAACCGCTAGCTGGCGTACGTCTCGAACTCGCCGACCCGCGGCGTACCGCTGGAGCTGTTGATCCTGAAGTTGATCTTGGTCAGAGCGGTCGAGGAGAAGGTGATGGAACCTGCCCCGCTGCCGGCGGCCAGGACAGCCCCGTTGTCGTTGTTGACGAGCTGCCAGGCCCCGATGGAGCCCTGGGTCCCCGACGGCTCGCGGATGACCACTCGGGACACCCGGGTCGCGGAACCCCACTTGATCGAGATGGTGCCCGTCGCTCCGGCCGGCGACCAGTAGGTGCCGATGTTGCCGTCCCGCACGTTGCCGTAGCTGGTCCCGCTGGCCTTGCTGGATCCGTCGGCACCAGCGCCGAGGCTGAGGTTGGGCCCACTCGGCGGGGGCGTGGTGGGCGGCGGCGTGGTCGGCGGGGCGCTCGTCGGCGGAGCCGTGGTCGGCGGCGGGCTCTGCGGTGAGCAACTGCCGTTCGACACCCGCAGGCCCGTGTTGGCGCCCACCGTCTGCCGGACGATCTCCGGTACGCAACTCGCCCCGTCGAGGCTGTACGGATACGGGATGGTGACAGTGGTGTTGGACGTCGGGTTGGGGCCGGCGGGGTAGTTCTCGCTGCCGGCGCCGGACCAGGTGACGTTGTCGAAGATGTTGCCGCTCACCTGCCAGTAGCCGCGCTGGTCGGTGTAGAAGGTGCCCAGCACGTCCTTGGAATTGCGGAAGTAGTTGTTCTCCACCTTCGCCTTCGCCCCGGCCCGGGAGTTGATACCCGACTCGCGAAGGCTCACGTAGTGGTTGTTGTAGATGTGGGCCGTGCCGCCGCGCAGCAGCGGCGTCCGGGAGTCGATGTTCTCGTACAGGTTGTGGTGGTAGGTGATGAAGCTGTTCGAGAGGTCACTCTCACTGGACCCGACGAGGCCTCCGCGCCCGGAGTTGCGCAGGACGCTGTAGGACAGGGTGACGTACTGGGTGTTGTCCTTCATGTCGAAGAGACCGTCGTACCCCTGCGACTCCCCGCCCGAGGCCTCCAGGTTGACGTGGTCGACCCAGACGTTGCGGACCGTGCTCTCCATGCCGATGGCGTCTCCACCGTTGGAGGTGGGCGAGCCGGACTTCTTGACGTTCCGGACCGTCACGTTCTGGATGATGATGTTGCTGGAGTCCCGGATGTGGATGCCGAGCTGGTCGAACAGCGCGCCGCTGCCGACTCCGATGATGGTGACGTTGCTGATCTGCTTGAGTTCGATCACACCGTCGGCCGTGTTGCAGCTCGACCCCGACACCTTGCTGGTGTTGCCGTGGTTGATGGTCCCGGTGACCTCGATGGTGATCGGGGTGCCGCTGCTGGGACGACCGCACAGCGCCGCGTGGATCGCGGTGCCGGTGGTGGCCCGTACGGTCTGGCCGCCCGCGCCGCCGGTGGTCCCGCCGTTCTGGGTGGCATAGCCGGTGGCGCTGCCGACCGCCGCCGACGCCTGGGGCGTCGGCAGAGCCACCCCGATGGCGACCCCGACGGCCGCCGTGGCCAGTGCTGCCTGAAGTCGCAATGCGACTGGTCGTCTCATTTCGCCTCACCTTCGCATTCGTCAGGTCCATCGCCGGAGCGCGGCGGTCGCCCGACCGCACTCTGTGCGATCAAGGAGACGCTGCATTGACGAAAGTCAATTGCCGAGGGCTGCCCGGCCCTGACCAGCGCGGGGTTGGCCGCCCAAACGGCGCGCCCCGGCCACGTTGATCGATGCGCGATGACCCGATCCAGGAATAAGACATCGATGTAACGCAATGGTAGGAAAGCGGTTTCCCCGAAGGCAAGGGTTAGCGCTTGCAGGTTTTTTGCAGTGCTCCGGGAGATCGGAACCGGTGACGTGAGTTCCGAACCACGGTGATCATGAAGTTGTTGCGCCGACGCGCCCCGTGATTAATGGCAACAACTTCATGATCACCGGAGCCGCGCTGGGCCCGGTCGCCTCAGTCGTCCAGGCAGGCGCGGACGGCGGCGGTGAGCAGATTGGCGCGCTCGTCGCCCATCCCGCGCATCTGGTTGACCACGTAGCCGAAGCCCACCTGATGCTCGGCGTCGGCGAAGGCCAGGTTCCCGCCCGCGCCGTCGTGGCCGAAGCTGCGCTCACCCAGCAGGGGCCGGGCCGGTGGCGAGTGCAGCAGGAAGCCGGTGCCCCAGCGTTGCCCGGTGTCCGGCGGCCCGTGCCGCTGCTGACCACGCGAACGGACCACCACCGCGTCGTCCACCGACGCCGCCGTGAGCAGCGGTCCACGGTGGAGTTCCGACACGCAGGCGGCGTAGAGGCGTGCGAGGCCCTCGGCGGTGCTCACCGCGCCCGCGCCGGGGACACCGGCGGCCCGGATGGTGTCGTCGTTGAAGCTCACCAGGCCGTCGGCGTCGGCGGGGAAGGCGAATGCGCCACCCATGGTGATGCCCCGTTCGGCGACCGGGTCCACGAACGGGTCGGGGTCCGGGGGCGGGGCCAGGCCCCAGGCGACGGTGTCGCTCTCGGCGGCCGGGAGCCCCAGCCAGGTGTGCAGGCCGAGCGGGCCCGCGACGGTGTCGGCGAAGAACGCGCCGGGCAGTTGGCCGGTGATGCGGTGGATCACCTCTCCGACCAGCCAGCCGTAGGTCATCGAGTGGTAGCCGTGCGCCGTGCCCGGCTCCCACAGCGGGGCCTGCGCCTCGATCGCCTTGATGACCGGATCCCACGCCAGCACCTCGTCGAGGGTCAGCGGTCGGTCCACGGCGGGCAGACCGGCCTGGTGCGTGAGCAGCCAGCGCACCGGGATGTCCGCCTTGCCGTGCTGTCCGAACGCCGGCCAGTAGCGCGTCACGGGAGCGTCGAGGTCGAGCCGGCCCTGTTGGGCCAGCAGGTAGGCGCAGATCGCCAGGATCCCCTTGGTGCAGGAGAAGACGACGACCGGCGTTTGCGCGTCCCAGGGCCGCCCGGTACGGGTGTCGGCCACCCCGCCGTACAGGTCGACGACCTTGCTGCCGCGCACGTAGACGGTGACCGCGGCGCCGACCTCTCCCCGGGAGGTGAAGTTGTCGCGGAACACGTCGGCGACGCGCCCGAAGCGACCGTCGACGTCGCCGTGGATCTGCGGCTGTGTGACCACTGCCTACCCCTTCACTGACCCTTGGATCAGGGCCTTGATGAACTGTCGCTGGAAGATCAGGAACACGATGAGGGTCGGGGTGAGGATCAGCAGCGACCCGGCACACAGCAGCACCAGGTCGGTGCCCCACTGGCCCTGGAACGCTCCGAGCGCCCCGGCCATGGTGCGTTTGGTGGCGTCGTCCACGAGGACGATGGCGAGCAGGAACTGGTTCCACGTCCAGAGGAACATCAGGATCGTCAGCGAGGCGATCGCCGGCCGGGCGAGCGGCACCTGGACCCGCCAGAACAACTGCCACGTGCTGCTGCCGTCCACCCGGGCCGCCTCGGACAACTCGACCGGCACGTTTGTGAAGTGTGCCCGCATCCAGAACACCGCGAACGGCATGTACAGCCCGATCAGCGGCAGGATGATGGCCCAACGGGTGTTGAGCAGGCCGAGGTCCTGCATCTGGTAGTAGAGCGGCGTGACCACCGCCTCGAACGGCAGGGTCAGACCCAGCAGGAAGAGACCGAAGACGAGTCGGCCGCCGGGCACCCGCAGCTGACCGAGCCCGAAGCCGGCCATGGTCGCGATGAGCACCGACACCGGTACGACACCGGCCACGATGAGCAGGCTGGAGCGGAGCAGGGCGCCCATGTTCGCGGCGGTGAAGGCGTCGGCGAAGTTGCCCCACTGCGGATCGGACGGCCAGTCGAGCCCACTGGGCACTGTGCCCCGGGGCTGCAACGCCGCCGAGAGCATGCTCACGAACGGCAGCAGGGTGACGACGATCAGGGCGATCAGGAAGACTCGGCCGGTCAACTGTTCGCGTCGGCTCAGGTTCACTGCTTGTCCCCTCGGCTCAGGCGCTGGATCGGCAGCACACACGCCAGCACGAGCAGCATGAGTACGACGGCGAGCGCCGAGGCCAGCCCGACCTGCCGCTGCGAGAAGGCCAGCCGGTAGATCTCCAGGCCCGGCACCGTGGTCTGGAGGCCGGGGCCGCCGCTGGTGGAGATGTAGACGATGTCGAAGCTCGCCAGCGCCGCGATGATCGTCACGGTGAGGCAGACGCCGATCTCCTGGCGCAGGCTGGGCAGGGTCACGGCGAGGAACTCGCGGACCGGACCGGCACCGTCGAGGCGGGCGGCCTCGTACAGCGCCGGATCGATCTTGCTCATGCCGGTGACCAGCAGGATCGTGCAGAGGCCGAGCAGGACCCAGGCCCCGATGACGCCGACGGCTGGCAGCGCCGTGTCGAAGTCGCCGAGCCAGGCGCGGGCGACGCCACCCAGCCCGACCGCGCGCAGCGCCTGGTTGACCAGACCGTTCGACGAGAGCAGCCAACTCCACGCGATGCCCGCCGCCACCAGGGGGATGACCTGCGGCAGGAAGAGGATGGTACGGACGACGGTGCCGAACGCGCCGGTGGTGATCCGGCGAACCATGCTCGCCACCAACAGCCCCAGCGCGACGGGGATGAAGCTGAAGAAGACGATCAGCACCATCGCGTTGCCGATGATTTTCAGCAGGTCGCTGTCGGTGAAGACGGTGAGGTAGTTGTCCAGGCCCACCCAGCGGGCCATCCCGATGCCGTTCCAGTCGTAGAGCGAGTACTGGAGCGTCAGGGCGAGCGGGCGCAGGACGAACACCGCGTACATCACCAGGGCGGGCAGGACGTACAACCAGCCGGTCCCGGCCGCGCGGGCCCACCGGGATCGGTGGGCCCGCGTCGGGGTGGGGCGGACGCGACGATCGTCGCGCCCGGTTGGTGCGCTGCCGAGGGCAGACGTCATCGGGACAGTTCCTTCTGATACTCGGCCTGGACCGCCTTCACGTACCCCTCGGGCGTCTGCTGACCGGCGATCAGCTTCTGCATCTCCGGCGTGATCGCGGCGGCGAAGATGCCGCCGGTCGCGTTCGCGGTGAAGTCCACGGCGCCGTTCTCCACGCCGAGCTGCTGCGACGCCTTCAGGGTTTCGGCCAGCACGGTGTTCGGGGCGGCGCTCGGCACCGGCAGGTCACTCGGGCCGCCGGGGCTGGAGCCGCCGACGGTCACCGAGATCTCGCGGGCCTTGGCGTTGGTGTGCACCCAGTTCAGGAAGTACGCGGCGGCGTCCGGGTTCTTGGCCTTGGCGGAGACGCCGAAGGTGTTGGGGGCGGACATCGCCACGTGCTTTGCACCGGGAGACTCGGTGGGGAAGAGGAAGAAGCCCACGTTGCCGGGCATCGACTTGTCGAGGTTGGCCGACTCCCAGTCGCCGTTGAACATGAACACGCCGTTGCCCTTCTGGAACTCCCCCACCATGCCCGCGTAGTCCAGGGCGTTGGCGTCCTTGGTGAAGTAGCCGGCCTGGGCCCATTTCTGAATGGTCTGGGTGGCCTTCAGTGCGGCCGGGGTGTCGAACGTGGCCGCCGGCTTCTGGAAGATCCAGTCGGCGACCTGGGTCGGGTCGCCGAACTGGTTCTGTAGCGCCTGGTGCGGGAAGTTGATGCCCGCGGTGTTCTTGTTGAACTGCATGATCGGCTGGACTCCGCTGGTCTTCGCCTTCGCCAGCAGCTCCTCGAACTCGGCGACAGTGGCCGGCGGCTGGGTCATGCCGATCTGGCTGGCCAGTTTCTTGTTGTAGAAGACGCCGGTGACGCTGTAGCCGAGCCCCATCCCGTACAGCGAGCCGGTGCCCCGGGTGTTCTCGCCGACGCGCAGCTGCATGAGCTGCGAGGCGGGGAACTTGTCCCAGCCGTACGCGGTGAAGTACGGGTCGAGGTTCTTGAGCAGGTCGTCCTTGACCAGGTCGACCATGGTCGGGAGCCGGATGATGTCGGGCGAGTTGTCCGAGGCCATCACTCGGGGCGCGTTCTCCACGATCACCGTGAACTGGTCCTCACGGATGTTGAACGTGACGTTCGAGTGCTGCTTGGAGAACTCGTCGGCCAGCGCCTTGGCCAGCGGGAAGCCGGTCTCCGCGTACATGTCCAGGGTGATCGGGTCGGTGCCCAGTTCCGTCTTGACGGCGGCATCGGACTTCTGGGTCGACGACCGGTCCTCGCCCGGCGCGCTGCAGGCCGTCGCGGCCATCCCGACCGCCAGCAGCGACGCGAGGAGCACTGTTCTCCGTCGCGAAAACTTTGTCAGCAATTCTGCCATTTCATGACTCCTCGACATCACCACGCGTCCCGCGACCCATGGCCGCGCGACGGCTCCACCGGGACCACCGCGACCGGGTGGCCGCCACGACACGTACGCCGTGATCTGTCGCCCAGGCGCAGTACCCGTACCGTCAGCAGAAAAGAACCCGGCACGGCCACCGAAGGGGCCTCTGGATGCACCAGAAGTGGTCGCTAAACTGATTTAGCAGAGCATGCGCGCGGCACGGGGAGCTGTCAAGGACAACTTGGCAACGGTGCGGAAACGTCGGGTTCACACCACGCCGACGTGACCGGCGCTCGATCCCGGACGGCGACGCATCATGATGGGCGGGAGCGGCGCCTGTGGCACCGCGCCTGATTCGGAGGACTGATGGGCCGCAACAGAGCAACACTCGCCGACGTCGCGCAGAAAGCCGGGCTGTCCAAGACCGCGGCGTCGATGGTGCTCAACGGCCGGGAGGGCACCAGACTCTCGGCCGAGGCGCACCAGCGGGTGTTCGCCGCCGCCGAGGAACTCGGCTACCGGCCCAACCTCGCCGCGCGCAGCCTGCGCACCCGCAAGACGGCCACCATCGCGTTCGTCTCCGACATCGTGGCCACCACCCGGTTCGCCGGCGACCTCATCCGCGGTGCCCTCGACGCGGCCCGCGAACGGGACCACGTCCTGCTCATCACCGAGACGCAGGGCGACGCCACCTTCGAGCAGTACGCCATCGAGGCCGTCCTGGACCGGCAGGTCGACGGGGTGATCTACGCGGCGATGGCGACCCGACGGCTGACGGTACCCGCGGCCATCCTCGGTGGGCCGGTGGTGCTGCTCAACGCCACCAGCCCCGACGGCCTGCCCAGCGTGGTCCCCGACGACGAGGGAGCCGGCCGCTCCGTCGCCACCGCCCTGCTGGAGCTTGGGCACCGCGACGCGATAGCGCTCATCGGTCGCAACCGGCTCAAGGAGGACGACCCGGAGGTCTCGCTCGCCGCCAGCGCCCGCCTGCACGGCATCCGGCAGACGCTGGACGAGGCGAAGGTCGGCCTCCTGGCCGAGTGTTTCTGCACCGAGTGGTTGCCCGAGCACGGGTACGCCGCCATGCGCAGCCTGCTGAGCAAGCCGAAGCGACCCAGCGCGATCATCTGCATGAACGACAGGTTGGCCTTCGGCGCCTACCAGGCGCTCGGCGAGGCGGGGCTGACCGTTCCCGAGGACATCTCGGTCATCTCGTTCGACGACGACCCGATCGCCGCCTGGTTGCGTCCGAGCCTGGCCACCACGGCGCTACCGCACGAGCAGATGGGGCGGCGAGCGGTCGAGCTGCTCCTGGACGGGGGCGCCGCCGAACCCTCGCTCGTTCCGATGCCCCTGCGCCGACGCCGCTCCCTCGCGCCTCCGGCCGGCTGACCACCGGTCCTCCGACGCGCGCCCCGGCTTGGCGTTGACCGACGCTAAAACGGTTTAGTGCTAGGTTTCCGACCATGCTTCGTCTACCCGACCACTGGGTGTGGGACAGCTGGTACGCGCGGGACGACAACGGCCTCTGGCACGTGTTCTTCCTGCGCGCGTCCCGCGCCCTGCACGACCCGCACCGCCGCCACCGCCGGGCCACCATCGGCCACGCCGTCTCGGCGGACCTACGCTCGTGGCGCCTGGTCGCCGACGCCGTGGTCCCCGCCGACGCGCCCAGCTGGGACGACCTGGCGACCTGGACGGGCTGCACCGTCCGCGGGCCGGACGGACGGTGGTACCTGTTCTACACCGGGGTCGGCCACGCGGAGGACGGGCTCGTCCAACGCATCGGACTGGCTGTCTCCGACGACCTCATGACCTGGCACCGGCACGGCACCGAACCGATCGTCCAGGCCGACCCCACCTGGTACGAGCTGCTGGACAAGGAACTGTGGTACGAGCAGGCGTGGCGTGACCCGTGGGTGTTCCCCGACCCCGACGGCGAGGGTTGGCACATGCTCATCACCGCCCGCGCCAACACCGGTCCGGCGAACACCCGTGGCGTCGTCGGGCACGCCACCTCCACCGATCTCGTCACCTGGACCGTCGCGCCGCCGCTGTCGACTCCGGCCGGCTTCGGTCACCTGGAGGTGCCCCAGGTCGCGGTCCTCGACGGGCAGCCGCTGCTGCTCTTCTCCACCGAGGCCACCGGCAGCGCTCGGCGCGACGACCACCGGATCTGGGTGGCGCCCGGCGAGACCACCCTCGGGCCGTGGGACATCGCGTCCGCCCAACCGTTCGCCCACCCGCACCTGTACGCGCCCCGGCTGGTCCCCGGACCCGCCGACGACTGGTCCCTCATCGGCTTCCTCGACCACGTCGACGGGACGTTCGTCGGGGAACTCACCGATCCCATCCCGGTCCGCTACCAGGCCGCGACCGGGCTGACAGTGGACCCGGCGAGGGCGGACGTGGCCCGGTAGAGCGGACAGGTCCGGGCCGAGGCGTCGCGCCCCGGCCCGGACCTGTCGGTGTCCGGCTACTGGATCAGCTGCGTACCGTCCACCGCTGGTTGGTGCCACCGCTGCAGGCCCAGAGGATCAACTTCGTGCCGTTCGCCGTCGCGGCGGCGTTCGCGTCCAGGCAGAGACCCGACTGCACGCCCGTGATGGTGCCGTTGGAGTTGATGTTCCACTGCTGGTTGACACCACCGTTGCAGTCCCAGATCACGACCTTCGTACCGTTGACGGTGCCCTGGCCGGAGGCGTCCAGGCACTTGGTGCCGTAGATCATGAGCTGCCGGCTCGCGGTGTGGGTCCACCGCTGGTTGGTGGCGTTGCTGATGCAGTCCCAGATCTGGGCCTGCGTGCCGTTCGTCGTGCTGGAGTTGCCGATCTCGGCGCAGCGACCCGACTGGGCACCGACGAGCTGCACGTTCGTCGGGTTGGTGCTGCCACCGCTCTGCGGACCGGCCGTGTTGATCACCGTCTGCGCGCCCGACGGCCAGTTGCCGCCGCTGACCGTGACGTTGTTGTTGACGACGTTGCCGCGGTCACCGTTCGTCACGTTCGTGCCGCTGCTGCTCGACCAGTTGTTGGTGACCGTGAAGTTGCCCATGTTCTCGGCGTAGTAGTAGTTGGCGGTGGCCCAGGTGCCGGTGGAGGAGAACACGTTGTTGCGGGCGGTGTAGTAGCGCGAGCCCTCGTCGAAGTAGAGCCCGAACCAGCCGTTGGTCCGCAGGCAGTAGTTCTCGGCGATCAACCCGCCCGGGTTCGCCGACAGCGAGTAGATGCACCCGCCGTCGGTCATCTGCTGCATGACGTCGTGCACGTAGTTGCCGATGACCTGGTTGTTGGCCGCGGTGGTCGCCGTGGAGTACCGCGGCTGGTAGTTGTACAGGCCACGGTTGGCGTAGTGCTGGCTGCCGCCGGCGTCGTTGGCGCCCCAGCCGTAGCCGATCGACATGCCGGTGTACGGCATGTTGTAGACCTCGTTGTGCGAGACAAGCGAGGTGTTCACGTAGGTGGTCAGGATCGAGACCACGCCCCGGTACTCCAGACCGAGATCGTGCACCTTGTTGTTGCTGATGGTGACGTTGCGGTTGACCATCCGCTGGTCGGTGGGGTGGTGGGCGTCGGCGCGCACGCCGCCGACCACGACGCCACCGGCCGAGTTGCGGGCGATCTCGGAGCGGGTGACGGTGATGTTGTTGGCGGCCAGACCGACGCCGCTGGCGTGGGCGTTGGCGTCGTTGCCGATGCCGATGGCCGTCTGCCCCAGGTTGACGAACTGCGAGTCGCTGAAGCTGATGGTGTTGGCGGCGGAGACCTGCACGGCGGCGGGCATCTGGGCCCAGCTCGGGCGGGTGGCCTCGAACAGCGAGCAGCCCTCCTGGCAGGAGGTCAGCGCGTCGGACGGACGGGCCCAGGTGCCGACGATGTGCGCGCCGGTCTGCTGGTCGGCGAAGCCGTTGCTGCTGCTCGGGCCGAGCCAGCTGGTGCCGGTGAAGGTGATCCCGCTGAACGAGATGTGGTGCGCGGGCGCGTCAAGGGTGCCGCCGACGTTCACCAGGGACTGCAGCTGCGGCAGCTCCACGCTGACGGTGCTCATGTTCTGCCCGGAGAGCGGGATGTAGTTGAGCTGGCCGCTGGCGGGGTTGAGATACCACTCCCCCGCCGAGTCCAGGAACTCGTACGCGTTGGCCAGGTAGAACGGGCCCGCGCGGTGCGGGCGGGACAACGTGTCGAAGCCGAAGGTGTTGTTGTTCCAGGCGGGCTGCTGCATCGTCAGGAAGTTGCCGCTGATGCTCTGCACCGGCGAGTACCTGTCGGTGAACGACCCGACGCTCTCCACCTCGACCCGGCTCTGGTTGCCGAGGTTGTTGAGGTAGTTGAGCGCGCTGTTGGTGAACCGCATCCCGGACGTGGTGAAGGTGAAGTCGGCGCGGTTCACGGCGGTGCGTGCCCGGGTGGCGACGGCCCCGTTGACGTAGAGCTGACGGGAGTCGAGGCCGGCGGGCACGTTGGCCCGCCAGATGTTCTTCCCGGAGTCGACGAGCGACCAGCCGGTGACGGCGCGGGCGCCGGTGATCGACGGACGGGCGCCGGCGGCCGCCCGCCAGATCACCTGGTAGCCGTTGTTGCCGGAGTCGGCAGCGGTCAGCCGCATCGGCGACGAGAGCCGGTACGCGCCGTCGGCCAACTCCACCACGATGTCACCGGACATCGTGGTGTTGGCTGCCCGCACGGCGGTCTGCGCGGCGGACAGCGAACACGGTTGGCTGGCCGAGCAACTGGTGCCGCTGCCGGAGGGCGACGCGTAGAGGGTGGTGGTGGCCGCGAGCGCGGGGGACGCCGAGGCGGTCACCGCGACCAGAGCGGTCAACGCTGACGCGGCGGCGCCGGCCAACAGTCGCCGCAGCGGTGAGATGGACGAGACAGACACGGGACGGTGCTCCTGACTCTAGTGGGGGGTGGCGGGCAGAGCCCGAGGGCCGGGCCTTGGGTGGTGGGGGGCGGTCACCCGAGGATCTCCCGGAGATAGCGCAGGCCGTCCGTGGCGAGACGGTCCTGTGAGGGGGCCAGCGGACGCCAGATCGCCGCGGCGACCGCGATGGCCTCGTTCTCCGCCGTGAACGACTCGATGCAGATCGCACCCTGGTAACCGGTGTCCCGCAGGACGGCGAAGAAGCGGGGCCAGTCGAAGTGGTCCGCACCGGGAGCGCCCCGGTTGCTGCCGCTGACCTGCACGTGCTTGATGTGCGGGCCAGCGGCGGCGAGAGCCGCGTAGGGGTCGGCCTCCTCGATGTTCATGTGATACGTATCGATCATGATGCCGACACTCGACGGAAGACCGTCGATCAACTCGACCGTCTGCTCGATCGTGTTGACGACGCTCGTCTCGTAGCGGTTCAACGCCTCGACACCGATGCTCACGCCCAACTCGCCGGCCTGCTCGGCAACCGGCGCCAGGGCCCGCCGGAAGTCCGCGTAGCAGGCCGCGCGAGCCGCCGGTGACATCCGCCAGGTGCGGCCGACCGAGGCGTACACGGGGCCGCCGACGCATCCAGCGCCGACGGCCGCCGCGCTCGCCACACAGCCCTTGAGGTACGCCACCGTCGACTCCACCACCGCTGGCGCGGCGTCGACCAGCTCCCGCCCCGGCGAGAAGGCCGCGCAGACCCCGGCGGCGACGAGGCCGTGCTCGGCCAGCAGGTCCCGGGTGCGGACCGGGTCCCAGTCACCGGGCTGCTCGATCGGCAACTCGACCGCGTCGAAGCCGAACGAGGCGATCCGTGGGATCAGCTCCGCCAGGGCCTCGTCGTCGACAGGCGAGGCCCACACCCAGGGGTTGACGCCGATGGCGTACATCAGGCCCTACTTCCAGCGCTGCGGGTAACCGGGCAGGTCGGTGCAGCCGCACATCGCGTAGTGCAGCGGCGGCATGCTCGCGTCGAGGTACTTGTCCAGGTTGTCCTGGGTGACGGTCGGCTGCGGCAGCTTCCACGGGTTGGAGACCTGCTCGCCGTCGAGGATCCGCAGCGCCGCGATGATCGGCGTACGCCACTGGTAGGTCGGGTAGGTCGGCGCGATCGCGGTGAGCTGCTTGTCCTTCCAGATCTTCAGGAAGTCGAGCTGGTCCTCGCCGTTCATCGGCGGAACGGGCTTGCCCGCGTCCTGGAACGCCTCGACCGCGGCGACGGCAACCGCGCCGGCGTCCATCCAGACGCCGTCGATCGTGCCGTAGCGCTGGATGTAGTCGTCGACGATCTTCTTGGTCTTGGCCGGGTCGCCGTCGGTGAACTCGACGCCCACGACGTCGACCTTCGCCTTGTCGAAGGCCACCTTCGCCGCCGACCAGCGGGTCTCCAGGACGTCCACACCCGGCAGGATCCGCAGGGCGAGGACCTTGCCGCCGGGCTTCATCTTCTGACTGACGAACTCGGCGCCGACGTGGCCGAACCCGTAGCCGCCGATGGGGTTGATGAAGGTCACCGGGCACTTCGTGTCGACACCACGGTCGAAGACGACGACCGGCAGCCCCGCCTTGCAGGCGGCCTCGACGGCCGGGGTCAGCGTGGCGGTGGTGTTGGGCGAGACGATGAGCGCGTCGCAGCCCTTGCCGAGCAGGTCGTTGATGTCCGCGATCTGCTTCTGGTCCTTGCCCTCGGCGTCGACGTGCACGAACTCCTTGATGCGGCTTTTCTGCGCCTCGACCTCGGCCTGCATGGTCTTGAACCCGACCTGCCGCCACGGGTTGTTGAGCGCCGCGTTCGAGAAGCAGATCTTGTGCGGACCGCTCTTCTTGTACTTGGCGGTGTCCACCAGCTTCGGGTTGAGCACCTGCTCCCACGGCTTGTCGGCGGGACCCGTCGGGGTCGCGTCGAGCAGCGAGAGCTCGGCGTCGTAGTCGGCCTGCACGAAGAACTTCGACTGCTCCCCGGTGCCCGAGCCGGCGGCGGAGGCGCTGCTCGAGGGGCTCGCGCCCGGCTCATCGGTGGAACAGGCGGCAAGGGACAGCAAGGTGACAGCGGCCAGCGCCGCCATGGAACGTCGCACTATGGGAACCCCTTTATCTCGACGAGGAACGCGTTGCCGAGACCGCCACGGCGAGCAGGATGATCCCGCCCTGGACGGTCGACCTGAGGGCGCCGGAGACGCCGTAGAAATTCATGAGGGCGAACAGCAGCTCGAGGGTCAGCGCACCGAGCATCGCGCCCACCACCGAGCCGCGACCCCCGCCCAGCGCGACGCCACCGAGGACGACGGCGGTGATCGCACCGAACTCCAGGCCGGCGCCGGCCTGGAACGACACGCCGCTGTAGCCGCCCAGCAGGATCGCCGCGACGGCCGCCGTGAGCCCGCTGAGGATGAAGGCGATCGTGCGGGTACGCCAGACCCGTACGCCGCTCAACTCGGCGGTACGCGGATTGTCGCCGACGGCGACGAGCGTCCGGCCGAAGTCGGACCGCATCAGCAGCACGGCCACCACCGCGAGGGCCACCAGGACCAGCAGCGCGAACGGCACGCGACCGAGCACCGGCACGTCCTCGAAGGCCCGCCGGCCGTACCGCCGGAACTCCTCGGACAGGCCACCCTTCGGGGCACCGTCGGACCACAGGTAGACCGCGCCGACCAGGATCAGGAACATGCCGAGGGTGGTGATGAACGACGGCACCCGCAGCCGCGTCGTGATCAGGCCGTTGACCAACCCGACGAGCGCGCCGAAGGCGAGCAGGAGCAACACCACGGGCCAGGTACGCCCCGGGTCGCTGTCGATGAGCCGGGCCGCGACGACCACCTGCGCGGTGACCAGGGAGCCGACCGAGAGGTCGAACTCGCCGGAGACGATCACGAAGTACTGGCCGGCGGCGAGCAGGATGATCGGCGCCGAACGCCCGAGGAACGACATCAGCGACGGAGGGGCGAGGAAGTCGGGCTGCCGAATGCCGACGAGCACCACCAGCACCGCGAGAATCGCGAGGATCGGCAGGATGCCACCGGGACGGACCCGCGGGAGACGCAGCGGCAGCGTACGACGCTCAACGGTCTGCATGACTAGGCAGCCGCCTTTCGCATGGCCCGGCGGGCGTAGACGGCCACCGCGGCGATGATGATCGCGCCCCGGATCACCTGCTTGAAGAAGGCGTCGACCTCCAACTGGTTGAAGATCGCGTCGATGCTGGCGAGCAGCAGCACTCCGCCGACCGTGCCGATGACGCCACCACGCCCACCGGCGAGCGCGGTGCCGCCGATCACCACCGCGGCTATCGACTCCAGGTCGTAGAGGCCCTCGGTGCCCACCCGGGGCGCCCCGGATCCGAGCCGACTGGCGAGGTAGATGCCGGCGAGCCCGGCACACATCGAGCACAGCACGTGGGCGGTGACCAGGACCCGGTCGTTGCGCACGCCCGAGAGCCGGGCCACCTCCGGGTCTCCGCCGACGGCGACCAGGTGGTGACCGAAGCGGGTCTTCGAGAGCGCGAACCAGGCCGCCGCGGTCACCGCGACCAGCAGCAGGAAGGACACCGGCACCGGGCCGATGCGCTGGTAGCCGAGCGACTGCACGAGCGACGGCGCGGTGGTGCCGGCCGGCCCGTCGTAGCCGTTGTCGAGGTAGCCCTTGAGCAGCAGCCCGACGCCGAGGGTCGCGATGAACGCGTTGACCCGGAGTTTGGTGACGAGGAGCCCGTTGAACAGCCCGATGCCGGCGCTGACGAGGAGCACCAGGCCGATCGCCGGCAGCACCGCGCCGTCGCTGCCGTTCATCGTCTCGGCGGCGACCAGGGTGCTGAGGCTGATCACGTACGCCACCGAGAGGTCCAGCGACCCACCCAGGATGACAAGGGTCTGACCGACGGCGACGAGCCCGAGCCCGGCCGCCACGTGCAGCAGACTCACGGTCGTGGACTGGTTGAAGAGCTGGCCGCCGTCGACGAGGACGACAAGCCAGCCGATCGCGAGGGTGAGGGTCAGGGCCACGAAGACGCCCGGTACGGGGCGGCGGGCCGGCAGGAGCGACAGGGCGCTCACGTGGTGGTCTCCATTCGCGACTGCGGGGCTCGCAAACCCGGCTCACTCCTCGCGCTCACTGAGTCATCTCCGATCGCGACTGCGGGGCTCGCAAACCCGGCTCACTCCTCGCGCTCACTGGGCGGTCTCCGGAACGGCGCCGACCGCAAGGGTGACGACGTCCTCCTCGCTCGCGCCAGCGGGCAACTCGCCCGCGACCCGGCCGTCGCGCATGACGACGATGCGGTCACTCATGCCCAGCAGCTCCGGTAGATCGGACGAGATCATCAGCACGGCCGCACCATCGCGGGCGAGGCGGCGGACGAGGTCGTGGATGGCCGACTTCGCGCCCACGTCGATGCCGCGGGTCGGCTCGTCGAAGAGCAGGATCCGCGGGTTGAGCGCGAGCCAGCGGGCCAGCACGACCTTCTGCTGGTTGCCGCCGGACAGGAAACGAATCTCCTGGTCGTCGCCCGCACCACGGACCTCCACGGCGTTGAGCAGCTCGCGCACCCGAACGGTCCGGGCCGCACGGCCGGACCGGGCCGCGAAGACGGCCCGGCTGGCGAGCAGCGCGTTGTCGAGCACCGACTGCCGGGGGACGATCCCCTCGCCCTTGCGGTCCTCGGTGACGTAGGCGATGCCGGCCCGCATCGCGGTGCGGGGTGAGCGCAGGCGGACCGGCCGGTCGTCGAGCGTGACGTCGCCGGTCGTGAACGGCGACACCCCGAAGATCGCACGGGCCAGCGCCGAGCGGCCGGAGCCCTGCAGGCCGCCGATGCCGAGCACCTCGCCGGCGCGCAACTGGAGGTTGATGTCGCGCAGCTTCCGGTTTCCCACGTCGCGAAGGTTGAGCCGCACCGGGCCCCGGTCCTCCGGGGCGGCGCGGTCCGGGTAGTAGCTGGACAGTTCCCGGCCGACCATGTGCCGCACCAACTCGTCGGAGGTGGTGCCCGTGGTGTCCACAGTGGTGACGTGGCGGCCGTCCTTGAGGACTGTGATCCGGCTCGACAGGTCGAACACCTCGGCGAGCCGGTGCGAGACGTACAGCAGGCCGATGCCGCGATCCTGGAGTCGGCGCACCAGCCCGTAGAGCAGCTCGACCTCGTGGTCGGCAAGCGCGGCGGTCGGTTCGTCCATGATGAGCAGTCGCGCGTCCAGGGCCAGCGCCTTGGCGATCTCGACGACCTGCTGCTGGGCGACGCCGAGCTGCCCCACCCGGGCGTCGGCGGGCAACGCCGTCTCCCCGATCGAGGCGAGCAGCCGCGTGGTGCGGTCGAGCATCTCCCGGCGGTCGACCAGCCCGCGCCGGACCGGCTCGTGGCCCAGGTAGACGTTCTCCGCGACGGTGCGCTCCGGCAGGAGATTGAACTCCTGGTGGATGATGCCGACGCCGGCCCGCTGGGCGTCGCGCGGGCCACGGAACGTGCGCGACTGACCGGCGAACTCGATGGTGCCCTCGTCCGGGGCGTACCCACCCGAGACGATCTTCATGAGGGTCGACTTTCCGGCGCCGTTCTCACCGACGACGGCGTGGACCTCGCCCGGCGCGACGTCGAGGTCGACATCGCCGAGGACGCGTACCCCGAGGAAGGACTTACCGATGCCCCGGAGGGTGAGCAGCGGCGTCGGCGGTGGGTCTGACATCCCGAAAGCCCTCACAGATAGTAGTTATCGACAAGGTGCACGGGCCGGCGGCCGACCCGCTCGTGGCCGCACCACGAACTTTCGCAGCTAGCTGCGGAGACTTACGTTTTTATGTTGCGAACATTCTCTTGACATCGACGAAACATCACACGTATGAAGAACATAGATGTTTGGATGCAGGTCCGCAATCCTCGACCGGGGCCGATTGCCAGGGCCGTCACTCGTCCGGCAGCGACGCCGTGCGCGAGCGATTCGGACATGGCCGTCGTCATCAGGGCAAGACGTCGGACGCCACACCATTCATTGACACCCATCTACTCCTGGCTCATCCTGACCTTGTGGACCACGGGACATGAACGACAGCCACCATCACTCAGTGTGATGTCCCGGGGGTCTGACTGCCGTTTCGGCGAACGGCACGAGGACAGACCAGCGCACTCGTACTCACCCATGTGTCAGGCACAACCTGACGCAGGGTGAGCCCGTGGGCGCAATCGGAGTTGCCCGTCCAACCTAGGAGACGCCATGCGTCGCAATACGATGATCATCTCGGTGATCGCGGGCCTGTTACTGGCTCTCGGACTCGCCCCACCGGCGTCGGCCGCCCCGGCCTTCCGCGCCCTGGTGTTCAGCAAGACCACCGGCTATCGGCACGACTCGATCCCCGCCGGGATCTCCATGCTCCAGCAGCAGGCCACCGCGAACAACTTCGAGGTGGTGGCGACCGAGGACTCGAGCGTCTTCACCGCTGCCAACCTGGCGACCTTCGACGTGATCGTGATGCTCCAGACCTCCGGCATGGTCTGGACCTCGGCCGCCCAACGCCAGGCGGTGGAGGGCTACCTCGCCAGCGGCAAGGGCATCGTGGCCATCCACAACGCCACCGACATGGGCATCGACACCGAATACCCCTGGTGGGACAACACCATCAACGGCGGCGCCCACATGCCGGAGCACTCCCCCGGCGTGCTGCCCGGCACCGCCATCGTCGCCGACAAGCAGCACCCGTCGACGGCCGGTCTGCCGGATCGGTGGAACCGCAGCGAGGAGTGGTACAACTTCGACTCCAACCCGCGTGGCAAGGTGCACGTGCTGGTGACCGCCGACGAGCGCACCTACAACCCCGGCTCCCGGGCGATGGGCCCGGACCACCCGATCTCCTGGTGTCGCAACACCGCCGGTGGACGGGTGTGGGCCACCGCGATGGGTCACGCGATCGCCTCCTACAGCGAGACGTACTTCCGCGACCACGTCCTCGGTGGCATCAAGTGGGCCGCCGGCAACGCTCCCGGCGACTGCGGCGGCACCGTGTGGGGCAACTTCGAGAAGCGCACCCTGGACGACAACACCGTCGACCCGATGGCGATGGCGGTGGCCCCGGACGGACGGGTGTTCTACGCCCAGCGCGGCGGGCAGCTGAAGATCTTCAAGCCGTCCACCAACAGCACCGTGACCGCCGGGACGCTGAGCGTCTACACCGGCGGTGAGGACGGTCTCACCGGCATGGCGCTGGACCCCAACTTCGCCACAAACGGGTACGTGTACCTCTACCACTCGCCGGCGAGCAGCTCGACCGATGTCAACCGGGTCTCCCGCTTCACCGTCACCGGCGACACGCTGAACACGTCCAGCGGCGTGACGATCATCGACATCCCCGCGTACCGGGACCGGACGTTCCCGGAGCCCGGTCACACCGGCGGTTACATCGAGTTCGGTCCGGACGGCAACCTCTTCATCGGCACCGGTGACGACACGCCCCCGAACCTCGACCCCAACTGGCAGGGCTACGCCCCGCTGGACTGGCGCTCGGGCAAGTCCAACCTGGACGCCGCTCGCAGCGCGGGCAACACCAACGACCTGCGCGGCAAGCTGCTGCGCATCCGTCCCGGGGCCAGCGGCAGCTACACCATCCCGAGCGGCAACCTCTACCCCCAGGGCACCGCGCAGACCAAGCCGGAAATCTACGCGATGGGCTTCCGCAACCCGTTCCGCTTCTCGATCGACCCCGCCAACGGCTGGGTCTACCTGGCGGACTACGGGCCGGACCGCAACCCGCCGACCACCAACCGTGGCCCGGAGGGCCTGGTCGAGCTGAACGTGATCAAGACGCCCGGCAACTACGGCTGGCCGTTCTGCCACGGCAACAACCAGCCCTACGCGCCGTACAACCCGGACACCGGCGTCGTCGGCTCGAAGTTCAACTGCTCGGCGCCTGTCAACAACTCGCCGAACAACACGGGCCTGGTCAACCTGAAGCCGGTCGTCATGCCCAACATCTGGTATGGCTACCCCGCCTCGACGACCTTCCCGGAGCTCGGCTCCGGCGGCTCGGCGCCGATGGGCGGCCCGGTCTACCGGTACGACGCGTCGAACCCGTCCCAGACGAAGTTCCCGTCCTACTACGACGGCGTGCACTTCTTCTACGAGTGGGCGCGCAACTACGTCAAGGAGGTCCACTTCGACTCCTCCTCGGCGGTGACCCGCACCAACCCGTTCCTGCCCGGCGGTAACTTCAACAAGCCGATGGACATGGAGTTCGGCAAGGACGGCTCGCTCTACCTGCTGGAGTGGGGCACCAACTTCGGTGGCGGCAACAGCGACTCCGGGCTCTACCGGATCGACTACATCCAGGGCGGCCGGTCACCGATCGTCAAGGCCACCGGCACACCCACCAGCGGCTCCTCGCCGCTGACCGTTCAGTTCAGCAGTGCCGGCACGTCCGACCCGGACGGCAACACGCTGAGCTACCTGTGGACGTTCGGCGACGGCACCACCTCGACGGCGGCCAACCCGTCGAAGACGTACACCGCCAACGGCAACTACACGGCCCAGTTGAAGGTCACCGACAGCACCGGTAAGACCGGCTTCGCCAACGTCCCGATCACCGTCGGCAACAGTGCCCCGGTGCTCACCATCACCACACCGGGCAACGGAGGCATGCTGACCTTCGGTGACAAGGTGTCGTACCAGATCACCGTCACCGATCCGGACGGCGGCACTGTCGACTGCTCGAAGGTGTTCCTCAACCCGGCGCTGGGTCACGACGACCACGCGCACGAGACCACCGAGTACCCGGGCTGCTCGGGCACCATCTCCACCGACCTGCTCGGTGGGCACCCCGATGGCGCCAACCTGTTCTACGTGCTGAACGCCCGGTACACCGACAACGGCGGCTCGGGGGGCGGGTCCCCGCTCACCGGCACCGCCCAGGCGATCCTGCAACCGAAGCACAAGCAGTCCGAGTACTTCAGCAGCCAGTCCGGCATCCGGGTCGTCGACCAGGCGGCGGCGGAGAGCACCAAGCGCATCGGTGACATCTCCACAAACGACTGGATCGCGTTCAGCCCGATGAACCTGTCGGGCATCTCGACGGTCAGCTACCGGGTATCGTCGCCCTCCGGCGGCGGTTCGATCGAGCTGCGCGCCGGCTCGCCGACCGGCACGCTGCTGGCCACCACCACGGTGCCCAATACGGGCGGCTGGGACAACTACCAGTCCACGACCCCGGTGAGCGTCGCCGCCTCCAGCGGGACACAGACGCTCTACATGGTGTTCAAGGGCAGCAGCAACTCGTTCGATCTGGACTCGCACACCTTCGGCGGCAACGGCGTCGGGACACCCGGCACCGGCACCGGCGGTGGCCTGGCGGGGAAGACCTACACGGTCACGGCGCAGCACAGCAACAAGCTGATGGACGTCAGCGGTGTCTCCACCGCCGACGGCGCCCAGATCACCCAGTGGGCGTCCACCGGTGCCAACAACCAGAGGTGGCAGGCCGTCGACGCCGGTAACGGCGCGCTCTACCTCAAGGCGGTGCACAGCGGCAAGTGCGTCGAGGTGGTCGGCAGTTCGACCGCTGCGGGTGCCTTCCTCCAGCAGGCCACCTGCAACAACGGCAACCAGCAGAAGTTCACCGCCACCGCGACGGGAACCTCCGGCGTGTACACGGTGAAGAGCGTGCTGAGCGGCCTCTGCGTCGACGTCAACGGCGCGTCCACCACCGACGGCGCCCGACTGTTGCAGTGGACCTGCCACAGCGCGGCCAACCAGCAGTGGCGGTTCACCGCAGTGTGACCTGCCGCTGACGCGGTAACGCAAAACGTCCCGGTCGGGACCGGTGTCCGATAGTCGGAGCCGGTCCCGGCCGGGACGTCTTTCTCAGTTCGGTTGGCCCGCCGCGCCCGGACCGGGCGCCACGGCGAGCAGCCCGGCCGCCGTCAGGGCGACCCACAGCTCCTCCGGTACGGCGACCTCGGACCGTCGTACCGTCTCGGCCAGCTGCGCCTCGGTGCGGACGCCGACCACCGTCGACACCACGGCCGGGTGCCTGCGAACGAAGGCGAGTGCCGCCTGCGGCAGGGTCACCCCGTACGTCTCGCAGATCGCCGCGATCCGCCGCGCCCGCTCGATCACCTCGGGTGGGGCCTGCTGGTAGTTGTAGACGGCATCGGCCGGCGGCTGGTCGCGCGACAGCAACCCCGAGTTGTAGACGCCCGCGATGACCACGCCCACCCCCCGGTTCTCGGCGATCGGCAACAGGTCATCCGCCGCACCCTGTTCGAGCAGGGTGTAACGCCCGGCGCACATCATCACGTCGACGTCGGTCTCCCGCACGAACCGCGCCAGCATCGCCGACTGGTTCATCCCGGCGCCGATGGCGCCCACGACGCCCTGATCACGCAGGTCGACAAGGGCCGGCACGGCCTCGTCCGCGGCCTGCTCCCAGTGGTCGTCCGGGTCGTGCAGGTAGGCGATGTCGATTCGGTCCAGCCCGCTGCGGTCGAGGCTGGCCTCGATCGAGCGAAGAACGCCGTCGCGGCTGAAGTCCCACACCCGCCGGTGGCTCGCGGGCACGTCGAACCCGTCAGAGTCCTGCTCGTGGGCGTTCTCGGGCGACGGCACCAGGAGTCGTCCGACCTTCGTCGACACCACGTACTCGTCGCGCGGTCGCTCGCGCAACGCGGCGCCGAGGCGGCGCTCGGACAACCCGAGTCCGTAGTGCGGCGCGGTGTCGTAGTACCGCACGCCCGCCGCCCACGCCGCGTCGACCGCCGCCGCGAACTCCTCGTCCGTCGTCCCCCGGTACAGGTTGCCGCCCTGGGCCGCGCCGAAGCCCAGCTCGGTGAGACGCACCCGCGGGGCACGCGGCAGCGCTCGCGTCCTCATGACGCAGCCCACCGGGCTACGCGGTGAGCGGGCTCGCCGACGAGGCTCACCGGGGGCGCCGGTCGGCCCTTCATCGGCCCAACCAACCGCCGTCGACGGGCAGCACGACCCCGTTGACGTAGTCCGACGCCGACGACGCCAGGAACACCGTGGCACCGCCGAGATCGTCGGCGCGGCCCCACCGGCCCGCCGGGATCCGGCCGAGGATCGCCTCGTTGCGGTCGGGATCCTCCCGCAGCGCCTGGGTGTTGTCGGTGGCGATGTAGCCGGGGGCGATGGCGTTGACGTTGACCCCGCGGGCCGCCCACTCGTTCGCCAGCGCCTTGGTGAGCCCGGCGATGCCCGACTTCGACGCCGCGTAGCCGGGGACGGTGATGCCGCCCTGGAAGCTCAACAGCGAGGCGGTGAAAATGATCTTCCCGTGGCCACGCTCGACCATCGTCCGGCCGATCTCCCGGCTCAGGATGAACTGGCTGCTGAGGTTCACCTCGATAACGTGGTCCCACATCTCGTCCGGGTGCTCGGCGGCCGGGGTGCGGGCGATCGTGCCGCCGTTGTTGACCAGGATGTCGATCGGCCCGAGAGCGGTGAGATCCCGGGCCAGTTGGTGTACGGCCGCCCGGTCGCCGAGATCGGCACGCAGCCCGGTGAACTGCCGGCCGGCGGCCCGTACGCGGCGTTCGACCTCGCTGCCAGCCGATTCGAGCTGGGCGGAGACGCCCACGATATCGGCGCCGGCAAGCGCCAGGGCCTCGGCCATGGCGAGGCCGATGCCGCGTCGGGCACCGGTCACCACGGCGACGCGTCCGGACAGGTCGAACAGGGCCGTCACTTGCCCACCTCCCGCAGGTCGAGCAGCACCTTCATCACGCCGCCACCCTCGAGTGCCGTGAAGGCGGCGCTGGCCGCCTCGACCGGCTCCACCCGGGAGATGAGCTGTTGTGCCGGAATCGCGCCCGAGGCGACCAACCGGATCGCCTCCACCATGTCGTCGCGCTGGTACAACCGCGCGCCGAGGAGTTCCAGCTCACGCCAGAAGAACCGGTGCAGGTTGACCTCGCGGGGCCGGGGGTGGATCGCCACCATCACCAGCCGACCGCGGGTGGTGAGGACGTCGACCGCGGTGGTCACGCCACCGGCGGAGCCGGACACCTCGAAGGCGATGTCGGCGCCCGCGCCGTTGGTGCGCTCGTTGACAAGTGCCACGACATCTGTTGCTCCCGGGTCGACGGCCTCGATCCCGATCCCGGCCGCCACCTCCCGTCGGAACGGGTCCGGCTCGACGAGGAGCACCCGCGCGCCGCGGCCCTGCGCGACGACGGCGATGAGCGCGCCCACCGGCCCACCGCCGACCACGACCACCTGGTCGTCGGCTGTCACGTCGCCCCGGCGGACGTCGTGCACGGCGACCGCGACCGGCTCGACGAGCGCCGCGTGGTCCAGCGGCAGGTCCTCGGGGAGCGGCAGAACCAGTTCCGCCGGCACGGTCCAGTAGGACTGCATGGCGCCCGGTGAGTCGATACCGAGGAAGTTCATGGCGTGGCAGACGTGGGAGTGCCCGCGCTGGCAGGCAGCGCACTTTCCACACGGCCGGGTCGGCAGCACGGTGACGGGCGCTCCGATGGTCCAGCCGGTGGTGTCCGGCCCGACGGCCGCGATCCGACCGGACATCTCGTGCCCGATGATCGCTGCGTCACCGACCCGAGCGTCCATGTCTCCGTGGTAGATGTGCAGGTCGGTGCCGCAGATCCCGGTGTACGCCACCTCGATCCGCACCTGGCCGGGGCCCGGCGGGACCGGTTCGCGATCCTCGATGCCGAGGTCTCGCGCCCCCCGGTAGACGACTGCCTTCATCGATCCTCCGTCTCGACGGCCGGCACGTCGTTCGTGCCGACCGGACATGGCCGTGGGTGCACCGCGATGGCGGTGCACCCACGCGTCCTCTGTTTCTGTCGGTCAGCTCAGTGCCGCCCGGTGGGCGACACCTCGTTGCGGTAGTTCAGCGGCACGACGGGCACCTGGCGGGTGGGGACGACACCGTCGATGCCGCCCAGCAGGCGCCGACCGGCCCGCTCCGGCCGGACGTTGGGGCTCTCGGCCGTCTGCGCCCACGGGCGGTGGTTGGCCGTCCGGATCCGCTCCTCGTCGATGCGGACACCAAGTCCGGGTGCGTCGCCGAGAATGAAGGCGCCGTCCTCGACGTGCAGGTCGACGGAGACGCCGACCGGCGGGTGCAGGTCCTGCAACTCACTCGTCAGGTGGTTCGGCACCGAGGTCGCGGCGTGCAGCAGACCGATCGGGCTGTTGCCGATCGGGCTGACCGGCAGGTCGTACGCGTGCGCCAGGGCGGACGCCCGCAGGAAGTGGGTGACTCCCCAGACGGCGGCCATCTGGACGACGTCGACCGCGCCGGCGGCGAGCAGCGGACGGTACTGTTCGAGCCCGGTGAGGTTCTCCCCGGTGGCGACCGACGCGCAGACCCCTCGGCTGACGGTGGCGAGGCCCTCGGCGTCCCAGCGTCGGACGGGCTCCTCGATCCAGATGAGGTCGAGGGAGCGTTCGAGCTCGGAGACGTGGCGGACGGCCTGCTTGCGGGTCCATGCCTCGTTGACGTCGAGCATGAGACCCGGTCGCCGGCCGTGCCCCGCCTCGGTCAGGACGTCCCTGACCAGGGTGAGCCGGTGCCGGTCGCGTTCGATGTCGAGACCGCCCTTGAGCTTCGCGGCGCGCAGGCCGTGGCTGGCGTAGACCTCGTACTCGGCGACGAGTTCGTCGTCGGTGAGCCCGATGTCCAGCCCGGACGCGTAGGCGTTGACCCGCCGGTCACGCCCGCCCAGCAGCCGCCACAGCGGCTCGCCGGCGGCCTGCGCCTTGATGTCCCAGAGCGCGGTGTCCAGTGCGCCGATGGTGCCGAACACCGGGCCGGCGTGGCCCGCCTTGAAGGTGTGCCGCAACATGCGGTCGTACAGGGTCGTCACGGCACGGGGGTCTTCGCCCTCGATAGCTGCGAAGATCCGCTCGATCTCGACGTGCGGCCCGAGGCCGACTCCCGAGACGCCCTCGTCGGTGTCGACGATGACGATCGAGACCGGAACCACCCCGTCGGGGAACACCCCGTTGGCATCGCCGACGGGCCGCCCCCATTCCTGGACCGTGGTGAGCGTCCGATATCCCGTGATCCGCATGTCAACCCTTCGTGGAACCGGCGGCTACACCGTCGGCAATTTGGCGCTGGAGGAACAGGTAAACCAACAGGACGGGTATGGCGGCGATCAGCACCCCGGAGGCGAACGTGGGGATGTTGTCGGAGTACTGCCCCCGCAACGAGGTCACCCCGATCATGAGCGTCCGGTGATCGGCCGAGGGCATCATCACCAGCGCCATGAGGACGTCGTTCCAGCAGAACAGGGCGTTGAGGATGCCGACCGACAGCAGTGCCGGGGTGCCCAGCGGCAACATGATCCGGCGGTACACGCCATACACGGTGTTGCCGTCGATCCGTGCCGCGTCGATGATCTCCGGTGGGATGCCCCGGTAGTAGCTCGTCATCAGGAACACGGTGAACGGCAGGAACTGGGCCACATAGACGAGGATCAGACCGGGGTACGTGTCGATCAGCGCCGTGTCGGCCATGATCCGGGACAGCGGCACCATGATCACCTGGAACGGGATGAAGAGCCCCGCGAGGCAACCCAGGAACAGCGCCGACGAACCACGGAACCGCAGCTGGCTCAGCGCGAAGCCGGCCATCGAACCGAGCAGGAGCAGCAGCAGCACCGACACCGTCACCACGAACAGCGAGTTGACGAAGTAGCGGCCCATGCCGACGCTGTTCCACGCCGCGCTGATGTTCTCCCAGCGCAGGGCGTCGGTCAGGGAGAACCGGTCGAGGATGTAGTCACGGCGGGTCTTCATCGCGACGTTGGCGGTGAAGAGCAGTGGGTAGATCGTCGCCAGCGCGAGCAGTGACATGGGGATGGCGAGCAGCCACCATCCCAGGCGGGCCCGAGACATCAATCCTCCTTTCCGGATCGTTCGAGCAGCTTGATCTGCAACAGCCCCACCACGAGCATGATCATGAAGAGGATCGTCGACGCGGCCGACGCGAGAGCCGGACGGTTCATCTGGCCCTGCTGCTTCCAGATGTAGAACTCCGGCAGATACGTCGACCCCTCCGGTCCGCCGCTGGTCATGACGTAGAGCAGCCCGAACATCGAGGTCAGCATCCCGATCATCGTGGTCACGAAGACGAACTGGATGGTGCGCGAGAGGCTCGGGACGATCACGTGCCAGACCACCTGGCGCAGCGCCGCCCCGTCCACCCGGGCGGCGTCCAGGAGCGCGGGGTCCAGGGTGGCGAAGCCGGAGAGGAACACCACCAGGGCCATTCCGAAGGTGGCCCAGATGTGCACGCCCACCACCATGAACATCGCGATGTCCGGGTCACCGAGCCAGTCCACCGCACCGATGCCGAACGATCCGAGGATGGCGTTGAGAGGGCCGTCGAAGGCGAGCAACAGGTTGAAGATCGCGCCGACGATGACCGGCGAGAGCACCGCGGGGAAGAAGTACACGCTGCGGTAGAAGCGGTGGCCGGGCACCCGCAGGTAGATGAACGTCGCGAGCAGGCCGGGGATGGCCACCGCCACCGGGAGCAACAGCACCAGCAGCCCGACGTTGCTCAGCGCGGTCCGGAACAGCGGGTCGTGGAACAGCTCGCGGTAGTTGCCGAATCCGACAGCGGTCCCGTTCTGCGCACCGTCGCCGGTGAAGGAGAAGTTGACGCCGAGGAGCAGCGGATAGAGCCGCAGCACCACGATGATCAGGATGGCCGGAGCGACAAGGATGTAGGGAGCGAAGCGTTCGGCCCGCAGGCCGCCGCGGGCGCGACGAGGCTGCGCACCATGCCGATGGGTGGCGGGGGTAGGCCCCGCCCCGCCGGCCCGTCCGGCCTGAGCCAGACGGACCGACGGTTGCGTGTTTCCAATTGACACGAGGGTCAGCCCGCCTGGTCGGAAGCGGCCAACTGCTTCACCACCTCGTCGACGGTGATCGAGCCGCTGAGCAGTTGCTGGGAGAGGCGCCCCATCAGGTCCAGCGTCTTCGAGGAGAGCGCCACGTGCAGAGCGGGCTTGCCGCTCTTCAGCTCGCCGACGATCGTGGAGACCGCGGGCCCGCCCGCGGACACGTCGATGGTGGTGTCGGCGGCGATCGCACCGGCGTCGGCGTAGAAGGCCTTCAACGCGTCGGCCGAGCTCAGGGAGCGCACCAGGTCGGCGGCCACCTTCGGGTCCTTCGTCCACTTGGCGACCGCGTAGCCGATGCCACCGTCGTACGGGAGGCTCGGGGTGGTGCCAGCGGTGACGACCGGGGCCTTCATGACGCCGAGCTTCTCCGCGGTGAGGAACTCGTTGAAGTCCTGCCAGTGCCCCACGTCCGACATCAGACCCATGACGTGCGCGGCCTTACCGGACTGGAAGAGCGCGAAGGAGTCGTTGAACATCGCGGTCGAGTTGGCCCCGTCGCTGTTCATCTTCTTGTCGCCGGTCTCCTTCCAGAGCTGGAAGATCCGCTTGACGTTCGCGGAGTTCCAGTCGCGCTTGCCGGTGATCCAGGCGTCGTACTCCGCGGCCGTGAGGGTGACCGACCCCATGCTGGAGAGCCAGAACTGGATGCCGACGCCCTCCTTGTTGCCGAGGGCGAAGCACTTGGCGCCGGCCTTGGAGATGGCGGCGCAGTCGGCGACGAACTTGTCCCAGGTGGCGGCGGGGGTCGCCGGGTCGAGGCCGGCCTTGCGGTAGATCTCCTTGTTGTAGTAGATCGGATAGCCCTGCAGCGTCACCGGGGCGCCGTAGACCTTGCCGTCCTTGGTGAACGCGTCCCACCCGGCCAGCCGCTGCTTGTCCTCGGCCACGTAATCGGTGATCGGCACCAACGCGTCGACCCGGTCGCGAATCTGGCCACCGCCGTTGAACAGCATGACGTCCGGGCCCTTGCCGGACTGGATCGCCGCACCGAGCAGCGTGTAGTACTGGTCGAAGGGCTGCGCTACGAATTCGACCTCGACTTTGGGGTGCTTCTTCTTGAAGTCGGCCTTAGCCTTGTCCAGATAGGATTTGGCGAACGGCTCGCCGGACTTCCAGTCCCACACGACGAGCTTGCTGTCCGACCCGCTTGACGAGCTTGAATCGCTAGCACTTCCACAACCGGCCAGGGCCAGGCCCACAACGAGGACGGCCGACCATATTGCGCGCTGTCTCATCAGTTGTCACCTCAGAAAGTGGGGTGGCCGGCGGACGCGCCGCCGTGCCAATGTTGCCCGGAACGTAACTCGTATGACGTGTGACGTCAATACTCAGCCGTACACTGAGCCAGACGTCGTGCCACGGCGAGCCTTTCGGAGGGGACATGACGCCATCGCAGGAGACGGCCCTGAACAGCCCGGTGACACCGGCATGGGTGCGTCGGCCGACCAACCTGGCCCGAGCGGTCACCGCCGAACTGGTGGAGCGCATCGTACGTGGCGTGCACCCCTCCGGGACGTCCCTACCTCCCGAGCCGATCCTCTGCGAGACCTTCTCGGTGAGCCGGACCGTCGTCCGCGAGGCAGTCAAGATCCTTCAGGAGAAGGGGCTGGTGCAGGTACGCCAGGGCGCCGGCACCATGGTCACCCCCGCGGCGCAGTGGGACATGCTCGACGAGCTCGTCCTCGGGGCCACGATCGCCAAGGACGACAGCCTCGCCATCCTCGACGATCTCGTCGTCACCAGGCGCGTGCTGGAATCCGACATGGCGAACGTCGCCGCCCGGCTCGCCGACGCGCCGACCATCGACCGGCTGCGCGTCATGGTGGACCAGATGGACCAGCTCGTCGACGACCACGTCACCTACCACGAACACGACCGGGCCTTCCACGACGCGATCATGCAGACGTCCGGTAACCGCATCGCCCGCGGCGTCGTGCGGGCACTGGAGAGCCAGGTCATCAACACCGCCCGCTACATGGGCCGGACCGAGCGCTCCCTGTGCGTGGCGTCCAACCGGGGCCACCGGCGCATCTACGAGCGCATCGCCGCGCACGACTCGGAGGGTGCCGCCGCGGCGATGTTCACCCACATCACCGAGGCCTGGCTGGTCCGCCGCAGCGGCTCCGGCAAGCCGGTTCGTCTGCAACGCTGACCGGCCGGACGACGAAGCGGCGCCCACCCCCGAGGTACGGGAGCAGGCGCCGCCAGAGGCCGACCAGGTCGGCAAGGCCGGTCAGGAGAACTGCGCGAAGAACCTCCAGATCTCACCCTTGGTCCAGGTCGTGATGCCGCTCTCGGCATAGGTGCCGTCGACCGGGCCGGGCATGTGACCGTTGTCGTACGCGGCCCACTGCACCGGGTAACCGGCCCGGCAGCCCGAGTACGTGGTCGTGACGTGCGTGCGGCTGCCGGCCGCCGGCTCGCGCGGGCTCTGCGCGGTGCAGCCGTTGTTCCGGACGAACGTGTCGCGCAACGCCCGGCCACCGGAGATGCCCAGGACGTTGTCCGAGATGCCGTGCAGCCCGAAGTACGCGATGGGCTGCGTACCGCCACTGCAACCGCTGATCTGCCCACCGGAGATCACCGCGACGGCGCGGAAGACGTTGGCCCGCGCGCAGGCCACGGCGTAGCTCATGCCGCCACCCCAGCTGAAGCCGAGGGCGAACCGCTGCCTCGGGTTGACGCAGAGGCTGCTCTCGATCCGGCTGATCATGTCATCGACGAAGACGATGTCCTCACCGCCGGAGTTGCCCCAGCCGTTGCCGAACCCCTGGGGCGCGACCAGGATCGCGCTGTTGTTCGACTGCTCCTGCTGCCCGTAGTA
Organism: Micromonospora sp. DT228; assembly: GCF_049841595.1. Classification (NCBI taxonomy): domain Bacteria; kingdom Bacillati; phylum Actinomycetota; class Actinomycetes; order Micromonosporales; family Micromonosporaceae; genus Micromonospora; species Micromonospora sp. DT228. The sequence goes on from NZ_JBNCKO010000004.1 coordinate 402,223, forward strand.
GGACCACGGGGTCCCGCTGGTGCCGCCGGAGGCGATCTCCTGCATCGTGCCGCCGCGCCAGTGGAACGCGAAGATCAGCCGATAGGGGTTGCTGTTGTTGTAGTTGGCGGGCACCCGCAGGATGAAGGTGCGGCTCTTGCCGTTGCTCTGGATCGTGTGCGTGCCGCTGGCCAGCGTCGGCGCCTTGCCGCACCCGCTGCCACCCGACGGCGGCGGGTTGCTGCCGTCCGTGCGGACGAGCTGCCACTGCTGGTTGGTGCCGTTCCAGTCGGAGTACTGCACGATGTTGGCGCCGTCGGCAGTGGACGAGCCCTGCACCTCCACGGCCTTGTTGCTGTTGCGGTTGATCAGCCGGACGTAGCCGCCGTCCGAGTCGGCCAACCGGAACTGCTGGTTGGTGCCGTTGTTGTCGGACCACTGCACGATCGCCCCGCCGTCGGCGGTCGAACGGCCGCTGACGTCGAGCACCTTGCCGGAGTGCCGGGACTTCACCCGGTAGAAGCCGTCACCGGAGTCGACGAACTGCCACTGCTGGTTCGCGCCGTTGTTGCGCGTCCACTGGCTGATCCGGGCGCCGTCGTTGGTGGCCGAGGAGACCAGATCCAACGCCTTGCCGCTGTTGCGGTTGACCAGGACGTACCAGGCGCTGGTGTCCACCGTCGCCGCCGCCGCGGGCGCCGCGTTGACCGCGACGAGTGTGCCGGCCGCCATGAGCGCGGCCGCGGCGGCGGCCAACCCTGACCGCCAACGACGTCTCGGTGGAGAGGCGGGACGAACCTCACCGATGGCCTTCATGGTCCACTCCTTCGATCGGGGTCACCCACGAGCGGAACGCGCGCGTGCCCTGGGGGTGTGTGCCAGCGTCTGGTGGTGGCGTCGGCACGTTGGGGGTATGCGGGCGTAGCGGCCCACCCCGTCGGAGGGGGCGAGCCGCTACGGTTTCCAGCTAGATCGTGACGGTCGTCAGCCGATGCGGACGAGTTGCCACTGCTGGTTGTTGCCGCCCCAGTCGGCGTACTGGACGATGTTGCCGCCGTCAGCCGTGGAGGAGCCCTGCACCTCGACGGCCTTGCCGCTGTTGCGGTTGATCAGGCGCTGGTAACCGTCGGCCGACTGGGCGAGTCGGAACTGCTGGTTCGTCCCGTTGAGGTCGGACCACTGTACGATCGCCCCACCGTCGGCGGTCGAGCGGCCGCTGACGTCGAGCACCTTGCTGGAGAGTCGGGACTTCACCCGGTAGAAGCCGTCACCGGAGTCGACGAACTGCCACTGCTGGTTCGTGCCGTTGTTGCGCGACCACTGGCTGATCCGGGCGCCGTCATTGGTTGCGGAGGCGTACAGGTCCAACGCCTTACCGCTGTTGCGGTTCAGCAACACGTACCAGGCACTGGTGTCCACCCCGTTGCTCGGCGGAGGCGTGGTGGGCGTGGTCGAGCCGGCGTTGAGGGCGTTCAGGACGCTCGTGTACGCGGCCTTCTTGTTACCGTTGCACTCGAAGAGCAGGGCGTTGTCCGACCCACGCCACGAGTCACAGTCACGCACACCCCACGTGGTGATGCCCGTGCACCGCGAGACGGCCAGGCAGGCACGGGTGACACCGGCGAAGATGTTCGCCTGGTTGCCGCCGCCCATCACGTCCAGCTCGGTGATCTGCACGTCCACGCCGAGATCGGCGAAACGCTGCAGGTTGGCCTGGTAGTCACTGGACAACGAGGTGCCCAGGTGCGACTGGAAACCCACACAGTCGATCGGCACGCCACGGGACTTGAAGTCCCGCACCATGTTGTAGATCCCCGTCGACTTCGCGTTGATCCCGTCGGTGTTGTAGTCGTTGTAACACAACTTCGCAGCCGGATCCGCCGCCCGTGCCGCCCGGAACGCCGCCTCGATCCAGTCGTTGCCGGTGCGCTGCAGGTTCGAGTCACGCCGCCCGCCGCTGTTACCGTCGGCGAACGCCTCGTTCACCACGTCCCACGCGTAGATCTTCCCCTTGAAGTGGGTCGCCACCTGCGTGACGTGGTTGATCATCGCGCTGCGCAACGGGCTACCCGACATGTCCCGCGCCCAGGTCGGCTCCTGCTGGTACCACAACAGCGCGTGGCCCCGCACACTCATGCCGTTGGCCTGCGCGTGCGCGACCAGCCGGTCACCACCCGTGTAGTTGAACCGACCCTGCTGCGGCTCGGTCGCGTCCCACTTCATGTCGTTCTCGGCCACGACACTGTTGAACTCGCGGTTCAGGATCGTCACGTACGCGTTGTCGGAGAGCTTTTGGCCCGCGACGGCCGCACCGAAGTAGCGACCCTTCTCGGCCGCTGCCGCCTTCAGAGTCGTGCCGGCGCCACTGGCCGTGGGGGCGAGCACCGCCGTCATGCCCGCGGTGAGTGCGACGGCGAGGGACGCCGCCGCCAGCAGAGTTCTCTTGGGTTTCATGTCGTTCCTTTTCGGTGGTGGTCGCAACGGTGGTGGTCGCAACGGAACCGGGACGTAAATCTCGCATCGGCGCGTACCGACACCTGTCGTCCGGCCGGCTGACGCTGCCGAGGGTGCGTGATGGACGTCCGCATGCCCTGGGGAACGTCGTGACCGTGAGGTGCGACAGCGGCTCGCCCGGTGAGCCACACGTGCTGCCTTCCTCGATATCGAGGGTGAGCGATAACATGTCGTTCGTCAAGACGTAACATAAGCCCGTATCGATGCTGTCGAGTTCAGGTTCCGCCGAAGCCTGCCTCGTCACCGTCGTCCTGACGCGCTGCCCTGGTGGGGAGCCAGCCGCGCCGGTCGCACCTCGTGCACGCGCCGATCACGCAGACTCTGTTATCGCTCACAGGGCCGCGGACCAACCGGACCGTGACCACCCTGCGTAGGGCGGCGGTCACCCTCGGACGGGCCGTGGCCCGCCCGGGTCGGACCACGCACCAGCCGACCGGTCCACCGCGCGGCGGGCCGCCATCAAGAAGCGCATCCGCCGTGCGCCGGATCCGCGGGATTCCTGGCGGGGTGCACTCCGGCCAGGATGTCGGCGGTCGTGTGGGCCTCGACGCCGGGCAGCTCGCAGTCGGTGAACCGCGCGACGACCGCCCGGACGTGCCGCTCGGCCGGTGCCGCGAGGCCGTCGTAGACGGCCTCGAACACCTCCCGCGCCGGCCTCCGGAGCCATTTCTTCGGCAGCAGCTCCAGGGGTAGCTGCGGATCGAGGACGGGAAAACGGCGGAAGGTGTCCATGACCTCGGTTCGCGCCCGTACCGCGGCGGCACCGTCGATCTCCCCGGCCGCCACCCGGGGCAGCACCGCCGTCCAGTGCTCGAGGAACGCCTGGTAGCTCCGGCCGATCTCCGCGATGTCCCAGGCCTCGATCGGGGCGCGGTGGATGGCGGACCCGATGGCTGCCTGCCGGCCGCGGAACACCGTGACGGCACCGAGGGTGAGCTGGTCGAGCTGTGCGCGAGCGGCAGGGGTCAGCTCCTCGGGTGAGATCCACAGCCCGTCGTACAACGGCGCGTATCCGAGCCACCGCAGTTGGGCACGAAGGGCCCGACGCTGGGCGCTCCGGTCCTGCGGCAGCGAGAACGCGACGATCGTCCAGCAGCCGTCCCACCGCACGGTCGAGCTGGTCGAGGCAAGGATCCAGTTGCCGCCGGCGGAGAGGTTGGCGGCGGCCGCGCGGCTGAGCCGGTAGGAGCTGCGCCGTCCCAGCCGGCTGCCCTCCAGGACGCCACGGCGGGCCAGCCGGCTGATCGCGGTACGCGCGCCGGCCGTGGTCACCCCGGTCTCCTCGAGCAGCGCGACGATGGCGGCGGACGGGAGAGCGGCACGAGTCCGCAGGGTGTAATCCGCGAGCAGGGTCACCGCGACGCCCTGCGGCGAGTTGCCGACCTGCCGCCGGGGCAGCCGGAGCTGTCGGCCTCCGTCGTCGGGATAGATCTCGTCGATGTCGAACGGGCTTGCCACAGGCGCTCCGTGCTCTTCAGGGACGGTGTGACGACTGTAGACGGACCGCCGTCGAACGGGGAGTCACCGGTCCACCTTTGATCGAAGATTCTCGATTGACACTTGTTGGCCCGAGGAGAACACTAATCGCCACGCGATGTGGTCCGGAGTCGGGCAGGGCGAGCCACCGGTAGCGGGCATCGCGCGATCACCGCGGGCCTCGGGCACACCCGCGAGCCGATCGCGCGGCCATCCACAGCCTGCACAGGCAATCGAAGGAGTCGTCCGTTGAGAATCAGAAGAAAACTGCTGCTCGCCCTGGCCGCGTCGCTGGTGGCGGCCGGTCTGGCGGTCCCCGCGACGCAACCCGCGTACGCGGCGTCGCTGACCGAGCTGACAAGCTTCGGTGACAACCCGGGTCGGATGCGGATGCACGTCTACGTGCCGGACAACCGCCCGGCCCGGCCGGCGACAATCGTGGCGATGCACGGCTGCGGTGGGTCCGGCCCCGGCTTCTACTCCGGCAGCGAGTTCGCCGGCCTGGCCGACCGGTACGGATTCATCGTGATCTACCCGTCCGCGACCCAACAGGCAGGGTTCGGCAACTGCTTCGACGTCTGGTCAGACGCGGCCAAGCGGCGCGGCGGCGGCAGCGACCCGGTGTCGATCATCTCGATGATCCGGCACGTGCAACAGCAGTACGCCGCCGACCCGGACCGGGTCTACGCCACCGGCAGTTCCTCCGGCGGCATGATGACCAACCACATGCTGGCCCTCTATCCCGACGTGTTCAAGGCCGGCGCGGCGTTCATGGGCGTGCCGTTCAACTGCTTCGCCAACGCGGCCGACTTCCCACCCACCAGCAGCCAGTGCACCGGCGGGAACATGAACCGTACGCCGCAACAGTGGGGCGACGCGGTCCGCCAGGCGTACCCCGGTTACTCCGGGCCCCGCCCGCGCGTCCAGTTGTGGCACGGCACCAACGACACACTCGTGCCGTACTCGCTGTTGCAGGAGTCGATCGAGCAGTGGACGAACGTGTTCGGGTTGAGCCAGACGCCGACCTCCACCGACGCTCCGCAGCCGAACTGGAACCGGCGCAGGTACGCCGACAGCAGCGGCACGGTCCAGGTCGAGGCGTACAGCATCCAGGGCGCCGGGCACAGTCTGCCCGCCAGCGGCATGGCGGCGTCCGCCATCGGGTTCTTCGGCCTGTCCAACCCGACCAATCCGACCACGCCGCCACCAAACCCGACCACCCCGCCGCCCAACCCGACCACGCCACCGCCGAACCCGACCACCCCGCCGCCGGACTCCGGCGCCTGCCGGGTGACCGTCGCCGTCAACGCCTGGAACAACGGGCTGACCGAGAACATCACCGTGACGAACACCGGCGCCGGTGCCGTCAACGGCTGGTCCCTGGTGTTCACCCTGCCCGGCGGCCAGAGCATCACCTCGGGCTGGAACGCCTCCTACTCCCCGAACTCGGGACAGGTGACGGCCCGGAACGTCGCCTACAACGGCGGCATACCCGCGAACGGATCGGTGACCGTCGGCTTCCAGGCCACGCACACGGGTAACACCGCCAAGCCGAGCGCGTTCACCCTCAACGGCGCGTCCTGCTCGGTGGCCTGACACCGGATGCACTCCGGGGATGGGCACGTCACCGTGCCTCCCCGGAGTGTCGGCGGCCCCGCCAGGGCGGCCGGGCGGGCGGGCGTCGACAAGTACGTGCGCCGGTCACCAACTCGTGGTGACCGGCGCACGTGTTGTCGGGCTAGCGGTAGCCGGCGCTCACGATGCTGGCCTGCACCGCGGCCTCGGTCGCGTCGGACGGGTAGCCGGCGACCATGGCCCCCTCGTAGAAGGTGCCGGCGCTCAGGTTCGCGCCGCCGTCGGGCTTGCAGCAGTCACCGCCACTGCCCAGGATGATCGCGCCCTGCTTCTTCATCGGGCTGTAGCCCGGCGGGAGCGAGCCGTCGTACAGCGTGTAGAGGCTGCCGGACGTGGCGTCGCTGCCCTTGATGGCGAAGCGGGACGTGCCGTTGTTCTTCAGCGTCGCCGTCACGAACTTGCTGGTGAAGGCGCGCTGGTTCGGGTTCCAGCTCTGGCTGCCGCCGGGGAAGAGACCCCACTCGAGGTCTGCCTGCACCCAGGGTCCGCTGCCCGAGCAGCCGCCGAACCAGCACTGCTTGCTGAAGTTGATGGCGTCCATCGCACCGGCGGCGTCGGCCTTGCGCGTCGTCTCGCTGTTGCCGTAGTCGAAGCAGCAGCCGCTGTTGACGTGGGTGCCGCTCGTCACCATGTACATGCCCTCGGGCGCGGCACCGGTCGGCACCCCGGTGAGGTGCCCGTCGCGCCAGTAGCTGTTGCCGGGGTTGATGTAGAGCGAGTACGCCTTGGCGCCGCCCACGCTCAGCGACTCGGTCGTCGCGACCGCCGGCCTGCTCTGCGGGCTGCCCGGAACCACGCTCGACCCCTGGTACCAGAGGTCGTTGCCGCGCCCGGACTGGTCGAAGACGACGGTGATGACGCAGGTGGTGCCGGCGCAGAACGAGTCCTGGGTCGCCGCGTTCGCGGTGCCACCCGTGCCGGTCAGCCCGACATTGCGGGTCGTGTTGTCCGATGAGCGCCGGACCTGGTAGAGGTTGCCGGTGTACGCCGCGTAGAGCGCCCGCGTCGTGCTGTGCGCCGCGACGCACGCAGTGCCGCCGGAGGCGTAGATGTCGCACGGACGCGCGCCGCTCGGCGGCGGACTGGTCGGCGGCGCCGAGGTCGGCGGCACGGAGGTCGGCGGCGTGTTCGGCGAGGCCCACTGCTGGTTGGCGCCACCGTTGCAGGCCCAGAGGATGACCTTCGTGCCGTTCGCGGTGGCGGCGGCGTTGGCGTCGAGGCAGAGCCCGGACTGCACGCCGGTGATGGTGCCGTTGCTGTTGACGTTCCACTGCTGGTTGTTCTGGCCGTTGCAGTCCCAGATGATCGCCTGGGTGCCGTTCGTGGTGCCCCGGCCGGAGGCATCCAGACACTTGTTGCCATACACCTGGATCTGCTTGCTCGACGTCCAGGTCCAGGTCTGGCCGGCGGCGCCGTTGCAGTCCCAGAGTTGCGTCTGGGTGCCGTTCGTGGTGCTGGAGTTGGGCACCTCGAGGCAGCGACCGGACGGCGTGCCGACGATCGGAGTGCTCTGCCCCGGCTGGATGGTGGCCGCCACGGCGGCCCCGGCGGCGAGGGGCGAGCTTCCGGGGGTGGTGCCGACGCCGATGCCGACGACGACGAGCACCCCGGCCAGGGCACCGGCCAGGAGGGTCAGACGTCGGACGCGTTGGCGTCTCGGGATGAGGTCGCGGGCTGTTCCTGGCCCGCTGCGGGACGGGGTTCGCACGAGGTGGCTCCTCGGAGTCGGGGAAGCGCGGGGAGATCGTCGACGCGCCACGGGCGGGTGGTGGCATGGCGGATCGCAGCGAATCGTATGACCTTTGTTGAATTCATGTCAATGAATGCGGTGCCGGGTGGCGCGCTGGCTGCTGGGCGGACAGCCAGCGCGTCACCTCCCCCGGGGCGACTACCGCCCCAGGATCCGCCACGTCTGGTTCAGGGTGCCGCCCTGGTTGACCGCCTTGCAGGTCCACTGGTGGACCAGCGCGCCGGCCGCCGTGGAGACGCCACTGACATCGACACACTTGCCGCTGTGCCGCGCGACGAGTTGGTAGTCGTGCGAGTCGTTACCCGAGTAGGTCACCTTGCGGAGGGTGAACTGCTGGTTGGAGGTGTTCAGGCAGGTCCACTGGTGCACGGCGGCGCCGTCGGCGGTGGACACGCCGCTGACGTCGAGGCACTTGCCGCTCTGCTGGTTGACCACGGTGTACGTGTTGGCCACGCCGGCGACCGGGCGGAAGTTCCAGAGCTGCTGGTCGCCGCCGTCGCAGTAGTTCTGCTGCTGGACGTTGCCGTCGGCGGTGCTCAGGCCGACGTTGTTGAGGCACTGCTGGGAGTGCTGGGCCACCGCCACCGACTGGAAGCTGGCCTCGGCCGGGGGCAGCAGGGTGACGGCGTAGGTGTCGGTCTGGTTGGTGTACGGCAGGGTCACCGTGGCGTTGTTGTTGGACACGCTGACCACGCTGTTCGAGACCGTGATCGGCCCCGGCACGGCGCCACCGTTGTTGTGCGGGATGCGTTGGGTGAGGACCCGGACCTGGTTGTTCTGCACGATGCCGCTCGTGGTGTCCAGGCCCTGCAGGTTGACGGTCAGGTTCCCGGTGGTGCGACCGCCGCCGATCAGGATCTTGGCCGTGCCGGCCGCCTTCGTGGCGTACGCGTCGAACGACTGGCTGGGGGTGACCCCGGCGATCTGCCCGGTCTGGGAGGCGTAGAAGCGGTAGTTCCACCACTCGCCCTTGGGCTGGTGCTGCCCGGCCGAGTTGCGGATCAACAGGTTGCCGAGGTCGTTGTGCAGGCTGCCCCCGCTGGCCCAGTTCGCCCGCAGGCCGTCGGCCCGGGCCCGTTCCAGCCGCGCGATGTACCAGGCGCCGTCGGCCGGGTTCTGCTCGTCGGGCGCGCCGTACTCGTTGATCTGGTAGGGCCGTGGGTGGGCGATGCCACGGGGGTCGAGGGTGGCGTTGGCCGCGGCGACGTTGGCGACCGGGTCGCCCGGCAGCGAGTGCCAGCTGATGATGTCCGGCACCGTGTTCGTCGAGCGGACGAAGTCCAGGTACTGGTTCCAGAAGGCGTGGTTCGTCGACGGGACGCAGGCACAGCTCGGCCCGACGATGAGCTGGTTGGGGAACTCCACCCGGAGGCGCTGGTAGGTGCGGCGCCACAGTTCGAGGTACTGGGAGATCGGGCGGTTCCAGAAGATGGTGATGTTGGGTTCGTTCCAGATGTCCCACTGCACGTTCAGCCCGGACGCGCGGACGTCGCCGATGAGCCGGGTCAGAAAGTTGTCGTAGTCGGTCCAGTTGCCGTTGTCGCCGGGGAAGCGCGAGATTCCGGCGCCGTCGGCGCCCCACAGGTCGTGCGGCAGGATGATGAACTTCCCGCCGAGGGCTGTGGTCCGACGTGCCTGGGCGAGTGTGGAGTTCCACCGGCGGTCGTACGTGCCGCCGACCCAGCCGCTGCCCGGGAGCTGCGCGCCGCCGGCCCGCATGGACTGGAACTTGACGTCTCGGTAGAAGTGGTCCGCCGGACCGCTGGCGTTCTCGGTCATGCCGTAGATCCAGCCGGACGCGCGGTAGGTCGGCGTGCCGTTGTCCGTGGCGAAGTTGACGCTTATCGACTCGTTGCCGGCCTGCGCTGGAGGCGCGGCGACGGTGACGGCGGCGGTGGCGGCGAGCAGGCCAACCGCGAGTCGGGCGGCGAGCGCGCGGGCGCGGCCTGACCTGCCGGGGGACGGGGTTTTCACGGGCGGCTCCTTGGTGGGGCGCGGGGGACGCTCTCCGGAGGGCTGCTTGCGAATCGATTCGCACGGATCGTAGGACCAGGAACTGAACCATGTCAATGAAGTGACGACGCGGTGAAGGTGGCGTTTCACAGCGCAGCCTTCGGAACACCCGATCATCTCTTGACCTGCCGACAGCGGCGGACCTATCTTCGTGCGAACCGATTTGTCGAATCGGTTCGCCTCATGGTCGGACGGTGTCCGACCCCGCGACGGTCAACCCGCACACCCACCTGACGATCGACTGAAGTGAGGCAACACATGACAGGACTCAGTCGTCGACGGCGCCTGGCCGCCGTCGCCGTGATAGCCCTTGCCGCGGTGACCGGCAGCGCCTGCTCATCGTCCTCCGACGACGGGGCCAGCGACGGCGGCGCCTACCTCGTCTGGGACCCGTATCCGCAGTTCGCCGCCGACTCCGAGTGGGTCGCACTGCTCAAGAAGTGCGGCACCTCGGCGGGGGCGGCGACCGTCGAGCGGACCGGCTACGACACCACCGACCTGACCAACAAGGCCCTGCTCGCCGCCCAGCAGAGCAACTCGCCGGACGTGCTGATCGTGGACAACCCGGTCATCTCGACACTGGCCGAGGCCGGGGCGCTCACCACCACCGAGGACAACAAGCTCGACGTCTCGGCCATGGCGCCGAACCTGCTCGGCGCCGGCCAGAGCGCGGGCAAGACGTACGGGGTGCCGATCGGCGCGAACACCCTCGCCCTCTACTACAACAAGGACCTGCTGAAGGCCGCTGGCGTCGATCCGGCCTCGATCAAGGACTGGGCGTCGCTGACCGCGGCACTGAACGCGGTCAAGGCCAAGGGGAAGAAGGGCATCACCTTCTCCGCGATCGGCACCGAGGAGGGCAGCTTCCAGTTCCTGCCCTGGTTCTGGGGCTCGGGCGCCCAACTGACGAGCCTGGACTCACCGCAGGCGGTGTCCGCGTTGACGCTCTGGACCGACTGGCTCCGGCAGGGCCTCGCCCCGAACTCGGTCATCAACAACACCCAGACCACGAGCTGGCAGGAGTTCGCCACCGGCGACTTCGCGTTCGCCGAGAACGGCACCTGGCAGCTGGCCAACGCGGAGAAGCTCGGCTTCTCCTACGGCACCATCGCCATCCCGGCCAGCGCGGGCGGGCCGGCGCCGGCGCCCACCGGCGGCGAGTTCGTCTCCATTCCGGTGCAGAAGAAGACCGCCAGGTACGAGACGTCGCAGAAGATCGTCGCCTGCCTCACCAACGCCGACAACCTGCTCACCACCGACACCACGCTGTCCTACGTCGCACCCGTCGCCGCCGTGCAGGACCGGCAGGCCGCCTCCGACCCCAAGCTCAAGGTCTGGGTGGAGGCGGTCCGGGCGGCCAAGGGCCGCACCGGTGACAACCTCGGCACGAAGTACCCGAAGATCTCGGAATCGCTGTGGACCGCGGTGCAGTCGGCCCTCAGCGGTGGAAAGTCACCGAAGGACGCGCTGACCGCCGCTCAGGCCGCGACCAGGTAACCGCGCCGAACCGACACCATGCTCCCCTCGACACACAGCTCCACTGCCGTACCGGATCCGGGTGGGGCGGCGAAGTCCGCCCCTCCCGGGCCTCCGCCGTCCCGCGCCCGCCGGCCCAACCGATGGCTGGCGTGGGGCTTCCTGGCGCCGGTCACCCTCTACCTGGTGGCCTTCTACGCCTACCCCCTCTACCGCAATCTCGACCTGAGCCTGCGCGAGTACACCGTCCGCTCGTTCGTGCAGGGCGGCGCGCCCTTCGCCGGCCTCGACAACTACCGGACGGTCCTGACCGATCCGGCCTTCGGGTCCACCCTGTCGCACACCCTGATCTTCACCGGCGCGTCGCTCGTCTTCCAGTTCGCCATCGGCATGGCCCTGGCGCTCTTCTTCCACCAGCACTTCCCGCTGTCGCGCACGTTGCGGGCGTTGATCCTCGTACCGTGGCTGCTGCCCCTGATCGTCTCGGCCTCGACCTGGTCGTGGCTTCTCAACAGTGATTCCGGGCTGGTCAACGCCGCGCTCGGAGTCGTCGGGATCGACCCGGTCAACTGGCTCACCTCGCCGGGCTGGTCGCTCGCCTCGGTGATCATCGCGAACATCTGGATCGGCATCCCGTTCAACCTGGTGGTGCTGTACAGCGGGTTACAGGCGATTCCGGTCGAGATGTACGAGGCGTCCGCGCTGGACGGCGCGTCGAGCTGGCAACGGTTCTGGGGGATCACCTTTCCGCTGCTCCGCCCCGTCTCCGCGATCACGCTGCTGCTGGGGCTGATCTACACGCTCAAGGTCTTCGACATCATCTGGATCATGACGAAGGGCGGCCCGAGCAACTCCTCCGCCACGCTCGCGACCTGGTCCTACCGACTCGGCTTCGGCAACCTGCTGCCCGAGTTCGGTCCGGGTGCGGCCGTCGGCAACCTGCTCATCGTGATGGCCCTGATCGCCGGGCTCGTCTACATCCGGATCCAGCGGAGGCAGAACCAGCCATGACCACCTCCACACCTCGGGTCTGGTGGAAGACCGCCGTCGGTCTGGTGCTGACCGGACTGATGCTCTTCCCCGTCTACTGGATGATCAACGTGTCCTTCACCCGGGACCAGGACATGCGGGCCAGTCCCCCACACCTGTTCCCGACCAACGGCACGCTGGACGGCTACCGGGCCGTCCTCGACCAGCAGTTGCCCTACCTCGGCACCAGCTTCCTGGTCGGTCTCGGCACGGTGGCGCTGACCGTGGCGCTGGCCGCCCCCGCCGGGTACGCGCTGGCGAAACTGCGGCCACCCGGCGGCACGGCACTGAGCTTCGTCCTGCTGATCGCGCAGATGATCCCGGGCATCATCATGGCGATGGGCTTCTACGCCATCTATCTCAGTTTCGGCGTCCTGAACACGCTGCCCGGACTGATCCTGGCCGACTCGACGCTCGCGGTGCCGTTCGCCGTGCTGATCTTCACGGCCTTCATGTCCGGAATCCCCGACGAGCTGCTCCAGGCGGCCGTGGTCGACGGCGCCGGTCGGCTGCGGACCTTCTGGTCGATCGTGCTTCCGGTCAGCCGCAACTCGATCGTCACGGTGTCGCTGTTCGCGTTCCTGTGGTCGTGGTCGGACTTCATCTTCGCCTCGACGCTCGCCGGCGGCGGCGACCGGCAGCCCATCACCCTCGGCATCTACCACTACATCGGCAACAACAACCAGCAGTGGAACGCCATCATGGCCACCGCTGTCGTCGCCTCCATCCCCGCCGCGGTGCTGCTGATCCTGGCCCAGCGCTACGTCTCGATGGGCGTGACCGCCGGCGCCGTCAAGGACTGACCACCCGCACCACAGAAAGGCACCCGCCACCCATGACCGTCGCCCCGTCCGGTCCGGAGTTCCCCGTCCAGGACATCCCGTTCAGCTACCGAGGAGCCTGGTTCAACATCTCCCCGGTGGTCGCCGAGAAGACGTACGCCGACGATCTGCACCTGGTCTCCCACCAGACCGGGCTACACCCCGTACTGCGGCTCTCCCCCGCGGCGGCCGATGCCACGATCGTCGCCACACCCGCGCTGCTGACCTGGCGAAACGGCACCGACCGGATCGAGGCTGTCTACGACGGCCCGGACACCCTGCGGATCCGGGGCCGACGCCTCGGCCTGCGGGTGGCAGCGGCCGCGCCCACCCTCACCCCGTTCAGCGGCACCTACCTCTACCACGACCCGGTCGACGGCTCCCACGTGTTCACCTCGTACGAGACCGGTCGCCGCTACCGGGTCACCGTTCTCTCCGGAGCGCTCCATCGCACCGCGGGGGTCGAGGCGCTCGGCAGCGCGGACCGACACGTGGACCTTCCCGGCGACCAACCGTGGGAGATCGCGATCGAGGAGTACGCCACCGCACGCCGCCCGTACGCCGGGGCGGCCACCTTCGACCAACTGTGCCGCGACCGGGCCGCCGAGTTCACCGCGTTCGTCGACGCTGTCGCACCGTGGCGCGGTGCGGAAACCCCGGCCGCCGAACTCGCCGCCTACGTCCTGTGGTCCGCCACCGTCGCCCCGGCGGGCTTCGTCACCCGGCCCGCGGTCCTGATGTCCAAGCACTGGATGGACAAGGTGTGGAGCTGGGACCACTGCTTCAACGCGATCGCCCTGGCCGCCGGCGAGCCGGAGCTGGCCTGGCACCAGTTCCAGCTGCCCTTCGACCACCAGGACGAGGCCGGTGCCCTACCCGACTCGGTCACGCACTCCGAGGTCCTGCACAACTACGTCAAGCCCCCCATCCACGGCTGGGCCCTGCGGCACCTGCGTCGCCGCCTTCCCCAGCCACCGGACCGGGCGGCGCTGACGCAGACGTACGAGCGGCTGGCCCGCTGGACCCGGTTCTGGCTCGACGCGCGTCGGGCCCCCGGCCACGACCTGCCCCACTACCAGCACGGCAACGACAGCGGCTGGGACAACGCGACCACCTTCGACGCCAACCGGGTCCTCGAGACGGCCGACCTCGCCGCGTTCCTGGTGTCCCAGCTGCGCTGCCTCGCCGACCTCGCCGGCGAGCTGGGTGAGCCCGCCGAGCAGTGGTCCCGGGAGGCCGACCGGATCCACGGCGCCATGCTGCGGGACCTGTGGGACGGCGAACGCTTCACCGCCCGCAATCCGCACACCGGCCAGCGGCGGGCGAGTCGGAGCCTGCTCGACCTGATGCCCGTCGCGCTCGGCGCCGACCTGCCGGCCCCGGTGGCCGCCGCGCTGGCCCGGGGCGTCGAAACCCACCTGACCACCCACGGGCTGGCCACCGAGCCGGTCGACTCGGCGCACTACCTCGCCGACGGCTACTGGCGTGGCCCGATCTGGGCACCCTCCACCGTCCTGGTCGAGGACGGCCTGCGGCGGGCCGGGCAGACCAGGGTCGCCGACGAGATCAGTCGACGGTTCCTGGCGCTGTGCGAGAAGTCCGGGTTCGCGGAGAACTTCGACGCCGAGACCGGGGCCGGGCTCCGGGACCGCGCGTACACCTGGACGGCCAGCAGCTACCTGATCCTGGCCGCCGGTCAGGAGGAACGGCGGGTCACGAAGGGGTAGCCGCGTCGACTCTCCGGGCCCGCACCGGACCGGTGCTGGAGCGCAACGAGATGGGCGGGCTGTACAGCCGGTGGCGTGGCACGGCGTCGGGGGCGGCGATGCTCTCCAGCAGCAGCGACACGGCCTCGGCGCCCATCTCGACCATCGGGACGTCCGCCGCCGTCAACGGGGGGCGAAAGTCCTCCGCCCAGTGTTGGGCGGCGACACCGGTGACGGAGAAGTCGCGGGGCACGGACAGGCCGGCGCCGGTCAGCGCGCGCTGCATGCCGGGCAGCGCGGCCTCGTTGATGGTGGCGACGGCCGTCACGTCCGGATGTGTCACGAGCAACTGTTCCACGCACGCCTCGCCGGCGGCGGTGTCGTCGCCGCTGCAGACCTCCACACCGGTCAGGCCCCGTTCCATCGCCGCGGCCCGGAAGCCGGCCAGCGCTCGATGGCTGGGGCCGTAACCCGCAGCCACCAGCTCGGCGGAGCGGTTCACGAGCGCCACGTGCCGGTGCCCCAGATCGGCCAGGTGGTGCACGCAGCGGGCGATCAGCCCGGAGTAGTCGATGTCGATCCAGCTCATCTCGTGCGGCTCGGCTATCCGCCCGATCGTGACGAACGGCAGACCGGCCCTGGTCAGGCGGGTCACCCGGTCGTCCGCCAGGCGAATCTCCATCAGGACCACGCCGTCCACCCGACGCCCGGTGACGATCCGCTCGAACGACCGGTCATGGTCACCACCGGACGGGGACAGCAACACATCGAGATCGTGGCGGGCGGCCGCCTCGACGACGCTCGCGACGAACCCCAACTGCATGTCGGTCAGCCGCTGGCTCGCCGGGGGAATCACCAGGCCGAGGGTGCGGGTGCGGCCCTCCTTCAGCGCGCGGGCACTGGCGTTCGGTCGATAGTCCAGCTCGTCGATGACCGCCTGGATCCGCTGCCGGGTCGTCTCCGACACGGTCCGCTTCCCGCTCAGCACGTAGGACACGGTGCTGCGGGACACCCCCGCCCGACGGGCGATCTCCCCGATGTTCATACCGCGCCCTCGAATCGATTATTGCCCCGACACGGGGACGCACCGTCTTTCGCTGACGAGCATATCCGTCCGGAATCCTCGGCCCGAGTCCGGAAGTTCCGCAGCCAGCACGGGCACAGCCGGCGATTCCGACACGTCGTGGAACCGGTGCCTGACGAGATGGATGTCGGTGGGCGCCGAACCGGACGCGCGGGCCGCGGAAGGTGGCGCAATAGATGGATGCACATTAATGTAAAAAGGTGTGACGTGTGATGTCGCTTACCACCGCACCCCACCACACCGCCGAGAGGATCCAATGAATGTGAAAAGACGCTTGCGTCGCCTGATGGCCGCTGCGGGAACCATGCTGGTTCTCGCCATCGGTGCCAGCATCTACGTGGTCTCGGACGCGCCGGGCGTCGCCCACGCCGCCGGCACGGGACCGTGCGACATCTACGCCTCGGGGGGCACCCCGTGCGTGGCCGCGCACAGCACCACCCGCGCGCTGTACGGCGCGTACAACGGCCCGCTCTACCAGGTCCGGCGGTCCTCGGACAACACCACCCGCGACATCGGCGTGCTGAGCGAGGGTGGCTACGTCAACGCCGCCACGCAGGACACGTTCTGCGCCAACACCAACTGCGTCATCACCATCCTCTACGACCAGTCCGGCCGCAACAACCGCCTCACCCAGGCACCCCCCGGCTATTTCGTCGGCCCCGCTGCCGGCGGATATGACAACCTCGCCGACGCGAAGGCGGCCCCGATCACCGTCGGTGGCCAGAAGGCGTACGGCGTCTACATCGCCCCGGGCACCGGCTACCGCAACAACAACACAAACGGTGTCGCCACCGGCGACCAGCCCGAGGGCATCTACGCCGTCGTCGACGGCACGCACTACAACCAGTGGTGCTGCTTCGACTACGGCAACGCGCAGACGAACAACCTGGCCGACGAGCGCGCCATCATGGAGACCGTCTACTTCGGTGCCAACAAGCAGTGGGGCTACGGCGCCGGCGCCGGGCCGTGGATCATGGCCGACCTGGAGTGGGGGCTGTTCTCCGGGGTGAACGCCGGGTACAACAACATCGCGTCCATCAACCACCGCTTCGTCACCGCGATGGTCAAGGGCGAGCCGAACCACTGGGCCATCCGGGGTGGAAGCGCGCAGTCGGGCGGCCTGACCACCTACTTCGACGGGCGTCGCCCCAACGGCTACCACCCGATGAAGAAGGAGGGGGCCATCCTGCTCGGCATCGGCGGCGACAACAGCATCACCGGGCGGGGCACCTTCTTCGAAGGTGTGTTGACCTCCGGCTACCCGACGGCCGTGACCGAGGATGCCGTGCAGGCAAACATCGCCGCCGCCGCGTACGCACCGAGCGGTGGCGGTAACCCGCAACAGGGCGTGCAGGTCGTGGGCGGCCAGTCCGGCCGCTGCGTCGACGTGCCGAACGGCACCACCACAAACGGCACCCAGGTGCAACTCTGGGACTGCGTCGGCAACACCGCCCAACGCTGGACCCAGACCGCCGGCAAACAACTCCAGGTGTACGGCAACAAGTGCCTCGACGCCAGCGGCCGGGGCACCACCAACGGCACCCAGGTGATCATCTGGGACTGCAACGGGGGCACCAACCAACAGTGGAACATCAACTCCAACGGCACCATCACCGGCGTCCAGTCCGGGCTCTGCCTCGACGCCAACGGCGCGGGGACAGCGAACGGCACCAAACTCCTCCTCTGGGCCTGCAACGGACAGCAGAACCAGCAGTGGTCCACCCGTAGCTGAACCCGCGTCACCACACGGTCGGTCGGGCCGCCTCCGCGCACACCGCGGAGGCGGCCCCTCCTTTCCGCCCGCACCGCGGCCGGCCGCGTCGCCCGCGCACTCGTGACCGGAACCCGGAGCCTGCGATGATCCTCCGGTCGTCGGATCGAGAATGTCGTCCCGGCTGTCGATCCAGAGCCCTGCTGGCTCGTCGTCAGAGTAAAGGCCACGACCGACGGGGCCAGCACACGATGGGACACGAGACATGGCCAAGTACATGATCCTCATCTACGGGGACGCGCAGCAGTGGGACGCCATGACCGACGAGCAGTGGAAGGCGCACGACGCCGCCCACGTGGCGTTCGTCGCCGAGGCCGGCGAGCGGATCCTCGGCGGTCAACAGCTGGAACCGGCGCCCACGGCCACCGCACTGCGCTCGGACGCGCTCGGCCAGCTCGACACGACCGACGGGCCGTTCCTGGAGACCAAGGAGGCGCTCGGCGGTTACTACCTGCTGGAGGCGGCCGACCTGGACGAGGTGCTGTCTCTCGCGGCACTGCTGCCCGAGGTGCGCGCGGCACACAGCGGCGTGGAGATCCGTCCGGTGGTCGACCACGGATGAACGACATGGTCGTCGCGGCGGTCGCGCAGGCGCACCGCCGCGACTGGGCCCAGGTGCTCAGCACGACCGCCCAGCTGACCCGCGACCTCGACCTCGCCGAGGAGTGCACCCAGGACGCGTTCACACAGGCCCTGGAGACCTGGGCCGAGAGCGGCATTCCCGACCGGCCGGGCGCCTGGCTCACCACCATCGCTCGCAACCGGGCCCGGGACGTCCTGCGCCGTGAGTCGGTGTTCCGTCGCAAGATGCCGTTGCTCGTCGCGGACGAGACGGTGCCGGGCCCCGAGGATGGTCTGGTCGACGACCGGCTGCGCCTCATCTTCACCTGCGTGCACCCCGCACTGTCCCGGCAGGCGCGGGTCGCCCTGACCCTGCGGTTGGTGTGCGGATTGTCCACACCGGAGGTGGCGCGTGCGTTCCTGGTGCCACCGACCACCATGGCTGCCCGGATCACCCGGGCCAAGAGGAAGATCGCCGCGGCCCGCATCCCGTACCGGGTACCGGGCCCGGACCAACTCGGCGAGCGGGTCGGCGCCGTCCTCGAGGTCGTCCATCTCATCTTCACGACCGGACACACCGCACCGGTGGGCGCGCACCTGGTGCGGCAGGACCTGGTGGACTGCGCGATCGGTCTGGCCCGCATGCTGCACCTGCTCATGCCGACCGACACCCAGATCAGCGCCCTGCTGGCACTGCTGCTGCTCACCACGGCACGGCAGGAGACCCGCTTGTCCGCCGACGGGCGGCTGGTGCTGCTGTCGAAGCAGGACCGCACACGCTGGAACCGGCAGCTCATCGGCGAGGGCCTGTCGTTGTTGACCGACGCGCTGCGCCGACGGCCACCGACCCGGTACGCCCTGGAAGCCGCCATAGCCGCCGTGCACGCCGAGGCGCCAACCTGGCAGGACACCGACTGGAACGAGATCGTCGGGCTCTACGACGCCCTGCTCCGGCTGTGGCCGTCACCCGTCGTCGGCCTCAATCGCGCCGTCGCGATCGGGCTACGCGACGGCCCCGAGGCCGGACTCGACGCGCTCACGCCGATGCTCGCCGATCCGGCCCTGGCCACCTACGGATATCTGAGTGCCGCCCGCGCCGACTTCCTGCGCCAGCTGCGGCGGTGGCCCCAGGCGGTGACTGCCTACGAGGAGGCGCTGACCCTTACCGACAACGACGTGGAACGCGCCTTCCTCAGCGATCGGTTGACCGACGTCAAGCGGCCAAGGTAGGGGCGGCGCCGCAGCCGACCTCAGGCATCCTGGTTGCTCGGCGCCGTCGCGCCTCGGCTGGCCATGGTGGCTATCGCCGCCGCCCCCAGCAGCAGGGCCGGAAGGGCGAACCGGAGACCGATGCCGAGGCCAAGCAGGAGCGCCCACGCCAGCATGACCAGCGCCCCGACCGTGGTGGTCGTGGCGACGGCACGGTGGGCCAGGTCCGCGATGAGGGGACAGATCACCGCGACCACCGGCACACCCAACAGGTAGAAGGCGGCAGCACCGCTGTCCTCGATCGTGAACGGCACCAGCGCAACGACGATCCAGGCGGTGGCGGCGACCGCGAGGAGTCTCAGGAGCTGACCGACGGAGTCGGGAGTGGTACCACGTCTGCGCAGACTCACGATCGCTGCGGCGACAACGAAGAGCGCGACGAGGCCGCCGACTATGGTAGCGACGTTCATTTCGCTTCCCCCGTCCTCATGACGTCAGCGGGCCTCTCGCCTCGCACGTGTGGACCGGCCACTTCTTTCGCGACGAGTTGGCGAGCTGGCGCGGGTGTTCGTCCTGACGGTACGCCGTCAGCGTGGATTTGACACGGCAGGCAAGCGCCTCACCCCCGGCCACTCGTGCGGTCCGGTAGGGGCTGCGGCAGAAGGCGGCAGGCTGACGAGCGACGCCTGCTCAGAGCGCCTGGGAACGACTCGGGCGGTTGAGCATTATATAGATGACATGCTATCTTTTGGCGCGGGAGTGAAGGGCACGCTCCCGATCACCTGAGTCGATCGACAAGGCACGCCGAGGGCGACGCCCTCCGGCCGCCCTTGCCAGTCGGTGACCAGTCCGGGCCGCTCCGCCGATGCCAGGCGAGCGCAGGCGGTTGGCGGACGATCTCGGTCCGACCGCATGCCCCAGCTTCCCCCTCCCGTCGCGGGCAACCCGACAGCGGCGGTACGGCCCGCACACCACCCGTGCCCGCCGCGCCGGCCCGATCCGTCTCGCTGACGGCGAGCGGACGGTGGGGTGTGAGCCGCCACCCACAACCTCGGTGTCACAACGGGCACGGCCGGCGGTCGCCGGCACCGCTCACCACCACCACAGGACGACAAGCGGCAAGGAGTCAGGCAATGGCGAAACATAGACAAGTCCTCTCGTTCATCGCGGGCGCGGCGGTTCTCCTGGCGGCGACCGCCGGTGGCGTGCTGAACGGCGGCCTGCGCGGAGCGGCGGTGGCCGCGACGAACGGCACGCTCGCGGCCACCGCCGGCTGCGGCAAGGCCCCCACGCTCACCAACGGGACACGCACCATCCAGAGCAGCGGCCAGAGTCGCACCTACATCCTGCGGATCCCGGACGGTTACGACCGGAACAACCCGTACCGGCTGGTCTTCGGCTTCCACTGGCTGAACGGCTCGGCCAGCAACGTCGCCTCGGCCGGCTACTACGGGCTCGCGCCGCTGTCGAACAACACCACGATCTTCGTTGCGCCCCAGGGCATAAACGCCGGCTGGGCCAACACCAACGGTCGCGACCTGACCCTCTTCGACGACATCTCGCGGCAGGTCGAGAACGACCTCTGCGTCGACACGACCCAACGGTTCGCCCTGGGCTGGAGCTACGGCGGGGCGATGAGCTACGCCGTGGCCTGCGCCCGACCCACGGTCATCCGCGCGGTCGCCGTCCTGTCCGGCGCCAATCTCAGCGGTTGCAACGGCGGCACCCAACCCGTCCCCTACTTCGGCATCCACGGCATCTACGACAGCGTGCTGAACATCTCGCAGGGCCGGGCGCTACGCGACACGTTCGTCAGGAACAACGGCTGCACCGCCCAGAGCCCGCGCGAACCGAGCCGGGGCAGCGGCACCCACATCACCACCACCTACGCGGGCTGCCGGTCGGGGTATCCCGTGCAGTGGGCCGCGTTCGACGGCGACCACACCCCGAGCCCGGTCGACGGGTCCGGCCCGAACGACTCCAGGACCTGGACCTCGGGGGAGATCTGGAGGTTCTTCAGTCAGTTCCAGTCCACCACTCCCCCCACGACCCCTCCGCCGACCACGCCGCCCCCGACCACGCCGCCGCCGACCACCCCGCCGCCGACCACCCCGCCGCCGACCGGGGAGCCGGGCAGCTGCGTCGCCACCTACCGCATGGTCAACAACTGGCCCGGCGGCTTCCAGGGTGAGGTCACGGTCACCAACAACACCACCGCCACAATCAACGGCTGGACCGTCGGCCTGACCCTGGCCAGTGGCCAGGCCATCAGCAGCCTCTGGAGCGGCACCAACACGGGTACCACCGGCAGCGTCACCGTCCGGAACGCCGCCTACAACGGCACGTTGGCTCCGAACGCGTCGGCCACCTTCGGGTTCACCGCCACCGGCGACAGCGCAACCCCACCCGCAAACATCACCTGCACCAGCCCCTGATCGACGGGCGACACCGGAGGCCCGGAGCCAGTGGCTCCGGGCCTCCGGGCCGGTCGGGGTCGTGCGCCAGAGCCGCGTGAGCTGGTGGACGGTCCGCACGGTCCCGCCGGCGGCGCGCCGGTCAGCGCGGCAGCCCGGACCGCGCCGCTGCCCGAAGGATCCCGTCGAGGCCCTCCTCGAACAGCAGGTCGTCGTCCCATCGGGTGTCGTCGAGGTGGCCGGAGGCGTCGAGGGTCGGGTACTCGTCGGCCCGCGCGGCGATGTGGTCGCGGGCGGCAGCCCGCGCCCGCGGGTCCGCGGTCTGGTGCCAGGTGGCTTCGGTGAGCGCGGCACCGATGACGTAGTTGGCAAGCATCCGCGTGGCCACCGCGAGCGGAAGTCCGCGACAGCCGCCGCGCACGAGCGCCGCCTGGAGGAACTCGGTGCGGGCGAGGACGTTGGGGCCGAGCATCGGACGTCCGATGAGATTCGGCGCCCAGGGATGGCGCAACATCGCGGCGCGCCAGGCTCGGACGAGGAGCCGGGCGTCCTCCAGCCAGTCGTCGCTCACGTCCGGGATGGTCACGTCGCCGAAGATCCGGTCGACGGCCAGGTCCAGGACGTCGTCCTTCGTCGTCACGTGCCAGTACAGGGCCGTCGCCGTCACGTCGAGTTGCTGGGCGAGGCCGCGCATGGTCAGACCCTCGATGCCACGCTCGTCCAGCAGGGTCACCGCGGCGTCGACGATGCGTCCGAGGGTCAGCGGCGCCTTCCGTCGCGGACGAGATGGCTCCGCGCGTAGCCACACCGGTGGTGACGTGCGGCCCTCTCGTGGCCCGGCCGGGGGCGTCGGCGGTACGCCCGGATCTGCGCTGGTCATGGCACCACCCTAGTCCTGCGGACAGGAAACTTAACGTCGGTAAGCCAGCTGAACATCAGACGGCAATCCGATACGTCGGCAAGGAGGTTGGCGAATGCCCCTGCTCCGAATCCACCTCGACAGCGACCGGATCACCGCCCAACGCGTTCTGCGGCTACACCAGGACGGCAAGACACACCACGAGTCGCGGGAAGCCGCACGGGCGGAGGCGTGGCGCCAGGGTCGCACCCCGGCCGGCGACCCGACCTTCGTCGGCATCACCAACGGCCGCCGCCACGTGCAGCTGCTCTACGACGTGGAGGTCTATTCCGAAACGGCCCGTTGAGCGGAGCCCGCGGCCGCCCCCTCGACAGAGGGAGCCCGCTCCCCTGCGCCGGGGAGGAGGAGTCGTCCACCGCCGCAGATCATCGACTCATGACTGCCGGTGTGTGGCTGCTGGTCGCCGAGACGGACGGCAGGGCTAACCGGCGCGAGACCGTCCACAGGGGAGTGACATGTCCGACCGTACCGCTCGTCCGCACCGACCCCCAGCCGCCGACCGGGTAGGACCGTGGGCGCTGGCGTGCGCCCTCTTCCTCGTCGGCGAAGGGGCTCTGCGTCTGTTCTGGATCGCCGGTGGCCGATGGGCGTACACCGCCTGTGACCGGACCGATCTGGTCGATCCGGCCGGGGGATGCGGTGCCGACCGCGTCGAGACACTGCCCTTCTGGGCGGGCTGGGGACCGCTGGCAGTCGGCGTCGTCCTCGCGCTTGTGGTCGTGGGCGCGGTCCGCTTCCCCGGTCGGGCCGCGACCACGGGTAGCTGGCTCGCGGCGGCACTGCTGCTGGTCACCGCGTTCCCGCTGCACCTGCTCTTCGAGGTCCCGGCGGCGTTGGCGGGACGTCCCTCGGACTGGCGTGACCTCGGTGCCCGGCTCGCCCTGCTGGCCGGTGGCATCCTGTTCACCGGGCTGGCGAACGCGTCCGGGCCCCGACGCGGGCCGGTGACTCCCGGCTACCGGCCGGTGCCCCGGTGGACACGGCGATGGGCGTACGTGGCGGTCACGCTGCCGGTGGTCGGCTGGGCCGTACCACACGGGCTCTGGGTGCTCGGGGTTCCGTTCGGCATCTCCGAGCGGGAACTGCACGACATCAACAACACCCTCTCGACGACGACGGGGGTGGCGATCACCGTCGTCCCACCGCTCGCCGGGCTGCTCGCTCTCGGGCTGGTGCAGCGGTGGGGGCAGCACATTCCGCGGTGGGTGCCGGGGCTGGGTGGGCGCGCGGTGCCCCGGCTGCTGGCGGTGGCCCCGGCCGGGGCCGTGGCGCTCACGCTCGTCACCTACGGCGTGCTGAGCAGCGTGGTGTTCGTCGGCCGGCTGGTCGCGGGCGACCTGCCCTGGTCGGACCTGCTGGACGGGTGGGCGGTGACCGCCACGCTGCTGGTGTTCCTCGGCTGGGGCGTGGCGCTGGGCGTCACGACCGCCGGCTACGCCCTGACCACCCGATCGCGTCAATCCTCCACCACCTGAGCCGAGCCAAGGGGATTTCGCCTCGCGGTGTCAGCGGTGTTCCAGGCCCCGCAGGATCAGCAGACGGGTGGACCCCATGCCGTAATGGTCGACCTCGCCGGAGATGTCGGCGACGGCACGAATGATGGGCGCGACGTCCACCCCGCGTCCGCGCGCCCTGGCGCACAGTTCCCAGATCCCGACGAGGTCGTCACGGGGGTCCTCCGACTGGTCCCGGGCCGAGATGTGCACCAGCCGCCGGCGCAACTCGGCGGCGGGGGACGACCACCGACCCGTGAGGCGGACGCCCCAACCAAAGTGGCGGTGTGCCCGGAAGATCTGGCGGACCTCGTCCCTGACCCCCTCGTCACCGGATTCGTAGGCGTCCAACAGAGTTGTCAGGGCCGCTGCCGCCTCGGCCGCCACTCCGGCCTCCTCCGCCGGCGGCAGCCCGGCTGACAGCTTCGCCTGCCAGTTCGGATCCGTCAGGTCCACCGGACGGTGGCCGATGTCCCGGAGGAGGATGTCGATGACAGCGACGTCTTCTCGAATCGCGGCGAGATCCATGCCGGCGATTGTCCTCCCCGTCACCGGCTTGGCGGGTGCGGCAACCTGAGCGGGCGAGCCCCCACGAGCCCGCCGACGACCTCCGACTGCTGGCGCTGTCGAGTCAGGCCACACATTGACACTTATCGTTACGACAGTGATAGTAACTGCACACACAGCTCCCCTCGGACCGCCTGCGGGGCCCGCGATCGGGTGGCCGACACGCCCGCGTGCCAGGAGCGTGATCGACGCATCCGCTGGAGGAGCGAATGAGAAGAAGATCGAAGATCTGCGTGGGACTGGCGGCCGCCGTCGTCCCGATCACATCCATGCTCATGGCGCTCGGCGCGACACCGGCGGACGCCGCGATCGGCGGATCCGGCCCCTATCCCGCCGACTACGAGACCTCGACCAGCCTGGCCAACCACACCATCTTCCGGCCACAGACACTCCCGTCCGAACGCCTTCCGATCGTCGTCTGGGGCAACGGCGGCTGCTCGGCCAACGGCCTCTCCCAGGGCAACTTCCTCCGCGAGATCGCCTCCCACGGCTTCCTCGCCATCGCCAACGGGGCGCCGAACGGATCCGGCTCCACCACCTCCCAGCAGCTCACCCAGTCCATCGACTGGGCCGTCGCGGAGAACTCCCGGCAGGGCAGCAAGTACTACAACAGGATCGACACGACGAAGGTCGCCGTCGCGGGCTTCTCCTGCGGAGGTCTGGAGGCCTACGCCGTCTCCAACGACCCACGCGTCACCACGACCGGCATCTTCAGCAGCGGCCTGTTGAACGACGCCGACGACTACCAACTCCGGAGACTGACCAAGCCGATCGCCTACTTCGTCGGCGGACCCAGCGACATCGCCTACCCGAACGCCATCGACGACTGGGGCAAGCTGCCAGCCGGGCTGCCCGCCTTCATGGGCAACCTGAACGTCGGGCACGGCGGCACGTACGACCAGCCCAACGGCGGTGAGTTCGGCCGGGTGGCGGTGCTCTACCTCAAGTGGCGGCTGAAGGGCGACACCACCGCCGGCGCCAACTTCGTCGGCCCCAACTGCGGTCTGTGCCGCAGCCAGTGGAGCGTCCAGCAGAAGAACCTGACGCTCGACGACGGCACGCCGCCCACCACGCCGCCCCCGACCACGCCGCCCCCGACCACACCGCCGCCCACCACGCCGCCCCCGACCACACCACCCCCGACCACGCCGCCGCCCGGCGGCACCCCCGCCTGCACCGCGGTCTACTCCGTCCAGGACCAGTGGAACGGTGGCTTCGTCGCCACCGTCACCGTCACCGCGGGAACCACCGCGCTCTCCGGCTGGCGGGTCTCCCTCAACCTGCCGAGCGGAGCTTCGGTCACGTCGGTGTGGAACGGCGTTGCCACCGGCAGTAGCGGCACGATCACCGTCGCGAACCAGACCTACAACGGACGACTCGCCGTGGGTCAGACCACCACTTTCGGCTTCCAGGGCACCGGAAACGGCACCGGGACCACCGCCACCTGCACCGGAAACTGAAGCCCACCGGATCGACCAGGCCGCTCGGCGGGCCGCTGCCACAGCGGCCCGCCGAGCGCGGTGTGGTCCTTCACCCCCCGAGTCGCAAAGTCCACGGGCAGAACACCTCGCGCGCGTCATAGCCCCTGGCCGGCCTGGACACCGACACACGCCCTAGGGCCTGTGTCAAAGCTCCTGGCCGGCCTGCGGCGGGCCCAGACGACGACCGGCCGCGTTGGAGATTCGTCCGGATACAACACCGGTATCCGGACGAATCTCCGCCTTGCCGGATCGCCGCCTGGACTCCGCCTCGGCTCGACCGAAGGCTTTGACACAGGCCCTAGCGCAGTCGCGCGATCCTGGCCCGGGTGTCGGCCGGCGCCTCGGGGTGCCCGCGCTCGACGTCGGCCCGGACGTCGGCCAGTGTCGTGCCGGCCAACTCCCGCCGCCAGGCCAGGTCGGCGCCCCGCATGGCCTGGGCGAACGCGCAGGACTGCCGATAGTCGACACCCGCGTGCTCCCCCGGCCCCTGGCGGAGGATCTGGTCGCACTGGAACAGCTCCTCCGGGCCCTCGATCGCGGTGACGATGTCCAGCAGGGAGACCGTCTCCGGCGCACGGGCCAGGTGGAAACCCCCGCGCGGACCCGAGGTCGACGTCAGGATCCCGGCCCGGACCAGGGCCTGCAGCGACTTGTTCAGGTAGGCCGGCGGCAGCTCGTAGAACGCCGCGAGGGCACCCGTCGGCACCGGGGCGTCCAGCCAGCTCAGGTTGAGACACGTGTGGAGGGCCCGTTCGACACCCTGACTCATCCGCATAATCCTGGACCCTACCTGTCCAGGAAATGGGATCAGTGTCACCCTCTCTGGCCTCGACCGTTCCTGGACATCTAATGTCTAGAAATCAGCGATCATCGAGGGAGTCGACAATGACACTGGTACGCGCGGCCCAGGCCGAGGTTCTCGACAGCGACCCGACCAGCGTGATCACACTGCTCCTCGACCCGGAGCACACCGATGGCGCCCTGACCAGCAATCGCACCCTGCTCAAGCACGGCGCCGACGGCGCGCCACCACACCTGCACACCCGCTCCGGCGAGCTGTTCTTCGTGCTCGACGGCGCCCTCGAGATGCTCGTCGGCGACGAGTTGCACACCCTGCACAGGGGAGACACGCTCTTCGTCCCGCCGAACATCCCGCACGCCTTCGCCCCCGCCGACGGACAGGACGCCGACTTTCTGGTGGTGATCACCCCCGGCAAGCCCCGGTTCGACTACTACCGGCTGCTCGACACGGTGCACCGGGGCGAAGCCACCTGGCAGGACGTCCGCGAGACCCAGGACCACTACGACAACCACTACGTGGACAGCCCGCTGTGGGCAGGCCGGCGCGGCTGACCACGAGCCGCCAACCACGCGCCGACGGATCGTGGAACCCCGCCCCGCGGTGACGTGCCCCCTGCGCGACGACCGATCGACGCGCAGGGGGACGTGAGCCACCATGCCGGACTCACCCGGCTCGACGGGTCAGCAGCCGATTCGGCTGGACCCCATCGCGACGTCGTCGTACCAGAGGGTGTCGGCCCCGCCGCCGTAGCTCTCCCAGCCCAGCTTGAGGTCGGTGAGCTGGGGCCGCCAGGTGCGGTTGTACCACTGGCCGTCGATGTCGTGTGTCGGTACGCCGTCCGCGGTCAGCCCGGCGATGGCGGTGCCGTCCAGCCAGGTACGGAGCTGACCCGCCGAGCCGTCCACCATGAACTCCAGGCAGGTCCACCGGTTGGTGGGCAGCGGAACGCTCTGCGCCACCCCCGCCGGGCTCTGCTCGGGCAGGGTCGCGTCGTCCGAGGCGCGGTTCCACTGCAGGGCGCCGTTCTGGCCACCGATCCGCAGGTCCTTGTTGCCGTCCGCGGCGTCGGTCATCGCCATCATCGTGGTGTGCTCGGTGGGCTGGGCCGTGGTGTGCCGTACCCAGATGCGGCCGTACCGGACACTGCCCAGGCTGCCGAGGTTCTTGGTGGACCTGATGAAGACGTGGTTGCAGTAGCCGGCCGCGCCGCTGATCCGGACCGCCCGGCTGCCGCTGTGCGTGGTGGCCGTGTCGATGGTGGCCGTGCCGGCGCCGGAACAGTCCGGATTCACCACGGTCCAGTCGCCGGACGGCGTCGAGCCGGTCTGGTTCTCGAAGCCGTCACAGAGCACCGCCCCGGCACACCCGGTGGGCGGCGGGGTGGTGGGCGGCGGCGTCGTCGGTGGCGCGCTGGTGGGCGGCGGGGTCGTGGGCGGCGCGCTGGTCGGCGGGGGCGTCGTCGGCGGCGCGCTGGTCGGCGGCGGGGTCGTCGGGTTCAGCGTGGTGGGCACACCCGTCGGGCTCGGCCCGGCGCCGTTGCACGGTACGCCGTTCAGGCTGAACCCGGTCGGCGCGCCACCGCTGGCGCCGTACGTGCCCTGCACGCCGAACTCGGTGACCCCGGCGGCCGGGATGCTGCCGTTGTACGACATGTTGCGGGCGGTCACCGTCGAGCCGGACTGGCTGACCGTGGCGTTCCAGCCGTTCGTGACGCGTTCGTCGCCGGCGTACGTCCAGGTGACGGTCCAACTGGAGACGGCGGTGTCGCCGGGTGACACCTTCACGTTTGCGGTGAACCCGCCGGGCCACTGGTTGGGCGTGTAGTCGACCCGGCAGCCCTGGGCGGCTGCGGCCGGGCTGGTGAGCAGGACCGTTCCGGTCGCGGTCACGGCGGCCAGTGCGGCGACGACCGCCAGGGTCGGACCGGGGCGGGCGCGGAGAATCGTCATGAGAGGTCCTTCTGCCATCGAGCGGGAGGGTGGCGGCGCGGCGACGCGCGTCCTGGACGGACACGGCACGCCAACGCGCCCTGGATGCGGCGCGGCGGCGCGCCACAACGGCTGGTCGGTGCGTACGACCGCGGTGCCCGGCTCGGGTTGGACCTGTCAGTCGCCGACGGCCCGGTTACCCGGAACCTCGGCGACGCCCCGCCTCAATCTATTGACGCGAGGCGATGTAATCAAGCGTCACCCGTCCGGGTGGGAGCACGCCACGTGACGGCCGGCCACGCGTTATTCGGTGGACCGGTCGCCCCCGGCCGTGCCAGCGTGACCCGAAGCTGGCCTGGGCCACCATCGGTCCGGCGTCACCAGGGGCAACTAACGACCGACGGGAGCACGGCGATGCGCGGACTCGAAACCTTCCCGCCCATCCGGACGCGAGCTTTCGAGGACCCGTCAGCCCATGCAGACCATCAACCTCGGCATCGTCGCCCATGTCGACGCCGGTAAGACAAGCCTGACCGAACGCCTGCTGCACGCCACCGGCGTCATCGACCGGCTCGGCAGCGTCGACGCGGGCACCACCCAGACCGACACCGGCGACATCGAGCGCCGCCGGGGCATCACCATCCGCAGCGCCGTGGCCGCGTTCGGCTTGCCCGACTGCCAGGTCAACCTGCTCGACACCCCCGGGCACAGCGACTTCGTGGCCGAGGTCGAACGCGCGCTCGGGGTGCTCGACGCGGCGATCCTGGTGCTGTCGGCCGTCGAGGGAGTGCAACCGCACAGCCGACGGATCATGCGGATCCTCCGATCGCTCCGGCTACCCACACTGATCTTCGTGAACAAGATCGACCGGGTGGGCGCCCGCACCGACGAGCTGGTCGCGGACGTGCGCCGACTGCTCACCCCGACCGTTGCCCCGCTGGGCACGGTCCGCGCGCCCGGCACCCCCGAGGCCGCCTTCCGGCGAGACGATCAGCGGTACGACCACAGCCGCGCCCACCGGCTCGCCGAGGCCCTCGCCGAACACGACGACGAGCTGCTGGCCGCCCTGGTGGACGACCTGCCGCCCGACCCGGATCGGATCGACAGGGCGCTCCGGGTCCAGGTCGCGGCCGGGCAGATCCACCCCCTGCTGTTCGGCTCGGCGATGTCCGGAGCCGGCGTACCGGAGCTGCTGGACGTCATCGCGACCCTGCTCCCGGCGTCACCACCGGCGGAACCCGAGCCGCGGGCCCGGGTCTTCGCCATCGAACGCGACCCCGCCGGCGAGCGGGTGGCGTACCTGCGGTCGTACGGCGGGAAGCTCCTGGCCCGCCAGCGGGTCGTCGCGTACCGCCGGGAGCCGGACGGCCGGGTCACCGCGACCCCCGCCCGGATCACCAGGCTCGACGTGGTCGGCGCGGCCACCGACCACGCCGAGCCGACCGGGCGGGACCATCCGCCGGCCGCGCTGACCGCCGGGTACATCGCCCGCGTCGCCGGCCTGACCGGGGTACGCCTCGGCGACCAGCTCGGCAGCCCGGCCGGCCTCGACGGGCGGTCGTACTTTCCGGCGCCGACCCTGGAGGCGGTGGTGCGACCCCGTGATCCGGCCCGGACGCTGGCCCTGCACGCCGCGCTGCTGGACATCGCGGACACCGACCCGTTCATCCGGACCCGGGTGGCCCCGGACGGCGGCACGAGTGTGCTGCTCTACGGCGAGGTGCAGCGGGAGGTGCTGGCTGCCACGCTGGCCGAGGCGTACGGGATCGAGGCCGAGTTCGGGTCGGGTCGACTGATGCACGTCGAGCGGCCAACCGGCACCGGCACGGCGGTGGAGATCATCGGGCACGGCTTCTTCGGCACGGTCGGGCTCCGGGTCGAACCCGGCTCCGGGGTGGACTACCGGCTGGAGGTCGAACTCGGCTCGCTGCCGCTGTCGTTTCACAAGGCCATCGAGGAGGCCACCCGGGCCGCTCTCGACCAGGGTTGCCACGGCTGGCCGGTCACCGACATCCGGGT
Organism: Micromonospora sp. DT228; assembly: GCF_049841595.1. NCBI lineage: Bacteria > Bacillati > Actinomycetota > Actinomycetes > Micromonosporales > Micromonosporaceae > Micromonospora > Micromonospora sp. DT228. The sequence goes on from NZ_JBNCKO010000004.1 coordinate 432,870, forward strand.
CACCCTCACCCACAGCGGCTACTGGTCGCCGATCACCACGGCCGGGCACTTCCGGGACCTGACGCCGTACGTCCTCATGCGGGCGCTCGACGAGGCGGGCACCCGGGTCTTCGAGCCGTGCCGCCGGTTCGAGGCGGAGGTGCCGACCGACCGGCTCGGCGCGGTCACGTCGTACCTGGGCCGGCTCGGCGCCCGGATCGACGGCACCGACGAGAGCGCCGCCGGTTGGCGGATCGGCGGGGTGCTGCCGGCGCGGCTCGAACCGGAGGCGCAGCGGCGGCTGCCGGACCTGTCCAGCGGGGAGGGGCTGTGGTCGTCGGCGCCCGGCGGGGACCGCCTGGTGTCCGGCGACCCGCCGTGTCGGCCCCGCACCGACGGCAACCCGTTCGACCGGGTGGAGTATCTCCGCTTCCTCGCCCAACCACGGAGCCGGCCCTGAGGCGGCTCAGACCCTTCGTCGGTCCACCATGGACGCATCCGGTAGGTGTTTCGCCAACGCCTAAGCTGTGGTGACCGAGCACGCCGACCATGAGGAGTGCGCCCTGATGCGCTCGACGACGATCCTGTGGGAACGCCTACTCGCGGCCCGGATGGGCGAGGTCGTCGCGGTGCGGCCGGTGGCCGGCGGGGTTGCGGCGCTCGCGGGCATAGCCACCCGCCGGGACGCGCCATCGGTGTTCGTCAAGGCCTTCGCCGACGCGCCGGCCGACGGGGTCTTCCGCGCGGAGGCCGACGGGCTGGCCGCCCTGCGCGAGCTCGGCGGCGTGCCGACACCCGAGGTGCTCCTGGCGGACCGTGAACTGCTCGTGTTGTCGGTGTTGCACCCGAGGCCGCACAGCGAGACCTTCTGGGAGCGGCTCGCGCACCTGCTCGCCGACATGCACCTGAACACGACCCATCCCCGCTTCGGTTGGCACCACGACAACTGGCTGGGCCGCCGCCGCCAGGTCAACACGTGGCAGGACAACGGCCACGTGTTCTTCGCGGAGCACCGGCTGCTCCGGTGGCTCGGGGAGCCCCGGGTGGAGGCGGCACTCGACGCCGGAGACCGGGCGGCCCTGGAACGGCTCTGTCACCGGCTGCCCGACCTGCTGCCGGACCGGCCCGCGTGCCTGACGCACGGCGACCTGTGGACCCAGAACATCCTGGCCACCGCGGACGGGCAGCCGGCGCTCATCGACCCGGCGGTGTCCTACACGTGGGCGGAGGTCGACCTCGCCCACGTCTGGTCCACCTCGCCCCCGCCCGAGGCGCGACGGTTCTTCGAGGTCTACGCGGACCGGACCGCGCTTGACGACGACTGGCGGACCCGGATGCCGATCGTCCAGCTCCGACAGCACCTCGCCGTGCTGGCGCAGTTCGACGACGACTGGGGCGCGGCCGACCAGATCCGTGCCGTGCTCGCCCCGTTCCGGCCGCGTACCTGACCCGAGACCCCGGCGGTCACCCACTCGCCGCGCTGACGACCGCCATCATGATCAGGGTGCGTCGCCGCCGCTGACTCATCAGCGCGAAACAGGCGGTGAGCACCACCAGCTCCACCTCGGCCCACTCGCCGGTGACGTCGACGCGGATCGGTCCACCCGATCGGCGAGGAAGGCGCACCGCGAGGCGGTGTCCGTCGCGTACCAGCTCACCACCGCCACGACCGGGCACCCAGCGCACCACCCCGCCGGGCCCCGGCACGTGCGACCGACTCGGGTCGAGCCGCACCGCCACGCCGTGCCCGCCCCGGGCGATGAACCCGACGCGTGGGCGGCCGGTCGGTTCGACAGTCCAGAGGCCGGCGCCGGTGCGGATCTCACCGCACCGCCAGGTCCAGCCGGTACGCAGCGAGGCGCGCGCCCCGGAGTCGAGGACGAAGGCCCCGTCCTGCTTGCGGACGGTCAGCGCGGTCATCGGTCCAGCATTTCCGGGCGCGGCCGGGACAGGCCGAGGATGAGGACGACGCCGACGCTCAGGTGCAGCAGCGCGAGAGTCGCCTTCGCTCCCCCGCCGACGCCACTCGGCGGCCCGACCAGGAGCGACAGCAGCAGGACCGGGACCGCGACCGAGGTCCACCAGACACGGGGGCGGTTGGTCAGGCGTTCCAGCGCCGCGAGCAGCGCCCAACCGGCCAGCGCCGCGACCGCGGCGGCCACGACGACCGCGGCCACGGTGATCTGCCGGGTCGAATGTCCCGACCGGACCGCCAGGTCGACGCCCGCCACCGAGTGCAGCAGCGCGAACTCGGCCGTCGCCACCAGGATCGTGCCGGCCGCCACCGCGGCTCGTCGCGGGAGAAGGTTGTTCGTCATGCGCCGAGTCTGTGCGCCGGGGCCGGCCGGGCACGTCGGTCCGGACGCCGCGGCACGTACGTCCGCCGGCGGTGGGGCGTACTACCAAAGGAGGTGGTCCGCCCCGCCGCGAGCCCAGTAGCCTGCGCGAATGGATACGGCGACGTGCGAGGTAGCGCAGCCGAGGACGTGGCGTTCCGTCCCGGTGGGCGTGACGACTGTGGCGATCGGCGTCCTCGTCGCGTCCATGCTGTGGTCCGCCGTCCGTGCCAGCTCCGCCGCCCTGGTCGGCACCGACATCGCGCTGGCGGTGGCCGCCCTGACCCTCGTACCGGTGGTCGTCCGCCGCCCGGAGATCGGTGGCGTGCTCGCCGGCCTGCTCGTCGCGCTCTCCCCGGTGGCCACGCCGGTGGCCAGCTTCGCGGTGCTGTTCACCGCCCGCAACCGGCCGTTTCGGCAGGCAGCGACGACGGCGGCGGTCGGCGTGGCGGGCGAGGCGGTACAGGCGATCTGGCGGCCGGTGCCCAGCCTGCCGTACGGGTGGCGGCTGCTGCTGCTGGCGATCGCGTACGCGGCCCTGCTCGGCTGGGGCACCTGGGCGCAGGCCCGGCACGCCCTGCTGGCAGCACTGCGGGACCGGGCCCGGCGGGCCGAGCAGGAGCAGGAACGACGGGTCGTCGAGGCGCGGGCGGCCGAGCGCAGCCGGATCGCGCGGGAGATGCACGACGTGCTGGCCCACCGGCTGTCACTGCTGGCGGCGGCCGCCGGCGCGATGGAGTACCGGCCCGACGCACCGCCCGAGCGGCTCAGCGCCGCCGCCGGGGTGATCCGGGCCAGCGCGCACCACGCCCTCGACGAGCTGCGCGAGGTCATCACGCTGCTGCGCCGCGACGACGCCGAGTCGCCGACCGACGCACCAGCCGGGCAGACCCTCGCCGACCTGCCGCGCCTGCTCGACGAGGCTCGGGCCGCCGGGCAACAGATCGAGGTCGACGACCCGATCGGGCCGCCGGTCGACATTCCCCCGGCGGTGGGCCGCACCGCGTACCGGATCGCACAGGAGGCACTGACGAACGCCCGCAAGCACGCGGCCGGGCAGCCGGTCCGGCTGGTGCTCGGCGGCGCGCCCGGCTCCGGCCTGAGCATCGCGGTGAGCAACCCGACCACGCCCGACAGCGGTGCCACCGGCAGCATCGGCACCGGTCTGATCGGGCTCGCCGAACGGGCCGCGCTCACCGGTGGTCGCGTCGCGCACCACGTCGACGCCGCGGGGCGGTTCCACCTCACCGCGTGGCTGCCGTGGCCGACGTGACGGGCCCGATCCGGGTCGTCATCGTCGACGACGATCCCCTCGTCCGGGGGATGCTCACGCTGATGCTCGACGGCGCCGACGGGATCGTCGTCGTGGGCGAGGCCGCCGACGGCGCCACGGCGATCACCGCTGTGGACCGGCACCTGCCCGACGTGGTGCTGATGGACATCAGGATGCCCGGTGTCAACGGCATCACCGCCACCGAGCGCCTGCGTCGGCGCCACCGGCCACCCGAGATCATCGTGCTCACCACGTTCGACACCGACGAGCACGTGGTGCGAGCCCTCCACGCCGGTGCCAGCGGCTTCCTGCTCAAGGACACCCCGCCGGAGCAGATCAGTCAGGCGGTCCGCGCGGTCGCCGCCGGTAACCCGATGCTGTCTCCGGGCGTGACGCGCCGCCTCATGCAGCGGGTCGCCTCCGGGGCCGCGTCCTACGAGCGGGCGCGCGAGCGCCTGGCCCTGCTCACGCCCCGGGAACGCGACGTCGTGCTGGCCATCGCCCAGGGGCGCTCCAACGCCGAGATCGCCGGCGAACTGCTGATGAGCGTGACGACGGTGAAGGCCCACGTCTCGCACATCCTGACCAAGTTGGATCTCGACAACCGTACCCAGATCGCCCTGCTCGCCCACGACGGCCGACTCCTCTGACCAGGGCCTCCGCGCCCGGACCTCGGCCTCCGATCGTGGAATGCCGCAGCCATCCGCGCCCCCCGGAATCGGGTCGAGTCGGGGATACTCTCGCCGTGCGCAACGACCTCGACCAGATCGAAGCGGCATTCGTCGGCACGCCACTTGCCGGTCTGCCGATCGGGCACGGCCCGTCGGGCACCATCCTCGTCGCCGACGTCGACCCCGAGCGCCTGCGGGAGGCCTGGCAGGCGGCCGACGCACTGGTGCCGGTCACCGGACGGCTGCCGGTTCTGGTCACCGACGACTTCGACGACATGATTGCCATCCGGCCGGAGCCCGAGCGGGGTCCGTCGACGTCGGAGCTACACGCGTTCGTCGAGGCCGCGCGGTCCTCCGAACCCTGGCTGGCCTACCGCCACCACGGCGACGACCACGTGGCCGACGAGGGTGAGATCGAGTTCCACGCGCGCGGCGTGGCCGGTGTCGACCTGTCGGCCCTGGTGTCGGATGTGGTGCTGCCGACTCCGGTCCCCGAGTTGGAGCGGACGCTGTACGAGCGACTGCTCACCGACACCGACCTGCACGCCCGGGTGCTGGACAGCGTGCGGTTGGTGACGCAGTTCGACTACTGGTACGCGCCGGACAGCGTTCTGCTCATGCTGCTGCCCACGAGCGACGTCCGCGGTTGCGCGTACTGGGTGGACTTCTACGGTGCGCTGACCCTGGCGGACCAGCAGCGGCTCGCCGAGGTGCTGGCGCAGTGGCGGCACCAGTGGGACGCCCGGCTGGTCGCGTCGTGGGGCACCATGCTCCAGTTCCAGGTGGGTCATCGCCCGACGCCGGGCGACGACGCGTGGGCCGCGGCCGGCCAGCTCAGGGCACTCGCTCCGAACCTTGAGCTGAGCCGGTGGGAGGTCGCCGTCGCCCTGCCCGCCGGAGACGCGTGGTTCGTGCACAACCGCCCCTGACGTTGATCGACTCGTTCTTTCTGAAACCGGGGTGTCCGGGCTCGACGGACACCCCGGCTTCAGCGAAGCTGGCGCCGAGGTCCTGGTTCAGGACCCGACGGGGACGCTTGTCGTGGTGCCGTCGGCACCAATGACACGTACGTCGGTGGCGGCGGCGGGTAGGAGTGCCGCGTCGCGGCCGGCGTCCTGCCACTGCCCGTCGCCGACCCGGTAGCTCAACGCCGATCCCTCAGCGGCGACGAAAATGCCCTGGTTGTCGGGCAGTCGTAGCCGCACCGGCAGCGGCGCCAGCCAGTCCGCGGTCGTGCTGGCGACCGCTTCGAAGGGCAGGTCCTTGCCGGCGAGCAGGGCGATGGCCCGGGTCGGGTCGTCGTCGTACTGGATGGTTTCCACGAGCAGCCGCCGGCCGTCGGGGGTTGCCCCGTAGACCGACAGACGGGGAGATCCGTTGTGCGTGTGTATGCCCACCGGGTCGAGGTAGCCGGTGAGGGCTTCGGCTGACGCGCTCACCTGCTCGGCAGCCGGGTCGCCGCCCCACACCTGCTGCGTGCCGGGCAGCGTGTGGCGGAACAGCGGTGACGCCGGCCGGTCCTGGTTGTCGGGCGTGAGGATCAGTTGCGTGTTGTAGATGTGGATCGCGTTCGCCCGGCTGACCGGCGTCCGGGCCAGCGCGACGGTGAGCTTCGTGCGCTGCGGCGCCACCGACAGCACCGCCGCGCCGTCTTGGAACGCCACCGGAGTGAAGGTCCGCTCGACCCTGCCGTCGGGCAGATACCGCAGGTCCGCCGAGAACTCCACCTGCTGCCCGAAGTCGAGCACCAGGAGCACGTCGCGCTGCGAACCCAACAGTGCGGCCTGCTCGAGGCCATCCGTTCCGGAATCGTCAAGTCGCGTCAGGGTTTCGACGCGTGGGCCGTCGGCGGTGGGTTCGACGAACCCGACAGATCTGTCGTTCGTGGTGTCCCCGGCGACGTAGGCGGCCGGGCCAGCGGGTGTGTTACCGGCCCAGACGACGTGCGGCTCGCCGCGCATCCCCTCACCCATCTGCTTCAGTTGGCGCTCCCACGCCTCACGGACCTGCCGCAGGTACCCGTCGTCGGCGGCCAGGTCACCGCGGGTGGGCTCGTGGAACAGCGGCACGGCGGCCGGCGCCCCACCTCCGTCGTCGGCCAACCGGAGCCCGCCGGCCACGGGGAGGGCCACGACGGCCACGCAGACAGCCGCCAACACGGCCCGGCGGCGCACCGCCCGCCGCTGCCCACCCCGGCGTACCGCACCCAGCAGCCCCGCCGGGACGGCCAGGTCATCCGTCGCGCGACGCAGGATCTCGCGCACCTCACTGTCGTTCATTGTCATCGCGAACTCCTGGATTCAGTGATGGGCATGGCGAGACCTGTCTCCGCGAGCGCCTCCCGCAGCCGGGCCAACCCACGCGAGGCGTGACTCTTCACCGCGCCCGCGGAGCACCCCATCGCCGCCGCGACGTCGGCGACCGGCAGATCTTCCAGGTAACGCAGCACGACCGCGGCCCGCTGCCGAGCCGGCAACGCCCGCAACGCCCCGACGACCAACTCGCGTACCGCGACGGCGTCGGCGTGGTCCCGGGCCACCCCGTCGTGGTCACCAAGCGCCCGCTCCGGACGCCGGGCACGCCAACGCCACCTGTTGATCGACCGGTTCACCAGCGCACGTCGCGCGTACGCCTCCGGGCTGCTCCGCACCCGCCGCCAGCGCACGTACACCTGCTCCAACACCTCCTGGAGCAGGTCCTCCGCCGCGTGCCGATCCCCGGTCAACAGGAAGGCAACCCGCAGCAGCACCACCGACCGTGTGCGAACGAAGTCATCGAACTCCGCCCCACGCGAATCACTCATCGGACCTCCCGGGCCTCGTCAACAAGCAAGACACCGCGTCGGCCCGCGCGGTTTACCGGTCCGGCGATTCGCTTGACCGCCGGGTTTCGCCGCCTGTCGCTTTCGGGTAGCGGATGGTTCATGAACCGCAATCTCGTCAAGGCACTCCAGGTTGCCTGGGGCATGCCGGAGTTTCGCAGCGGGTTGTGCCACCTCATCGATCTCGAGGAGGTGGCGGTACTGCTGGCCACGCTGTCCGTGGCGGATCATGACCGCGAGGTCGAGCGCAGCCTGGTGAACCTGCTGCGCTCAGCCCTGGACACGCTCGAGATTCGGGAAGCCGTGTTGCTGCTGCTGGAGCAGGACGAGGTGCGCCGGCCACTCGTCGCGGCCGCGGTGGAGCCGCTCGCCGACCGCCCGGGTCAGGCTGCCGCCATCGCCTCGGCGGCCGACGATCCCGCAGTACGGCGGGAGCTGCGAGCCGTGCTGGACAGCTCCACCGTGCGCGAGTTGATCTGGCAGGCACTCGACAACCAGGCACGCGACAACAGGTTCGGCCTGATCCGCCAGGTGGCCGTGCTGTTCGTGCGGCATCCGAGCGTCCGGCGGCTCGTCTGGGCCGCGCGTCGGCACGGCGTGTTGCGCGAACTACGGCGCAAGCCCTGATCCGCGTGCGGACGGCGGGCATCCGTGAGCCGGCGGCCCCTCATTCCGGCAGGCCGAAGTGCTGGGTGAGCGAGGCGCGCAGCGTGGCGGGGTCCCCGGCGGACCAGGCGACGAAACAGTCGGGGCGCACGAGCAACGCGGTCGCGGTCGTGCCCTCCAGGGGGCCGGTGATCACGTCGACCCGGTCTCGCCACGGCGCGGCGACCCCGCCGTAGGCACCCGTGGAGTCCAGCAGCAGCGGCCGGGCGGAGCGGGTCAGCTCGGCCAGGCGCACCGGGCCGTGGTCACCGTGCACGACCACGTCGGGTGCGTAGCGACCGGCCAACGGGTCCGCGGGGTCGGCGGGGTAGCGGATGTCCGCGCCGGACATCAGCGCCGCGATGTGCCCGGTCACCTCCGGCTTGCGCAGCAGTTCGGCGAAGAGTTCCCGCAGGCCGGTGATCTCGTCGCCGGGGCCGGTGAGCGCCGACTGGGCCTGGGTGGACATGACGACACGTTCGGCGACGGGGCGACGCTCGCTCTCGTACGTGTCGAGCAGACCCTGCGGCGCCCAGCCGTGGACGGTCGCGGCGAGCTTCCAACCCAGGTTGACGGCGTCCTGGAGGCCCAGGTTGAGGCCGGGACCGCCCATCGCGGGGTGCACGTGCGCGGCGTCGCCGACCAGCAGCACCCGGCCGGCGCGGTAGCGGGCGGCGATGCGGGTGTTGCCACCGGCCAGCCGCCGCAGCAGGCCGGGGCCGTCCGGTGCGCCGACCGGGACGTCGACGCCGAGCACCCGGGTGACGCTGGCGCGTAGCTCCGGCAGGCTCATCGGGGTCTCGTCGCCCGGTGGCGTGTCGGGCCACTCCGTCGTGCTCAGGATCGCCGGACGGCCGGGAAACGGGGCCCAGACGATCAGACCGCGTGCGGTGCGGGTGTGCTGGAACGGCGGGACGACGCCGTAGCCGGGGACGCGCAGGCCGCCGGTCTCGGGATCGAGGGATGACGCGGGAACGGTCACGGTGGCGGTGCGGGAGACCGACAGGTCATTCGTGACACCGGGGAAATCGATGCCGGCGAGGCGGCGCACCGCGCTGCGGCCACCGTCGGCGCCGACGAGAAAGCGGGAGTTGAGCCGCGTACCGTCGGCAAGGCTGACCTCGACCGCGTCGGGGCGTTGGCGGAGGTCGACGACCTCGTGGCCGCGGCGCAGGTCGACGCCGAGCTCGGCGGCTCGGGCGGCGAGGGCGGCCTCGAGGTGGGCCTGCGGCACGCCGAGCGCGTAGTGCGGGTTCTCCGCGAGCATCGTGAGGTCCAGCGGGAACGCGCCGAAGACGAAGGCTGGTCGCGGGCTCGGCGGGGTGCTCTCGCCGCTGAGTCGCGCGTAGAGGCCACGCCTGTCGAGCAGGCGGACGACCTGGCCGACGAGGCCGTTGGCGCGGGGCTCGCCGGTGGGCGTGGCGTGACGTTCGAGGACGACCGGGTGGACGCCGGCGAGGGCCAGTTCGCAGGCGAGCATGAGGCCGTTGGGGCCGGCCCCAACAATGAGGACATCGATCATTGCCGTGATCCTTTTCGGGTGTGCGTCATCGCCAGGGCAGGCGCGGCGCGCGGCCGGCCCACCGCGGGGTACGCGGCTGAGGACGTGGGTGAGGTGGTGCGTGAGCCGAGGTCGGGCGTCAGCGGGGCGGTGCCGGGAGGCCGGCGGCGAGCTGGGTGAAGGCGTCGGTGATGAGGCGTTCGATCGGGGTGGGCGGGTCGGCGCTGTCGAGATAGTGCTGCATGGCGACGGCGACGGCGGCGCTGGCGGCGGCCGCGACGAGCCTCGGATACATCTCGGTGGCGAGGTCGGTGCCGGTGCGCTCGGCGACCGCAGCGGCCAACTCGGCCTCGGCGACCGCCACGGCGCGCAGCCGCTCGCCCTGTAGCGCGGGCTCGGCGAGCATGGTGCGAACGCCGGCCACCCACTGGGCGTGGGCCGGGGATGGCATCGCCTCGACCTCGGGGCCGCGGGTGAACTGCTCGAGCGCGGCCTGGGTGAGCGCCGCCCAGAGCGGCTCGTCGGCGGGGCGTTCGCGAAGCGCGGCGGCGGTGCGCAGACTCCGGTCGAGGTGGCGGGAGGCGATCGCCTCGGCCTTGCTGGAAAAGTAGTTGTTGAAGGTGCGTGGGGACACCCCGGCCGCCTCGGCGATGTCCTCCACGCGGACGTTGTCGTAGCCGCGCTCCGCGGTGAGATGGATCGCGGCCCAGCCGAGCGCCGCCCGCGTCTCGGCCTTCTTGCGCTCCCGCAACCCCGTCATGCCCCCACGGTAGCACTACTTGCGTGGCACGCAAATATGCGTGCCACGCAAGTAAGCTTGCTACCGGAGCGGCTGCACGCGGCGACCCGGGCGCTCGTCGCCGGAACGGGTCCTAGTAGGTGAAGCTCCAGAGGAAGTAGAAGCCCGGAGCGTTGGGGCCGTACTGGCGATACTCGCAGTAGTACCAGCTCCACAGGCCGGTCCGGACGCCCTCGCTGCCGTAGCTGTTGCAGAACTGGCCGTCGGAGTAGACATTGCGCAGCGTCCCGCCCTGCGGGTCCGCCGCGGCCGGAGTGGCGCCGGTTCCGACCAGCCCACCCAGCGCGAGCGTCGCCGCCGCCACCACCAGGGTCGCCCATCTGCGTCCGCGCATGAAGTCTCCTCCCACCACCGTCCGCGGCAGACCAACGCTCCCCATCGAGCCAGGGGCCTGGACATCGAAGGTTGTGAAAGTAAGGCGTGCATGGACGCGCGTGAAGCGATTCCCGACAACGGGCGACGCCACCGCGATCCGCCAGCGTGATCTCCGTCGAACGGGCAACCGCCCTGGCCACGCGGGGTCGGCTGGCGCGGCAGTTGGCGACCGCCGATCAGGCGCATCGCCGGCAGCGGCCACCGTGAACCTGCCGCAGCTCTTCTCGAACAAGGGCGCGAGCAGGCGGCAGGGGTCAGGCGCGGTCGACGAGGTCGAGTCCGGTCAGGTCGGCCGAGAGCGCCCAGAGCCGGGCCGCCGTACCGCTGTCGTCGGGGCTGCCGTCGGTGACCTGGCAGTCCACGCAGTAGTCGCCGCCGTACGAGTCGAGGTGGGGTGACGTGGCGGCCCACACCTGGGTCGCCGCGCCCTGCTCGACGGTCTTGAACAGGCCCGGCGCGGGAGTTCCGTCCACGTCGATCCAGCCGGCGGCGACCATCTCCTCCACCGCCAGGTGTCGTTGCAGCGGAGTCTGGATGTAGCCGGGGTTGACGGAGAAGGCGCGGACCCCGTGCGGTCTGCCGAGCAGGCCGAGGTGGCGGGCGAACAGGATGTTGGCGAGCTTCGACTGGGTGTAGGCCTCCCACTTGTCGTAGCCGCGCTCGAACTGCACGTCGTCCCACCGGATCCGCCACGACGGGTCGCGCCCGGAGGCGACCGAGACGACACGGGCAGCACCGGAGGCGGTGAGCGCGGGCCACAGCAGGTTCACAAGCGCGTAGTGGCCGAGGTGGTTGATCGCGAACTGCGCCTCCCAGCCGGGTCCGACCCGGGTCTGGGGGCACGCCATGACCCCGGCTCCCGCGACCAGGATGTCGAGGACGGGACGGCTGCGGAGAAACCGTTCGGCGAACGCGCGGACGGAGGCGAGGTCGGCGAGATCGACCTGGTCGACCTCGACCCCGGCCGCGCCGCCGAGTGCCTGCTGTGCCGCGTCCGGTCGGCGAGCGGGGACGACGACCCGAGCCCCGGCCCGGGCGAGCGCGCGGGTGGTGGCCAGTCCGAGACCGGAGTAGCCGCCCGTGACGACGGCTGTCCTGCCGCTGAGGTCGACTCCGGCGAGGACGTCTTCGGTCGTACTGTGGGCGCCGAACATGGCGTGGGTCGTGTCGCTGGTCATGTCAGCGAAGCTAGGTGCTGGACCGCGGTCTAGGTCAACGGGTTACGGTCGGCACCGTGTCGGACAATGACCTGAGCATCGGACAGGTGGCGCGGCGTACCGGGTTGAGCGTGCACGCCCTGCGGCTCTACGAGCGCAGGGGCCTGTTGGCAAGCGAGGTGCGGCGGGACGGGTCCGGCAGGCGTGTCTACAGCGCCTGGGACGTGGAGTGGCTGGCGAACTGCGTGAAGTTCCGCGCCTCCGGGATGCCACTCGCGACGATCAGCCGCCTGGCCCAGCTCGTCCGCGAGGGCAGCGGCAACGAGGCCGAACGGCTCGAGCTGCTCCGCGAACACAGGCGTCACATCACCGAGCAGCTCACGCGGCTGGGCGACTGCCTCGATCTCGTGAACGGCAAAGTGGCCAGCTACGAGGAACACCTCGCCGCCGGCGCGACCGGAGATCCCTGGCAACAGCAACCCCGGACCACGGCGCAGGCCGAGAGGTACGCGCTGCCCGTCCCCGAGAACCTCCGACACCAGGGCGACGGCGCAGAATCTCGGGGTGAGTAGCCGCAAGGAAGTGTTGCAGGGCAACGTCCGTGGGCCAGGATCTGGACCGAGGACGGTCCCTACTGGCTGGCAACCGCCGACTACCTCGACGCTCACCGCGACGCATGGCGGGCAGGGCTGGAGTGATCAGGGTGGACCCGGCTGATCGACGTCGGCCGGGACCGCGAGGATCGCTCGCGGGGTGGGAGGATTTCGACGTGGCAGCCGAAGCGCCGCGCACCGCGCAGCAACGGAAGCAGGACACGCTCACCCGCCTCGGTCGCGACCTGGACGCGTGGGTCGCCTCAGCGGACCGGGAGGGCAACGCCCACCTGGTGCCGCTCTCCTTCCTCTGGGACGGCGGGGCCCTGACCCTGGCCACCGCCGAGTCCAGCCCGACCGCGCGCAATCTGCGTGCCTCGCAACGAGTGCGGATGTCGGTCGGTACGACCCGCGACGTGATACTCATCGACGGCACCGTCGAGACGTTCTCGCGCGAAACCGTACCTGTCGATCTGGCCGACGCGTTCGCCGCGAGGCTCTGGGACGCGCGCGTCGGCACCACCCGCTACGCGTACTTCCGAGTGACACCTCGCCGGATACAGGCGTGGCGGGAGGAGAACGAGATCGCCGGTCGTGACCTGATGCGTGCCGGTCACTGGCTCGTCTGACCGCTCAGATCCGGGGCCCGGCCGAGAGGACGTCGAGTGCTGACACCACCACGACCACGACGACGGCGACGCCGGTGGCTGGCGATGGGTCTGGGCGCCCTGTTGCTGGCGGTGGGCGCGGCGTTGGTTTCGGCGTACCCGTCGGTCGTCGCCACCACCTGCCCCCGTTGCTACGGGCTGGTGCCGGTGCGGGACGGCCTCTACGCCGAACGCGGGTTGTCGAACGCTGACCGGCAGCCTCTCGTCGAGGTGTACGACGACGCGAACCAGCGAGTCGATGCCTTCTACCGGGGACGCAGGAGCCGTCCGACAGTGCTCGCCTGTGTCACGGCCGGCTGCTACGACCGGATCGGTGGTGGCGGTGAACGGGGAGTGGCCGTCCTCAACCGCGGCGAACACTTCCCCGCGCTCGTCGACGGTTGACCTGCGGAGGGGCTGCCGGACCGGCCTCCCCGCACCCGGGCGGTTACCGGAGGTGGCGTCGCATCCACACAAGTGTGGCGTCGGCGATCTCGCGCCAGCCGCTGTCGATCGGCATCGAGTGCCCGCGGTCGGCGAACTCCTGGTAGTCCGTGACCGCCGAGGAGGCGCGGTATCGCTCGACCGTGGCCCTGACGACGGCCGCGGGCGCACTGTGGTCCTTTCCGCCGGCCAGCATGAGCAGTGGTCCCCGGGCCGCGTTGGCGGCGTCGATGGTGGCCGGTGAGCGCCGGGAGAGGTTCGCGGACACCAGCTCGAAGACCGGCCTGCCGGGTGATGGGATGACCCACTGCCGGTACAGCCTGTCGGATTCGGTGGTGGTGAGCGCGTTGCCGTGGCTGTATCGAAACTGTCGTGCGGTCGGCGACAACGCCCGCCGCCGGTTGGCCGGGTTGCGCAGCAGGGGCCAGCCCACCGGAATGCTCGACGGCGCACGGTTTGCCACACCTCTGATCGGTGGAGGTTGCAGCGCCACCGCCGCCACGGCGAGATCCTGATCGAGGAGGCGCTGGGCCACCAGGCCGCCGGTCGAGTGGCCGACGACGACCGGCCGTGTGCCGAGCGTGCCGACGATCTGCGCGTAGTGCGCGACGATGTCATCGATGCCGGTGCCGGCGACCCGGTCCGGCTCCTGCCGCGCTTCCGCGACCGTGCTCGGCTCCCCCGGCCAGCCCGGATTCAGCGGGGCAAATCCCGCCGTCCGAAACAGCTCGACCCAACGGGCCCAGGACGCGGTGTACAGGAACATGCCATGGACGAAAAGCACAGGCGTGCCTGTCGCTGCCATCTCTTCCCCTCCCGTGGGCGTCCGGACCAGAAGCCGCGGCGCTCCACCGCCAAAGGCGGTGGCGCGGCCTCGATCACGGGTGCCAGGTGGCTACCTTACGAACCGGCGCGGCCGGACGTCGTCCCCCAGCCGAGGGATCACCTCCCGCAGGCGGGTGCCGGTGGGCACGGCCCGCGGCGTGCCGCACGGCAGATCCGGAGGTACGCGTCAGGTCGCGCCGGCGAGGTGAGCCGTACGCTCCTGGACATGCCTGACGTCGCGGCGCGATTCGCCCAGCTCGCCGACGAGTACGAGTCCCGGAAACGGGAGGCAACCGCGCTCGTCGCGTCGTGGGACTGGTATACCTGGCCGGGTCTTGATCTGCGCCCGTTGCGCTTCGAGCGGGACCTGCTCAGGCCCGGGCGTCGCCTGGAGGCCCGTCCGCCGGTGGATGCGGACGTCCTGCGGCTCGGGTTCGATGCCCAGGGCCGGGTGGCAGTGGTCCAGGAGTACAGCGGCTTCCTGCACGGCCGCCTGTACTACGAGACGTTCTTCCGCCACGGCCACGAGGTTGTCGAGGCAGCGCACTTCGACACGGACGGCCCGATCTACCTGCACCAGTACCGCTTCGAAGATGGGCTGATGCGCGCGGCGAACATGGTCGCGCGGCACGGCTCGGGGCGCGAGACGTACACGTACACCGATGGGCGGATCAGTCGCGTCGAGATCGAGCACCATGGCCATCCATCTGCCATCCTGATGGCCGAGCATGACGAGCTCGGCCTGCGCGCGCTCGTCGAGGTCGCCGGCAGAAGGTCGCGGGAGCTGTACGTCCGGCCCCCGGCGGGGTTCGACCTCGACGCGGCGTGCCGCGCCCTCGAAGACGAGTTGGTGGCCCTGATTCCGGACGCGGCGGCGCTGCTGCCGGTCGACGACCCGGTCGCCTGTCTCGCCCTCAGTTATGCCGGGCCCGCGCAGCTGTCGCTCGGCATCAGCGCCGCCACCACCGACGAACGGGACGAGCTGCGCACGGTGGAAGCCCGCGCTGCCTGGTCGCCGGCGGACTTCGACACCAGCACCGACATCGACCTCGGGCCGTCGCGGCTGATACGGCAGGAACTCGCCCTACTCGACGCGGACGACCCCGACGTCTCGGCCGGATCCGAGACCCTCCGGCGACTGATGTGCGCGGTCGCGGCTCGGCTGAACCTGCGCGACTGGTCGGCCACGCTGCCGGTCACCGACGATTTCGTGGTGTACGCGGTCGACCTCGAACTGGTTGACCTGGAAAAGAACCTGACCAGTTGCCTGCCACCGGACCGGCTCGCCCTGATCCGCGAGCGGGGCCTGCTGTAGCGGTTCGCTCCCCCGCCGGACTTCTTACCGAACCATGACGTGCCCGGCGGCCGTTGACCGTTGAGCGGTCGTCGGCCCGTACCGACTGGGGACAGCACATCACCGGAGCCGCTTGCGGCTTTGAGGAGATTCCGATGAACCGCAGAAGAAACGGGACCGCGCTGGTCCAGACCCGGCCGGTCCGGCTCGCCATGGCCGTGCTCGTGCTGGCGGCCACCGGTGCGCTCACCGCCACCTTCGTCTCCAGCGGCGGCAGGGGCACCGCGGATGCCGCCACCAGCCTGGACCAGTTCGTGCCCATCGAGAACGTGCCGCCGAACGTGCCGAACCCGAGGCCGGCCGCCGGTGCGTCGACAGGCCGGTTCACCGTCGACTGCGGCACGAACGAGAACGGCAAGTTCAGCCCGGACAACCCGGTGGCCCAGCCCGGCATCCGCAACGGCGCCGAACACGTCCACGACTTCGTCGGCAATCTGGCCATCACCGCGAACTCCTCGGACGCCGATTTGGACGCCAGTGGCACCACCTGCCGCAACGGCGACAAGTCGTCCTACTTCTGGCCGGTGGTGCGCATCGACAAGACCGTCCGCAGCGGCAGACACGTCCAGCAGGCCCTCGCCCAGACCCAGCCGATGGTCGTCTGCCCCTCGGTCGGCAAGAGGCTGCGGGCCGTCCCCGCCTCGGCCCGCGACACCGTCGACCGCCTGCTGGCCGAACTGGAACGCCAGCAGGCCGCCGCGAACCAGCGGATGACCGCCAGCCGAGGCCGGATCGACGCCGCGTTCAACCGCGAGGTCGTCGACGCGCTGCGGGCCCGCCGGGCCGTACTTCTCAGGCAGATCAGCACCACGATCACCGCCGGCGGCGGCAACCAGCCCGGCCTGGTGTCGCTTGTGGATTGTGACGTCAGCTACGACGACATGCACGCCCGGATGCCCGACAGCGCCCACCGCGCGAGCGCCAGGGCCGCCCAGGCCGCGAATCCGCGGATTCAGTGCCCCGCCGTACGGGACCGGCTGCCTGGCGTACCCAATCGGGCTCTTGCCGAGGTGAACCGCAACCTCGACGACCTCGACCGGCAGGTCTCCGAGGCCAACGAACGCCTGGTCAGTAGCCGTGGCCAGGGCGGCCCGGCCTTCGTCGACAACGCCATCCTCGGACCGCTGCGCGCCAAGCGGGCCGCCGCGCTCGAGCGGATCGCCATCGCGATCGGTCGGCAGGGTGCCCGACCGCAGGGTCTCGACGCGCTCGCCGCCTGCAGGCTGGACCAGGCCCCCGCCACCCCGGCGGCACCGAGCAGCGCGCCCGGCACGGCAACCGCACTGCCCGATCCGCAGGGACCCAACTTCGAACTGCCCGGCAACACCGGCGGCATCGTCCGCCCCGCGCAGGTGCTGATCGAGTACCGCGGCAACCCCGTCGCCAAGGTGGTGCCGATGCCGAAGTTCCTCCGGGCCCTGACCGGCGACGCCAAGCCCACCAGCCGCGGTCCGGCAAACGCCCGTGCCACCTGGACCTGCTCGGGCTTCGCCGATCGGCTCTCCGACAAGTACCCGATCTGCCCCGCCGGCAGCCGGGTGCAGCGCGTGCACGACTTCCCCGGCTGCTGGGACGGCAAGAGCATCGACAGCGACAACCACCGCAATCACGTCGCGTTCGCCGACAGGGCCACCGGCGCCTGCCCGCAGGGCTTCCAGGCGATCCCGCAACTGCGCATCACCGTGGCCTACGACATCGCTCGCGGCGTGCAGGTCAAGGGCCAGTACGCCCTCGACTCCTTCCCCGAGGAGAACCACAACCCCTTCTCCGACCACAACGACTTCGTCAACGTCAACTCCGCCCAGACCATGCAACGCATCGTCACCTGCATCAACAAGGGAAAGACCTGCTCCTGACCCTCGGGGCGATCGCCACGATGCCCGTTGCCGGTCGTTCCGGTGACGGGTGTCTTGGCGGCGGGTATTCGTGGCCGGCCCTGCCGCCGTCGAAGGAGGCGCCGCATGACGAGATCACCCAGATTGTTGATGGCGCAAATTTCCACCGGCAATCTCGGGTCAATCCATCGATGTTTGTCGAAGTAAGTGTTCCGTCTACAACTACACCTCCCGTAACGCCGAGATCAGCTGGTCCTACACGTACCTCTCGGGGGCGCAGATGTCCGGCGTACTGTGCGCTCGCGCCGGCGAAGGAGGGGACCTGTATGTGCCCATGTTCGCGACAAAGGTGAGCTGGCAGACGCGCACCTGCTGACCCTCGGTGCCGGCGGTGAGCGGCGTGCGTGTCTACCGGGCCGCCAACAACACCGAATCGAAGCGGCTTGGCCGGATCATGGGCCTCGCGTCGCTCGCCGCCGCTGTCCTGCTTGTCGTAAGAGGCGTCGTCACGGACCATCTTTCGTGAGCTATTCCGTCGTCACCCCACCCGGCGGCCCTGGCTCACCGTGAGTCAGTCACTGGCCAGCCTCGGCGTCGCAGTTCGTCAACCACCGTGCCGGCACGAAGGGCCCAGAAGATGACCGCCCCGTCGTGGCCGTTTCGCGCAATTCTGATGCCGTCGGCCAGCACGGGGACACGGCCGAATCGGGAGATCGACACCAGGTTCGCGCGGGTGACACGGAACTCCCCGAACAGGGACGAGACTGCGAGATAACTCGTTCCCACACGGAGCCGAGCGAATGGCCACGTCGCGTGTTTGTCGCTCCGGTAGCCCAGCCTCCACGACCGCACATCGGAGTCAACGTAGGCAACGCCACCGCGCGTGCTGAACTCCCGGTCAATCATCTGCTGATCATCACTGACACCCGCAACATCCGGGCGTACGGCTGGCGCGGATGCGGGGCTTCCTGTTGTGCCGCGTACCAGAGTCGGGGCGGAAATCGACTCTCCCGATCGCTACACTCGCCGCAACGCCGGCACCGCCCGCAGACCTCAGCCTGCGCCAATCCCCCGACGAACGGAGACGCCTGTGACCCGCGACAAGGCGGCACCCCCCGGCATCGACCCCAGCATTCCCAGCGTGGCCCGGGTCTATGACTTCTTTCTGGGCGGCAAGGACAACTTCGAGGTCGACCGAAAGGTCGCCGAGCACGCCCTGCAAATCACGCCGGACGGGCCGGCGGCCGGCCAGGCGAACCGGGCCTTCCTGCGTCGGGTGATTCGCTTCCTGGTCGCCGAGGCGGGCATCGACCAGTTCCTCGACATCGGATCGGGGCTACCCACCCAGGGCAACGTGCACGAGGTCGCCACCGCGCACAACCCGAAGGCTCAGGTCGTCTATGTGGACAACGACCCGATCGTCCTGACACACGGCCGAGCCCTGCTCGCCGCGGAGGGCACCGCGACGGTGATCCAGGCGGACGTTCGGGCACCGCAGGACATCCTCCACCACCCGGACGTACGCCGGTTCGTGGATTTTGACCGGCCGATCGGTCTGTTGCTGTTCGCGATCCTGCACCACCTCGGTGACGACGAGGATCCGCGAGCGGTGGCGGCGGCGTTGATCGACGCGCTGCCCTCCGGCAGCTACGTGGCGATCTCGCACTTCCGCGACCCCGCCGAGCGAGACCCGGAGGGCTCCCGCAAGGCCCGCGAGGTCGAGCGGGTCTTCAACGAGTCGCTGGGCACCGGCCGTTGGCGTACCGACGAGGAGATCCTCTCGTTCGTCGATGGCCTGACGGTGCTGGAACCAGGACTGGTCCCGCTCGCCGAGTGGCGTCCGGAGCCGGATGCGCCCGCTCCGACGCAGACCGACACCTATCACACATTTGTCGGGCTCCTCGCCCGCAAACCGTAACCCCGAGGCGGTGCGGTCCGTCGGCGAGCGCGTGCCCCGCCGACGGACCCGCCGCGGTGGATCCGACCCCGCGCACAAGCACAGACCCTAGGTCCACTCGCTGACGTCCTGTTCGTCGTACGCCGAGAGTAGGGCCAGGATGGCCAGGCTTCCGCCGGGCCACTTCAGGGCACCCCAGAAGACGCGATACGACCCCAGACGACTGACGATCAGGCCGTCGGCTCCGACCTCGTGGTCCTCGGCGAGGCGGGGTGCTCGAGGGGAACATGGGTGGGCTTCCTCAGTGGTCTGGGCGGAACGCGTACCCGTGCTGTCCGTGCCTGGTCGGTCCTCGTCTGTGGTTCCTCCGGGCTTGTCACGTGCATTCCTGGCGGCGCCGCCGCCTCGATGGTGGACCGGCTCGTCGTGGCGGGGCCGCATCCTACGGCTGGGAGAATGGCCGTTCGGCAAGCGCGTCGACGTTGCGGAGCCGGGCGAATACTCGGTCCAGTGTGTATCCCGCCGTGAGCCCGAGCGGAATGAGCAGCCAGGCGAGCCGCCGAGTGGCCTCCGCGTCCAGCGGGTCAGGGTTGGTGAGGGTCTGCGAACCCATATACAGCATGGTGGCCAGGGTTCCGGCGCCCAAACCGCGGGCGAGCGCCCACGGAAGGTTGGGCTCCTCCCCGGAAGCGTCGTTGATGAGGGCGCCGGCGGCGGCTATCAGCAGTGAGCCGCCGATCAGGTATCCCACCGCCGTGAGGGTCGTCCCGGTGCCGTAGGCCAGGACCACGGTCAACAACGCCACGGCGATCGCTGCCGCGGCGACCAGGCCGTTCACGGTCCGCGCACGCCGGACGCGGGAGTGGTCCCGCCGTGCGGCCCGCTCCGCCTCCCGCATCCGGGAACGCTGCTCCGACAGGCTGGCGACCAGCTGCTCGGCCGCGTCGTCGCCCCAGGGCGCCGCCATCCGGCTGATCGCCTCGGGCGTGGCATCGTTCTGGTGTCGGTCGAGGTGCTGCCAGACGCTGAGCGCGGCGCCTCCGAAGTGGGCCATCGCGACGAGTGGGATGCGCCGGGCGACCGCCAGGATCCCGGCGATCCGGGTCGCCCGCCCGCCACCGACCACGATGAGGCCGTCAGCCTCGAACACGGCGCGGTAGTACGACACCTCCCACTCCTCGGCCGAGTCCGGTAGGACGCGCAGGACGTGCGTGAGATGCGGCGGAACATCGAACGACGCCACCCGGTCGAACGGCGCCCTCACCATGACGGTTGCGCCGTCCTCGACCCGCACCGCGGCCAGGTAACCGCGGACGACATCCTTCTCGATGTAGTTGTCACTGCTGGAGAAAACGATGAGATCGCACCCGGCTCGCGCCAACTCCCGGCCGACCGCCTCGCAGGCGCCGGGCACGAGGTCGATTTCCTTCATGTCCGGCGTGTACTCACGGTCCGGGTTGGCGCTACCGACGACGGCGATGGACGGACGCATCGGAATCTCCTCGGATGGGCTGCGAGGGGCGGACCGCTGATCGTACGCATCAGATCGCGGACGAAGAAGGACATGTCCTCGATCGGCACTACCCGCATCCGCTTTCGACATCGCTGTTCGGGATCGGTTTGACTCGAAGCGGCCGATCGGACAGGTTGGTCCGTACCCCACTGTCCTATTGAAACCTGGAGGCGACGTGGCCACGCAGACGACACCCGACGACTCCGCGGTCCCTATCGTCTCGTGCGACATCGTCGGCCACTCCGCAACCGTTGACATACAGGTTCAGGAGAGCCGCATCGCCGCCGTCAACCACATCGTCGCCGCGGCGATGGAGACCGCGGGCGCGGACAAGGCCGTATGGGCATCCGGTGGGGACGGTGGTCACGTCATCTTCTGTGGCAGCGGTTGGCAAAGTGCCGCGCTTGATCTTGTTGTGGCACTGCGCAGGTGGTCGATAAACGAGAAAGTTCCCTTACGGGTAACCGCGCATGCCGGCCCGGTGCGATTTCTGGCCGGCGCGGACGGCCGCCGGCAACCGGTAGGCGCCGGTATCAACACAGCGGGATGGCTCCTGAGCCGCGGGCCGGCCGCTGGCGTGTTGGTATCCCGCGCGTTCCGCCGGGCGATCGAGGACGCAGACCTTGCCACACGTGTTGTCTTCGATTGCGAGCGGAGGCTCCGCGACAAGAGTGGCCAGGAACAACACCTCGAACTCATGTCCGTTGGCGAGGACCGCTCGGCCTGGGACGACCCGACGGAGGAGGACCGCCGACGGCTGGGATCCGCGGAGAGAGTGGGTGCGGGATGGGAGAGCATCTACTGGGCAAAGCGCATCCTGCAGATTGACAGCAGCGATGGCGAGGCGGAGGCGGCGATTCGGAAACTGCAGCGCCGCCATCTCGGCTATCTCCGCGCAGAGGTACGGGGACAGCCGAACCCGTTCTTCGAACACCTCACACAGACGGATCTTCGCGACGTCATCCTGGCCGGCCAACTCGTCGAGCGGGCCTACAACGAATATATCTGCCGTACCGGCGACGGCGGCGAGACGATGTTCGTCATCCTGCGTGGCCAGGTGGGGGTCTACCTGCCCGGCAGAAAGGGCGACGCGGCGAGCCTGGCCCAACCGGATTTCATCCACGAGGAGGGTGAGATCGTCGGTGAACTGGCGTTCGCCATGTCGCGGCGCAGGACAGCCGATCTGGTCGCACTGACCGACACGACCCTGCTCACCTTCGACATCAAAGAGCTGAAAGCTCGGCTGCCCGCAGATGTGTGGACAAACGTACGCGCGTTCATGCGGGCACGAGCGCTCGAGCACGTCGGGCCGCGAGTCCAGTTCCTCGGAGGAAACGACAACTCCCGCCCCCTCGCTCGTGCAGGGCGCTCCTGGGAACACATTCGCGCAAAGATCGAGCAGCACTGCGACCTGATTCAGATCGAGCGTACGAGGTCAACGCATTTCGCGTACGACCTGGTGCGGGATGCCCACCGGAAGGAAGACACCCAGGGGCGCGGCGTGGAGGGCGATCCGAGCACAGGTCATGGCGCGTACCTGCTCGTCGGCGGACAACTGCGAGAGGCGACCCGGTCGGAACCGTCCGATCTCGACAGACGGCCGTTACCGGAAAGTGAGGGCTACCCGCTACTGTGGGTCAACCTACCCGGCACCATAGTCCTGCCGAAGCGCGAATTCCACATCGAGGAAGAGCCGGTGACGGTTCTTCACCTCCGTGAGAGCGGGCTCCTTGGCCTGGACGCCCAGCAGCGCGACGCCTTCTACCGAGATCTTCGCCTGACCGCCGCCAGTTGTTTCGAGTACGACGCGTTCATCTCGTACAACGGGGGCGACGCGGAAGCCGCTGATCGGTGGCAGAGCGCGTTGAAGGACGCCGGACTGCACGTGTTCCGCGACGTCCCGAGAACCGGCGAGGAATTCCCGCACAGAATAGCGGAGGCAATCCGCCAGTCTCGGGCACTCGTAGCGCTTGTGTCGCCCCACGTCATGGTGAAGCCCGAGACCGAAAACTGGGTCGTCAGAGAGATCAATGCGCACCGGTACTACTTTGATCACAGCCGCGTGTTCCCAGTCATCCTTCCCGGGGGCAACCACAAGAACATCGTGTCCGGCTACGCGCCAATCAAGGCGGATCGAGACGAGGCCGCCGCGATGACGCGGCTGATCGACGAGTTGAAAGGCCTGCGCGACGGCCTACGGGAGCCCCCGTACAGCCTCACCGAGAAGCCCGGAGCGCCGCACGCTTTCCTCAGCCCGCCCGCCGAGTGACACCGCTGCTCGCCACCGTCGCGACGCGCCGCTTCCCACCGCAGACGGGCGGGCTCGATCTCGGGTCACGCCTCCGGGGCGATCAGCCGGTCGTCGGTGGCGTCGCGGACCGTGATCGCCTCCACCGGGCACGACTCGGCGGCGTCGAGGATGACCTCGGCCGGGGCGACGACGTCGGCCAGCGGCGCGGACCGGCCGCCGACCACGTGGAAGTGCTCGGGCGCGGTGCCGGCGCAGATGCTCGTGCCGATGCAGCGGTGCGAGTCCACCCCGATCCGCCACGCGGTACTCACCAGGCCACCGGCATGCCGAGCAGGCCCCGCACCAACATGCCCCGCTTCCACTCCAGCTCGGCTTCCCCTACGGCGAGCCGCAATCCGGGCAGGCGGGTCACGAGGGTGGCGACGGCGACCTGCAATTCCATGCGGGCCAACTGCGCGCCGACGCAGTGGTGCACGCCGTGCCCGAAGCCCAGGTGCGGGTGCTGCTCGCGGTCGAAATCCAGCCGGTCCGGGTCGGCGAAGACGGTACCGTCCCGATTCGCCGACGACAGTGAGCCGAGAACCGGCTCACCCACCCGGACCAGCACCCCGCCGACCTCGACGTCCTCCTTGGCGTAGCGGGCGAAGGAGGAGCCGACGCCGAGCGGCACGTACCGCAGCAGTTCCTCGACCGCGACGGGCACCAGCGACGGGTCGGCCCGCAGCCGAGCGAGCTGGTCCGGATTGTGCAGCAGGACGTAGACGAAGTTGGGGATCTGGGTCACCGTGGTCTCGTGGCCGGCCGCGAGCAGCCCGCCGGCCAGCTCCACCAGCTCGGTCTCGCTGAGCCGATCCTCATTCTCGTCGCGGGCCCGCACCAACGCGCCGAGCAGGTCGTCGATCCCCGGCTCGCGGCGGCGCTCGGCGACCAGATCTCCGATGTAGCCCCAGAGGCTGTTCAGGTACTCCTGGATCGTTTCCATGGGCAGGCTGGTGGTCGAGACGATCGCCTCGGACCAGGTGTGGAAGCGGTCGCGGTCGGCGTACGGGATCCCGAGCAGCTCGCAGATCACCTGGATCGGCAGCGGCGTGGCGACGTGCTCCACCAGGTCGGCCGGAGGACCGAGTCGGACCAGGTTGTCGACAAGAGTGTCGGCGATCTCCTGGGTTCGGGGTCGCAGCGCCTCTACCCGACGTGCCGTGAACGCCTTCGCCACCAGCCGGCGCAGCCGAGTGTGATCGGGCGGGTCCATGGTCAGCATGCCGCTGTACTGCTGGCGTGGGGTGAGCCTGGGCTCGTCGCGCTGGACGGCCGGGGCCCGGCCGAACCGCGCGTCACCGAGGACGGTACGGACGTCCTCGTAGCGGGTGGCGAGCCACGCCTCCTCGCCGTAGGGGAGCTTCACCCGGGTCATCGGCTCGCTGTCGCGCAGCTCGCCGTAGGTCGGGTCGACGACGAGGCGGTCGGGCACACTGAACGGGTACGGCCGCGCGGGCGGAACGATTCGGCTCTCGGTGGTCTGTGCGCTCTCCGTCATTCGGATTTCCTTCGTCGAGACGGCGTGATCCTCAGGCCGGCACCACGTTCGTAGCGGCGCCGGATTGCCAGCGTCCGAGGTTTACGGACGGCGCACATCAACGCTCAGTGATTCGTCGATATCGGATCGTAGTGGCAGATGTCGATGATCGCCATGGCGGCCCTGCACGATGGGAACCTCGCTGCCGACCGGGTAATTTTCAGCCGTGACCGAGTACGGCACTCTGCTGCACGCCTACGGCCTCGCCGTGGACACCCCCGGCCATCTGGCGGCGCTCGTCGGCGACGACCCGGCGGCCCGCGCGGGGGCGCTCAAACACCTGTGGTCGGCGATCATCCATCAGGGGACACCGTGGACGGCGACCCCGCCGGCCGCCCTCTCTGTGGCCGCGCTCCTCGCGGACCAGCGGGTGGCCGATTCGGTCGTGCGTGCCGAAGTGCTCACCTTCCTGGCCGCGGTGGCCGAGGCGGGCAGCAGCGCGGACAGAGACCTGCCCGAGCCAGACTTCGACGTGGACGCCGCGCTGGCCCAGGCCCTCGCCGACGGCGACGAGGAGGGGATCTGGGAGGACGGGCGGCTGCAGGGCGCCCTCTACGTCCGGGCCGTACTCGGTTGTCGGCAGATCGTGCCGACGTTGCTGGCCACGGCCACCGCGGCGATGTCCGATCCGTCCCCGCAGGTCCAGACCGCGGCCGCGCACCTGATCGGCGCCTGCGGTGGGGTGACGCCTCTCGCCGCGGGGAATTGACCCGAGCCGTCGCCGACGACGGCACCGGGCCCGGAGCCGGTGGCTCCGGGCCCGGTCAGCCTCCCGACGCGGAGGGCCGGTACGTGTCGCTGGTCAGGGGCTGGTGCAGGAGAGGCCGCCGGGCGCCGTGCTGCTGCCGTTGGCCAGGAAGCCGAAGGTGGTCGAGGCGTTCGCGCCGAGAGACCTGTTGTAATCGGCGTTGCGGACGCTGACCGTCCCGCTGGTGCCGGTGTTGATGCCGTTCCAGACGTTGGCGATGGTCTGCCCACCGGCCAGCGTCATCCGTACGGTCCAGCCGCTGAGGGTGGTGGAGCCGTTGTTGGCCACGGTGACCTCGCCCTGGAAGCCACCGTTCCAGTTGTTGACCATCCGGTACGTCGCGCTACAGGCACCCGGCGGAGCGGTGGTCGGCGGAGCAGAGGTCGGCGGAGCACTCGTCGGCGGAGCAGACGTCGGTGGAGCAGACGTCGGTGGAGCGCTCGTCGGTGGAGCAGAGGTCGGCGGAGCGCTCGTCGGCGGAGCAGTGGTCGGGGTCGTCCCCGGCACGGTGGTGGAGGCGGCGTTGAGAGCGTTGAGGACTGCGGTGTACGCCGCCTTGGGGTTGCTGTTGCGGTCGAAGAGCAGCGGGCTCTCGTTGCCCCGCCAGGAGTCGCTGTCCCGAATGCCCCACGTCGTGATGCCCACGCAGCGGGGGACGTTCATGCAGGCCTGCGTCAGGCCCTGGTACTGGCTGGTCGAGGCGTTCGTGACGTCGGCCTCGGTCAACGCCACGTCGACGTCGAGAGCGGCGAAGCTGGACAGCGTCTGCTGGAAGTTGCCCGGCAGCGAACTGCCACCGGTGAAGTGGGTCTGGAGGCCAACGCAGTCGACCGGGACGCCGCGGGCCTTGAAGTCCCTGATCATGTTGTAGACGCCCTGCGTCTTGGCGTACGTCCAGTTCTCGATGTTGTAGTCGTTGTAGCACAGCTTCACGCTCGGGTCGGCAGCCCGCGCGGTCCGGAACGCCACCTCGATCCAGTCGTTCCCGGTGGCCTGCAGGTTCGACGACCGCCGGCTGCCGTTCTCGGCGTAGGCCTCGTTCACCACGTCCCAGTAGGCGAATTTGCCCTTGTAGTGGGCCATGACGCCGTTGATGTGGCTGATCATCGCGGCGCGCAGGGCGCTGCCGCTGAGGCTTCCCCAGAACCTGGGCTGCTGGCCGTGCCAGGCCAGGGTGTGACCACGGAACCGCATGCCGCGCTCGGTGGCCCAGTTGTAGATCGCGTCACCGCGACGGAAGTCGAACTGGCCCGGGTTGGGCTCGGTCGCGTCGGGCTTCATCTCGTTGACGGCCGTCATCATGTCGAACTCGCGGTTCGCGATGGTCAGGAAGCCCGAGTCGGTGAGACGGTCCGACCCCATGGCGGTGCCGAAGTACCGGCCGCTGCGCTCGGCGGCGGCCTTCAGGGTGGTCCCGGGCGGTCCGCTGAGATCGGCGCTGGCGAAGGTCGCCAGAGCCATCGAGGACACGGTGATCGCCAGGGCGCAGGCCCCGCCCAGAAGCAGTCTGTAGGCACCCCTGGTTCGGCGTTTCGGTTGCGCGGGTACGTCGTTCATCTGTGCTTTCTCCTCGGTGTTCTGTCTGGTCCATTGCGCTGGACCAGCACGCCGCAGGTGACGCCGAGCCGGCGTCAACCCAGCCGCGCCCGAATCGGTGGCCACCGCCGGCGGCCCGGTCCGCCCGGTGGATGGCGATCACTCCGCGCCGTACGCCCTGCGGAGTAACACTGCCCCGCCGCGATGCTATATCGAATCCATTCGATTTGCTTGGTCCATCGGCGTCCAGGCCGGTCCGTTGGCGTCCGCGCCTACCGTCACCCAACTGCTGGGATGGTCAACTAGGATCCGGTGACCACACCGGAGGGGTCAGATGGAGACATGGCGTGTCGTGGCGGCTGTCGTCACTGGCCCGGCGGTGAGCCTTCTGGGCGTCGCCCTGGCCACCAACTTCCGCGGCGTGACGGAGTGGCACATCCGGCGGTCGATGTCCGCCGCGGGCGTGCTACGGCGAGTTCCGCCGTGGCGCTGGCTACCAGACGCCCCGCACGAGGAGCGTCTGGCGCGCTTCATCCTGCTGGACCGGCTGGTCGGCATAGCCATCGCGGCGGGCGGCGTCATGATCTTGGCAACTGTCGGCTACAGCGTCTTGACCGGTCAGCCGCTGGATACGGTGAAATAGACGGCATCGTCGGACCAACCACGACCACGGAGCCCGACCACAGTCGGTGAGCTGCTGTTCAACCTCTGGGACTGAACGCCAGTGGCCTCAAACGGTCGGGGGCAGCACGACGGCAGAGACGGACGCACGACGGCGACCTATTCGGTGATCTTCTGGCGGGCGGCGATGGCGGCGGCGTGCAGCATTTCGTCCGCGCGCATCTCGGCGTCGAAGTCGCCGATGTTCATCCCGGCTCGGTGCCGGGAGGCCACGAATCGATCCAGCCGGTCCAGTACCGGCCGCGCGTGCGACCCCATCGCGGCGAGGACCCGCAGCGCCTCTCGCCCGCACAGGTCGTCGTACAGGTAATCCGGTAGCACCTCCAGCAGTTCGGCGGCTACCGCTGGACCCTCGTGCAGCCACAGTGCGCCGGCGGACCTCAACTGCCCGAATCCGGGAGCCCGGAACAGGGTCCACAGCTGCCTGTGCTGGCGGGCAGTGAGCCCACCGTGCTCGGCCAGCCAGGTCAGCAGCGCTGATGCGATCCCGTCCCGGCGAACAGGTTGTTCCGGCCGGCCGGCGAGATACGTGTCGGCCACCGCCCGGTCCGAGGTGACGTGGAGGAGGGCAAGTGTCGCGCCCTGCGTCGGGTACCGCCGCAGCGGCGCTGCCGCGGCCGCGGCGGCTGGCCCGATCCTTCCCAGGACGTGGATCGCACAGCTCGGGGTGTCGTTCTCGGCCCCTTCGAGTCTGGCGATGAGTTCCGGCACCGCGGCAGCAGCAGCCGGACCGAACGCGGCCAGGACCCGCAGCGGCAGGTCCGGCGCGCACGTGTCCGGCAGCCCGGCCAAGATCTGCCGGGCGGCGGCCACCGGCGCCTGTGGATCGGCGCCCGCTCGGGCAACCGCCGTGAACGCCTCGGCCAGGCGTGGCTCGTCGCTGTCGGAGAGCATCAGCCGCACCAGGTGCGGCACCGCCCGGTGGTCGCCGACGCTGCCCAGCGCGGTGGCTGCCACCGCGCCGAGTTCGGGATCATCGAGCAACGTCGTGAGTTCGTCGGCGGCCAGACGGGACGCGGTCAACGAGGCTGCAACCGTGTGCAGCGCCGCCGACCGCACCTCGGAGATCTCGTCCCGCAGGAGGCCGGTCAGTATCGGCGTCAGCCGTCCGGGCGCGGCGCGCCACTGGCGCATCGCCGCGAGCGCCATCCGTACGCCTTCGAGCCTGACCTGTGGGCTCTCGGACCGGTTCGTCAGCCGTTCCGCCCAGGCGTAGCAGTCCTGCTCTCGATCGAGGCCGGTCAGCACCCGCGCCCAGTGCTCGCCGCCGGTCAGCTCGAGACGGGATCCTGGCCAGTTCAGCTCTCCCACGCACGGTTCGAGATCGGCGTGGATCGCGTCGTCGAGCGTCGGCCAGGCCCCCGGGTCTTCCCGGGTGAACACCGCGATATTCGCCAGTAGCCGGACGGCCGGGACAGTATCCGTCCGCAGACGTTCCAGGATGGCTTGGTGCTGCGCGCCCCTGTTCCAGGAAATGGCGTCCACGAGGGCGATCCGGACGACCGGATCGGTCGAGGCATCCAACGCTGACAGGGTCCGACCAGGTTCGGCGGCGCCCACCAGTAACGCTGCCGCGCTCCGCCGCACCTGCGAATCCACGTCGTCCAGAGCCGACTCGGCGGCGGCTGCAAGACGAGGCCAGTGGGAGTTTCGGAAGCACAACTGGTGCAGCAGCGCGAAGACGGTCCGCCGTGCCGACAGGCGGCGGTCGGTCGTGCAGGTCAGGAGGTGATGGATCACCGGCCCGTCCCGGTCGGCCTCCACCGCAGACCAGATCTGGGACCGCACCTCGTTGCCGGGGACGAGAACATCGCCGGAGACGACTGCCGCTTCCAGCCATCCCCAGTCGCCGAGCGGCGACACCAGCGCCGGGCCCTTCACTGTGCGAGGCGCGCGGCGCCCTTCCCGTACGTCATGAACCTGATCTTCCTCCACCGACATCGCGGTGCGCAACGCGAATCCGCCTCCCGCCCGCTTCTCGGCCGCTTCTCGGCAGGTGGGCCACCCGCGGATGGTCGTCGCCGGGCCGGGCCGAGCCGACACTGACGCGCGTCGATGTTGCGAGGGCGGGCCCAGATGTGCTGGAATGGCTCATATCGCCGCAGCGCGGGGGCAACCGTGCTGAGAACGGCCAGCACGGGAGCAGCACCAGGCCGGCAGCGCGTCACTGTGACAGACGCTCGCATGCCCCACCGCCGGGCCATCGCCACAGGGGCGGGCATTGCGCCGGCAGGCACTTCCGCCAGCCACAGGCATCCCCCGGTGCGCGTCCACGACGGCCGACGCGCTCGACGCCCGACCTGTCCTGGGCATCCGATTCGGACTGCCGGCGCGCCAGAACCGGCGACGAGGCGAGCAGGCCAAACGGCCAGGCAGGACACGGAGACCGGTCATCGATCCGGCGATCCGGGACAGCTCGCTCCACATCCACCTATAGATAGATCAGCATTGATATTTGAGTTAATAGATGCAACAGTGGCCCTGGGAGCGTTCCCATACTGACATCTCGTCCCGATGAACGGAGGATGAACAGTGCGTTTACACAAGCCCGCTCAATCCGGGGGACGACCCCGGTCAACCGTCCGTCGGTCCCTCCAGGCACTCGTCCTGATGTTCGCCATGGTGGTCGGCACGCTGCCGTTCACCGGAGCGGCTCAGGCGCACGGCACGGTCATCAATCCGGCGACTCGTGCGTACCAGTGCTGGAAAGCCTGGGGCAGCCAGCACATGAACCCGGCCATGCAGCAGCAGGACCCGATGTGCTGGCAGGCGTTCCAGGCCAACCCCGACACCATGTGGAACTGGATGAGCCAACTGCGGGACGGCCTCGGCGGCCAGTACCAGGCCAAAACCCCGGATGGGCAACTGTGCAGCAACGCCCTCTCCAGGAACAACGCTCTGAACCAGCCCGGGGCGTGGAAGACGACCCCCGTCAGCCGCAACCTCACGGTCCAGATGTACGACCAGGCCAGCCACGGTGCTGACTACTTCCAGGTCTACGTCACCAAGCAGGGGTTCAACCCGGCCACCCAGCGGCTCGGGTGGGGCAACCTCGACCTGATCACGACGACCGGGCGGTACGCGCCGGCGCAGAACATCTCGTTCAACGTCTCGCTCCCCGCACGCAGCGGGAACCAGATCCTGTTCGTGCTCTGGAGGGCGTCACACCTGGACCAGACCTACATGTGGTGCAGCGACATCACCATCAGCTGACCAGCAGGTCCGACCAGCACGTCACCACTCGGCCCAGGGCGCGTTGACGCCCTGGGCCGGGTAGCTCTGTCGGTCACGCCAGGAGCCGGAACGATCCCCGACCACACCCTCCGCCACCTGCTCAAGGAGCTGAACATGCAGCGACGGCGTTATCGCCCGGCCACCATGCTGGCAGGGCTGCTCATCCTGACCCTGTCCGCGCTTCTGTCGCCACCGGCGTCGGCGGCCAGCACCGCGGCAGCCGGCACACCCCACACCCGTGCGGCGCCACTCAGCGAACTGACCGTGGTATCCGAACGGGTGGCGTTCGGGCTGCAGCGTCCGATCGCGCTCACCGGGCTGGCGGACGGCCGGATGCTGATCGCGGAGAAGAACGGCACCGTCCGCGCGTACCACCCGGACACCGGCCTGGCAGCAGAGCCGGTGCTCGACCTGACCGCCCGGATCGACACGTCGGACAACGAACGCGGCCTTCTCGGCATCACGCCCGCGCCGAACTTCGCGCGGACCGGGATGCTCTACGTGGCCTACACGAGCCTGCCGGCCGGCGCGCTGACCCTGGCGCGAGTGCCCATCGGTGCTCCCGACCGGCTTCAGGTGCTGCTCACCCAGGAGCACGCCGAGTTCGGCAACCACAACGGCGGGCAGGTGGCCTTCGGCCGCGACGGCTACCTCTACTGGTCCCTCGGCGACGGCGGCAACGCGAACGACCCGTTCAAGTCCGGTCAGAACCTCGGCACCCTGCTCGGCAAGATCCTGCGGATCGACGTCAACCGTGCCTGCGGGGGCAAGCGCTACTGCGTACCCTCCGACAACCCGTTCGTCCGCACGCCGGGCGCGCGGCCGGAGATCTGGGTCTACGGGCTGCGCAACCCGTGGAAGTTCTCCATCGACCCGGCCGACAACTCGCTGTGGATCGGTGACGTCGGCCAGGGTCTGATCGAGGAGATCAACCACATCCGCCCGTGGCAGCGTGGCGCGAACCTCGGCTGGTCCTGTCGGGAGGGCACGCCGGTCTTCGACGAGACGCAATGCCGGCCGGGCGTGCGGCTCACCGACCCGGTCGTCGAGTACGACCACTACATGACGGAGAACTGCTCGATCATCGGCGGCCTGGTCTACCGGGGGTCCGTCACCCCGGAGGCGCGGGGGACCTACATCGCGAGCGACTACTGCTCGACCCGCGCATTCGCCGTGCGTCCCAAGTCCACGGGTGGCTACGAATCCGCCGAGATCGGCACCTTCCCCACCCAGCCGACGGCGTTCGCCGCCGACGTGAACGGCGAGCTGTACGTGCTCAGTGACCTCCCGGGTTGGCTGAGCCGGGTGCGGTTCGAGCAGGTCCAGCCAGCCTCTGGCAGCGGGGTGACGAACCGCTGAGCGTCGATCGCATCCGCGGGCGCCACTGCCCGGTCACGGCGCTCGCGCCGCGCACCGTAGCGGCACACCCAAGGTAAACCGTTCAGCAGCAGAAGCCCGCTACCGGCAACTCTGGTAGCGGGCTTCTGCTGCTGAACCTCCGTGGGCCTGGCGACGAACCCTCAGCCCACGTCGACGAGCCCGGCAGCGGCGGCAGGCCGGGGCGCCTCCGCAAGCCGACGTACGGGATCGAGATCACGGCGGAGCTTGTGGACTTTGTGCTGCGCGGGACACTGCACGGCACCTCGTGCGATGAGCTGGACCAGAAGCTCGTCACCGAGTTCGGCCTGTCGCACGAGGACGCGGAACTTGCGCGCGACCGATCGTTGGGTGGCCTGGTTCGCGCCGCTACCGGCAACCCCCGAAACCAACCCGACCGCAGCAAGGACCCGATGGCGTGGGAGAGCTTCGAGCGCGGCCGGCGTGCTCCATCGCTGGTGGCTCGCATCTATCCCCGGCTGGGGTAACCACGAGCGGCGGCGCGACTCGGCGGAGCAACTCGCGATCGAATCGAATCGATCCACAATGAGTCGTCCGGCGTTGACTCGCGGCCGGGAAGGCGCAACGCTGTGGAAGCGCTCCCATCGTCGAGCTCCTATTCGAAAGGAAAGGAATGCTCGTGCGTCCCACCACCGCGTTACTCCCGGTCGTGCTCGCCGCGGCCCTCGGCGGTCTGGCCCTGCCGCAGCCTGCCCTGGCCGCGACCGGCCCGGCGCTGGCCGTCGACACCACCGCCGCCCGGCACCAGATCAGCCCGTACGTCTACGGCATGAACTTCGCCGACGAGGCCCTCGCCCGCGACCTGCGGCTGCCGGTGCACCGTTACGGCGGCAACGCCACCACCCGCTACAACTTCCGTACCGACACCACAAACCGCGCCGCGGACTGGTATTTCGAGAACATCCCCAACGAGAACCCGAGTCCGGCCGACCTCCCGAAGGGTTCGGAGACCGACCGGTTCGTGCAGCAGAACAAGGCCACCGGCGCGGCCACCGTCATGACGATGCCGATGCTCGGCTGGATCGCCAAGGACCGGTCGCGAGCGTGTGGCTTCAGCGTCGCCAAGTACGGCCCGCAGCAGTCCACCGACACCTGGGCACCGGACTGTGGCAACGGCATCAAGCCGGACGGGTCACCTGTCACCGGCACCGACCCGGAGGACACCAGCGTCGCCGTCGGTGCGGAGTACGCCACCGACTTCGTCAACCACCTCAAGGGGCAGTTCGGCGCCGCCGCCGACGGCGGGGTCCAGTTCTACAACCTGGACAACGAGCCGGACCTGTGGCACTCCACCCACCGCGATGTCCGCCCGACCGGGCTGGGCTACGACGAGCTACGCGACCGCACCTACGAGTACGCCGCCGCGATCAAGGCTGCCGACCCCGGCGCGAAGACGCTCGGTCCGGTCGGCTGGGGCCTGAACTCGATCCTCTATTCGGGTCTCGACCAGGACACCTGCTCGCGTACCGGCTGCTGGTCGAACCCACCGGACAAGGCCGCGCACGGCGGCCAGGACCTCGGCCCGTGGTACCTGGACCGGATGCGTGAGTACGAGCAGCAGCACAGCACACGCATCCTCGACTACTTCGACGTCCACCTCTACCCGCAGCAGGCAGGCGTGTTGGGCGACGCGGCCGGCGACGCCAACACCCAGGCGCTGCGGCTGCGCTCGACCCGCCAGCTCTGGGACCCGACCTACGTGGACGAGAGCTGGATCAACAGTCCGGTCCGGTACATCCCGCGCCTGCGCGAGCTGGTCAACAAGCACTACCCGGGCACGAAGATCGCGATGACCGAGTACAACTGGGGCGCATACGGGTCGATCAACGGCGCGCTCGCCCAGGCTGACGTCCTCGGCATCTTCGGCCGCGAAGGGCTCGACCTGGCCACCCTCTGGACCGCACCCACGACCGACCAGCCGGTGGCCAACGCCTTCCGCGTCTACCGCAACTACGACGGCAAGGGCGGCGCGTTCGGCGACACCTCCGTCCAGGCGACAAGCGCCGACCAGGGCAAGTTGGCCGTGTACGCCGCCGAGCGCAGCGCCGACAAGGCGCTCACCCTTGTCGTCGTCAACAAGACCGGCGACGATCTGACCAGCCCGGTCACCCTCACCGGCGCGTCCGCCAGCGCCGCCGAGGTCTACCGCTACAGCGGGGCGAACCTCGCCGGCGTCGTCCGGGAGGCTGACCTGCCGGTGACCGCCAGCGGCCTCACGGCCACCTTCCCGGCCAACTCGATCACCCACCTGGTGCTGCCGCGCGGCACCACGCCCGGCGACACCCAGGCGCCGACCGCCCCGGGCAAGCCGACCGCCGGCACGATCACCGGCGACAGCGTCGCGCTGGCCTGGACGCCGTCCACCGACGACACCGCCGTCACCGGCTACGACGTGCACCGGGTCGACACCACCGGCACCGTGAAGGTGGGCAACTCCACCGGCACCACGTACACCGTGACCGGGCTGACGCCGGACACCCCGTACACCTTCGTGGTGACCGCCCGCGACGCGGCGGGCAACGTCTCGGCGGCCTCACCCGGCCGGACCGTAAGGACCGCGCCCACCGCCCCGACCGGCGGCTGCACGGTCGGCTACACGGCGAACAGTTGGCCGGGCGGCTTCACCTCGACCGTGACGATCAAGAACACCGGCACCACCGCGATCAACGGTTGGAAACTCGCCTTCGACTTCCCCACCACCGGCCAGAAGGTCGACCAGGGGTGGTCGGCCACCTGGAAACAGAGCGGTACGAGCGTCACCGCGGACAGCATGAGTTGGAACGGCAAGCTCGCCCCCGGCGCGTCCACGAGCATTGGCTTCAACGGCACGTGGAGCGGCACCAATCCGGCACCAACCGCCTTCGACCTCAACGGTCAACGCTGCGGGTGACCTGAGAGACACCTCCTCCGCGGCACACCCGCGGAGCAGTCCGGAGGGGGGGGGGGGGGGGCCGGCCCCCCCCCCCCCCCCCCCCCCCCCCCCCCCCCCGCCCCCCCCCCCCCCCCCCCCCCCCCCCCCCCCCCCCCCCCCCCCCCCCCCCCCCCCCCCCCCCCCCCCCCCGGGGGGGGGGGGGGGGGGGGGGGGGGCCCCCCCCCCCCCCCCCCCCCTCGCTCCCGAGCGGCGACACTGCCCGCCGTCCCTACGACTCCCGCGCGCGGTTACGGCGGTGGTGGACGATCAGCACGACCGCGCAGAGCAGTGCCACCAGGCCGAACGCCGAGCTGATCCACGGGCTGTCCGCAGCTGTCGACAGCACCATGTTGGCCGCCGCGCTGACGAAGAGCGCCAGCCACAGCAGCGGGCGTAGCCGGCCGCCCGGCCTCTTCGGCGTGTCGACCGGGGCCTCGGTGATGCGGTACGGATCGGTCATGACTGCCTCCTCGGGCGTTCGATCCTCGACGCCGTCAACGCTAGGCAGGCGGCGCGGCGGGAACGATCCCGCCAGCTCGACAACAGTGGTGCAGCAGGCTGTACCTTCCGTGCCGGGCGTTGCCGGGCGGGGCCCACGGTGGCCTATGTTGGCGGGGGAGGTGGGTCGATGGCGTACGTGCGGGGCCGGGTTCGCGCCTCGGTCGACGCCCTGGAGCACCTCGTCGGAGGGCTGGGCACCGCCACGCTGGCGCTGGGCGCGCTGCTCTGGGCGGCGATCGTGGCGGTGGCCTGCCTGGGCGGGGTGGGGCTGCTGGCGGCGCCCGGCGCGTTGCGGGCGGTGCGCTCGGTGGCCGACCGCGAGCGGGCCCGGCTGTCCCGCTGGGGCGAGCCGATCCCCACGCCGGGGCCGGTGCCGGCCGGGTTGCGGACGGCGACGCGTGATCCCTTCGTCCGCCGGGAGTTCGGTTGGGTCGGGTTGTCCTCGGTCGTCGGCCTGGTGACCGGGCTGGTCGGCCTCGTGCTGCCCCTCTCTGCCGTCCAGTACGTCACATTCCCGCTGTATTACCGGCTGCTCCCAGCCGACGCCGGCGCGCCGGGGATCGTCTGGTGGCGCATCGACGAATTGTCCGAGGCACTCGCGGTCGGGTTGCTCGGGGTGGGCTGGCTGGCCGCCGCGATCTGGTGCGGCCCGGTTCTGGCCCGTCTCCAGGCCTGGCCGGGCCGGTTGCTGCTGCCTCCGCCGCCGGGTGTCGACCTGTCGCTGCGGGTGGCCGAGCTGACCGCCACCCGCGCCGCGGCGCTGGACGCCCACGCTGTCGAACTGCGCCGGATCGAGCGGTCGCTGCACGACGGCACCCAGAACCGGTTGGTCGCGGTGAACGTGTTGCTGGGCGCCGCGCGGCGGGCCGTACGCCGCAACCCGGACCGCGCCGACGAGATCCTCGGGCAGGCGCAGGACGCCGCGGAACAGGCACTCGGGGAGCTGCGTACGGTGGTGCGCGGGATCCTGCCGCCCGTGCTTGACGACCGGGGTCTCGCCGGCGCGCTGGCCGGCCTGGCCGGCAGCTGCGTGGTGCCCTGCCGACTCGAGGTGGACGTGGCGGTGCGGTGCGCGGCCTCGGTCGAGGCCACCGCGTACTTCGTGGTGGCCGAGGCGCTGACGAACGTCGTCCGGCACAGCGGCGCGAGCCAGGTGGACGTGGCCGTGCGCCGCGAGCGCGGCCGGCTGCTGGTGTGCGTCGCGGACGACGGGCACGGCGACGCCGACGAGGCGCGTGGCTCCGGGCTCACCGGTATCCGCCGGCGGGTCGAGGCGTACGACGGCCGGATGACGCTGACGAGCCCACCGGGAGGGCCGACGAGAATGGACGTGGAGCTGCCATGCGGATCGTGATCGCCGAGGACGACCCGCTGCTGCGTGAGGGGTTGGCTCTGCTGCTGCGGGCGGAGGATCTGGACGTGGTCGCCACGGCCGGTACTCCGGGAGAGTTCCTGGTCGCCGTCGACGAACACGCGCCGGACATCGCGATCGTGGACGTACGGATGCCGCCGACCCACACCGACGAGGGCATCGTGGCCGCGGTGGAGGCCCGGCGGCGGCGCCCCGGCCTCGCGGTGCTGGTCCTGTCGGCGTACGTGGAGCAGGCCTTCGCCACCGACCTGTTCTCGGTCGGCGCCGTCGGGCTCGGTTATCTGTTGAAGGAGCGGGTGGGCCGGGTCGAGGAGTTTCTCACGGCGCTGCACCGCGTCGCGGACGGCGGCAGCGTGATCGACCCGGAGGTGGTGGCGCAGTTGCTCGCCCGCAACCGTCGGACGGACACGGCGCTGAGCGAGCTGTCGCCGCGTGAGCGTGAGGTGCTGGGGCTGATGGCCGAGGGGCTTGGCAACAGCGCGATCGCCGAGCGGCTGTTCGTCACCGACGGCGCGGTGCACAAGCACATCCGCAGCATCTTCTCGAAGCTCCAGCTTCCACCCGACGACCAGGCCGACCGCCGGGTCACCGCGGTGCTGCGCTACCTGGACGGCGATCGGCGGTAGCGCCTGCTGTACCCGGACCTGGCAGTCCACGGGATGGTCGCCGTTCTCGCACGTCTTTAGCGTTTCTGGTGCGCGCAGTTCTTGCCGATGACACGGAGAGAGGCCACCAGAATGCCGGACTATCCGGGACAGACAATCGAACCGGCGGTACGCGTCGAACACCTCACGCGTGTGTACGACGCCGGCCGTAACCAGGTGACCGCGCTCGCGGGCATCGACGTCGACTTCGACCGGGGCACCTTCACCGCGGTGATGGGGCCCTCGGGTTCCGGCAAGAGCACGCTGCTGCAGACCGCGGCCGGGCTCGACCGGCCCACCTCCGGTCGGGTGGTCATCGGAGGCACCGACCTGTCCGGGCTGTCCGAGACCCGCCTGACCGAGCTGCGTCGTACCCGGATCGGGTTTGTCTTCCAGGCGTTCAACCTGATCGGCGCTCTCACCGTCGAGGAGAACATCGTGCTGCCCCTGCGCCTGGCCGGCGTCCGTCCGGACCGGGCCTGGCTGAACCGGGTGGTCGAGCGGGTCGGCCTCACCGACCGACTGCACCACCGGCCGGCCGCACTCTCCGGCGGCCAGCAGCAGCGGGTGGCGATCGCCCGGGCGCTGGCCACCCGTCCCGAGGTGATCTTCTCCGACGAGCCCACCGGCGCCCTCGACTCGCGGACCGCGGCGGAGGTGCTGACGCTGCTTCGCGCGGTCGTCGACGAACACGGGCTGACCGTGGTGATGGTGACCCACGACCCGATCGCCGCGTCGTATGCGGATCGCGTGCTCGTGTTGGCCGACGGTGCGATCGTCGGCGACCTGCCGCAGCTCGGAGCCGCGAATATCGCCGAGCACCTGGCATCGCTGGATCGGCGGGTCCTCCGATGATCGGCCTCGCCGCCCGCCTGCTGCGGCACCGCGCCGGCCCCGCCACCGCGACGCTGCTCGCCCTCGTCGCCGGCGTGCTGATCCTGGTGGCGATGGGCACCCTCGTCGAGTCCGGGCTGCGTTTCCGCGCCGAGCCACGGCTCTGGGCCACGGCCGACGTGGTCGTCGCCAACCGCACGGTCAGCCACACGTTCAAAGAGTTCGGCGGCGACACCACCACGAGCACCGTCACGCTGCCCGAGGGCGGCACTGTGGACGCGGCCCTGGTGGACCGGATCCGCCAGGCGCCGGGCGTCGCGGCCGTCACCGGCGACGATCGGGTGCTGATCGGCTCACCCGCTGCCGTGGGACACGGCTGGGACACGTACGCCTTCACCGGTCGTCAGATCGCCGCGGGCGCCGCGCCACGGGCCGACGACGAGGTGCTTCTCGACACCCGTCTCCGCGTGGCACCCGGCGACCGCATCGACCTGGCCGTCGGCGGGGTCGGGCGGTCGTACCTGGTGAGCGGCACCGCCGAGACCGGTTCGGCGGCAGTGTTCTTCACCAACGCGCAGGCCGCCCGGTTGTCCGCCCACCCGGGCCGGGTGGACGCGATCGGCGTACGGATGGCACCCGGCGCCGACCTCGGCGCGGTACGCGAGATCGCTGCGGCGGCCGGCGCCACGACCTACGTCGGGAAAGACCGTGGAAACGTCGAGCAGTCGGAGCACCAGGCCGCCCAGACGTTGCTGGTCGAGGCCGGATCGGCTTTCGGGGGGTACGTCGTCCTGCTGATCGTCTTCGTGGTGGCCGGCACCATCGGGCTGTCCGTCCGGCACCGTCGACGTGACCTGGCGTTACTGCGCGCGGTCGCGGCCACGCCGGGGCAGGTGCGCCGGATGCTGGTCGCCGAGGCCGCGCTGCTCGCCCTGATCGGCTCGGCGATCGGCGGCCCGGCCGGCCTGCTGGCGGCCCACTGGGTGCACGGCGAGCTGGTCGGGCGGGGGTTCGTGCCGGCCAGCTTCCCGATGGCCGGTGGCCTGTTCGCGGTGCCGGCCGCGGTCGGTACGGCGGTCCTCGTGGCGGTGCTCGCCGCGCTTGTCGCCGCACGCCGGGTCACCGGGATCAAGCCGATCGAGGCGCTCGGCGAGATCGCCGTCGAGCCTCGACGGAGCGGCCGGGTGCGGCTGATCGCCGGCGTGCTGACGCTGGCCGCGGCCGGTACCTCCGGCGCGTTCACGCTCGGTGCCGCCGGTTCGACCGGGGCGCTGGCCGGCGCGGTCGGCATGCTGTACCTGTTCGTCATCGCGGTGGCGCTTCTCGCACCGAGGATCAACGCGTACGCGGCACGCCTGCTCACACCGTTGCTGCCGCGGGCGTGGCGGGTCAGCGGCTACCTGGCCGCGGCCAATCTGCGGGCCAACGCGCAGGGCATGGCGACCGTCCTGACCGCCCTCGTGCTGTCCGTGGGGTTCGGCGGCTCGGTGTGGTTCCTGCAGAACAACCTGGAACGGCAGACCACCACGCAGAGCAGCGCGGGAACCCTCGCCGAGCGGGTGCTCGTCGCTCCGGGCGGGCTGCCGGCGGACGCGGCGCGGGAGGTCCGCGAGTTGGCCGGGGTGCGGGCGGCCACCGGTGTACGCCGTACGCAGGTGGTGGTGCCGGCGCTCGGCGGCATCGAGCCGGTCAGCGCGCAGTCGGTCGACCCGGCGGGCATCACGTCGACGATGGACCTCGCCGTGCGCGAGGGCAACCTGGCCAACCTGCGCGCGGGCACGGTCGCCCTGTCCGCGATGCAGGCGTCCGCGTCCGGGTGGGACGTCGGCGACCAGGCGGAACTCTGGCTGGGCGACGGCACCCCGGTCACGTTGGACGTCATCGCGATCTACGGCCGTGGCCTCGGCTTCGGCGACGTCACGCTGGCTGCCGAGACGGTCGCCGGACACACGGCCGGGGCCACCGACGACGAGGTCCTGGTGAGCGCCGGCCCGGAGGCCGACACCGCGTTGGCCACGTGGTCGGCTGGGCACCCGGGCACCGAGGTGGTCGACGCCGCCACCCGGACGCGCCTGCTCGGCACCGATGTGGCAGTCGGCGCCTGGCTGAACCGGCTGCTGATCGGCGTGATGGTGGGGTACGCGGCGTTGGCGGCGGCCACCACAATGGTGATGGCCGCGCTGGCCCGCCGCCGCGAGTTGGCGTTGCTCCAACTGGTCGGGGTCACCCGCCGTCAGATTCGGAGCATGGTCCAGGCCGAACAGGCCGGGCTGCTCGGCACCGCGGTGCTGATCGGCGCGACGATCGCGGCGCTGACCCTGAGCGCGATCGTCAACGGACTGACCGGCAGCCCGATCCCGTACGTCCCGCCGCTCGGTTGGGTGGTGGTGCTCGGCGGTACGACACTGCTGGCGCTGGCAACCACAGTGTGGCCCGTCCAACGGTTGCTCAGCGCGCCCCCGATCGACAACATCGGTGTGAAGGAGTAGGCGTCACGGCTCGGATATCGGCGGCCGTGCCGCCTCCGCGGACATCGCTGGGGCGGCACGGTCACCCTGTCCGTCGAAGCCAGGTGTCCAGCCGTGTCCAGTCGCGTCCAACATCCCACTCAGCGCCCTCTCCCGATTGCGAGGATTGCCGTCCGGTCCGGGTCGTCCGACTCCTGACCCGGCCGACAAGTCCCCTCGTGATGGGAGCGGTGCATGTCAGAACGAGTTGTCAGCCACCCGCGCACGAAAAGACCGAGCCGCAGGTCCCTGCTCGCAATGGCACTCGCCGTCGTGGCGTCGGTGTCCTTCGTCCCGACGGCCGCGGCGGCCGGGCCGGCTGACCGACCGGCCCAGCCCGGGGGCACGGCGGATCAGGCCCGTACCGATGGCCGGGCGGCCCCGGCCACCGTCGGCGGCGTCGCCACGGACCGGGCGGGTGGGGCGGCGGACATGGCCGAGGCGATCGCCGCGCAGCGGGGCATCAGCCGCGCTGCCGCCGAGAAGCTGCTCAGTGCCGAGAACGCCAACGTGCGACTCGCCAACGAGCTGACCACCGAGCTGGGTGCCAGCTCGGGCGGCGCGTACCTGTCCGACGGCAACCTCGTCGTGACGGTCACCGACGCCGCGGCTGCCGCGAAGGTGACCGCCGCTGGCGCGAAGGCGCGCCTCGTCGCTCGTGGCGAACGGCAACTCCAGTCCATCCAGCGGGCGCTGGAGGCCGCCCCGAGTGAACCCAACACGACCTGGGCTGTGGACCCGGCGACCAACCAGGTGGTGGTGAGCCTGCCGGCGTCGGGGGCGAAGAACGCCGCGCAGAGCTCGGCGGCGCGCAAGTTCGGCGCGGCGGTGCGGTTCGAGACCAGCACCGGCCAGATCCAGCCGAACGTCGGGATCTCCAGCGCGGACGCGTTGGGCGGCTGCTCGGTCGGCTTCACCGCCACCGACTACACCTTCAACTACATCATCACGGCCGGCCACTGCACCCAGGGCTACCCGCACTGGACACTGCCCAACGGGCAGGACGTCGGGCCGTCGCTGGAGAGCAACTATCCGGAGAACGACTACGGCCTCATCTGGATGAACGGTCCGTCGGTCTGGGCGACCGGTGTCATCAACCTGTGGAACAACACAACCCGCAGCATCCACGGTTGGGCGACGGCCGTGAGCGGGCTGTCGGTCTGCAACTCGGGCAAGACCACCGGATTCAGGTGCGGCTCCGTGCTTAAGACCAACGTGACGGTCAACGGCGCGGGCGGCACCGTACGCCAGATGGTCGAGACCAACATCTGCACCCTCGGCGGCGACAGCGGTGGGCCGCTCTTCGCCACCAACACCGCGTACGGGCTGAACTCGCACGCCAACCGGGTCGGCAGCCAGTGCAACTCCACGCCGCGAACCTGGCACCAGCCAGTGGGCGAGGCGATCACCGGATACCAGGTCGTCATCTACGGCGCGCCGTGACAAGCGGCGACGAGCGAAGGAGACAGGGATGAGAAGCGCATTCACCAGAGCCGCACGCCTCACCGCCGCGGCCGTCATGGCGACGACAGTGGCCCTGACCGTGGCCGTCGGCCCCGCCCAGGCGGACCTCTGGACGCACACCGACGGGTTCGAGGGGAATCCGGCAGCGGTGTGGGAGTTCCACCGCTCCGGGGCCGGGAGCGGAGCCTACGAGCTGGGCACCGGAACGGCCCGGTCCGGGTGGAACAACGCCATTCTCACGACCTCGGCCGGTGGCTGGTCCGGGGTGGGCAAGCTGCTCACCGTGAGCCCGCGTACCGCCGGGCACTCCACGACCTGCGGCGGCGGGTTCTACGTCCGGGCGGTCAGCGGGTCGGCGGTGCTCAACGTCGAGGTGATCGATCCGGCGAGCTGGACCTACCTCTCGCTGCGCACCGTCCGGATCACCGACACCGCCTGGCGGCTGCATGACGTGGCCGGCTACGCGAACGGTCCCAACCAGGTGTTCGTCCGGATCTCCCTGCTCGGTGGCAGCGGTGCCGCGCGGGTGGACGACTTCGCCTTCCAGTGCAGCTACCGCCGCGCCTGAGCGGGTAGACCTCGGCGGGGCCGGCGCTCGTGGCGCCGGCCCCGCGCTGTTTCGCCCGCCGTCACCGCCGCCGGCCCCGCTAGGCCCGCCGACGCGCTCCCTGTCGCCGGTACGGTGTGCCGGTGGAAACCGTGGCGAAGCTCCGCTCCGGAGCCACGTTCGAGCGAACGAAGGAGCACCATGGCGACGATCCGCCGAGGCCGGATCGCCCGAACAGCCGCCGCAGCCGCCTCGCTACCTGCCGTGACAGCACTCCTGCTGGCCACCGGATGCACGGCACCGGCACCCGCCCCACCGTCGAAGGCCAGCGCCCCGTCGCTTCGAGAGCTACACACGCCGGAGACGCTCCTCGGGATGCCCAAGTCGATGAGTCGAGGTCTGACGGAGAGACCCATCTCGTTGATGGATGAGCTGAAGCGCGAGGTCGGAGAACCAACAAGCGCGATCGGTTGGGCGTACGGGGGCGAGACTCCGGACGCGGACGCGGTGCTTGTCACCGGCGCGTCGGGCTCGGTCCGTGACCCGGCGGCAACGTTGGAACGCGTGCTGGGGCTGTACGGACGTGTCGAGACCCAGGCGGTTGACTCGGGCCAGCTCGGGGGTCGCGCCGGTTGCGGGCACGGACGCCCCGAGCACGGCGGCTACATGACGCTCTGCGGCTGGGCCGACAGTGAGACGGTCGGGATCGTCGCCTTCG
This sequence comes from Micromonospora sp. DT228, assembly GCF_049841595.1. Classification (NCBI taxonomy): domain Bacteria; kingdom Bacillati; phylum Actinomycetota; class Actinomycetes; order Micromonosporales; family Micromonosporaceae; genus Micromonospora; species Micromonospora sp. DT228. Next base: position 476,457 of record NZ_JBNCKO010000004.1, read on the forward strand.
TCTCCGATCGCCCACAGGGGGACCTCACCACCGACTTCCTCACCGTGCGGGGCGAGCTGGAGCGTCCGCCCAGATGATCTGGGGGGACACGCCGGCCACCACGGTCTGGTCGCCGTAGCGACGCTGCACCACGAACGTGCCGGCGCTGCCCCCGCCGCTCTCGGCGAACGCGACGTCCTGCACCTTGCCGGCCTGGACGGACTCGTAGTGGGCGGGCAGGAACTCGGCCTGGTCGTTGCTGGAGGACAGCCCGGGCCCGAAGACCCCGACGAGGACCGCGACGATCAGCCAGGCGCCGATCGTCCACCACGGGTGGCGGACCACCCCTCGTGCCAACGTTGCGAACATCAGGCTCGTCTCCAACCGCGCCGCCGGCCACGGCACCGTCTGCCGCTGAGTGGCCCAGCCGATCACGTGCGGTTGAAGTGGCCGTGTGGTGGCCTTTCGAATTCTGTGAGAGTTCGAGTAGGGGGCGGGCGGGCGGTGCGTTACTCGGCGACCCGGGTACGCGTCGTCCAGCGGTACACGACCTGCCGCTCGCCGTGGCGGTCGACCACCTCGTCGGTGCGCTCGAACTGCTCGTACCCACCCATGAATTGGATCTTGACTTTGTCCTGCCCGCCGTCGACCAGGCACTGCCGCGACGAGGAAGGGAGATCGGACGGACCGCCTTGCAGAAGCGCGGCGACAGCGGGACCGATGACGTCAGCCATTGTCAACACCTCCGTGCTAGGACCATTGCCGACGAGTATGCGGACAGCGCCGGGGCCGGGGACACCCGTAGCGCACCCCTAAGGCCCCACAAGAATTTCGCAGAGAACGCACAACGGCTCCCCATCGCGGGCGTGCCCGAAGCGCGGACGCCAGCGGGAGGGTTCCGGCATCGGCCTGGCCATCGTCGCGGCGATCGCCGAGGCGCACGGCGGTACGGCGCGGGTGAGCTCCGCGCCCGGCGAGGGCACCACGTTCACCGTGCGCCTCCCCCGCCAGGAGCCGGACTGAACCCCGTGGGAGCCCGCCGCTGGTCCCGGTTCACCCCTTCATCGGGTACGGAGCGGACACACCGGCAACCCGCTCTCCTGGATCATCGGGTCATGACTGCTCCGCTGCTTCGCGTCACGATGGAGTCCGGCCAGATCTGGCACGACCCCTCAGAGGATCTGCTGTTCGAGTTGCTGTCGGACATGGAGCGCGGCGAGGAGATGTTCCTCATCGTGGAACGTCTCACCGATGCCACCGGTCAGACGTTCGCGCAGGTTGCCCGCACCGAGGCAAACGGATACCAGGTCGAGTACCGCGAGGGTGGCGAAGACAGTCACTTCCAGGCGTTCACCGAGGACAAGCGGCTCGTCCACTCCGTGCTCACGGCCTGGGCCTTCGAGCTGGCCGGATGGCGGGCGGCGCTGCCGTGGGCGCCCCTGCGGTTCGACGACCACGGCTGAGGGCGAGCCCGCCGGCTGGTCGCCCTTGTCAGGTCATCGGGCCGACCGATCAGCAGGTACGCCTCAGGCAACGCCACTGGAAGTGTCTTCCCCGGCTATTCGAACGACGGGCGCTGGTCGCCGGACGGGCAGCGCATCCTCTTCACCCACATGCCGCGCACGGGTACGCCCGGCTTCGTGCTTGTGGATCCGGAGACGCTCACCACAACGTTCGTTCCACTGCCCGACCTGGCCGCGCAGAACGACAAGGCCACCGGCCTGATCTGGACGCCAGACAGTAACGGGCTCGCGCTGACGCTCTCCACGTCTGTCGACGAGCCCACGGTGACCGGGATCCGTATCTACGACCTGGCTGGCAGAGTCGTGCGTACCGTTCCCGCCAGCGGCGGCCCGCTGGACGACGTCAGCTTCTTCCCGGACGGCGGGCAACTGGCGCTGGCGCCGAACTCCGGCGGGGTACGGCAGACTTCCGTCACGGTGGTCGATCCGGTCAGCGGGGCGCTCCAGCACAGCTTCAGGGTGCCCCTTGCCGGCGGCCTGATCGGCTGGACGGACGACCAGCACCTGCTGATCCGCGTCTACCACGACGCGGGCGGGATACCGGCATCGGACCTGCCCGCCCCAGTCCTCGGACCGGGTGATGACGAGTACGACCGCCTGCTCGTGGTCGACCTGACCGGTCGGGTCACCCACTCGATGCACCTACCGGCCGAGGACGCCGAGCACCTCTTCATCGGCTCCTCCGCCGGCCTGCCGAGCAGCGCCGCGAAGATCACCTTCTAAGCCGTGCCGGACCTCGCCATCGTCGACGACGTCGGCCAGACCGGCTGACACCGGTACGGGGCGGGTCGGGTCACCGCGGCGCGGCCCGCCCCCGTACCGCCCATCCGCACCACGTACCCCTTGGCCCATCCCCCTGGAGCCGCCTTCTATGCGCCCTCGCGCGATTATGGTGTTCGCTGTCGCGGCGGTCGTTCTCGGCGGGGTCCTGCTGGTCCCTGCCGCGTACGCCAGACTCGCCACCACCCCCGATCCGACCGACCCCGCATCGGCCCCCCGCCGCCCCCGCTGACCCCGCCACCGCCGCCGACCCTGGCCGCCGCACCGATATCGGTGCCGGTGGACGGCTTCCTCGCGTGGGCACTGCTGGACCGCGAGAGCGGGCAGACCGCCGGCTCGGCCAACAGTGCCACGTCGACCAACTCCACCGAATCGATGATCAAGGTATGGATCGTCGCGGACTTCCTACGTCGAACGGCGGAGGCCAACAAAATGCCCTCGGACAAACGCCTGGAACAGGCCAGCCAGGCGATCCGCTACAGCTCCAACGACTCGGCCGAAGCGCTCTACAACGCGGGCGGCCGCACAGCGGTGATCAGACGGATGATCATCCTGTGCCGGTTGACCACAACGAGGCCGGGCACCATCCCTGGCTACGCGGGCTGGTGGAGCTTCACCGAGATGACCGCCCAAGACGCGGTACGAATGGGCGAGTGCGTCAAGAGCGGCAAGGCCGCAGGCCCCACATGGACCGACTGGTCGCTCAAGGAGATGCGCAACGTCTGGGGCACCACCGCCAACAAAGATCAGCAAAAGACGAGAGAGGGCGGCCGATGGGGCATCATCGACGGGTTACCGATGAAATGCTCAAGAAGGATCCGGTCAGCATGGCGGCGCTGGTCAAGCACACCGAGCTGTACGTCGACGTTGACTATCGACTGTTCGCGATGATCGACGACAGCAACGACCGGCGCAATGTGCCGCCCCCGCCGCACGAGCTCGATAAATGGGTCAGCTCGACGCCGGGCTACGTGGTGGTCGAGAACATCGACGACGCCGTGGTGCTGGGTAGCGACACCCGACTGGAAACCTGGGACGGACCGGCCGACTTCGATCCGACCGGCTGGGACCGCAGCGACGTCCTCCAGGTGGTCTTCGAGTCGGGCATCCTCGGGTTCTCCAGCGGCACGGCCGGCGGCATCGCCGACGCCTACCGCCTACCACCGGGCCGCCGATGGAGCGTACGGCTGGCCTGGCGTGCCGAGGCGCCACCCGCCCCGGACGAGCTGCCGACCGCATCGGTCCTGATCCAGTTCAGCCCGGCCTGAGCCGCCGGGCCGACACGTCACGGTGGGGCGCCCCGGCCAAGGCGCGCGCGATCGCGGACGGATCTATGCCGGCTCGCGCACGCCGCCGGCGTTGCCACCGTCGTCCGGCATCGGTTCGGCCGGGGCTTCGGGCAGTTCGTCCGGCGTGCCAGGCAGCAGGACGCTCGCGTCGTCGGGCACCGGTTCACGCGGGTCGATGGGCGGATACTGTTCGGGGTCGAGATCCGGTCCAGTCATCAGGTGAGTATCCGTCGTCTTCCGGGCTGCCGCTCGTCGGGCCCGCGAGCCGGGCGGTGGAGCCACCTACGTGTTGATCGGATCATCACCACTTGTTGAATAGACGCTGACAAATATCAACCAGGCTTGGCAGCATGGCTATCACCCACCGACGCCTCCTCGCCGCCACCCTCGTGGCCGGGCTGACTCTGCTCGCCGCCTGGACACCGGCACGCGGCGCGGAGCCCACTCCGGCGCCCGCCGTCACCGCGCCCAACATCATCTTCGTTCTCGTCGACGACCTCGCCTGGAACCTCGTGCAATACCTGCCGCAGGTGCAGCGACTACAGAGTGAAGGGGTCACCTTCACCAACTACACGGTGACCGACTCGCTGTGCTGCCCGTCCCGCTCGTCGATCCTCACCGGGCAGTTCCCACACGACACCGGCGTGTTCACAAACGGTGGAGCCGATGGCGGGTTCGCGGTCTTCAAGGGCCGGGGCAACGAGAACCGGACCTTCGCGACCGCCTTGCAGGCCAAGGGCTACCGAACCGGGTTCCTCGGCAAGTACCTCAACGGCTACCTGCCGGCGGACACCCAGGGAGGCACGCTGCCGTACGTCCCACCCGGCTGGTCGGAGTGGTACGTGGCGGGCAACGGCTACTCCGAGTACAACTACGACCTCAACGAGAACCACGCAGTCGTCCACTACGGAAGCCAACCGGCCGACTATCTGACAAACGTGCTGTCCCGCAAGGGCAAGGACTTCATCCAGCGTTCGGCGGCCGCCAACACACCCTTCCTGCTGGAGGTCTCGACCTTCGCCCCGCACAGCCCGTTCACACCGGCCAACCAGGACCTCGAGGACTTCCCCGGCCTCACCGCCCCGCGCACCCCGGCGTACGACCAGCTGCCCACCAACCCGCCGTCCTGGCTGGCCGGCAACGCGCCGTTGACCACCCAGGAAAAGAGCACCCTGGACACGAACTTCCGCAAGCGTGCCCAGTCCGTGCAGGCCGTCGACCGACTGATCGGCAACCTGCGTACCCAACTCACCACGAGCGGCATCGCCGACAACACCTACGTGGTGTTCAGCTCCGACAACGGCTTCCACATGGGCGAGTACCGGCTGACCGGAGGCAAGCAAACCGCCTTCGACACCGACGTACGCGTCCCCCTCGTCGTCGCCGGACCGGGCGTCGTCCCCGGATCGCAACGTGCCGAGATCGTGCAGAACATCGACCTGGCACCAACCTTCCAGCGCATCGGCGCGGCCGACGTCGGCACGCACGTCGACGGGCGCAACCTGCTCCCCCTCGCCCAGGGCGAAGTGGCACCGAACTGGCGTACCGGGGCGCTGATCGAGCACCACGGCCCCAACCAGGCGGCCGACGACCCCGACGCCCAGGACCGGCGCAACGGCAGCCCGGTCACCTACGAGGCCCTACGATCAGCGGCCTACACCTACGTCGAGTACTCGAACGGCGAGCGGGAGTACTACGACCGGACCGTCGACCCCCACCAACTCAACAACATCGCCGCCGGGCTCTCGACAACCCGCCGGGCCGCACTACACGACGCACTCGCGGCGTACGTCGCCTGCCACAGCCACTCGGCGTGCTGGACGGCAGGTCACGTGCCGGCCTGACGGCGCATCATCCGCAACGGCCCTGACCTGCGGCCTCGCGCTGTCGCAGGCCAGGGCCGATCGCCGTCCTCGCCCGGCTGGGCGCAGGTGGCCGCCCCACAAGCACGACGAGCCGTACCCCTTCGGGTTGGCGATTCGCTCGACCAGTCGCCACCCAGCTGGTCACCCAGACGAGCGATTCATGCGTCGTCACAGGTCTTCATCGTCTTCGTCTGGTGGCAGGTCGGTCTGCCACCAGATCCGCATCAGGTACTGCTCGATTCCGGAGTGCTGTCGTTGCAGATCGTCGATGCGCTCATCGTCGCCGTCAGTGCCCATCACCTTCAGAATCTCGTGGAATGCCCCGTCTGCCTGCTCACGCCCGCGATGAAAAAGCGCGACCGTATACCGGCCGAGCCCCCTTGGCGGGTCAATGCCAGAAATGACCGTGCCGAATATGTCGCCAACCTGCAGATTGCCGCTAGGACAGTCCAGGTCGAACGTCAGGGGCCCCGTCCACCCGGACGCGCTCAGGTCGTCATCGGGGGCCTCGTCCCAAATCTCCACGTCGGCTCGTACTTTTATGAGGTCTTGGGTCGCGACGATGTAGATCTCGTATCCGGTGCTCGCTGCCACATTCTTGATGGCCTCGCTGATAGCGGTCGCTGAGCCCACGGCGGCGTCGCAGTAGACGTCGCGGAGGACGACCATCCGGTAGTTCGGACTTAACGTCAGGCCATGGCGGCTGTGCCGGGTCGGCATGGTTGCTCTCCTACGAACGGTCGACAGCTCGATACCCTCACCCGACAAACAACAGCACCCTCCGGCGCCGGGGAGCCCGCTCACCGTGAGCGGGCTCCCGAACCGGATCAACCACCGAGCTGCAAACGCGCGGATCGGACGAATGGTGGCGTCGCCCATCCTCGACAAGCTCACCGATGACGACCTGACGCCACGGGTCGCGGCGACACTCGACCTGCTGTTCCTCGTGGGCGGCGGAAGCGTCGACGGGTTGCGGCTCAGATGCGTCGCCGTGGACCCCAGCCGGCGTCGGCCTCGCCGGGAGCGACCAGACCGTCCTGGTCGACGACGCCAGCCTGGAGCGGGTCAGCCGACATCTGACCTGTCGGGCCCGCCGAGAGGGTGGGCCGCCCCCCGCCTGGTGCGGCCCACCCGAGCCCGCCGTCCACGGCCGACGAAGACACCCGATGGCCTCCGAGACGTCAGGCGGACGCCGCCGGCTGATACACGCAGTCGAGCGCACGCGCGACGTAGAGGCCGTGGTTGAGGTAGGTCAGAAGGGCATCGATGGTCCCGTTGTCGAGCGCCACCTGCGCGGCCGCCCGCACGTTGTCCCCAGCGTTTGGCATCGTCCGGTTCGCCGCGATCCGCAGATCCGTGGTCCAGGAGACCCGCAGGCCCGTCTTGAGGAACGCACGGAGATCATC
>NZ_JBNCKO010000004.1:483397-501811 GCF_049841595.1 Micromonospora sp. DT228
AACGCACGGAGATCATCCGCAGTGCCGTCCAACCCCGCCTGGATCCTGCCCGGCAACGTGGTCAACGAGTCCCGGACCCCCGCGGCCATGATCTGGTTCGCCAGCACCCGCACCTCGGTGTCCGAGGCGGTCTCGAGGTCAACCGTGACAAGCTCGCGAATATCCGTGTACACGATCGCTTGGCAGGATGTTTCGGTGAGCACGGTGGATCTGGTTTGAGCCACCGCCGATGTCGCCGGGGCCAGGAAGGCCAGTGCCAGGAGGACGCCAGCCGCAATCTTCAGTCGCATGTGGACTACTCTTTCCCCTCACTCACGTGAACGATCTTCAGTGCGAAACATACAAGGTTTCCGACAGCCGCATGGGCCCGTCGGTTGGCGGAGCGCAGCCCCGGAGCAGCAGTCCCAGCCACTTCGCTGCGTACGAACGGCAAGCCGGCAGTAGTGGTACCCACGCATGAGTCGCACTGGTCATCGGGCGCCAGGTCCGAGAGGTGCGTCACGCGTCGATCATCGCAGTCGGGCACGCCCGTGCGAACAGCAAAACAACGGTGCGGGCCGCCTCTGGGCGGCCCGCACCGTTGTCTGCCGGAATGCTGGTGGGTGGGAGTTCCTGGGCTACAGGTCGGCCTTCGTCACGCGGGAGGATTCGTACGTCGTGGAGGCCTGGGGGGTGCCCGGCACGATGGAGACGTCCTTGACCAGCATGCCGGTCTTGGCGTCGATGGTCAGCACCTCGCTGCCCCCATGTCGTCGAGTCCCCGGGCCATAGCCAGCACGTTCACGACGTGGCCGTACTGCTTCAGGGTCGGCGCGGTCACGTCGCCTCGGAAGCGGGTGGCTTGGATCTCCTCCATGCCGTCCTCCCACTGGTCCTGAGCAAACCGGAGGAGTTGCAGGGCGCTGAAGGCCGCCTTCTCGACGTACGGTGTGGTTTCGGACTTGCCCATGTCGTGATGATGGCGGCTGGGCCGCACGCGATCCAGCCAGTTCTCGTCAATGCCGAACGTGATGCCGCCCGCACGGCGAGCCGGGTGGCGCCGTCATGCGCCGCCTTGATGAACGCAAAGCGGGCAGATCGGTACGGCTTAGCCGCCTGAGCCAAGGCTCGCCGACTCAAGCGTCCGGGTGCATATGAGGCAGCCAAAGTGCCCGCCGTAGGTGGTCTCAGCCAGTTGGTCGCTCTCGTCGTAGTCGTCGGTCTGCCTGGTGCCGGCGGGGGTGGTGCGGTTCTGCGGTAGCCCAGTTGCGGGCTCGCCCGCTTCCAGCGCTGCGCGAGCTTCGCGAGAAGGTACCAGCGTCGTTGCGTGACTTCTGTGTACTGATGACCGATGGCAGAAACGCCGCTACCGAGGTCGACTCCGGTCTTGACGCCCTGTCCCACCTGACCGCGTACGCCGATACCGAGAAGCCGACCCTCCAGGAACGCGGCCACGTCCTTCTCACCGCGGGCCGGCAGGCCGGAGGCGCCGAACATGATCATTCGGTGACGAAAGCCCGCGAAGCGCCGCCACATCGCGGCCGCAGGTGTCCAATTCGGCGGCGCGGGCATCGGCAGGTCAGTGATCCTGCTCTTGAACCATTACAACCAGGGACGCACGTCCACGCCAGCCCCGCCCTGTCACGGGGGTACTGCCATCCACCCTGTACACACGCCTGCCAACAGGGGCCTCCGCGGCCCCGGCGTCGGCAGGGTGGGGGCGACGTGGTGCCACGTCTCAAGGACGTGGCACCACTAGCGCCGTTGCCGAAGCTCCGCCAGCCGGGCAGCAACCTACCTTGGAGACCGCCGGCGGCGATACTGCCGAATCTCCTCCCCGAGGGCACCTCCCATGGCCACGGTAAAGAGGCTCCAGATAAGCAACCCCACACTGAAGGTCTTCTCGTTGATCCGCGTTATTACACTCACGCCACCCCAGATGGCCAACGCCGTGTATACCAACATCCAGATTAGAGGGCGACGCCGGCGAGCAGGTTCTACCATCTCCACCTTCCCCCGCCGGGCCTCGTGCCAGACTTTCGGGCGTTCCGACAGTTATTCATGTACGGACTGCAGCTTGGGTGACTGGCACTGCCAGAAAATACGTCCCGCCAGAACCTGCCGGCGGTTTTCGAATCCTGCCAGACTTGCTCCGCGCCCGTTGCGACGCCAGCACATTTGGCAGCTGCACTCCATCCCGGGCGGCAGGTCCTCCACCAACTCTTGACACCCATCCGGCCGGCCCGGTAGACGCGCTTCAAAGAGCGGTGCTTTTTGTAGGACTTGTAGCCCCAGCGCCCGTAGCGGAAGGCACCCTTTGCCGCCGTCCCTCCCCAGACGGTGAAAGCCAGACTACCCGTCGCCCAGAGACCCTCTCGAATACTGTCCTTTGGCCGGCATTCTGATCTCCAGACCTGCCAACACTTGCCAGTCACGTCTGATCGATTCACGGGGTCGGCGCATGCGTAGTCGTACGCGCTGCAACCTGGGCGCCCAGCGGCAGATCAGTGCGGTGAGGGAGGTCGCCCGTGGTGCAGTTCCGTCTCGTAGTGGTCCACCGTCTGGTCGAAGTTCAATAAGGCGGCCTGTGCGGCGGGATCCACGACGGCGGCCTGCGGTGTGTCGCTGGCGAAGCCGATGATGGCGGCCATCGACTCCCAGAACGTAAGAAACGTTGATCTGCACCGTGTCTCCGGATTCGCCGTCACTGTCGCGGCGCATCAGGGAGGCCATCCGAAAATCCGGTATCGCCCGCAATCCGGGCAGGACCGGGGTGCGGAAGTGCTCCTCGTACCAGCGGGCGCCGTCCGCGGTGCCGTGGTGCGGCAGGCGACGGTGTCCCATGGTTCCTAAGGCGACCGCTCGGCCAAACCCCGGAGTTATCGTGTCCAAACGGACCTCACGGATCCCGTGATCGACGCGGCCAGCACAGACTCGGCGGCCCTGAACACGCGGGTAGATGTCCAGCCACGGCTGTACCGGCGAGACCCGTACCGACGCCCTCGACACGGGGCATCTGAGCAGGTCATCGGTGCTGTTGTCCGGCGCGCACCGCTACCGGAACGGCCTCGGCCCGACGCCCGTACCGCTACCGAGCGGTACGGACCAGCGCCGGGAGACGGCAAAGAACCTCGGTCTGAGTGAAGAGCCTCGGCCTTGGACCGAAACCCAAGCAATGCCAGATGAAGACCGAGGCGCCGGAGAGTACCTGCAGATCGAGCGATCGGACCGACATCGCTGGTCCGGACGGGACTGTCGAGCATTCGAGGGAGAGCCCATGAACTACAGCAGCAAGGCAAGGATCGCCGCGGCGGTAATGGTCGCCGCGTGGACGTTGGCCGTACCGACGTCAGCCAGTGCCGCGGAAACCAGCATCACCGGCGCCACAGCGTACGACTGGGACTACGGCCACCGGGTGACGGTCTGCGATAACGCGCAGGACGGCCGGAAGGTCATGTCGGAGTTCTACCGGAACGACAACGACTACGACAACGTCCAGGAAGCGGCCGGCTCAGGGAACTGTGAGGACTCCTCCTACGGCTCCAGCCTGGTCGACCGACTCAACGCCTGCCGTACCGGCTGGGGCGGCATCGGTTGGAGCTGCGGCAACTGGCGGTACACCGGCAATTAGTCAGCACCGGCGGCAGGCGGCGGCCGGTCCCGCCGCCTGCCGCTCCGACGATAGGATCTAGATGTCCAGATTGTTTCGACACCTCGCACTGGCCCTGGGCGCCGCGGTCAGCGTTGCATCAATGTGGCTTGTGCTTGGTGGCTACGATGTCGACGCGGCTCGGCTGGAGCGACTCGACCGGCGGACTCCGGTCGCGGCGAGCGACAATGCTACCGCCACTGCATGGTACGGAGAGACTGCCGATATCGCCGACGGGCGACAGTTCTCCGCCATCGCTCTCATTCCCCTCGACGATACGGCGGTGCCTCCGCCGGGTCTTCCACACTGGCCCGAGCCGGGTGAGACGTGGATGTCCCCGGCGGCCGCAGAAATCGATCACGGCGTCCTGCGCACGCGGTTCGGTCGCTTCGGGGGGTTTATCGGCACGGATGGCCTGGCCGACCCGGAGGAGCTGTTCGTCTACTACCGACCATCCACTCCAGTGGTGGCCGGTAGTCGGTGGATACGGGTCGCCGGCTGGGGATCGGACACACATTACCTGTGGATCAGCACCTCTCACGATCGGTCGCCAGGCGTTTTGGCGGCGCTCGTGATGGGGCTGCTCGGTGTACCGGTCCTGGTGCTGGCCGCGCTCGCCGGGCGAACGAGGCCGATGCGCACCCGCGACCGTCCGTCGACTGTCGTGGTGGCGCGTCAACTCGCTGCTACTGCGGCTACCGCGGCGGCTGGTGCCGCGGTAGCAGTGGCGTGGTTCTGGTGGATGATCCGCGACGGTGGCAGTCTGCCGGTGACCGGATACCGGTTCGCCTCCGCCGATGTCGACCACAGCGCCGGTCGGGTCGCGATGCTCATGGCCGGCGCGACAGTGGGTGTCACCGTGATCGCCGTCGGAGTTCAGGTGTGGAGCCTGTGCCGGCCTCAGGGCAGGCGGGCGCCACGGCGCATCCGTGGGTCCGAGGAGGCATCAGCGCGGCTCGGACGGTTCAGAGTGCTCTCGATGTGGGGATCGGTGACGCTCGTGCTCGGTGCCTTCGGCCTGCCGTTGGCGGAGTGGGTCCTCATCCTCGCCTGCATCGCGCTGCTGGCCTCCATCCCGATCACGGTGGCTCGCCGCACCAGGGGATTCGCACGATGGTCCCGCGGGATGGCCGGCCCGCTCCGGTGGACGGTGGCTCCTCTGGCTTCCCGATGGTGGCTGCACAACTCACGACGCCTGGCCGGGTTTGCGGCCGCGTTGGCGGTCACCGTCACGCTACCCACGTACGCGCTGGTGACGATGACGCGCACCGATGGCGAACTCGGCCGAGCGCTCGCCGTGCAGTCGTCCGTCGGGTACCGCGTCATCCAGGTCGACGGTCTCGGCTCCACCGCACAGACCGCACGATTCGTCGATCGCGTCGGCGCCGACCGGGTGCTACGTGTCCTGGATGACGGCGCGGTGCTTGCCGGAACCTGCCCGGCACTCACCCAGTTGGGCAGCCGAAGTGCGGCCTGCCCATCGGTGCCGACGCCGTTCGCGACGACGTACATCAGTGCGAGCCAGTTCGGTCAGGCGCTGGCAAGGTTGGGGATGATTCAGCAGAGCGAGCAGGGCACCCGGGTGTCGACCATGACCGAGGTCGGCGTGGTGCGAGCTGTGCTGGTGTTGAACGAGGACGGCGAGGCTGGATACCGGGAGATCATCCATGCGGCATTTGCCACTCTTCCGTTGCCGGCGGTGAGTCTTCCCGGTCAGCAGTGGCTCGGTGCGGTCCAACAATCCCGTGACGACGCCGGCTGGCTGGGCATGATGAGCGTCCTCGCAGTGGCGCTGGTGAGTGCTGGGGGCGTGCTCGACGCAGCCGCCGGCCTGCGGATGCGTTGGCGATCTCATGGTGCCACGACCCGAGATCGGCTCGCGGCGTCAGCGGTCGCCAGCTGGGCGCTTCTCCCGCCGTTTCTCGCCGTGAGCATTCTGGCGGCCGGCGTGGCGGCCCTTGTGGCCTTCGCGCTGCGAGGCGTGTACGGCTCCGGTGACGTCCCGGTAGCCGTCCTGGCCGCCGGACCCGCGACGACGATGACCGTGGCGTTTGTGGTTTGCGGGCTCTACGCGCTGCACCGACCGGCAATTGACCGGACACGATCCGCCCCGGAAGCCGGGCGGGGCCGTCGGTGACCGGCGCTAGCCAGGGCCGCCAAGCCGACCGTCGATCACTGAGCGCAGGTGGTGCTGGTCTGCCTCTTGGCAGGCGCTCATGGCTCGCTGGTACAGCAGTCGGGCGGTCTCGGGCTCTCCACGGGCCGCAGCCGCGTCACCCAGGCCGCACAACGGATAGACCACGCCGTAACGGTCGCTGGCCTGCTCGAACAGGTCCAGGGACTGTCGGTAGTGCGCGTCGGCTTCCTGGAGCCGGCCCAGTTGAAGGTAGACCAGACCAAGACTGTCGAGCGTGAACGCAGCGCCGTGCTGATTGTCGATCGATTTCTGCAGGTCCAGCGCCCGGACGAGTGGATCGAGCGCCTCGTCGTATCGGCCGAGCTCGGCGAGCGTAAAACCGTAGGTGTTGAGCCCGTGCGCTTGGTCCGCCGCTGTGCCGTGGGCGGCGCACAGATCGGCCTGTCGCTGCGCGTGCACGAGTGCCTCGGTGTGGCGGTTCGCCCGGGCCAGGGCCACGGAGACGGCACCGTACACCGCGGCCTCGGCGATGGGCAGCCTGGCGTCGCGGTAGATCGCGGCGGCGCGCAGACCAGCCTCGCCGGCGTTGTCGGCGTCACCGAGGTAGGCGTGAGCTCGGGTCATCCCGTACTCGGCAAGCCCCTCACCGAGCCGGTCGCCCCGGCGCCGCGCGGCCACCACGGCGATCCGGTGCGCGGCGAGAGCATCACCCCACCTCCCGGTGCGCTGCTGAAAGTCTTCTAGGCTGCTGGCGATCCGAGCAGGGTGCGGCGTGACCCCGGGATCGTCAGACGCCGCTGCCAGGGACACGCTGGCCAGGAGCGCACGGTATTCGGCGGCGAACCATGACATGGCCGGTTCCTTACCAGGGAACGATTCGGCGATCACGCCGGGCGCCAGTGTGGGCAGCGGCAGTGTTCTGCGGAACCTGTCGAGTTGCGCTGTGGCAGCCGTGGCGGTGTGCAGGTAGTGGTCGAGCAGACGACGCAGCGCTGCCGGCGTGTCGGGGTCGGCGGTCGCCTGCTCATGCGCGAACGTGCGAAGCAGGTCGTGGAAGCCGAACCTGCCCGGCCCGACCTCGTGCAGCAGGTGGACCTCGACAAGTTCGCGCAGGGCTGCCGTGACGCTGTCCACCGGTGTCCCAGTCAGGCTGACGGCGACGGCGACGGCGACAGTGTCGCCGGGACATATGCCGAGCAGTCGGAACAACCGTGCCGCTGGGATCCGCAGCTGCCGGTAGGACCACATGAAGACGGTCCGTATGTCGGTCGTTATGTCGGAGCCGACGAACGGATCGAGGTGCTCCTCGGCGCCAGCCAGGGTGTCGGCTACCTGGGCCAGCGTGCGCCACCCGTCGGCGACAGCGCGTGCGGCGGCGATTGCCAGAGCCAGCGGCAGGCCGGCACACCGGTCGATAACCTGCTCCACGGCGGCCGGCTCCTGCTCGAGCCGCACCGGTCCAAGGCGGGCGGCAAGCAGGCTCCGGGCATCCGCGCGAGGGAGCACGTCGATCGTGAGCGGTACGGCTCCCTCCCGGGCGACCAGCCCTGAAAGGTTGTTGCGGCTCGTCACGAGGACGATGCATCCTGGCGTCGCGGGCAGCAGTGGCCGGATCTGGGCAGCGTCGCGCGCATTGTCGAGCAGCACCAGGACACGACGACCGGCCATGACGCTGCGGTACAACGCTGCGCAGGCGTCCACCCCGGTCGGCACCCGGTGTGCGGGCACTCCGAGGCCGTCGAGCAGGGTCCGAACCGCCTCGCCGGTGGTAACAGCGTCGTCGAGCGGACCGAAGCCATGCAGATTGATGTAGAGCTGACCGTCAGGAAACCGGTGGGCGACCCGGTGGGCCCAATGCACGGCGAGCGCCGTCTTGCCGACCCCGGCAGTGCCGGACAGCGCGATGATGACGACAGTGCCGGACGCGGTGGCGGAATTGCCGACATGGTTGTCGAGCTGAACAAGCATCTCCGCGCGACCCGCGAAACCCCGGACGTCAACGGGAAGCTGCGCCGGCGGCACCAGTGGACCGGCGGAATCTTCCTGTGTCCCACGCCGACCGGCGCGCCGAGCCCCGTCAGTGCCAGCAGCCGCGACGGCACGGAAGTTCTGGTCGGCGGCCGGCGATGCGGGCTCGTGGTCGGACGCGCGGACAGATTTTCGCGGCGACGCCGACCGGCCGTCGAGCGCCGTAGGTGTGGTCTCCGTGCGCGCCGGGCTCTGCGCGCCTCGTAGCAGCTCAACGTAGGCCGCGTTCAGGAACGGGCCCGGGTCGACACCCAACTGCTCCCGCAGCACCGCCGCTCGATCGTGGTAGACGGTGATCGCCTCGGCCTGCCGACCGTCACCGGCCAGCGCGGTCATCAGCAGGCCGGTGGCGCGTTCGCGCAGTGGAAGCGCATCAGCGAGTGCCCGCAACTCCGGAATAAGCTGCCGATGTCGACCGAGACGCAACTCGATCTCGGTGCACTCTTCGATGGCCGTGAGCCGCAGTTCCTCGAGACGTGTCGCATGGCGCTCGATCACACTGCCAGGGAGGCCGGCTAGCGGTTGTCCACGCCACAACCGCAACGCCGCTCGGAACTCTTCAACGGCGCGAACGGGATCGCCGCGCGATGCGAACTCTCGAGCATTGAGGACCATGCCCGAGAACTGGTGAAGGTCAACTTGGCGTTCGCTGACCGAGAGTCGGTAGCCGACGCTGTCGGTGTGCAGCAGGTCCGCCGTCGTGATGCCGAGTGCGCGGCGGACCTGGAAGACGGCAGTCTGGATCTGCTTCCGTGCCGTCGCTGGGGGATCACCGTCCCAGAGAAGGTCGGCGAGTTCGTTGACGACGACCGTTCGCCCGGCCTGCAGCAGCAGGCCAGCCAACAGCAATTGACTGCGGGTGCCGCCCACCGTCAGCGGGCGTCCCTCGACCCGCACGTCGAGCGATCCGAGAATACCGAAGTACATTGGCTCACCCCATGATTGCTGCGCCGGCCACATCTTATCGAAGATGATCCGTACGGAGTGTGCCTCGTTCGACCCGAGCCCGCTGGTCAGGCAGGATGTGATGCCAGGGCATGCGCTGGGACCAACGTGGGGCGCGCAGCGGTATTCGCAGACCGACGAAGTAGTGCTCGGCCTGTACGCGATCGGCCTCTCCGGCCTCCTCATCGACGCACTGCTGCGCACCACGAGGACCTGCTTGTTCTGTGGCGCGGTCGAAGCTGACCCGCGCCTCTCCACTCTTTCAGAAGGGACGCATCGCGCAGACCGCTCTGTTCCCAATGTATGCCGCACATACGGCGAAGCCCGTTACCGGTGACTCCGGTAACGGGCTCCTGACCTGCACAAACTGAGAGTGGGCGATGCTGATGTCGAACCAGCGACCTCTTCGGTGTGAAACAGGACGCCACACCGACTTTGACCTGCGGAAACGTGGAGCCACAGGATGGGGTGGGTGCAGTTGAGCGCCGTTCGATGCCGTTGGGCGCAGTTCAAGGGCGTTGAGGGCACCCCGCTGCTCCCAACCTGCTCCCCACACGGGGCTCACACCAGCCCGTCGGCCGATCGGGATCTGCCGGCCCGGTGCGGTTGGCACCAGCGCTGGCTCCCGCAGCCGCCCCTGAGGGGCCGCCCACCCGACCGCAGTGCGGCACAGGATCGCCTCGCCGGACGGCCTGCACACTAGAGGCGTGATCAGACTGCGGTTGTACAGGGCCCGTGAACGGCAGCGCCTCATCGATCCTGCCGATCTCGAGGTCACCTACGTCGCGGTCGAACCCGAGACCACACCGGTCTTCGAGCACGACGGCGTGATGGTGTGGGTCAGCGACCCCGACCACTGCCGGGTCGAACGGCGCGTCCACGGCCAGGATCTTCACCTGGTCGAGTCCGGCACGAACATCCTGCCCCGCGCCCGTGGCTTGGAGATACTGCGGGCGCCCGGGGAGGACTACCGCTGGGTGCACTCCTTGGACTGGCGCTGGGGCGCAGGCGAATACCTCGACCGCGACCGTATCGAGGCGATCGTCGACCGTGCCGTCGACATGGAACCGTGGGCGGTGCCGGAGGGGCCGGTTGGCCTGGTGCATCTGTCCCACCTGATGTGGTTCCACAACGGCGCGATGGCCAACGGCGCCGCGTGGCCGCTGGACGACTGCGCCGCCGAGCAGATCGCCGCGTTCGCCGCAGCCGCGATCTACTTCGAACTCGACGACATCGCCGACCTGATCGGCCGCCTCGAAGCAGATGACGCGCTCAGCCACGAGTACTGGGACCTCAGCAGTCCGTTCGGCGAGGATGCCTCGCTAATCCGCGACGCGCTCCGATGCAAACTCGTCGAGGCTCCGGAGGACTGGGGCTAGCGATAGGCACGTCCCTGCAGGCGATAAGCGTGCCGGCTTGTAGATGCCATAAGGCCATAGTCGCCATAAAAATTGTTCAGTACGGGCGAGCCGCCAATCGGACGCACAACTGTGCGAGCCGAACCAAACTGGCAGGCAAGGCATCCGTTAGGTGCCAAGGCCACAGTCCGCGACCCCACAAAGAACCGGTTAATCAACCTACAGCAAATGACTCGATGTCGCCCAGAGCATCCTCAGCGGTTCCCGATAGCCTCAAATCAGTCAACAACTGCTCCAGGACAGCGACCGACTTGATGTCGATGGCTCCATGGATTCGTGCCACATGACCAAGGCAGGTTACCGCCAGCCGTCGAATTTGCCATTCGTTCCCGGGCTCTATTGCTGCACGAAGCAGGGCTTCGACCCATGACCGGTCGGGATCGTAGTACGCCAGGGCCAGCAGGGCGTCCAACGCGGAGCTCATGTCGCCACCGTGGAACGCCACCAACTTGGATGCCCGCCATTCAGCATTCGCTTCTACGTGCTCACTCAACGCACAATTGCCCCATTCTTAATAGCTCGTGACAAGGCATTGCGAGCCCTCTGCATTCCGGGCGCGGTAGCAAATCGCTTCGCACATGACCATGGTAGATGTCGCTCTCCCCGCCGGGGTGGTGTACCCACATGCCCTAGTTCCGTTTCTGTCTAGAAGAACGACCTGGCCGTTCGACATTCCGACGCGACGTTCCGAGGTCGGCTTCACTTGAACTGAATTGTCTAGAGCCGCTTGCCCGCCAAGTGGTTCTGCACTGTTGGCACCACGACCGCTGTTGACGGTTTTAGTTCCATGGAGGAGCTACTCAACCACGACGTCAAGCAGCATGCGGCACAAGCGCGTCCGACCAGCCCTACGGGCCTGACCACCGCAGTCAGCCGGAACTTGCCCGTCGGCAATAAGGGCCATCCGTTCGCTTGTCCGCGGACGGCGGTATTTCACTCAACCACGAACTGGGTCGAGGTGGTATCCCCGCTCGTCCGATCGCGGCCGACTACCACCCAGCTGCCGATCGTCCAGCCGGCCCTCCAGGTGAAGGAAACGACCGCCCTGCCATCCTGCGCTGGCGTCTCGCCGCCGCTGTACACGAGGTCGCACGGCCCGTCCTCCAACTGGGGACAAACGCCCGACGAGCCCCGTTCGACAGGATGGACCTCGATATCAACGAACGAATCGGGAGTTCCCCCCTGCATGCTTATAGATATTTCCATTGTTTGTGCAACAAATCGCGCAGGCGACGCCGCCAATTCCAGTCCTCTTGAGTCAGCGACGGGAGGAACTTTGGGCTCCGGTTTGACGTCAAGGCTGGCAGCCGGCGGCGTTGACCGTGCAACCTGTGGCGATCGTGACGGAGATGTCTTCTCGCGCGCCATAGTACGCGATGCTTGAGGCGAGGGCGGCGCGGCGCTTTGACTTGAATAATGTGAAGGCTCAGACGGCGCAGTTGGACTTGGCGAGGACAGGAATCCAGGTAGCGACTCGCCAGTCAAGAATCCGGCGATGCCGAATGTGTCTGCGACGAAACTGTACACCCCGGCGGACACAAGGATGGCGGTTACGATCCAACGCCGTCGCCGCGATGCAGCCGGCCCAGGGGCTCCTGCTGTAGCCATCCTACGTCTCTCCCACTACACGATGAGGGCCGGGCTTAGACGCTACTTCGCACCCGAAGACTTGGACTATACTAAGTGGCGCTTTCAACCTGGCCGGACAGGCTGCTGTGGTGGCGAAAAGGGTTGAGGCCAGCGGCTCCTGGTTGGTCATGTCTTCGGTCCAGACGACAGGATCACAAATCGGAACAAAGGAGTCAGGGCATGGTCTACGACGCGCCGCTGGAGCGGGACTTCCTCGATCTTCGGGTATCCGGTGGCCAGCCCTCGATACCGTTTGAGGCGGTTTATACCGCATTCGGCGGCGTGGCGTTGTCGATAGACCTCGGGGTCGAAGCGGGTGGCCGGCCGCCCGCGGAGCCCTCGGGCCGTCGGTGGGCGTCCTGATCGACTTTGCTGGGGATGGATGCCTTGATCCCCCGGCGGTGTAGGTAGGTCCGGTTGGCGAGGCGGTCAACCGTGCCCACGCGAAGATCCGCGCCTGCGGCGAGCGAGCCATCGCCATGCTCAAGACCTGGAAAGTCCAGGTCAAGCTGCGCTGCTGCCCACGCTGAGCCAACGCGATCGTGCAGGCCATCGTGGTCCTGCATCACGTTGAGCCAACTGGCACGCAGGATGAAAATGGCTCACTCTACTCAGGACTCGACGCCAGCATGGGTCCACGACCGAACGACCGCCCGTCGGACCGCGCCCCAAGCTCTCCATCGCTGCAGCCCAAGAAGCCGCCGACCCGGTCCAGGTCCTGGAAGGGTGCGTCCAGAGCACGCCTGCCCAGGTCATCGCGGCGAGCGCCGCAGACCGCTGCTCCCAACGTAAGCGGCACATGCAGCAAAGCCCGCTACCTGCGACTCCGGTAACGGGCTTCTGACCTGCACAAACTGAGAGTGGGCGATGCTGGTATCGAACCAGCGACCTCTTCGGTGTGAAACAGGACGCCGCACCGACTCTGACCTGCGGAAACGTGGAGCCGCAGGCAGGGGTGGGTGCCATTGACCGCCGTTCGACGCCGTTGGACGCAGTTCAAGGCCGTTCAAGGCACCCCGCTGCTCCCAACCTGCTCCCCCCAAACCGGGCTCGCACCGGGCCGCCGACCGATCGTGAGTTGCCGGCCCGGTACCTTGATTGGCGCCAGCGCTGGCTCCCGCAACCGCAGCGGTCCATCTGGAGACACGCCCACGATCGCCGCGCCTGGTCAGGGTATGACCAACTTTTCAGGGCAGTACCTGGGATGTCAGCCGATATGAGCTACCCCCGTTTTCATGGAGCTTCGTAATCATGGTCTGATGGCCATGGGGAGGAAGTTTCTGTGGCGGCACCGAAGAAGTACCCCGATGAGCTGCGTCAACGCGCTGTGCGTTTGTACCGCGAGTCGGACCCAAAGCCGGCGATCCGGCGCCTGGCTGAGCAACTTGGTGTGCATCACGAGGCGCTCAGGAACTGGATCCGGCAGGCCGAGGCCGACGCGGGTGAGCGCGACGATCGGCCCAGCAGCGACATGGTGGCCGAGAATCGCCGGTTGGTGAAGGAGAACGCGGAGCTTCGCCGGGCGAATGAGATCTTGAAGGCGGCGAGTGCGTATTTCGCGGCGGAGCTCGACCCGACCCGGCGACGGTCATGAGGTTCATCCATGAACACCGTGACCAGTTCGCGGTCGCGCTCCTACTACGGGTCCTCAACATCGGCGCCTCGACGTACTACGCGTGGGTGAAGCAGGCCGAGCACCCCTGCGACCGCGACGTGGTCGACCTGGGCCTGCTGTCGAACATCCACGAGATCTGGGAGACATCGGGGCGCACCTACGGCGCGGACCGGGTCCACCGGCAGCTACGCCGTGACGGCATCCACGTCGGCCGCAAACGGGTGGAGCGGCTGATGGCCGGCCAGGGTTGGCAGGGGGCGTTCCTGCGACGCGGCTGGCGCGGCGGCTCCACGCGGCAGGACCCCCGGCACACGCCGGCGCCGGATCTGGTCAACCGGCAGTTCAGCGCGACCGGGCCGAACCGGCTGTGGGTCGCCGACGCCACGCGCATCCCCTGCGGTGAAGGCGTGTTCTGGCTGGCCGCGGTCCGCGATGTGTTCTCCCGCCGCATCGTCGGGTGGAAGACGTCTGACCGCTGCGACACCGACCTGATCCTCGCCGCCCTCGAATACGGCATCTGGTCGCGCGACGTCCGCGACGGCCAGCTGATCCACCACTCAGATCGCGGGTCGAACTACACGTCGTTCCGCTTCGCGCAACGCTTACAGGACAACGGGATCCTGCCCTCGATGGGTTCCGTCGGCGACTCCTACGACAACGCCCTGATGGAGAACTTCCGGTCAACGTTGAAGATCGAACTCGTCTACCGCACAAGCTGGCGGACCCGCGACGAGGCCGAGAACGCGATCTTCGCCTACATCGACGGCTGGTATAACACCCGCCGCATCCAGAAAGAACTGGGCGACCTCAGCCCCGACGAGTACGAGACCGCCTGGCATCACCAACAGACCAACCTGACCGAGCCAGATATCGTCACCCCTGCACCAACCGGCAGCAGGTAACCACCCCTCCATCAAAGCGGGGGAAGCTCAATAGGACGACCAGCGATCTCCCAGGCGAAAACACGCCCACGCTGGTGGACAGGGTGAACCAGGCGGTCGTAGGTAGCCATGTGGCGATCGCCTAGGTCGACCCTTCGACGGGCCAGCGCTTCGAATGCCACGATGGCTAGGTCCATTTCCCACCCGTCGTAGTCGTACCCAAAGATCAAGACAGCTTTCCGCCCTGGAAGTGCCGAACTCGCCAGTTTGTCGCAATCGGTGAGTGCGCTCCGGTGCGCGGGGTAAGGCGACAACACACGGGTGAGCATGTTGTCGTTCGGCTTTCCGTTGTCGCCAAACAGCCGCAGCATCTTGGCTTCGATCGCCCAATCCCACGCCGAAGGCGATCCCAGGCACCAGTCACAGCGTTGCCGGCCGGGTCCAGGGTAAGGAACATCAAGGCTGTATTCCTGGTAGGCGGGGTCTAGGGCGACGAGTTCCTCGGCGACGAGCCGCAACGTGTGCCGCTCGGTGTGGGGGCCAATGCCCGGCTGGTATGCCCGCCCTGTGGAGCTGACGGCCTGGGGGCGTCGGGCGTCGGTCTCTCGTAGGGCAGTTGCGAAGTCCGCAACCAGCTGCGGCAAATTGATCATCAGGGAATGATGCCACTCCTCAGGCCGCTCTCCACCGCAAGCGAGAATCGCACTCTAAGCGATGTCTCGTTCTAGCTGCGGCGCCGCCGGGGCTACGATCCACCGTGCAGCTAGTGAGCTCGGAGTTGGGTGAGTCCGCAGCCTTGGGGGCTGCCTTCCCAGGTCGTCTCGCTGATGACGTGCAGAAGGCATTGGCAGTCCTACCGTCGGCACCGCACGCGCCGACGTCGCGGTTCCGTGTGCTGGTCGATGGTGAGCCGGTCCTGATTCCATACCGGATCTACTCCGACGAGCCGTCTGTTGCCGCAGAGGCGGCGCTGTCTGCCACCCAGCGGGCGGTGCTGGATTGCCTGTACACCCGACACCACGATGGCCGGGTAAGGCAGCGGCGGCTAGAGAGGGTGGTCGGCTTGATCCAACCGTGGGTGGCGCCGTTCCTGGTGCAGTTGGTGGGCGAATACGTGGACGAGATTCTGCTGGTCATTCGGCGAGTACTCACGCCGGAGATGGTTGTTCCAAACAGTCCGACGGACTCCGTCTACGGGCGATTTGCCGCCGAGAACCCGGCGTTCGTGGCGCTCACCGGCGAGCGGGTTGCCAGCTACTGGGACTGTTACCACCGTCGGCGCTACCCCACGCTGATCGACTACCCCGGGCACGCCGTGATGGCAGCGCTGCGGGCGGCGGCAAAGCGGCACGCCGTCTCGGACGGTGATGCACGTTAGCCGACGCGCCCCGACGCGATGTCGCACGCAGTCGTCATCAACGATGATCGCGTGTAGGTGATCGCAGCATCGCGTCCGGAGTGGATCTATCTGTTCACTGGGCTTCGGCGGCCCCGCGCTGGCTGCCTCTCAGTGGGCCTGGGCGGCGGTAGAAGCGCAACTGTGCAGGCATATCAGGCTCGCTGATGGACGACTCCTGCTGGATGATGTGCGGGTGGACAGGCCGAGCAGTGAGGCGCAGTTGAGTGAGGTGGGTTGGTTCTCCGTGCGGTGTGTCTTCCGCGTCGGGTCCGATCCGAAGGGTCAGTCGTACGAGGAAAGGCTGACGCTGTGGCGTGCGGAGAGTTTCGACCAAGCGATCACGCTTGCAGAGGCCGAGGCGCTCGGGTACGCGGCTGACCGGACAGACACGATTTTCGCGGGACTCGCTCAGGCGTACCGAATGTTCGACGCCCCGGGACATGGAGCGGAGATCTTCTCACTGATCAGGGATAGCGAGCTGAACCCGCAGGCATACCTGACGGCGTACTTCGATACCGGCCAGGAGAGACAAGGAGACGTCCGCGCGGTATCCGACGAGAGGTGCCGCCCCTGAGCAGCCTTGCTGCTCATTTCGCTCCGCCCAGTCCTCCACGCTCAGCACCTCCCGATGCTTCAGGAGGTGATCCCGATTCAGCCGGAACCACGTGGTCAGTTTTCAGGCGGCGCCGTCACCCGCTGCTCCCAACCTGCTTCCCCAACCGGGCTGGCACCGGGCCGCCCACCGATCGTGAGCTGCCAGCCCGGTGCCTTGGTTGGCACCAGCGCTGACTCCCGTAGTCGCATCGGTCGACCGGGGAGCCACGCCCACGGTCACCGCGCCTTGTCAGCGGCAGAAGCGGATGCCTGCGGGGTTCAGCCGCGGCTGGCGTACAGGTACACGGTGACTGCATCGGGTGCGTCCAGGTTGACCAGGAGCGCTCGACGTGTGCCCTCTGCCGTGGGTTGCTCCTCGTCGAGGCCGGAGATGGTCTTGGCGGTTTCGGGGTCCCACAGGTTGCCGCCACCGACGTTGTGCTTGGCGTCGACTGCCCGAAGCCCCGGCGCGAGAGCCGTTGTGAAATTCGCCGCGGCGACGAAGGCGTCGAGTTCGGTGCGCGGCATGCGGACCTTCGCCGAGAGCTGGGTTTCCAAGCCGTTGCTGTACGCGGCGGTGAGCAGCACGCTGCCGGGCGGCAGGGTCACGTGAGCGACGGCTTCCACCTGGGCCGCGCTGGCGACCTCTGGCTTGGACTGTACCGGGAGCAGGTCTATGTCATTGCTGTCGACAGACAGCCCCGCCACACCGCACGCGATCAGCGACAGAAGCAGGCTGATGCACCCAAGCACGAGTGCGGCCGTGCCACTCTGGTTGCGCGTCCTCGGCGCAGCGGTCTCGATCATGGCCAGCACGATACGGCGCGCGCCTCATCGGCATGTGCGGACGCCGCCCGCCTACCGCTTCCGCGGCGTGCGCCAAGGCTGGCACCTTCGAGTCCGTCTCGAAGGGGCCAACGCAGAGGACACACTGATTGCAGGTGGGATCGGAGCCCTTCCAACCTGCTCCCCACGGCCCCGACCATTACCATCGCCTTCTCG
The DNA here is from genome assembly GCF_049841595.1 of Micromonospora sp. DT228. NCBI lineage: Bacteria > Bacillati > Actinomycetota > Actinomycetes > Micromonosporales > Micromonosporaceae > Micromonospora > Micromonospora sp. DT228. The sequence goes on from NZ_JBNCKO010000004.1 coordinate 500,674, forward strand.
GATGCCGCGCCTTATCAGTGCATGGCAGGCTGTTCGGCATGGGCCCTGCCGACAATCGTCCCCATCTGACGCTACGGATCAACAACGGCCTGCTCCTCGTGCGGGATGGTGTCGGCACTTGGCTAATCCATGGCGCTGCCGACGGGTTGGTCTACCCGGCCGGGGACCGGCTGGTGTGGCTGTTGCCTCTGCTGGAGCGGACCCCGAGCGACGTCAGTGCGGAGCTGTCTGACGTGCCTGTCGCCGACACACCGCTTCCCGCTCTCGTGCGGTTCGCGCTCACCGCATGGGGAAGCTACTGGCCGACACTGGCACTCGATTGGTTGGACGCCGGCTGGCCTACCCGGGATCTGCGCGACGTACTGGCCGACATGAAGGACTCGCGCGAACTCTCCCAGCCGCTTCGCGACCGAGCACTTCGCCTCTGGCACGCCTCGGCAAATGCCTGACGGCCTGACAATCCCGGAATCTCGGAGCCTCCTCGACCAACGCCGGCCCTACACGGCGCCGCCCGCCGAGTACTCATGGTGGCGGCGGTAGCCACCGAATTCACAGCGACGGCGAGCACTCCGCGGCCGATGAGGATTCTGATCGCCGTCGTGGGACGTGGCCTCGGCATGGGCATCAGAGTCAACGCGAGCGTTCGAGGCTCTCACGACGGTCTGTTCCTCTATGTCATCGAGGACCTTGAGCGTGGGGAGCTTCTCGGCGGGATCGAGTGGGTCGGCGTCGAGGAGGCCGATCCCGATGAGCTTCCATCGCCCGAACTGCTTGATATTCAATCTGTTTGATTCGCCAGCCAACCAGCTCGCTTATCGCATGAGCGAACGCACTTGATCTTATTTCCGCCCCCTCACGCTTGCTCGCCACGCGACGCCGTCGACGGCGTAGTCGCTATCCGCGGCAGAGAGTCACGACGTGGCGGCGGCCGGATGCGCTGTCTGAACATGGCACCTCACAGGCGGTGTCACCTCCGCGATCGGTTCGATGACTCCGGCAGAGTACGGTGTCGAACCGACTGTAGGGGGCGTCATGATCGAGGTGCCTGTTCAGCGGATCTTTGTCGACGCCGCGTGAAAACTGACCCCGTGGTTCCGGTTGAATTTTGACCCCCTCCGGAAGCATCGGGAGGTGCTGA
>NZ_JBNCKO010000005.1:0-156366 GCF_049841595.1 Micromonospora sp. DT228
CGGAAGCTAAGCCCTCCAGCGCCGATGGTACTGCACTCGTGAGGGTGTGGGAGAGTAGGACGCCGCCGGACAATCTTTCAGATAGGGCCACCCCCAACGGGGTGGCCCTATCTGCGTTCCCCTCTTCTGGTTGATCGACCCGGATTCCTGACCCCGGGGCTACCCCGATGACGGTGGGCCGGGAACGGCGTGTCCAAGACGCCCAGGACCGGCAAGGTCACGCTCGATCCTGGTTGTAGTGGCCTCACCGCCGAGCGGAGACCCCTACAACCAGGATGTTGCACGGTCTGCGGATCGGCGACGCGGGGCTCGTAATCGACACGGAGCTCGTATCGGTTGCGTGTTGCGTGGCCGCACGTATCGGTTGATCGACTCGGGGTCACCGAACCGGCGGTATCCGCAGGCGCCAGACACCCCGATATCCAAGAACCCGAGTCGACCAAAAGACCCGCTGCGTTCGACCCGCGCTGTGCAGACCCGGACGATCCGGCCCGCGCCGCACGACCCGGGCAAGGCGCCAGGTCTGGGCTGGCTCGCGCCGGCACCGGGTCAGGTCTGGGCTGGCTCGCGCCGGCACCGGGTCAGGTCTGGACGGGGTCGCGCTGGCACCGGGTCAGGTCGATACTTCCGTGGTGACCTTCGGGACGTGGGAGCGCTCATGAGGCCGCCTGCCGGCGAGCCGGACGTTGCGTCGCGTACGTCGAATCAGCCCCGGCGTGGGCTGCAGGGCACGGCGCGGCTGGCAGCGGTCGCGCTGACCGTGTGGGCGGTCGTCGATGTGGTCCGCACCATCCTCATGGTGGGGCACTACGAGTCCCGCATCGAGATCGCCACCCATGGCAACGTCGACGTGGCGCCTGCCTTCTACGCGTACATGATCCTGAGCGAACCGTTCCCGTACGGATTCGTGCCGGCCGCGGCGGACTGGCTGTGGATACTCACCGCACTCGTCGCGGCGGCTGCCCTCGTCACCTGGCGGTACTACGCGCGGCGCACGGCGGAGTGGTTGGGAGATGCGGTGCGGTGGCCACCGGCCGGGACGATGTGGTCGTGGTTCGTGGCCGTTCTCGGCACCACCGTCCTCTACCTGCTCAGCTGGCTGTACCGCTGGGCAACCGCGGGTGACGGCAGGTTCCACGAGACGTCGTTGGACACCCGAACGGCGGCCTATCCGCTCTGGACCGCCGGGACGGTGCTTGTCGTGGTCACGGCGGTCCTGAGTGTTCGAGTCGTGCGGCGGACGGTCGAGGCTCAGGAGGGCTTCGGCCCGCAGACGTAGCGGGGCTCGGCGTCGTAGCGCCAGGTGAACTTCTCCCGCTTGACCACCGCGCCGCTCTTCTTGATGACCCGGAAGGCGTCCTGGGTGAAGCCGTTGATGCCGTTTGTCGCGATGCACGAGGGGCCGGGCTCCAGGTGGATCAGCTTCGGTGTGGTGATGTTGCGCCGCGGCCCGTACTCCGTCTTCACGCTGTCGTAGATCTTGGTGCTCCAGATCGACACGGTGATCGTGCTGGACGTGTACGACGTGTCGATGAGGACGCCGTACTCGGTGTTGTTGCGGAATTTGAAGTCCAGGTCCGGCCAGAAGATCGTCGACTCGATGACCGCCGGGTAGCGGTCGAACCAGTACGAGTGGGGCTTGTGCTCGACGTCCTCGAGTCCGGCGTAGTAGGTCGCGTTGAACAGCGTGGTCGTGAACTGTGAGGTGCCGCCGCCGACGCCCGGCACGAGCTTGCCGCCGAGGATGACCGGCGCGTCCCGGTAGCCCTGTGCGTAGCCGCGCTCGCCGGTGTGACCGTTCAACGAGAACGTCTTGCCGGGCAGGACGAGAGTGCCGTCCACCTCCTTCGCGATTGTCGCGATGTTCTGGCTGCGCGACGAGGCCATGCCGCCGGTGAAACGGGTGGTGAAGGTGGACACCCGCTCCTTGATGCCCAGCCCGGCCAGCTTCTCCGCGGTCAGCTCCGGTGGCGTCGGCTTCAGCTCGCCGGTCACCTCGCGGCCGTCCGCCTTCGGGAGGACCGCCAGCAGGCTCTGACCCAGGGCCGTGGTGTCCAGTTGTTGCCCGGGTCGCCCGTCCTTGGTGGTGGGTCGGCCACCGGCGATGGTCATCGTGGCGTCCTTCGGCGGCACCTCGACGGCGGCCAGGCTGTCGCCCAGCGCCGATCGCAGTCGCTTGACGTCCACCGACGGGGTCAGCTTGCCGGCCTTGTCGGCGGTGAACCGCAGGCTCTTCGCGATGGCGGCTGGCGGGACCTGCACCGACCCCTTGTCGGTGCGCAGGGTGACCGGTGCGGCGACCGCCGGCTTGGCCAGCTCGCTGACCAGCCGGTCCAGCTCCTCCGGGGTGGTCGCCGGGTGGCTCTCCACGAGTGGCACGGTGACCGGGGTGCCGGCCAGCCAGCCCGCGCGCACCACCTCGGCCGAGCGCTGCGGTTGCAGGGTCAACCCCGGCTTGGGCTGTACGACCTTCGGCGTGGTGCCCTGGTAGGTGATCGCCGGCATCGTCATTCCCTGGGCCTGGTCGCCGAGCACCTTACGGAGCGCGTCGTCCAACCGGTCCACGTCGACGGTGACCACCGGGTCGACCGTGCGGGAGCCGACCAGACGGCTGACCGGGTGCGCGTCGGCCGCAGCCGCTGCCGCGACTGTCGCCGGCACGTCGACGGCCAACCCCACCTCGGCCGGGTCGATCTCGGCGGTCCGTCCGTCGACAGTGATCTTCAACGGGCCGGCGAGAGCCGCCGCCCGCCGGCCCAGCTCTGCCCGCAACTCGCGGTCGGCGTCCGCGCGGCTCCGGCCGCCCAGCTCGGTGCCGAGCACGCTCGTGCCGCGGGGAACGTCACCGGCGTACGCCCAGGCGCCGGCACCCGCCACCGCGGCGAGGACGCCACCGCTGACGCCTGCGGCGAGCAGCATCCGTACGCGGCGGGGTCGGCTCGGGGCGCCCTCCGGCTCGCCTGGGGCGGGAGTCGTCACCGGTCCGTCGTCCGGCCAGGTGACCGCGGTGACCTGCACGGTGGGCCGGTCGTCGGCGGGGGGACTCTTTTCGCCGTACAGCGTCACTGCAACCTCGATCGCCAGGGTGCCGCGGGAGATTACGCCCTCCCGGAGGCACCTACGGTAACGAATGCCCGGCTCTGCCCATCCGGTGCTGCTACCGCGTGTCGCTCGCGTGTCGCCGGAGCACGGGGGCGGTGCCGGCGGCGGACCGGAGGCGTGGCACGGTGACCGGGTGGACACTGCGGAGCGGGTGTTGGCGTACGGCGGCGATTGGTTGGACCGGGCGGGTCTCCTGCGTACCGATCCGGCCCGGTTGAGCGCGCTGCTCGCCGAGTCGAGCACCATGGTGTTGGCGTTGTGGCGGGACCGCTGTCTCGTCGACGCGGACGGGCCGGTCCGGCTCACCGCGGAGCGGGCGTCGCTCGTCCGGTCCGCCGCGGGTGAGACGGTCTTCCTGGGGCTCGACGGTGACGTCGCCGTGTTCGCCGTGGACCTGTCCGCACTCCCCGAACGGGCCGCCGTCGAGATGGCCGGTGCGGCACGTTCGGTCGACGTGCGGGCCCTGGTCGGGCGACTCGAACCGGGTGAGGCGGCCGTCCAGGCGTACGCCCGGGGTCTGCTGCACTGGCATCGGCAGCAGCGGTACTGCGGGACGTGCGGGGCGCCGGCCGTCGCGGACGGTGGCGGGCACATGCGCACCTGCACCGGCGGTGAGTGCGGGCGTCTCCTCTTCCCCCGGATCGAACCGGCGATCATCGTGCTGGTCGAGGCACCCGGCACGCCGGATCGGTGCCTGTTGGCCCGGCACGCCGGTGCGGCCGAGGACGCGTTCTCGACGCTTGCCGGCTTCGTGGAGATCGGCGAGAGCCTGGAGGACGCGGTCCGTCGGGAGATGGCCGAGGAGGCGGGCGTGACCGTCACCGACGTGACCTACCAGGGGTCGCAGGCCTGGCCGTTCCCCGCCGGCCTCATGGTGGGCTTCCGGGCCACCGCCACGTCCGACGAGGTACGCGTCGACGGTGAGGAGTTGCTGGAGGCGCGCTGGTTCACCCGGGAGGAGTTGCGGGATCGGGTGGCTTCCGGCCGTACGCTCGGGCGCGTCGACGCGATCGACCACCGCCTTCTCGAGGACTGGCTGGCCGCGTCCTGACCGGTGGGCTGCGCGGGAAACCGCCCGCTTTACAGTCGTTACATTATTGTAATCCGACTATATGTCGTCACGCTCCGCAGTAGTTCTGGCGTATCGCGCCGACCTCCGTCGTTTTTGCCACCTTTTGCCGGTGGTTGCCGCGACCCATCGTGACCCCGCGCTGGCGCTGGCCCGAGCTCCTGTTACTGCCGAGTAAGCCGGGGGTTGTGACCTACGCCCCAACGGGTGCACCATCAACCCCGATCGTTACCCGTCGGTAACAGATGTCGGGCCCGCGCAGGGCCGCCAGACCGTCACCGGCGAGCCGCGCGCACCCACCTCGAGGAGGAACCCGTGCAGGATCGGTTGAACAATCAGGGTCGTACCCGGTGGCGGCGGTTCGCCGCCATGGCGGTGCCCGCCACCGCCGCCGCGGGCGCCATCCTGTTCGGAATGTCGACAGGCGCGATCGCGTCCGACATCACGGTCTCCGGTCAGACCTTCAAGATCGGTGCCGATCGCCTTGAGGGCGACGGCTTCAAGCAGTACGGCGGCATCGTCCGGGAAAAGGGCAAGGACGGAAAGGCCGGTCAGGTCCACCCGATCGCGCTCTCCGAGATCAGCAGCGCCGAGCTGTACAGCCTCTGCCAGTCCGTCCGCGCGGATCTACCGGGCCTGCCGGTGGTGCTCACCATCAACGCCGGTGAGGGCAAGGAGCCCGCACGGGCCAAGGACCTGCTGATCGCCATGGACTCGCTGAACGGCAACGCGACCTTCACCAACATCAAGATCGGTCGGGACGCCACCGACCTGAACCCGACGGCGCAGGCCGGCTCGTTCGGCCAGAACTCCGACCACGTGACCATCACCAACCTGCAGCAGGTGTCCCGCTACACCACGGCGGCCACGTTCAACCTGGTCGGGCTTCGGCTGAAGGTGAACGTGGGCGAGGACGCCAAGGGCAAGGAGTGCTTCTGAGGTGAGCCGAGGCCCGCGGCGCGCCACCGCCGCGGGTCCGGCCCGTGTCCCTTCCCCCGCGTGGCCAGGAGGAGTACGTGACAACCGCGAACCCGTCCCACGCCCGGCCCGGTGGTCCGGCTCAGGCGTGGCGGCTCTTCCGCCGCTGGCGGCGCAGTCGGCCGTTCGCCGGCGGCCTGCTCACCGCCCTGGCCGGGCTGGAGATGTTTGCGTCCACCCGGATGACCCTCAACGGCCTCAGCTTCCACAGTGGGGCGAGCGGCCTACTCTCGCTGCTGATCCCGGTCATCCTGGTCACCTGCGGTCTGCTGCTGTGGTTCACCCCGGCGCAGCGCCTGTTCTACTCGATCGTCGCGGCGGTCACCGCGGTCTACTCGCTGATCGGGCTCAACCTCGGCGGCTTCTTCGTCGGTCTGCTGCTCGGCATCGTCGGCAGTGCGCTCGCCTTCGCCTGGACGCCGACCACGCCGCAGGCAGGCGGTGATCCTGCTGGCGTCGAGCCGGCTGGCGGTGAGCGGTCGGGGGTCGAGTTGGCTGGTGTTGAGGGGTCGTTCGTCGAGCGGACTGGCGTCGACGGGGCCGCCTCCCCGACGGCGGCCCCGGCGGCCGACGACGGCGAGCCGCCCGCGCGGCCGGGGCGAGCCGCCGATCCGCGCCGAGCGTTCGGCATCGTTCTGCTGGTCCTCGGCCTGGCCGCCGGTGTGCTTGCCATCCAACCCCGAGTGGTGCGGGCCGCCCCGAGCCGGCTCGCCCCGACCGCCTGCCCCACCCCGTCCCGGGATGCCAGCCCGTCGCCCAGCCACAGCCCGGCCACGCCGGCCGCGAGCCCGGACCCGGACGGCAACGTGGTCACCGACATCCTGGACGGAGTCGGCGATCTGCTCAGTGGCGGACGCCGTGCGGAGACCCCGACGCCGTCGGCGAGCCCGGCCGGCACGCCCACCGCGGGACCGACCGGCACGCCGACGGACGGCAACTGCCCGCCGTCGGCCCCGGGTGGGCCGGGCACGGCGACCCCCGGCGGGCCGGGCGCACCAACCCCGGCGCGGCCGGGTACGCCGACCCCCGCCGGGCCGGGCAAGCCGCTGCCGCGCATCGCCGCCGATCCCACCCTGCCGACGGTGGCACAGACGCCGTCCAAGCTCACCGGATCATCGGTCCGGATGACCGGGCTGCGGTTCGAAGGCGTCACCGATCTGCGTACCGTGACTGGTGACCTCAAGGTGCTGAAGTTCAGCATGCGCGAGGCGGTGACCGACGACTTCCTGCTCAGCGCCGACGGCCCCGCCGGCCGCAACCAGCGGTACGCGACGGACCGGCTGACCGTCAGCGGAAACGTGGCCTTCTATGCCACCAGGTTCGTCGGCCGGCTACTCGGCATCAAGATCACCCTGACGCCGGATCTGCCACTTCCCGACGGTGTGCCGATCACCTCGCCCATCCCGATCACGTTCACCGACCCGGCCATCGACCTGGCGTACGTCACGAGTGACACGCTGACCGCCCGACCGGCGTTGGCGCTGACTCTCGGCTGAACCGCACCGCCGTACGGTCGGGAGCGCCGGCGGTTGTCGTACCGCCGGCGCTCGAAACCGTCGCTGACTCAGAGCGGTCGCTGACTCAGGGCCGTCGGTGGCTCAGGGCCGTCGGTGGCTCAGAGCCGAGCCAGCGCCTGACGCAGCGGGTCGAGGCCCAGGCTGCCCAGGTCCAGCGCCTGCCGGTGGAACTCCCGCAGGTTGAAATCCGCGCCCTTGCGGGCCTTGGCGTCCTCGCGGGCCTGGAGCCAGATCCGCTCACCCACCTTGTACGACGGCGCCTGCCCCGGCCAGCCGAGGTAGCGGTTCAGCTCGAAGCGCAGATTCTCGTCCGGCACCCGGCAGTGCGCCCGCATGAACTCCCAGCCCAGCTCGGGCGTCCACCGCTCGCCCGGGTGGAAGCCGAACGGATTGTCCTTGGGGATCTCCAGCTCCAGGTGCATCCCGATGTCGACGATCACCCGTGCGGCACGCATCGCCTGGCCGTCGAGCATGCCCAGTTTGTCGCCCGGATCATCCAGGTAGCCCAGCTCGTCCATCAGCCGCTCCGAGTAGAGCGCCCAGCCCTCGCCGTGCCCGGAGACCCAGCACAGCAGTCGCTGCCAGCGGTTGAGCAGGTCGGCCCGGACAGCGGTCTGCGCCACCTGGAGGTGATGACCGGGCACACCCTCGTGGAAGACGGTTGTCACCTCCCGCCAGGTGGAGAAGTCGGTGATGCTCTGCGGCACCGCCCACCACATCCGGCCCGGACGGGAGAAATCCTCACTGGGGCCGGTGTAGTAGATGGCGCCGTCGCTGGTCGGGGCGAGGCAGCACTCGATGCGGCGTACCTGCTCCGGGATGTCGAAGTGGGTGCCGTGCAGCTCGGCGATCGCCTTGTCGGCGAGGGCCTGCATCCAGTCCCGGAACGCCTCCTTGCCCTGGATGGTCCGGGCCGGGTCGGCGTCCAACCTGGCCACGGCCTCGTCGACGGTGGCACCGGAGCCGGCGATGCGCCCCGCGACGACGCGCATCTCCGCCTCCAGGCGGGCCAACTCCGCGAAGCCCCAGGCGTACGTCTCGTCCAGATCGATCTTGGCACCGAGGAAGTACTGCGAGGCGAGCTCGTAGCGCTCCCGGCCGGCGGCCTGCTTGTCCCGCCCGTGCGGGGCCAACTCGGTACGCAGGAACTGGCCGAACTCGGCGGTCGCCGCGGTCGCCGCCGCCGCGCCCCGCCGCAGCTCCGCGCCGAGCGAGCCCTCCGCGCCCAGCCGCTCGACCAGCCCGTGGAAGAAGTTGTCCTGGGTCGGGTCGACCCAGATGTCGCACTGCTTGGCCACCTCGACCAGCTGCACCTTCGAGCTGACCTGACCGGCGGCGAGGGCCTCCCGGAGGGTGACCTTGTAGTTCTCCAGCGCGCCGGCGAAGCCGTTGAGGCGGGCCGCGATGTTCGCCTGCTCGTCGCTGGTCGCGGTCGGCATCAGGTCGAACACCATGCGGATCTCGTGCAGCCCGCTCTCGATCACGCTGATGCCGCTCGTCGTCTCGCCAGCGTCGTACCGGGCAAGGTCCAGGCCGAGGCGTTCCTGCATGGACTCCTTGGCGATCCGCTCGGACTCGGTCTGCGGCTCGGTCACCTCAAGCTCGGCGAGCGTCCGGCGGGTGAGGTCGGCGCGCGCCTGGTAACCCTCCGGTGAGAGGTCGTCGAGCTGGTCTTCATGGCCGGCAATGCCGACGAAGGTCGCGCCGGTGGGGCTCAACGGCGCCCACTCGGCCACGTAACGGTTGGCGATTTCATCGATTCGTCCCACGCTGCGACCCTACGTGACCGCCCCGCCTCCGTGTCGACGACGTTTGTCGTGTTCAGGCCACTGACGTGACGAGCGGCGCAAGGTCCGAAAGCCGCGCGACTTTGTCGGTGGGTTCCGGCAGAGTGTCAGGGGTGACTGCCGATACCACTCCTGACAAGGCGCCGGTTCGCGCCTGGTTGCCAGGCTTCGTCGCCCTCGCCGCGATCTGGGGTTCCAGCTTCCTGTTCATCAAGGTCGGGGTGGCCGAGCTGCACCCGGTCCAGCTCACCCTCTACCGGGTCGTAGCCGGCGCGTTGACCCTGCTCGTCGTCCTCGCCGTGCTGCGCGACCGGCTGCCCCGCGAGCCCCGGATCTGGGCGCACCTGACCGTCGTCGCCGCGTTCGGCGTGGCCGTGCCGTTCACGCTGTTCGGCTACGGCGAGCAGCGGGTCGAGTCGATGCTCGCCGGCATCTGGAACGCCACCACGCCCCTGATCGTGCTGCCGCTGGCGGTGCTGGTCTTCCGCACCGAGCGACTGACCGTGCGGCGCGCGATCGGGCTCGGGCTGGGCTTCCTCGGGGTGCTTGTGGTGCTGGGGGTCTGGGAGGGCATCGGCGGAGCGCACTTCACCGGGCAGTTGATGTGCTTCGGCGCGGCCGCCTGCTACGGCGTCGCCATCCCGTACCAGAAGCGGTTCATCGCCGGTAGCACGCACTCCGGCCTGTCGCTCTCCGCCGCCCAACTGCTGCTCGCCGCCGCGCAACTGGCAGTCGTCACCCCGTTCGTCGCCGGCCTGCCGCCGCTGCCCACCGAGTTGTCGGCGGGGGTGGTCGCCAGCGTGCTGACCCTCGGCGCGCTCGGCACGGGGCTCGCCTTCGTCATCAACATGCGAAACATCCGGGTGGCCGGCGCGAGCACCGCGTCCACAGTCACGTACCTGATCCCGATCTTCGCGGTGCTGATCGGTGCCGTCGCGCTCGACGAGCGGCTCAACTGGCACCAGCCGGTCGGCGCGCTCATCGTGCTGCTGGGGGTCGCGGTAGCGCAGGGTGTGTTCGGGCGCCGGAAGGCCCGCCCGGCGGTCGGCGTCGCCGCCCCCGCCGCCCCCGCCGCTCCCGCTCCCGCCGCTCCCGTCGCCGAGCCCGCCCACCACTGAGGGGCGCCGGCCCGGCCTGGTCCGGTCCGTGATCGACTCGGCTTCATTGAAGTCGGGGTGTCCAGGGCAGCAGGACAGACCGAATTCCTTGAAATCGAGTTGATCAAGGCTGAGCGGCCGGATCGTCGGTCGATCAAGGGCGAACGGCCCGCGGCGCCGGCTCGATCAGCGCTGAGTGGTCGGGAGCGACGCCGGTCAGGACTTTTCGCGCGTCCAGGCGACCAACTGGTCCGCCGGCCAGGTGTTGACCACCGAGTCGACGGGGACGCCGCAGAGGGCGGCCCGCTCGCAGCCGAACCGCTGCCAGTCGAGTTGGCCGGGCGCGTGCGCGTCGGTGTTGATGGCGAACCGGCAGCCAGCCTCCAGCGCACGACGGATCAGGCGCTTCGGCGGATCCTGCCGCTCCGGCCGCGAGTTGATCTCGACGGCGGTGTCGTGCTCGGCGCAGGCGGCGAAGACGGCATCCGCGTCGAAGTCACTCTCCGCCCTGGTCCGGGCGCGGTGCCCCCGGTCGCCCGGACCGGTCACCCCGGCCGGGCGGGACGACACCATCCGGCCGGTGACGTGACCGAGGATGTCCAGGTGCGGGTTGGCGACCGCGGCCAGCATGCGCCGGGTCATCTTCGACCGCTCGTCCCTGAGGCCGCTGTGCACCGAGCCGACCACCACGTCCAGCCGCGCCAGCAGCTCGTCGTCCTGGTCGAGGGAGCCGTCGGCGAGGATGTCCACCTCGATACCGGTGAGGATCCGGAACCCCTCCGGCAGTGCCGCGTTGACCTGCGCCACGTGGTCGAGTTGCCGACGCAGGCGCTCGGCGGTCAGCCCCCGGGCCACCGTCAGCCGCGGCGAGTGGTCGGTCAGCACCAGATATTCGTGGCCCAACTCGACCGCGGCCAGCGCCATCTCCTCGATCGGCGAGCCGCCGTCGGACCAGTCCGAATGGGTGTGGCAGTCGCCCTTCAGGGCGGCGCGCAGCGCCGTGGCCTCGGCATCCAGGTCGCTGCCCTCGGTCGCCACCAGCCGGCGCAGGTAGACCGGCTCCTCCCCGGCCAGCGACTCCGCCACGCAGCGGGCCGTCACGTCGCCGACACCTGCCAACTCGGTGAGCGTGCCGTTGCCGGCCCGCGCGGCCACCTCGGTCGCCGGCAGGCCCGCCAACGCCGTCGCCGCCGACCGGAACGCCCGTACCCGGTAGGTCGCCTCGTTGGCCCGCTCCAGCAGGAACGCGATGCGGCGCAGGTCGGCGATGGGGTCCCGGGCCTTCATCCCACCGAACCTAGTCGCTGCGGAACCGGTCAGGGAGCCTTCGGGCAGCCGTTTTTGCGCTGCCACGCGACGACCTCGGCGGCGGGGTCCCGATTGCCGCCACCGCGCCAGGAATCCAGGTACCGCGCCGGCCAGAGCACGCCGCGTCGGATCCACCAGCCGTCCTTGCCTTTACACGGTGGCGAGATGCCGAAGTGCACGTGGCAGACGTTGTTGGCGTTGCCGGTGCGCCCCACCTTGCCGAGCTGCTGCCCGGCGCGGACCCGCACTCCGGCGTCGACGCCGCTGGACACGACGCTCAGGTGCGAGCCGTAGTAGCGCACCCCGTCGTCGCCGAGCAGGGAGACCGACAGGCCGCCGTTGTCCGGGCCCTGCGGTCCACCCTTGGTGTACCTGTCGACGCGGCTGACCTCGAGCACCGTCCCGTCGGTCACCGCGACGAACGGTTCGCCGCAGTCGGCGAAGAGATCCGTGGCGGGGTACGCGCCGTGGGTCGGGTGGTAGTCCACGTTGCCGGCGCGTACCGGAAAGACATGCCGCACCCCGGCGCGCGGTGCCGTCGCCGACGGGCTGGCCGGCGACGGCTTCGGGCGGGCCGGGACGGTCGCCGACGGCGCGGCCGACGGCGACGCCTGCTGGTCGCCGGTCTCCCACACCGCCGACGGCGTCTGCGGGGCGCCGTCCGACGGCACCCCCGGCCGGGTGGTCGCGCAGCCGGCGGCCAGCACCGGGGCGAGAAGCAGCAGGATCGGGTACGCCGAACGCGCGCGGCGGCTGATCGTCGGCGAGGGCATCCGGTCATCCTGGCAGAACCGGTACCGTGAGCACGAGCGGCGCACGTGAGGGAGGGCAGCGACGGTGACCATCGCCCGACCCGATCCTGGCCCGGACCCCGGTGTCGCCGCACCGCAGGTGGCGCGTATCCCGTCGGGGCTCTTCCCCGCCGGGCCCCCGTCCCGCCCCACCTACCGCGAACCGCACCCGGTCACCGGTGGCGGCGTCGCGGCCGGCGGTGGTGCGGCGGCCACCTGGCTGCTGCTGTTCGGCCTGCTCGGCACCGATGTCACGAGCTACGCGTGGTGGACGGTGCTGGCGGGCCTGCTGGCGTGGCTGACCGCGTTGGTGCTGGTCCGCTTCGGCGACCGCGGGGTCGCCACCGGGGTGGCCATCGTCACGGCGGGTGGCTGGAGCATCGCCGCCGCCGTGGTGGCGGTCCGCTGGGCCACCAGTGGTGACTGGCCGCTGTGGTGATCGAACGGTTGTCGACGACTGCGGCGTGTGCCCGGTTGGCTGCGTAGCGAACGCCGTCTTGACGTAGCCGCCGAGACTCGGCACGCTCGGGACCATGGCCTGGACCACCCCGCGACAGGACCCCGATCGCAGTCGACGCCGCCTGCAGTTGCTTGCCGAGTTGGCGGGCGCCCGCGCGGTCCGTCAGCGCAGCCGACCCCAGCGGCAGCGCACCGAGCATCTGCGCCAGCTCATCGCTACCCGCCGTCGAGTAACCGGCTGATCCGACTTTGTCACGAATGACCGGCCCTTCGGGGCGTTGACGAGTCGCCTGCCGACCCGACCGGCTAACGTGCACGCGTAACGAGTCGACGCTGTGTCGAGGGCTATTGGGGGGACCGTGTCGTACTTCGCTGCGGCCGTGGTGCGCGACGACAGTGGCTGGACCGCCGCCGAGGTCAGCCTGCGTGGCGCCACCGACATCGACGAGGTCGCCGAGCGGCTTCGTGACGTCGACCAGGAGGCCGACGTGTCGCTGCTCTTCGTCGAGGCCGATGACGCGTACCTGGTGATCCTGCGTCTCGACGAGGGCGAGGACCTGCGGGTGTTCGGTTCGGATTCCGCGTACGCCGAGGAGTCCCCGCTGGGCGCGCTGCTGGTCGGCGACCTGAAGACGTCGGTGACCGGGCTCGACGGCGACGAGGAGCCACGCCCGGTGACCACCGGTGACGAGGAGAGCGAGCAGCCCGCCGTCGATCCGGAGGCCGATCCGGTGGGTGAGGCCGATCTGCTGGCCAACCTGGGCATCTCCGCGCAGAAGCTGCTGACCCTGTGCACGCACGAGGGGATGCTGCCGGCGGATGTCACCGCCGAGATCTGCCAGGTGCTCGGCTGTGTCGACGAGGTCGAGGAGCTGCGTGAGGTCTGAGCCGGCCGACGCCACGGACCCGGCACTGGAAACGATCCGGCCGGGGCAGCCGACTCCCGGTGCGGTGGTGCGTGCCGGACCGGGCGCGCACGAGGGCCTGGCCGACCCGGGTGAGGTCGGCCGTCGGCAGCGACACGAGCTGTGGATGCGTCGTGCCCTGGAGGTCGCCGTCACCGGCGTCGCCGACGCTGCCACAGGTGCCACGGATGTCGACGACGTGCCGGTGGGCGCGGTGCTCTACGCACCGGACGGGACCGAGCTGGCCATCGGGCGCAACGAGCGGGAGCTGACCGGCGACCCCACCGCGCACGCCGAGGTGCTGGCCCTGCGCCGGGGCGCCGAGCGGGCCGGCCAGTGGCGGCTGGACGGCTGCACCCTGGTGGTCACCCTGGAACCGTGCACCATGTGCGCGGGGGCGTTGGTGCTGGCCCGGGTCTCCACAGTCGTCTTCGGCGCGTGGGAGCCCAAGACCGGCGCGGCCGGTTCGCTCTGGGACGTGCTCCGCGACCGCCGGCTCAACCATCGACCCGAGGTCTACGGCGGCGTCCTGGAGGTCGAGACCGCCGCCGTCCTACGCGCCTTCTTCCGCTGAGGACTCCCCGCCCGATCACTCCGGCGGTCCGGCCACGGGCAGCGTGACCGTGACGATCAGACCGCCCGCCGGGCGAGGTTGCGCGTCGGCTGTGCCACCGTGTGCGCGGGCCACCGCGCGGACGATGGACAACCCCAACCCGAAGCCCCGCGTACCGGCGACCCGCTCCCGCGACAGCCGGCGAAACGGCTGGAACATCGTCTCGATGTCGTAGCCGGCGATCGCGGGACCGGTGTTCGTCACCGTCAGGGTGGCCTGGCCGTCGATCAGGGCGGTACGCACCTCGACCCAACCGTCGGTGGGCAGGTTGTGCCGCACCGCGTTCTCCACCAGGTTGACGGTGAGCCGTTCCACGAGCACCGGGTCACCGCTGACCGGGGCCGGTGCCAGCGACCGGCGCACCGGGACGTCCGGCGCCTGCCTCCCCACCTGATCGATGACGTGCGCGCAGACCTCGGCCAGGTCGACAGGCGTACGCTCGGTCAGCTCGTTCTCCGAGTCGGCCAGGGTCAGCAGGCCGTCGATGAGCCGCTCGTGCCGCTCGTTGATCGCCAGCAACGACTCACCCAACCGGCGCGTCTCCGCCGACGCCTCCGGCCGGCTGACCGCCAGCTCCACCAGGGCACGGTTGAGCGCCAGCGGGGTACGCAGCTCGTGCGAGGCGTTCGCCACGAACCGGCGCTGCCCGTCGAAGGAGCGGTCCAACCGTTCCAGCATCTCGTCGAACGTGTCGGCGAGTTCGCGTACCTCGTCGGGCGGGCCGGTGAGCGCGATCCGCTCGTGCAGGCCCCGGCCGGCGGTGTCCGCGCCGGCGATCCGCCGGGCCGTCCCGGTGATCTGATGCAGTGGCTGCAACGCCCGGCCGGCGAGCAACCAGCCGAAGGCGATCGCCACCGCCGACACCACGATCAACGCGATGCCGCCCTGGGTGAGCAGCGACTCCAACGCGTTGCGCTTCGCCTCGTCCTGCACCTCCTGCAACAGGGCGCGCACACGGTCGATGTCCTGCCCGCTGGGCGTCGTGGTGGTGGTCTTCGGCAGGTCGCTCAGTTTCACCCCGAACGGCTGCGGCATCCGCTGATCCACGAGCACGTACGTGACGGCCAGCAGGACCACGCCGGCCAGCAGGAAGAGGCCGCCGTAGATCAGGGTGAGTCGGGCGCGGATGGTCAGGCGCTTCATCGGATCTGGTACCCCGCTCCGGGCACCGTCTCGATCACCGGCGGGTCGCCGAGCTTGCGGCGCAGCTTCATCACGGTGACCCGGACGACATTCGTGAACGGGTCGATGTTCTCGTCCCAGGCACGTTCCAGCAGATCCTCGGCGGAGACCACCGCGCCGTCGGCGCGCAGCAACTCGACGAGCACCGCGAACTCCTTGCGGGACAGCGCCACGTGCCGGTCGTCCCGGCGTACCTCGTGCCGGGCCGGGTCGAGCTGGATACCGGCGCGGCGCAGCGTCGGCGGGGCCGCCGGGCGGGCTCGCCGGGTCAGCGCGTGCACCCGCGCGGACAGCTCGACCAGGGCGAACGGCTTGGTCAGATAGTCGTCGGCGCCGAGCGCCAACCCCGCCACCCGCTCCCGGACCGCTGCCGCCGCGGTCAGCATCAGGACCCGGGTCTCCCCGCCCGCGTCCACGATCGCCCGGCACACGTCGTCGCCGTGCACCACCGGCAGGTCCCGGTCCAGGACCACCACGGCGTAGTCGTTGACGCCGAGCCGCTCCAGCGCGGCGTCACCGTCGTACACCACGTCGACCGCGAACGACTCCCGACGCAGCCACTCCGCGATGGCGTCCGCCAGCACGGTCTCGTCCTCGACAACCAGCACTCTCACCCCTCCATGGTCCTCGGGGTGCGGTAACGGCGGCATAACCGCCGACGGTAACGCCGGGGATACGCCCGCTGCCGTGCACTGGGTGCCGACGTCCGACGAGTCGCGTCGGACCCACAGCGGAGGTGGACACCGTGCGGCGACAGATGCTCGCGATACCCGTCCTGCTCGCCCTGGCGTTGGCCGGGTGCGGCGGGGGAGGCGACGACGGCGGCGGGGTGGCGACCGCCGGTGGGGCGACGACAAGCGCCACGGCGACCGGCGCGCCGGTCAGCGATTCGGACAAACAGCTCGCCTTTGCCAGGTGCATGCGGGAGAACGGGGTGGACATGCCCGACCCGGAGGCGGGCGGCCGTCCCGGCTTCCGGTTCGGCGCGGACGTGGATCGGCAGAAGGTCCAGGCGGCCATGGAGAAGTGCCAGGACAAGCTGCCCAACGGTGGGCAGGGACCGCAGCTCAACCCCGAGCAGGCCGAGCAGATGCGCGCGCTTGCCAAGTGCATGCGGGAGAACGGGGTGCCGGACTTTCCGGACCCGGACGCCGACGGCAGGGTCCGCATCGGGCAGGGGGGCAACGCGATCGACATCGGCGACCCGGCCATGAAGGCCGCGATGGAGAAGTGCCGGCAGAACGCGCCACAGTTCGGGGGCGGCCGGTGACCGGCGTTTCCCGACGTGTACGGCTGCGCGCCGCCGTCATCGGCGGCATCGTCCTGCTGGTCGCCGCCGTGGGCGTGAGCGCCGCGGTGGGCTTCGGCGGCGGCGGAGACCGTGCCGAGGCCGGCGGCGCACCACCGGCCACCGCGACCGTCACCCGGCAGACCCTCGCCGACTCGGAGACCGCCGAGGGCGAGTTGGGGTACGGGGCGACGCGTACCGCCACGGCGAGGCTCAGCGGCACCATCACCGCGTTGCCGCCGACCGGGTCGACGGTACGGCGGGGCGGGGCGCTCTACTCGGTCGACAACGAGGAGGTGGTGCTCCTCTACGGCGGGTTGCCCGCGTACCGGACCCTCGCCCCCGGGGTGGAGGGTGCCGACGTCGCGCAGTTCGAGCGGAACCTCAGGGCGTTGGGTCACACCGGCTTCACTGTCGACGACGAGTACACCGGCGCCACCGCCGACGCCGTCCGCGAGTGGCAGGAGGACCTTGGTCTGGCCGAGACCGGTCGGGTCGAGCCGGGGCGGATCGTGTACGCCGACCGGGAGGTGCGGGTGGAGAGCCACCAGGCGGACGTCGGCGATCTCACCCAACCCGGCCAGGCGGTGCTCGCCTACACCGGCACCAGCCGGGTGGTGAGCGTCGAGTTGGACGTGGACGACAAGCGGTTGGCCAAGCGCGACGCGACTGTCGGCGTGCGGCTGCCGGACGGCCGGACGGTGGCGGGCACGGTCAGCACTGTCGAAACCGTCATCCAGGCCGGCGCCGCCGGCGCGGACGGGCAGTCCGGCGACGCCGAGACGAAGATCGAGGTGACGGTCGCGGTCACCGACCCGAAGGCCCTCGCCGGCTTCGACCAGGCCAGCGCCGACGTCGTGTTCACCGCGGCCGAGCGTCCGGGCGTCCTCACCGTGCCGGTGTCGGCGCTGCTCGCGCTCGCCGAGGGCGGGTACGGCGTCCAGCTCGCCGAAGGGGAGGCGAGCCGCGTCGTCGCCGTGACCACGGGGCTGTTCGCCGACGGCCGGGTGGAGGTCACCGGCGCGGACCTCACCGAGGGGACGACTGTGGTGGTGCCGAGATGACCGGCGAGGTGATCGTGCTCGACCGGGTCAGCAAACGGTACGCGGGAGACGTCGTCGCGTTGGACGACGTGTCGCTGCGGATCGGCCATGGCGAGCTGGTGGCGATCGTCGGCCCGTCCGGGTCGGGCAAGTCGACGATGCTGCACCTGATCGGCACCCTGGACCGGCCGTCGTCGGGAAGCGTGCTCATCGACGGGTACGACGCGGCGAAACTGACCGACCGGGAGTTGTCCGCCCTGCGGGCCACCCGGATCGGCTTCGTCTTCCAGCAGTTCCACCTGGCCCCCGGCGTCCCGATCGTGGACAACGTGGCCGACGGGTTGCTCTACTCCGGCGTACCCCTGCGTCGGCGGCGCGCACGCGCGGAGGCCGCGCTGGTCCGGGTTGGCCTGGGCCACCGACTCGGGCACCGGCCGCACGAGCTTTCCGGCGGGGAACGGCAGCGGGTGGCCGTGGCGCGGGCGGTGGTCGGCGAGCCGACGGTGCTGCTCGCCGACGAGCCGACCGGCAACCTGGACTCCGCGTCCGGCGCCGGGGTGCTGGAGTTGCTGCACGAGCTGCACCGGTCCGGCACCACAGTCGTGGTGATCACCCACGACCGGGAGATCGCGGAGGGGCTGCCCCGGCAGGTGCGAATGCGCGACGGCGCGGTGCGGCACGACTCGGCCGGTACGCCCGGAGGGGTCCGCTGATGGCGACGTTGACCCCGGCCCGGCTGGGACCGGCGGACATCCTGCGGGTCGGCGGGGTGGGGCTGCGAACCCGTCCGCTGCGGGCGTTCCTCTCCGCGCTGGGCATCGCCATCGGGATCGCCGCGATGATCGCGGTCGTCGGGATCTCGTCGTCGTCCCGGGCGGAGCTGGACCGCGCGCTCGACGCGCTCGGCACCAACCTGCTCACCGTCGAACCGGGCAACACCCTGTTCGGGGCGGACGCCCAACTGCCCGACGAGTCGATCGCCATGATCGGACGGATCGGCCCGGTGACCGAGGTGTCCGCGACCGGGCAGGTCTCCGACGCCAAGGTCTACCGGTCGGATCGGATCCCGGCCGCGGAGACCGGTGGCATCGCCACCCGGGCCGCCCGGCTGGACCTGCTCGGCACCGTCGGGGCCGAGCTGACGAGCGGCACCTGGCTCAACGAGGCGACCGCCCACTATCCGGCGGTGGTGCTCGGCGCCACCGCGGCGCAACGGCTCGGGATCATCGCGGCCGACCCGCAGGTGCAGGTGTGGCTTGGTGGGCGGGCGTTCACGGTGGTCGGCATCCTCGCCGCCGCGCCACTCGCTCCGGAGCTGGACACCACGGCGTTGGTCGGCTGGCCGGCGGCGACCGACTACCTGGGCTTCGACGGGCACCCCACGACGATCTACACCCGGGCGCGGGAGGCGCAGGTCGAGGCGGTCCGCTCGGTGCTCGGCGCGACAGCCAACCCGGAGGCGCCGAACGAGGTCGAGGTGTCCCGTCCCTCGGACGCGCTCGCCGCCGCCGAGGCGACCGACGACGCGTTCACCGGGCTGCTGCTGGGCCTGGGCGCGGTCGCCCTGCTGGTCGGCGGGGTCGGCGTGGCGAACACCATGGTGATCTCGGTGCTGGAACGGCGGGCCGAGATCGGCCTGCGCCGCTCGCTCGGCGCGACCCGTGGCCAGGTACGGACCCAGTTCCTCGCCGAATCGCTGCTGCTCTCCGCGCTCGGCGGGGTCGGCGGGGTGTTGCTGGGAATCCTGGTCACCTCGGGGTACGCGTTCTCCCAGGGCTGGCCGACGGTGGTGCCAGCCTGGGCGATGCTCGGCGGAGTGGGCGCGACAGTGGTGATCGGCGGGTTCGCGGGCCTCTACCCGGCGGTACGCGCCGCCCGCCTCGCGCCGACGGAGGCGCTGGCCGCCGTCTGACCGGCGCGCCTCGATGCGAAAGAGCGGGATGACGGGTCGCGCCCGTCATCCCGCTCTTCGGGGTCCTGCCGTTCGAGCGGTCAGGCGATGATGGTGTCGAGGGCGATCTCGACCATCTGGCTGAAGGTCTGCTCCCGCTCCTCGGAGGTGGTCTTCTCGCCGGTCTTGATGTGGTCGCTGACGGTCAGCACGGTCAGCGCGCGGGCCTTGAACCGCGCGGCGATCGTGTAGAGCGCCGCCGACTCCATCTCCACCGCCAGCACGCCGTAGTCGGCGAGGGTGTCGTAGAGGTCCGGCCGGTCCGTGTAGAAGGCGTCCGCCGCCAGGATCGGCCCGACGTGCATGCTGATGCCGCGCCGCTCGGCCACCTCGACCGAGGTACGCAGCAGCCCGAAATCGGCCACCGGCGCGTAGTCGATCAAGCCGTCGAAGCGCATCCGGTTCATGTTCGAGTCGGTGGACGACCCGATCGCGGCCACCACGTCGCGCAACTGGAGGTCGGTGCTGAGAGCACCGCAGGAGCCGACCCGGATCAGCGTCTTCACGCCGTACTCGTTGATCAACTCGTGGGCGTAGATGGAGGCCGACGGCATGCCCATGCCGGAGCCCTGGACGGAAACCTCGACGCCGTTCCAGCGGCCGGTGAAGCCCAGCATGCCCCGAACCGTCGAATAGCAGGTCGCGCCCTCGAGGTAGGTCTCCGCGATCCACTTGGCCCGCAGGGGGTCGCCCGGCATCAGGACCCGCTCGGCGATCTCGCCCGGCTTCGCGCCGATGTGCGTACTCATGACAAAGATCCTGCCAGGCCGGCGCGGGCGATACCGGTTCGGCGTCCGAACCGGCGGTCCTGTACCCTCGTCGGCGGTGGCGTGTCCGAGCGGCCTAAGGAGCACGCCTCGAAAGCGTGTGAGGGTTAACGCCCTCCGAGGGTTCAAATCCCTCCGCCACCGCTCTGTAGTGCAGAAACGCCCGGTTGATCCGCGAGGATCGGCCGGGCGTTTTTTCGTGGGTCGCCCGGTCGGCGACCCGTACCGCGCCCGTGCCTGGATCGCGCCGACAGCCGCACGGAGATCAACTCCGGCCCGCCGCGTACCGGCTCCCTTGCTGAGGGGACGCGACTGGCTCGCCTGAGGGATTCGGCCGCGTCGACGTGTGGTGATGCTGGACGCGTCAACGACCGATGGTTGGGAAGGAGCGGCATGTTCAGTTCTGGACGGTGTGTGACGGTGGGGCGCCGGCCGGCGACGGGCCGTCCCGGCAGACTCTGCTGCGGTGGGGAAGGTGGGCCGTCGTGGTCGCCTGCCTCGCCCCGCTGCCCTACGAGATCACCAGGATCGCCTGGGCTCTCGGTTTCCCACTCGGCGTGACCTCGGACTTCCTGCGGATGATGCAGGAAACGCCGGCGATGCTCGCGGTCGGGCTCGGCTGGGCGGTGGCGTCGGCGGTGGGTGGCGTACTCACCCATGGCCTGGTGGGACGGTGGGGCGAGGTGTATCCCCGCTGGATCTGGTTCCGGGCCGGCAGACGCGTCCCACCCGCCCTCGCCGTCATTCCCGCGTCGATCGTCGCGGTAACGATCATCCCGGCTGGACTGATGTTCCTCTGGACGCCCGAGGTCCGGGGCACCTGGGCCGTGCACGTCCCGAGCATCTTCTGGATCGCCTGGGGGGTCGGGCTCGGTGCCGCCACCATCGCCTACCACCTGCGCCGACGCGGAGCCTGTCGCCGCTGCGGCCTGGGGATTGAGCACGCCTCGTCTGTGGTGCCCGTTCAGGCGACCGAGAAGGTGATGGTGCCGGAGTAGGCGCCCGCGACGGCGGTCGGCGGGATCTGGACCGAGACGACGGGATCCCAGGTCGCTGAGTTGTTGCCGATGCCGTTGGTGAGGGTGAACGCCGTCCGTTCGACATTGATGACCTCCGCGTCTCCGGCGGTGGGTTGGCCCGAGGTGAAGGTGCCGATACCGCTGGTCGAGGTGGCTGGTCCCGACCAGCAGGAGACGTTGGCGTTGGAGATCGTGTGCACCGGGATGCCGCTGGTGACGAAGTCCGTCGCGACGACTGTCGCGGTCCAGGTCGGCGCGGACAGCAGCCGCTCGTCCGTCACCGTGACCGGGCCCAGGTTTCCGGACACGACTCCGCCCAGGCTGGCGCTGCCCAGGTCGGCTGTCGTCGGTGCGCTGATCGACAGATCCCCGGGTACGGCGCAGGTCGATCGGGTGATCGTGGCGGTGTCCATGGTGACCGCGCCGTTGATCGCCAGGGTTCGGCCGTCGACCTCGAGCGCCGCGCCCACGGTGATCGAGGTGAACGCCAGCAGGTTGCCGCGAAGTGTGGAGTTGGCGCCCAGCGTGGCAGAGCTACCGACCTGCCAGAAGACGTTGCACGCCTGGGCGCCGTTGGCCAGGTTCACCATGCTCGACGCGCCCGTGATGAGCGTGGTGGTGGTCTTGAAGATGAAGACCGCGTTCGGGTCACCCTCCGCGTCGAGGGTCAGGTCACCGGTGATGTTGAAGGTGCCGGCGACGGATTCGTACACGCCTGTGGTCTTGGTGGTCCCGCCGAGCTGGTCCGAGACGACGTCGGTGGTCGTTCGTCCGACGGCGTCGTTGTAGGCGATGGCCAGATCGCTCTGACCCGCCACGGCGGCGGCGTCGTTGGAGTGCAGTGACCCGTTCAGCTGCCCGGGAGGAAAACCTGTCACGGCGGTACCCGGGCTCACGCCGATGTCACCATTGACCTCGCTGAGCCCGGTGCTGGTGATCGTGGTGCCCGCGAGGACCGCGAAATTGGCGGCGGCGCCCAGCGGCACCGGCAGCTCGGCAGCGCTCGCGCTGCGGGGGACGGCCAGCACGGCCAGGGCGGCGATCGCGCCGACCAGGGTCAGGGCAGTAGCCATCCTGGACATCCCGGTGATCTTTCGGGACGTGCCCGTGCTGCCAGAGATCGCCATGTTTCCTCAGGACACTCGACGGTGGAAAGCCTCTTCGCGCCCCATATTGGCACGAAACTCCACAAAGTGGACAAGATCCGTCAATGTTCGAGAAGGTCCGCCACCCCGGCAAGCAGACGTTGCAGGCCGAACTCGAAGAGACTGTCGACGTTGAGATCGATCTCCGACCGGGACAGTCGCGCCAGGTGCGGAAACTCGCCGGCGGTGAGCAGGCCGGCGAGAACATCGGCCTGCGTCACCATCCACTCGTCGTCGGTCAGGCCGGTGTCCTGCTCCGCCTCGGCCCCCTGTTGCAGGTTCACCGCCGTGCCGCGTACGTGATTGGCCAGGGCGGCCACCAGATGCAGCTGGGTGTGCTGGTCCACGCCGTGCCCGGCGAGGGCGCGCAGAGCCCATTCGGTGTGCGCGACGGCGTGCGGCGCCATCAGCGGACGGGTCACCGAGATCACCTGGGCCAGCCAGGGATGCCGGCGGTAGATCGACCACTGAAGCCGGCAGAGCAACTCCAACTGGGCACGCCACCCGACCGGGAGCGTGCGGGGCAGCCGGTGGGCGGCGAACGCGGCGTCCGCCATCAGCAGCAGAAGTTGCTCCTTGCCCCGCACCTGCCGGTACAGCGACATGGTCGGCACATCCAGCTCGGTGGCGATGCGCCGCATGCTCAACCCCGCCAACCCCTCGGCGTCGGCGATCTAGGTGGCGGTGCGTACCACCTGGTCCCGGGTCACCCCTCTGCTCGGACGCTGACCTGCGTCGCCCCGTGCGGCCCGACCGGCCGGCGTCGACTCGGGACCGGTCACCACC
The DNA here is from genome assembly GCF_049841595.1 of Micromonospora sp. DT228. NCBI lineage: Bacteria > Bacillati > Actinomycetota > Actinomycetes > Micromonosporales > Micromonosporaceae > Micromonospora > Micromonospora sp. DT228. The sequence goes on from NZ_JBNCKO010000005.1 coordinate 22,808, forward strand.
ATGCCGACGCCGGGCACCGCCCGGACCAGTTCCTCCTGTCGGAGCAGGGTGAGCGCCCGACTGGCGGTCGCCATGGCGACCCCCCACTCCCGGACGATCTGGCGGGTCGACGGCACCCGGTCACCGGGGCTCAACTCGCCCGCGGTGATGCGCCGCCGCAACTCCCCGACGATGCGCAGATAGGGCGGAGTGGACTCGTCGAACTCGGTCACGGTGCGCCTCCCGACGGTCGCCAGTGACCGTAGCGCACTAGAGCACCGACGGCCGCCCCGTCGATGCTCGCCGGTCGTACGGCTCGGCGTACTAGAGCTCTCTGGGCGAACGATCGATGGATCGGCATGCTCACCGCAACACGGCTCGTACGCCGTACCGGCTTCGACCAGGAGGAGAGTCATGACCAGGATCCCGTACCCCAGGTGGGCCGTCGTGATGGGCGCCGTCGCGCTCCTCGCGCCGGCGCTGGCTGTCGGCCCGGCCGCGGCGACCGACCGCCGGAGCGCGGCCGTCGTCCGAACCGACCAGGGCGCGGTACGCGGCACCGTCTCGGCCGACCACCTGTCGTTCCAGGGCATCCCGTACGCCCGTCCGCCGCTGGGCCCGCTGCGGTGGGCCCCACCGCAGCCGGGTCCGGTCTGGACCGGCGTCCGCGACGCGACGAGGCCGGGCGCCGCCTGCGCCCAACTGCAGGGGCTGCCGATGGACAGTGCCTCGGCGGCCGAGGATTGCCTCCACCTGAACGTCACGACCCCGCGTAGCGCCGCGCGGACGCCCCGACCGGTGATGGTGTGGCTGCACGGCGGGGACTTCCGGTTCGGCAGGGGCGACGTGTACGACGGGCAGCGACTGGCCGTCGACGGTGACGTCGTCGTGGTCACGGTGAACTACCGGCTCGGCGCGCTCGGGTTCCTGGCGCATCCGGTCCTTGCCGGTCCCGGTGGGGTCACCGGCAACTTCGGCTTGCAGGATCAGCAGGCCGCGCTGCGGTGGGTGCGGCACAACGCGGCGGCCTTCGGCGGCGACCCGCGCAATGTCACCCTGTTCGGCCAGTCCGCCGGGGCGACAAGCGTCTGCGCGCACCTCGCCGCACCCGGCTCCGCCGGCCTGTTCCACCGCGCGATCCTGCAGAGCAACTCGTGCGCCAACCCGGTCCAGACCCGGGTCGAGGCCGCCCGGGCGGCCGAGGAGTTCGCCCGGAACATCGGCTGCACCGACCCGGGTACGGTCGCCGCCTGCCTGCGCGGACGTGACCCCGCCCGGTTGGTCGAAACGGCCGGCTACCCGGGTGCCGGTGTCGACCTCGGCCCGGTCGTCGACGGCCGCACGTTGCCGGTGGACCCGGCCGCAGCGCTGGCTGCCGGGAGGCTGCATCCGGTGCCGGTGCTGACCGGCACGAACCGCGACGAGTCCCGCCTCGTGGTGTGGGCCATGGAGCACAGCGGCCTGAACTGCCCGGAGCCGCAGCCGGGAGACGAGGCCGAGTCGTGCCCCCTCACCGACGACCAGTACCGGGACCAGGTACGCGGCATGTTCGGTGACCGGGCCGAGGACGTGCTGGCCCGCTATCCCCGCGATGACAAGCAGGTCGCCAGCGAGACGCTGGGTGCCGTGCTGACCGATCACGACTACGCCGAGCCGATCTACTCCGCGGCGCTGGCCTTCGCCCGACGGGTGCCCACCTACCTCTACGAGTTCGCCGACGACGACGCGCCGTTCTTCACCAAGGGGCCCGAACCGACCTTCCCCGCCGGGGCGTACCACTGCGCCGAACTGCCGTACCTGTTCAATGTCGACTACGCCGAGGCGTTCACGCCCGCCCAGCAGCGGCTCTCCGACGAGATGGTCCGGGTCTGGAGCGACTTCGCCCGGACGGGCCGGGCCGGTTGGCCCCGACTGCACGGTGCCAGCCCGTACGCGCGGGTGTTCGCGAATGGCACGGCATCGGGCACGACGACCTTCGCCGCAGACCACTCGTACGACTTCTGGCGGCCGTTGCGCTGATGTCGTCGCCGGACCAGGTGTGACGGGCGGGCCGGTCCCCAGCGGACCGGCCCGCTCACCGGTCTGGGGTCGTCGCTCACCGATCGGGTCTGTTGCTCACCGGTCGGGGGTCGTTGCTCACCGGTCGGGGACGTCGTCTATCGGTCCGGGCGGTTGCTCACCTGCCCGGGTCGTTGCTCACCTGCCCGGGTCGTTGCTCACCTGCCCGGGTCGATGCTCACCTGCCCGGGTCGTTGAGGAAGGTGAGCACGGCGGCGACGCGGCGGTGCACGTCGGTGTCGGGCGGCAGGTCGAGTTTGGTGAAGATGTTGCCGATGTGCTTGCTCACCGCCCGCTCGGTGACCACGAGCTGGGTGGCGATGCCGGTGTTGGTGCTGCCTCCCGCCATCAACGCGAGCACCTGGCGCTCGCGTGGGGTGAGGCCGGCGAGCGGGCTACGCCGGGCGGCGACGAGTTGCGCCACGACCTGGGGATCCAGCACGGTGCCGCCAGCGGCGACCCGGCGCAGCGCGTCGAGGAACTGCTCGACCCGGGACACCCGGTCCTTGAGGAGGTAACCGACGGCGCCCTGCCCGTCGGCGAGCAACTCGGTCGCGTAGGCGCGCTCCACGTACTGGGACAGCAGCAGCACCGGCAGCCCCGGGTGCTGCCGGCGGGCGGTCAAGGCGGTCCGGAGCCCTTCGTCGCGGAACGTGGGTGGCAGTCGGATGTCCACGATGGCGACGTCGGGCCGCTGCCGGTCGATCGCCGCGAGGATGTCGGCAGGTGAATCCACCGCGGCCGTCACCTCGAAGCCGGCGGTGCTGAGTAGCAGGTTGAGCCCCTCCTGGAGGAGGATGTTGTCTTCGGCGATCAGGACGCGCACGGCAACTCCACGCGCAGCACCGTCGGCCCACCGACGGGGCTGCTCAGCTCGACCCTGCCGTCCAACGCCGCGACCCGACGGCGGATGCCGGTCAGGCCGGTGCCTGTCGATGTCCGTGCGCCGCCGATGCCGTCGTCGCTCACGTTGACCACGAGGCGGCCCGCCCGGTGTTCGACCCGCAGGTCGCCGCCTGTCGCCCGGCTGTGTCGGGCGATGTTGGCCAGCGCCTCCGCGACGACGAAGTAGGCGGCGCTCTCCAGCGCCGCCGGTAGTCGTTGCAGCGGGGTGACCCGGACGGTGAGCGGCACCGGACAGTCGGCGGCGAGCGCGTGCACCGCACCGGGCAACCCCCGGTCGGCGAGAATCGGCGGATAGATACCTCGCACCACGGCCCGCAGCTCGGTCAGCGCGGCCTCGACGTTCGTCCGGGCGCGGTCGATCAGTTGGTCGGCGAGCGCCGGGTCGGCGGCGCGTTGACCCTGCGCGACACCGAGGTGGATGGCGATCGCCACCAGCCGGGCCTGGGTGCCGTCGTGCAGGTCACGCTCGATCCGTCGTAGCTCCGCCGCGTGCGCGTCGAGCGCGCCGGACCGGGTGGCGGTCAGTTCCGTGACCCGGCGCTCCAACCGGCTCCGCGACGACGGCGCGAGCGCCGTCCGGGCGGCCCGCGCGTACGCCACTCCGAAGGCCGGAACGGCCGACCGCAGGAGCGTCAACGCGGCGAGCGCGAGTAGGGGTGGCACCAGCAGTGCGTCGCCCCAGCTCGTGATCGGCACGACGAATGTGAGTGGTGCCTCGACCGGCGCGACCCACCACGTGAGCGGGACGATCACCCCGCCCAGCGCGAACACCCAGAGCAGCAGCACGCCGGCCGTGAGCGGCACTCCGACGATGGCATGCGCGGCCAGCCAGGCCACGTTTCGGTAGGTGGCCACGTCACCCGCGGCGGCGCGCAGCCGATCGACAGTTGTCGGCTCGGGCTCCCTCGGATCGGCCCCGGCGAGCGCGACAAGCAGTCGGTGCGCGCGGCGTCGTTCCAGGCCGGCGAGCCATCCGAGGAAGCGCACGGCCGGGGCCAGCAGCGGGAGGCCGACCAGGACGAGGCTCAACCCGAGTGCCCCGGCCAGCGCGCCGATCGAGACCACCGCGACGAGCGCGGTGGAGCCGCCCGTCACCAGGTGAGTCGTTGCGAACCATGCCCGCCGCATCCTCATATTCTGCGTCCACAACGGAGGACAGGCAGTGTAGCCAGCTACACCATTGGTTCGGGTCCCTGCTCCCTCGTCGGCGCATCCGGTCGTCCCTAGCGTCGATGACATGAGAAAACCGCAACGTCTCGGCGTGCTCGCCGGGGTCGTCCTGCTCGCCGTTGGTGCTGCGAGCGTGCCGGCTGCGGCCCACCGACCAGGGCGGGGATGTTCCAGCCGGCCGGCGACGACGGCCGCGCTGCACGACCTGACCACCACCCACCGGCTGGCCGGCGCGGCCATCGAGGTGCACGGGCCTGGGTGCGGCCGGTGGTCCGCCGCCGAGGGCCGGGCCGACCTGCGAACGGGCCGGCCGATGCAGGTCGACGAGCGGATCAGGATCGGCAGCTCCACCAAGACGTTCACCGCGACAGTGGTGCTGCAACTCGTCGCCGAGGGCCGTCTGGGGCTGGACGTCCCCATCGAGGCGTACCTGCCCGGCCTGATCCGGGGCATCGGGCACGACGGTCGACGGATCAGCGTGCGTGATCTGCTGCGGCACACAAGCGGCCTGCCCGACCATGTCGACGCGCTGGACTGGGACCGGGTGGACCAATGGCGGTACCGGCACTATTCGTCGGCGGAGTTGGTCGCGATGGCACTGGCCCAGCCGTCGCCCGGTGCGGGCTGGCACTACTCGACCACCAACTACGTCCTTGCCGGCCTGATCGTGGAGCAGGTCACCGGCCGCGACATCGGCGAGGAGATCGGCCGGCGGATCATTGGTCCGCTGGGCCTGAGTGATACCTACTGGCCCGGCGACTCGGTGCGGATCCGGGGGGCGCATCCGCGCGGCTACGCGTTGGCCGCTGCCGAGCGACGGCGAGACGTCACCGAGTTCAATATGTCGTACGGCGGGGCCGGCGGGGCGCTGGTCTCGACCCTCGCCGACCAGAATCGCTTCTTCGCCGCGCTGCTCGGCGGTCAGCTGCTCGACCCCATCCGCCTCGCCGCGCTGACCCAGACCGTGCCGGCCGATCCGGACCGACTGTGGCCCGCCGCCCGATACGGGCTCGGGATCATCTCGACGCCGCTGGCCGACTGTGGCGGAACCCTGTACTGGGGTCACGGCGGGACGACGCCGGGCTTCCGCACCCTGGGCGGCGTCACCGCCGACGGTCGACGGGCGCAGCTCGTCGTGAACGACGAACCGGCGTCGTACGAGAGCTGGCAGGCGCTGCGGACGGCCCTTCACGCCGCTCTCTGCGAGGCCCGGTGACCCGCCGCCGGCCGGACTCCCCGACGACGAATCCGACGACACATCCGACGATGAGGGAGACGAGAGCGATGACCTGGAATGCTGTGCTCACCAGCGCGACGCGAACGGTAGCGGTGCTGGCCGCCATCACCGTCACCATCACCGTCACGGCCGTGGCCGGCCCGGTTCGGGCCGATGCCAATGATCTGGGCGGCTACGAGCGACAACGACTGTTCTGGCACACCTGCCAGCGGGATTCGGCCGACCAGGCCGGTGCGGAGTTGGATCAGGCGGGCGCGAGCTGCACCGAGTTGACCGTGCCACTGGACTACGCCCGCCCGCGCGGCACCACCATCACCCTCGCGTTGTCCCGGCTCGCGGCAACCGACACCGCGCGTCGGGTCGGCGTCCTGCTGCTGAACACCGGCGGTCCGGGGGCACCGGGGATGTCGGATGTCCTGCCGATCCGGCAGTGGCTGGGTGACGTCGGGGCGACGTTCGACCTGATCGGATTGGATCCCCGGTTCGTCGGTCGCAGCACCCCACTGGACTGCGGCTGGCCGACCGGCACCTTGAGCCGCTCGGCGGGGCCGGACCGCGCGTCATTCGACCGGCTGATCGCCTTCGAGCGCGATCTCGCTGCCCGGTGCGCTCGTCGCGGCCGTGACCTGCTGCCGCACGTGACCACCCGCAACACGGCCCGCGACATGGATCTCCTGCGGGCCGTGCTCGGCGAGTCGAAGCTGTCCTACCTCGGCTACTCCTACGGCACGTACCTCGGCGCGGTCTACCTGCAGATGTTCCCCGAGCGTGCGGACCGGGTCGTCCTGGACAGCGCCGTCGATCCGGCGGGCTACGGCGCGCGGGTGCTGCGCGAGGCCGGGCCCGCCAACGAGGTCGCACTAAGCGACTGGGCTGGCTGGGTGGCACGCCACCATGACCGGTACGGCCTGGGCGGCACGGGCCAGCAGGTGCTGGCCGTCCTGGACGGGATCTGGGCCGCCGCGACCCGCCGTCCGCTGCGGGTGGGCGAATACCGGGTCGACCGACAGTCGCTGCCGTTCCTGCTGCTCAACCGGCTCAGCGACGACCGGGACGAGACCCATGCCGACCTCGCCCAGACGGTCCAGGTGCTTCGGCAGGCCGCGACGACGGGATCGGCGACGCCCACCGCGTCGTTGGCGGACACGCTGTCGTTCCTGCTGACCGGCGCCGAGTCGGCAACGGGTAGCGCGCAGGCCGCGATCCTCTGCGGGGACGTGCCGGTGTCCCGCGATCCGGGTGACTACTGGCGGGACATCCGTCAGCATCGCGGCAGCGAGCCACGGTTCGGGGAGCTGACCAGGGCGATCAATCCGTGTGTCTTTTGGCCGCAGGGGCCACGGGAGCGGCCGACCGTGGTGGGGAACGCGGTGCCCGCTCTGATCGTGCAGTCCACCGGCGACACTCGGACGATCTACCGGCACGGTCAGGCGATGCACCGGGCACTGACCGGCTCCCGGCTGCTCACCCTGCGCGACGCGCGGATCCACGGAGTCTTCGGTAATTACGGCAACGCCTGCGTGGACGGGGCTGTCATCGCCTATCTCGCCGACGGGGGGCTGCCCGCCACCGACCTCGAGTGCGTCGGCAGCGCGTCCCGCTGATCCGTCTGCGCCGGTCAGCACGGGCCCGCACCCTCCTCGAAGAGGCGGCGGGCCCAGTCGGCGTACCCGGCGATGGTTTTTCGGACCGTGTGTCCGTCGTGCAGGAAGAGGTACGCGCGGTCGCCGCTGCGCGCGAGCAGCCCGTCGAGACGGTATGTCCCCTGTGGAGCGTGAAGGCGGCTGACCTGCGGGTAGCGGGCCCAGACCTCGTCGATGGGCGAGCCCGCGGTGATGCCCTCCGGTGTCCGCATCGGGTCGCCGACCCAGAGCAGCACCAGTTTGTCCTCCACGAAGACCGGGCTGACGGTGTCGTGGCCGGCGAGCGTCGGCCCGCAGGCGTCCAAATTGGTCAGCAGGATGCCGCGTCGGGCCAGCTCCTGCTCCGTGTCACCGAACTCGATGTTGCGCAGGCCGTTCAGGTCGATGATCTCCACGCTGCCGGCGGGCCGGCCGTCCGGGATCGGCCCGGTCGGCGGCACTCCGCTGCCAGCAATCCAGGCAGCCGTCATCAGCGTGGCAATAAACGCGAATTGTCGCAATTTCATGGAATCCCCCAGTCCCCAACGGGACGGGAGCGTTCAGGTTGCTGCCGATCGCCGGATTACTGATTTTCCCACTGTTCGACCAGCTCGTCCCAGTAGTCGGCGCTGAGCCGACGCCGTCCGTGCGCCAGCCAGCCGTCGGTGTTCCGTTCCAGGTGCAACCCCAGTTCGGCGAACGGGTCGATCCACGCACCCGGCTCCGCGCCGAGCCGCGTCAGCGCCGAGTTGATCGGCCACTGCTCGCGTGGGGCGTCGAAGACGTCGGCGAAATGGGGGCCCCACGACAGTGTCCCGCCCAGCCACACCGCCGCCGACTGGTAGCCGTCACCGCCGAAGAACTCCGCCTCCAGGTACGCCACCGGCCCCGACGTGGACCAGCCCGCCAGCAACTCGACCAGCGGCGGCGACAGCACCAGCCCGAACGGCTGCTCGGCGCTGGGATCGTCCGCCGCGTAATCCGGCAGTGATCCGGTCAGCTCGACAATCAACTGCGGGGTGATCGGCAGCAGCGCGAAGTCCTGGCGTAACTCGCCGAGGACCGCGTGATCCAGCTCGGTGGTCTGCTCCCTGAGCAACTCGGCGTCCGCGACCACCGCGCTGAGCTGGTAACCCATCGCCCTCTCCGTCGTCCACAGCCTGTGGATAGAACATGTGTACGACGAGATTGCCCGTCCGTCGACCCCTGGAACGGTACCGGTGCGACGGGCACCGCACGCCGACGCTTCCCGCAGTGGGGCCGGCCCAGATCTCGGACAGTTTCCGTACCGGCGCGGAACGGAAACTGTCCAAGATCTCGCTGGGGCGTGCCGAGTCGTCGGGGCCGGTCAGGCTCGCCGGGAGAGCTGGCTGACGAACGCGCGCCAGGCCGTCGGCGCGAAGGCGAGCGCCGGGCCGCTCGGGTCCTTGGAATCCCGTACGCCGACCACGTCGGCCAGGTTGTCGGCGACCTCCACACACGCGCCGCCGTTGCCGCTGCTGCGGCTGCTCTTGCGCCACCGGGCGCCGTTCAGCTCCATGACTCCGCCACTTCCCTGATGAGATCGACCGACTGCCAGTGGGACAGCGCCTCTCCGCGCACGTTCTCCCATGCCGCCATCATGGCCGCGATGTCCTCGGGGTCGCTAGCGACTTGGCCCTGCAGTTGGTTGTCGAGGTAGCCGGCGACCCGGTGGTCAGGACTGTGCGCGATCACGAACGGCCCGTTGAGGCCGGCGTATGCGCCGACCGTGCTGGGCACGAGATGCACCCGGATGTGCGGTTCGGCACAGGCCGCCGCCACGGCCAGCAGTTGTTCGCGCATCGTCGACCGGCCACCCACCGGACGGCGGAGGATCGCCTCGTCGATGACCGCCGTGAACTGCGGCGGGTCGTCGCGCTTGAGCACTCCCTGTCGGCCGAGTCGGACCGTGAGGTGCCGCTCGATCTCGCCCCGGGGGATCAGGCCCGCGCCGCTCAGCACGGCTCGGGCGTACGCCTCGGTCTGGAGCAACCCCGGCAGAACCGTCGACTCGAACCAGCGCAGCGACACCGCCTCTCGCTCGATCTCCTGCCACGAACGAAACCAAATGGGATCACGACGTCTTGAAGTGTCCGGCCAGATGTCCGACACGTCCCTACGGAGGGCCTCGGCCGCCGCCAGGCGGTGCCCAGGATGCGGGATGCGGCCCTCGGTCAACCACCGCCCCACGGTCTTCGGATCGACGCCGACGGTCTCGGCGAGAGATTCGGTGGTGTGCCCGGTGTCGCTGAGCGCTACCCGCAACGCGTCGTTCACGGCCCCTCCATCGAGATGTCTCAAATATCTGAGGACCATATCGCTACGCGGTGTATCTGTCTGGTGACGCGCCCGAGGGTGGTCCATAGAAGACGGCGCGGCCGGTGGAGGCGCAGCAGCCCGGCGGCCGGCGTCAGTCAGAGGGTCGCCCTGGCGGGGAGGGCGGGGTGACCCTCTTCCACCGCGAAGGAGGATCGCCCATGCCCCGCCGGCCGCCCATGCCCCGCCGCCGCCACCGGGATCACGTACCGACTCGTCCCACCTGGCGCTGCGCGGCATGCGGCATCGCCTGGCCCTGTTCGGCGGCGAAGCTGCGGTTGCTCGGCGAGTATCGACACGACCGGCTGGCGTTGACCGTCTACCTGGCGACGCTCCAGGCCGAGGCCGGCGAACAGTTGGCCGAGCTGGACCCCACCCGGCTGAGGGAACGCTTCCTCTCCTGGGCCCGCGCCCGTGCCTGACGGTGCTGCCGCGCCCGCGCCCGCGCCCGTGCCCGTGCCCGTGCCCGTGCCCGTGCCCGTGCGCGCTGCCGCGCCCGTGCCTGACGGGCTGCCGCGCCCGCGCCTGACGGACTGCTTCCGCCTGGTCGGATCGGGCTGCCTCACCGGGTCCGCCTACCTGTAGAGCTGCCCCACAAATGGGGCAGCTCTACAGGCACGCACTTGGGCACGCGCGGCCGCGGCGACTGCGGCGCGACGGCGGCGACTGCGGCGCGACGGCGGCGACTGCGGCGCGACGGCGGCGACTGCGGCGCGACGGCGGCGACCCCGGCACGACGGCGGCGACCCCGGCACGACCGCGGCGACTGCGGCGCGACCGCGGCGACCCCGGCACGACCGCGACTGCGGCGCGACCGCGGCGACCGGCGGCGACCGCGGATGTCAGGGGCGCCAGATCGCCACCTCGATGTCGCGTCGCCTCTCGGCGAAGCGGCCGTCTCGTGCGGCAGTCGTCAAGAGCTGGCGCAGATCCGCCTCGAAGTCCGGGAGCCGGTCGCCGAACAGGTGCGGTGCCGAACTGGACAGCGAGAACACCGCCGAGGTGACCTCGTCCACGGTGCGTTCCACGACGATCCCCTGTTCGACGGTGATCCGGGTGGGGTCGGTGAAGCCCGCCTCGCGCATGATCTCGGCCTCGCCGGAGGGGGTGCCCGCTGGCAACAACGCCTGGCCGGCCCGACGGATCGGCCCCAGGTAACTCGCGACCAGCTCGTCGATCCGCGGCCAGGGTGCTCGGGGGTACGGCAGCGGTTCGTCCCCGGCCACGCCCTGATGCGTGTTCGCGCCCACGTGGACCCAGGCCCCGTCGGGCGTGAGCATGTCGCGGACGCGACGAGCCACGAGTGGGCGGTCCATCCAGTGGAACGACTGGGCGAACGTGGCCACCCGGAAGGCGCCCAGGTCGGCCGGCAGGGCTTCGGCGCGTAGGTGTCGCCACCCGACGTTGCGTACCCCGACACCGTCAGCTCTGCGCCGTCCCTCCGCGAGCATGTCCTGGTCGGCGTCGACGCCCACCGCCGCCTCGAACAGGGGCGCGAGCAGCAGCGTCAACGATCCGGGCCCGCAGCCCACGTCCAGGAGTCGACCGGTGCCGTCGAGGTCGAGCGCGGTACGGATGGCGTCGGCGAGACCGGCTGGGTAGGGCAGCCGTCCGACGCTGTAGTGGCGGGCGCTGCCCGCGTACAAAGTCTCGTCCCACTGCCACGTCGTCTCGGTCACGACGTCGATGAGACCACGGGGCGGGTGGTGGCGTCTCGCGCGGCACGGTTGCGGACGCCGGCTCATGTTGATGTCCCCCAGCTCGCATGATCACCTTGAGTGACCGAGGGGACACATGACTGCCGAGGCTCGATCTGCGGGCGGGCAGTCGCCGAGCAAGTCGGGCAGCAGCTACGCGACGCCAAGCCCGTGGCGGACGGCCCGGACGACAAGCACGGCCGGTGGTGGGCTGACGCCACCGCGGAGACGACTCAGGGCCGGTCCCCGTGGGGGCCGGCCCTGTCGTTCGTGCAGCTCAGGCGAGCGGAGGATACGAGATTCGAACTCGTGAGGGTGTAAACCCAACACGCTTTCCAAGCGTGCGCCCTAGGCCTCTAGGCGAATCCTCCGCGAGCCAGGATACAGGCCCCCGCCGGCCGGGCCACCCCACCACCCCCTGAAGATCGACGGGCGGTCGGGTAGGCTTGGTGGCACCTCCCGTGCGGCGGTATCTCGTGAACCTCCCCAGGGCCGGAAGGCAGCAAGGATAAGCGAGCTCTGCCGGGTGCACGGGAGGCCTTTTCGTCTGTGGGCCGGTTGATCCACTCGACATCCGTGATGTCGGGGCATCCCGGGCATGCGGACACCCCGATTTCCCGGAAGCCGAGTCGATCAAGGCCGGAAGCCGAGTCGGTCAACGCGCGCCGACCATGCTGCCCGGCGGGGTGGGTGGTCACCCGCGCCCGACCGGCGCAGAATGGCTCGGTCGAGAGGAGGCGGGACGAGTGACGCTGGCGCTCTACCGCAAGTACCGGCCGCGTACCTTCGCTGAGGTCATCGGTCAGGAGCACGTGACCGAACCGCTGTCGCAGGCGCTGCGCAGCGGACGGCTCAACCACGCCTACCTCTTCTCCGGCCCCCGTGGCTGCGGCAAGACGACCAGCGCCCGGATCATGGCCCGCTCGCTCAACTGTGAGCAGGGCCCCACTCCCGAGCCGTGCGGCAAATGTGCCTCCTGCCGCTCGCTGGCCGCCGACGGTGCCGGCTCCATCGACGTGATCGAGATCGACGCGGCCAGCCACGGCGGTGTCGACGACGCCCGCGAGCTGCGCGAGCGCGCCTTCTTCGCGCCGGCCAGCAGCCGCTTCAAGATCTACATCATCGACGAGGCGCACATGGTCTCGACCCAGGGCTTCAACGCCCTGCTCAAACTGGTCGAGGAGCCCCCGGAGTACGTCAAGTTCATCTTCGCCACCACCGAGCCGGAGAAGGTCCTCGGCACAATCCGGTCGCGGACCCACCACTACCCGTTCCGGCTGTTTCCGCCGAAGGTGGTCCGCCCGTACCTGGAACAACTCACCCAGGCCGAGGGCGTCGCCGTCGAGCCGGCGGTCTTTCCGCTTGTGGTCCGCGCCGGTGGCGGCAGCATGCGGGACAGCCTCTCGGTGCTCGACCAGCTCATCGCCGGCGCCGGCGCGGAGGGGGTCAGCTACGCCCGGGCCGTCGCGCTGCTCGGAGTCACCGACTCGGCGCTGATCGACGAGATGTGCGACGCGCTGGCCGCCGGTGACGGCGCCGCCGCGTACGCCACCGTCGACCGGGTCGCCGAGGCCGGCCACGACATGCGCCGGTTCGCCTCCGACCTACTGGAACGGCTCCGCGACCTGATCGTCATCCAGCAGGTGCCGGACGCCGCCGCCAAGGGTCTGATCGACGGCCCGGGCGACCAGATCGAGCGGATGGCCGCCCAGGCTTCGCAGCTCGGCTCGGCCACGCTGTCGCGCTGCGCCGACATTGTGCACAACGGGCTGGTCGAGATGCGCGGCACCACCGCGCCCCGCCTGCTACTGGAGCTGATCTGCGCCCGGATGCTGCTGCCCGGCGCGGACGACTCCACAGGTGGCCTGCTCCAACGCCTCGAACGGATGGAACGCCGGCTCACCCTGAGCGGCACCGACGCGCCGCCGGCCGCCGCCGGCTCCGCGCCAGCCAACCACCCGGGAGTACGCCCACAGCACGCCGCGCCGGTCCCGGCTGCCGCGAACCCAGCACCCGTCAACGCCCCGACCTCCGCACCGCCGTGGGCTGTCGACCCGGCCACGTCCCCGACCCGGAGCGCCGCGACCTCGGGCGCTCCCGCCCCGGCTGCCTCGGTCTCCGGCGTACCCGCCTCGCCCGGCCCGGTGCCGGGCGCACCGGCTCCAACCTCCGGCGCGCCTGCCTCGCACGGTCCGGCCTCCGGCGCGCCTGCCTCGCACGCTCCGGCCTCCGGCGCGCCTGCCTCGCACGCTCCGACCTCGGGCGCGCCTGCGTCATACGGTGCGTCTGCCTCGCACGGTCCGAACTCGGGCGCACCTGCCTCACACGTCTCGGCCGCCGACTCGCCGATCCCGGCGTCACCCGGTGCGTCGGCCGTCGCCGGGCCGGCACCCGTTTCGCCCGCCGGGTCGGCCCCCCGTCGTGTGGTGCCACCGTCGGCGGTGCTGCCCGACCCGGCCACGCCCCAGCCGCCCCGACCGGGTGCGCCGGCCGCGGCGTTGGACGCCGTCGCGGTCCGCCGGGTCTGGCCCGACGTGGTCGGCAAGGTCAACCGGACCAACAAGCGGATCGCCGCGCTGATGCGCGACGCCGTGGTGCGTGAACTCGACGGTGACACGCTGGTGCTGACGGTCAAGTCCACAGTGCTGGCCAAGATGATGGCCGACCACGCGGCGGTGCTCACCGACGCGCTCTACGAGGAGTTGGGCGGGCGCTGGCAGATCCGCTGCGAGGTGGCCGGCGAGCGCGGAGGCGTGTCGCTGTCCAGCCCACCGCGCTCGCAACCCGCCGCCCCGGCCCGACCAGCCGCACCGGACACGCCGCCCGCCCCGACGAGCGCCGCGACCCCGACTGCCGCCGGCCCGACGAGCGCGCCGCCAGCCGTGCCAAGCCCGAACCCCGCTCCAAGCACGAACCCCGGGTCCGGCTCGAACCTCGGGTCCGGTTCGAATGCAGCGCCTGGCTCGAATGCCGCGCCGGGTGCGAACGCCGCACCAAGCTCGAACGCCGTGCCTGGCGTTAGCGCCGCGTCTGGCTCGAACCCCACGTCTGGTTCGAACCCCACGTCTGGTGCTGGTGGGCAGGGCGCGGTTCCGTCCGCCCCGGCGGCGGACGACGACTGGCCGGAGGCGGCCCGCCCCGGCGGCGGCGCTCCCGTAGCCGAGGCGACGGATGACGAGGACTGGCCGGAGGCGGCCCGCCCCGGCGGTGCGGCGGCCGGAAACGAGTCGAGTTCCCACTCCGCACCGACCTCGACCGGCGCGAACGGCAGCGCCGGGAACGGGAACGCCGGAAACGGTAGCGGCACCAACGGCGGTAACCCCACCAGCGGCGGTAACCCCAACGGCGGCGGCGCGAACGGCACCGGACCGGGTGGTTCGGGTGGGGCAGCAGGTGGCGGTAAGCCGGGCGGGCGGGGTAACCCGACCCCGGCGGCCCGGCAGCCGGCGACAGCCGGTGGTGCGCCGGTGAGCAGCGCCATCGCCGCGGCTCGCGCGGCGGCGGCGGGGCGCGGTGCGCGTACCGGAGCGGCAGCCCGGCCTGTCGCGGACGCCGAGTGGGCCGGCGAGCCGCCCTACGACCCGGACTTCGACGGCCCCGTGCGGGGCGGCCGGCCGGGTGGCGCGGCACCGGCCCCGGCCTTTGAGGGGTTCGACCCGGGCGACGAGCCGCTGGACGAGATCATCGACGAGAAGACCGCGCGGGAGTCCAGCGAGGAGCAGGCGGTACGCCTACTCCGGGAAACGTTCGGCGCGGAGAAGATCGACGAAGTGGACGCTCGCTAGGCACGCCCCGGCTCGGCGATCTTGCACTTTCGGTTGCCGTTTTGTGGAAAATGCCCTCTTATTTCTGGGCAGAAAGTGCAAGATCGCGCACGGGGTGGGTCTCGGCTAGGAGGACGCCTAGGCAGCAGGCCCAGAGGGGGAAGGGGAGGACGGCTACTCGTTCCATGCCGCCCACTCCGATTCCCAGGCCCTGCTGGGCGAAGAACAGCACCGACCCGACCAGCGCGACGAGCCCGGCGGCGAGGGTGAGCCGTCGCCACCGGCCGAGCGTCGTGGTGTCCGGTGCGAAGCCGGCGAGCAGCAGACCGACGTTGCCGATTCCCATGATCAGAAATGCGCCGAGGACGTGCAGGTTCTCGTCGATGTCGGCCGGGTAGAGGGCCGCCAGAGCGTAGCCGCCGCTGGCCAGCAGCAGGAGGACCTGCGCCGAGCGCACCACGCCGCCGCGACCGAGGAGCCGCCAGGTCAGCAGGAGCCCGGCGGCGAGCAGGACGGCGGTGGCAAGCGTCGCGGCGTTCATCAGTGGGTGCCAGGGCGAGCAGACGTAGCGGGGTCTGGTGGTGTCCCAGATGCCGCAGTGGGCGTTGCCGAGATCGCTGATGTTGTGGGTGGCCCAACTGTAGGCCGGCTGCCGCCAGCGCAGTCCGGTGACCAGATTGGCGACGAGGAAGACCGGTGCGGCTGCCGCCCAGCACAGCGCGCCGGCCCGGGCGGTGCGGTTGAGGTTCATGCCGTCGAGCACACCAGCGCGACGGGTCCCGGCGCACTACTGGCAGATGGCCGGTTCGGGGTAGTGATAGCCGTACCCGGAGGGCTCGGCGTGGGGCACGCACCGGACGGGGGCGTGGTCGGTCCCAGCGGATAGGCTGGGCGGCGGCCGAGCAGACGAGTGCGAGAAGGAGCCATCCGTGCGCCCAGGTGGACAGCCGAACATGCAGCAGATGCTGAAGCAGGCGCAGAAGATGCAGCAGCAGATCGCCGCCGCCCAGGCCGAGCTGGCCGAGGCCGAGCTGACCGGCACGGCCGGCGGAGGGCTGGTCACCGCGACCGTCTCCGGCTCCGGTGAGCTGAAGGCCATCAAGATCGACCCGAAGGCCGTCGACCCGGACGACGTGGAGACGCTTGAGGACCTGGTGGTCGCGGCCGTGCACAACGCCGCCGAGGCCGCCCGCGAGCTGACCGAGCGCAAGATGGGTCCGGTCGCCGGCGGCATGGGCGGCCTCGGCCTGCCCGGTTTCTGAGCCGGCAGATGTACGAAGGTGCCATCCAGGACCTGATCGACGAGCTGGGGCGGCTGCCGGGCGTGGGCCCGAAGAGCGCCCAGCGGATCGCCTTCCACGTCCTGTCGGCCGACCCGGCCGACGTCAACCGCCTGGCCGGCGCACTGCGCAAGGTCAAGGAGCTGGTGCGCTTCTGTACGACCTGTTACAACGTGGCCGAGTCCGAGCAGTGCAGGATCTGCCGCGACCCGCGCCGCACCGACGAGGTGCTGTGCGTGGTGGAGGAGCCCAAGGACGTGGTGGCCATCGAGCGGACCGGTGAGTTCCGCGGTCGCTACCACGTGCTGGGCGGCGCGATCAATCCGCTGGAGGGGATCGGCCCGGACAATCTGCGCATCCGGGAGCTGCTGATCCGGCTCGGTGGTGGCGGCATCCGGGAGTTGATCCTGGCCACCGACCCGAACACCGAGGGCGAGGCGACCGCCACCTATCTGGCGCTGATGGTGAAGCCGATGGGGATCTCGGTGACCCGGCTGGCCAGCGGGCTGCCGGTCGGCGGCGACCTGGAGTACGCCGACGAGATCACCCTCGGCCGGGCCTTCGAGGGGCGCCGGGCCGTCTGAGTCGTACCGCGCGGGGTGGTGCCGTCGTCGACGGCGCCGCCCCCGTTTCGGTGTGCGGTCCGGCACGGATCGATGTGTCGCTCCCTGTCTGCGCCGTGCCGTCGACTGTCAGACCTCGGCGCAAGGTGTCGGCTTGGTAGCGATTGCCTAACGCCCGTTCCGCTTGACGTGTGACATGTCATAGCCTCCCGCACACGGACCGAGCCACAGCTCGGCGTGGTCATGCGCATGACAGAGGTGAGAGATGCAGGCGAGAAGGCTAAAAACGGCCGTGGCCATCGCGGCCGTTGCCGCTCTGGCGGTCGGCGCGGCCGGCTGCGCGGAGAGCGAGCGCGGCGACAGTGGCGAGGCCAAGACTGGCGGCACCTTCATCTTCGCGGGTGCCGGTGACCCGAAGAACTTCGACCCGATCTTCAACGATGACGGTGAGTCGTTCCGGCCGGTCCGGCAGATGTTCGACACCCTGGTGAGCCACAAGCCGGGCACGGCGGAGCTTCAGGGCGGTCTGGCGGAGAGCTGGGAGCACGACCCGGAGGGCAAGGTCTGGACGTTCAAGCTCCGTCAGGGCGTGAAGTTCCACGACGGTACGCCGTTCAACGCCGCCGCGGTCTGCTTCAACTTCGACCGCTGGTACAACATGAAGGGCGCTGCCGCCCAGTCCCAGATGATCTACTACATGGACGTCTTCGGGGGCTTCGCCAAGAACGAGAGCGAGTCCGCCGGCAAGCCGGTCTACAACAAGTGTGAGGCGCAGGGCGACGGCACCGCGGTCGTCACGCTGAACCAGTACAAGGGCGCCTTCCCGGGGGCCTTCGCGCTGACCTCGCTGTCGATCGCGAGCCCGGAGGCGTTGAAGAAGTACGACGCCAACACGGTGAAGCAGAACGGCGACTCGTTCGAGTACAGCGCCTTCGCCACCACCAACCCGGTCGGCACCGGCCCGTTCACCTTCGGTGGCTGGGACAAGGCCAAGAACGAGATCACCCTGAACCGCAACCCGGACTACTTTGGCGACAAGGCCAAGGTGGACAAGATGATCATCAAGATCATCAAGGACGAGAGCACCCGCAAGCAGGAGCTTCGTGCCGGCACCGTCCAGGGCATCGACTTCCCGGCCCCGGCCGACCGCAAGGCGCTCGAGGGTGAGGGCTTCCAGGTCATCAACCGCCCGGCGTTCAACATCCTCTACCTCGGCCTCAACCAGAAGAACCCGAAGCTGAAGGACCTGCGGGTGCGCCAGGCGATCGCCTACGCCCTCAACCGCCAGCAGCTGGTGCAGACCAAGGGCCCGGGTGGCGCGAAGGTCGCCGACGAGTTCCTGCCGGACACCGTGCTCGGCTACGCCCCGGACGTGCAGAAGTACGACTACAACCCGGAGAAGGCCAAGCAGCTCCTCAAGGACGCTGGCGCCGAGGGTCTGACGCTCAACTTCTACTACCCGCCGGACGTCACCCGGCCGTACATGCCGAACCCGCAGGAGATCTTCACCGTCCTCGCCAACGACCTGCAGGCCGTCGGCATCAAGGTCAACGGTGTGCCTCGCCCGTGGAACGGTGGCTTCAAGGACGACGTGCAGCAGTTCGGCAAGCAGGACCTGCACATCCTCGGCTGGACGGGTGACTACAACGACCCGGGCAACTTCGTCGGGACGTTCTTCGGCCGGGCCAAGGTCGAGTTCGGCGACCAGTCGATGACCGAGATGTTCGACGCCATCGCCAAGGCCGACGGCATCGTCGACGAGGCGGGCAAGAAGGCGGCCTGGGAGCAGGTCAACCGGGACATCGCCGCCAAGTGGCTGCCGGCCGTTCCGGTCTGGCACGCCCCGCCGGCCATCGTCGTCACCAAGGATGTCAAGGGCCTGGTGGCCAGCCCGTTGACCGACGAGCGATTCAACACGGTCAGCATCAGCAAGTGACGTCCCTCGGCTGAGGCCGTAGGCGTGATCGGCCCGGGTCCGGGGTTCCTCCCGGCCCGGGCCGATCCGCGATCTTTGAGAGTCTGGTGTGTGAGAGATGTTGCGAGTCATAATCCGCCGCCTGTTGCAGCTGGTGGTGACCCTCATAGCGCTGTCGGCGCTGATCTTCGTCTGGCTGCGGAACCTGCCCGGTGGCCCGATCGAGGCACTGCTCGGCGAGCGGGCCACGCCCGAGCGTCGCGAGCTGCTGACCAAGGCGCTCGGCTACGACCAGCCGATCCTGGTGCAGTACGGCAAGTTCATGCAGCGGGTGGTCACCGGCGACTTCGGCAACTCGATCCGGACCGGTGACCCGGTCACCGAGGTCATCAGCCGCGCCTTCCCGGCCACCATCGAGCTGGCCGTCGCCGCGATGATCATCGCCGTCGGACTCGGTGTGCCGCTCGGCTACCTCGCCGCCCGCTGGCGCGGACGGTGGCCGGACAACCTCACCATCGCCGGCACCCTGCTCGGCATCTCCATCCCGATCTTCTTCCTGGGCTACCTGCTCAAGGACGTCTTCACCCAGAACATCCACTGGTTCCCGCCGTCCGGGCGGCTCACCACCGGACTGGACAACACGAACGTCACCGGGTTCTTCGTGCTCGACGGCCTGTTGACCCGGGAGTTCGACGCCAGCGCGGACGCCTTGTGGCACCTGATCCTGCCGGCGATCACGCTCGCCACCATTCCATTGGCGGTGATCGTGCGGATCACCCGCGCCAGCGTGCTCGACGTCCTGGACGAGGACTACGTACGGACCGCCGAGGCGAAGGGCCTGCGCCACCGTACGATCCGCGGCCGGCACATCCTGCGTAACGCGCTCCTGCCCGTGGTCACGACCATCGGCCTGCAGACCGGCGCGCTGCTCTCCGGTGCGGTGCTCACCGAGAAGGTCTACAACTGGGGCGGCATCGGCACGCTGATCACCGACTCGATCAGCGGTGGCCGGGACTACCCGGTGCTCCAGGCGATCATCCTGCTGGCCGCGCTGGTCTTCGTGGTGGTCAACCTGCTCGTCGACCTCTCCTACGCCTTCATCGACCCGAGGGTGCGTGTGCGATGAGTGACCCGATCACCCAGGCCGGCACGCCGGCCCCCCGCCCCGGGGACGACAAGCCCCGCACCGGGGACGACAAGCCCCGCACCGGGGACGACAAGCCCCGTCCCGGCATGAGCGAGCGCAGCATCGGCCTGCTCGGCGACCGCAAGAAGGCACGACTCGACGAACTGGCCCAGGCGAGCGCCTCCGACCGGGGCGGGATCAGCCTCGTCCGCGACGCCCTGCGCCGGCTGCGGCGCAACCCGGTCGCCGTCGTCGGAGCCGTGATCGTGGGGCTGTTCGTCCTGGTGGCGATCTTCGCTCCGCTGATCGCACCGCACGACCCGGTGCAGCGCTTCGACGAGCTGACCAAGGGCCTCACCGTGGACACCATCCCGGGGGCCAGCAGTGGGTTCCCGTTCGGCTCCGACCCGCTCGGCCGGGACTTCCTGTCCCGCATGATCTACGGCGCCCGGCAGACGCTCTTCGTGGGCGTGCTCGCGACTCTCATCGGTCTCGCGCTCGGAGTGCTGATCGGCGCGATCGCCGGCGCGTTCGGCGGTTGGGTCGACGTGGTCCTGATGCGGCTCACCGACGTGATGCTGGCCCTGCCGAGCCTGCTGCTCGCGATCACCCTTGTCGCGATGGCCAGCCGGTCGAGCCAGTGGACTGTCATCTTCGCGGTGGCCATCGTGAGCGTGCCGATCTTCGCCCGGCTGCTGCGCGGCTCGATGCTGGCCCAGCGCGAGAGCGACCACGTGTTGGCCGCCCGCGCGCTCGGCGTCAAGGAGCGCAACGTCGTGCTGCGGCACATGTTGCCCAACTCGTTGACCGCGGTGATCGTGCAGGCGACCCTGACCTTCGCGGTGGCCATTCTGGACGCCGCGGCGCTGTCCTTCCTGGGCCTCGGCGACCCGGACATCAACCGCGCCGAGTGGGGTCTGATGCTCGGCGTGGACGGCCAGCGCTACTTCGAGGTCCGCCCGGAGTTGGCCTACTACCCCGCGCTCGCGATCATCGTGGTCGCGCTCGGCTTCACCCTGCTGGGTGAGGCGATGCGCGACGCGATCGACCCGAAGAACCGGCGGTGACCACGGTGAGCGCTGTCAGCGTGCCCGGACCCCGCCTCGGGCGAGCGCGAGGAGTGAGCTTGCGAGCCCCGCAGTCGCGAGCGAAGGACCACAGCAGTGAGGAAGTGACTCGATGAGCCTGCTCGACGTCCGTGACCTGAGCGTCGTGTTCCAGCGGCGCGGCGAGCGGCCCTTCACCGCCGTGGACAAGGTCAGCTTCACGGTGGAGCCGGGGCAGACGGTCGGCCTGGTCGGCGAGTCCGGCTGCGGCAAGAGCGTGACCAGCCTGGCGATCATGGGCCTGCTGCCCAAGCGCGGTAACAAGGTCACCGGTGAGGTGCTCTTCGACGGCACCGACCTGCTGAAACTGCGACCGGACGACATGCGCGACCGACGCGGCCGGGAGATCAGCATGATCTTCCAGGACCCGCTCTCCTCGCTGAATCCCGTCATCCCGATCGGGGTCCAGGTGGCCGAGGTGTTGGAGCGCCACCAGGGCCGGGATCGCAAGCAGGCGCTGCGCGAATCGCGGGACCTGCTGGACGCGGTCGGCATCCCCGACCCGCAGCGGCGGCTCAGCGAGTATCCGCACCAGATCTCCGGTGGGATGCGCCAGCGCGCGCTGATCGCCATCGCGCTGGCCTGCAAGCCTCGGCTGCTGATCGCCGACGAGCCGACCACCGCGCTCGACGTGACCATCCAGGCGCAGATCCTCACCCTGCTCAAGC
This sequence comes from Micromonospora sp. DT228, assembly GCF_049841595.1. Lineage (NCBI taxonomy): Bacteria > Bacillati > Actinomycetota > Actinomycetes > Micromonosporales > Micromonosporaceae > Micromonospora > Micromonospora sp. DT228. The sequence goes on from NZ_JBNCKO010000005.1 coordinate 44,236, forward strand.
AGTTGGTCGACGAGACCGGCACGGCGCTCGTCATGATCACGCACGATCTGGGCGTGGTGGCCGGGCTCTGTGACACCGTGAACGTCCTCTACGGCGGCAAGGTGGTCGAGCGGGAACGGCGGCACGAGCTGTTCGCGCACGCCCGGCACCCGTACACCCACGGGCTGCTCAGTTCGGTGCCCCGGCTGGACTCTCCGCGCGGTGAGCGACTGCACGCGATCCGCGGGTCGGTCGCCGACAACATTCCGTGGGTCGAGGGGTGCGCCTTCGCGCCGCGCTGCGACAACGTTGTGGATGCGTGTCTCGAAGGACCGCCGCCGCTCGAACCCACCGCCACCGGCGGCGACCTCCGCTGCAACAACCCCGTCTCCGAGGAGGTGGCGGTCCGATGACCGAACAGACCGAACCCCTGATCGAGCTGCGCGACGTCAAGGTCCACTTCCCGATCAAGAGCGGCCTGCTCTTCGACCGCACCATCGGGTACGTCTACGCGGTGGACGGGGTGTCGCTGAGCATCCGCAAGGGCGAGACGTACGGCCTGGTCGGCGAGTCGGGCTGCGGCAAGTCGACGTTGGGTCGTGGCCTGCTGCGGCTCGTCGAGCCGACCGAGGGCGAGATCGTCTTCGACGGCGTCGACGTGCGCTCGCTGAAGGGCGAGGCCATGCGGCAGGCCCGCCGCCGGATGCAGATGATCTTCCAGGATCCGCTCTCCAGCCTCGACCCCCGACAGTCGGTGGAGTCGCTGCTGGTGGAGGGGCTCAAGGCGCACGGGTTGGCCGGCGACAAGGTCGAGACGAACCGGCGGCTGCGCGAGACGCTGGAGGCGGTTGGCCTGCCCGCGTCGGCCCTCGGCAAATACCCGCACGAGTTCTCCGGTGGCCAGCGCCAGCGGATCGGCATCGCCCGCGCGCTGGTGCTCAACCCGGAACTGATCGTCGCCGACGAGCCGGTCTCCGCGCTTGACGTGTCGATCCAGGCCCAGGTGCTCAACCTGCTGGAGGACCTGCAGAACGAGCGTGGCCTGACGTACCTGATCATCGCGCACGACCTGGCGGTGGTGCGGCACATCGCCGACACGGTGGGCGTCATGTACCTCGGCGGGCTGGTGGAGGAGGCGTCCAGCGACGACCTCTACCGCGAGCCGATGCACCCGTACACCCGGGCGCTGATGTCCGCGGTGCCGGTGCCCGACCCGCTCGTCGAGGATCGCCGGGAGCGGATCCTGCTCGCCGGTGACCTGCCGTCGCCGACCAACCCGCCGTCCGGCTGCCGATTCCACACCCGGTGCCCGTGGGCGCAACCCACCCGGTGCTCCGACGAGCGGCCGGAACTGCGCGACGTCGTCGGCGGCCACCGCGTCGCCTGCCACTTCGCCGAGGACATCGCTGCCGGCCGGATCCGGCCGCACGAGGTCGAGGTGGAGCTGGTCCGCCCGATCGAGGGCACCGGCCCCGTCGACCCGCCGGGCGAGCTGATCCCCACCCCGTGACGCCGCCAGGGGCCGTCCGGTGACGGACGGCCCCTGGACGGGAACGTGGCTCGGGCGGCTCAGCCGACGGTACGTGGCTCGGGCGGCTCAGCCGACGGTACGTGGCGCGGGCGGCTCAGCCCTCGGGGCGGTGCAGCAGTCCCACCGCGACGCCGTGTACCGCGTCCAGCCCCGCCGGGTCGGCCAACGCGACAGACGCGCCGGTCACCGCGTACCACTCGTCGGCGTCCTTGTACTGCACCCGCAGGGTGACCTTGCCGTCCGCGTACTCGGTGCGCAGCGTCAGGTCGCCGGTGACGACGCCGACCTCGTCGGTCATCACGCCGCCGGGGCCGGGCACGATGTCGCTGGTACGGCTCTGCGGGCCGGCCGCGCCGCCCGAATCCGCGACCATGCCGGCGCCCGGCACGGCGGCGGGCGTCTCGGCGGCGCCGTCCGCGGTCATGCCGGCGGCGGCCGGGCCGCCCTCCCCGGCGGCGGTCACGAGTCGCTCCCCACTCAACAGCCCTCCAACATGTCGGTCAGGGCGGCCTTCTCGGCGCTTGTCACCGTCAGCCTCCAGTGGTGCTTGACCGTCACCCAGTCCTGGGCGTACTTGCACCAGTACGATCGGTTTGCCGGCTTCCACTGGGACGGGTCCTGGTCACCCTTTGCCCGATTGGAGGACGCGGAAACCGCGAAGAGCTGCGGACGGGTGGTGTCGTTGGCGAAATCACCGCGCTTCGCGTCGTCCCACTCGTCGGCGCCCGAGCGCCACGCGTTGGCCAACGGCACCATGTGGTCGATGTCCACGTCGGAGGGATCGGAGAAGCTGCGGCCGTCGTACACGCTCTCCCAGCGCCCACCGACCACGTTGCAGCCGGAGAGCTTCACGTCCTTGCCGTCGCGCTGGAGGATGCTGTCCCGCACGTCGCAGTTCTTGCCGGTGTCCCGCCAGTGCGGGAAGTGGTCCCGGCTGTAGCCCTTCATCGAGCCGGCGGTGGCCACGGTGAGCTGGCTCAGCTGCTCTGCCGCGTTGCCGCCGTCGCTCGACGGCGGTGGCGTGACCGGCTCGTCCTGCGGGACACAACCGGCCACGCCGAGTGTCAGCGCCGCGGCGAGCGCGGTCACCGCCGCTCGCGGTCCTGATCTGGTACGCACAGACGACACCTCTCCAGCTTGCGGTCTCCCGGCGATTGCGCACAGTACCCGGGAATGGTTTCGGCGTTTCGTGGCGTCTCCCACATGATGCAGGGCAGATTGGTGGGATGACCGCACCCGTACCGGCGCCCGCCCTCCGGATGGGCACCACCGCCGGCCGGGGCACGCTGCTCGCCGCCGTACTCGCCTCTGGCATGGTCTTCCTCGACAGCACCGTCGTCAACGTGGCGCTGCCGAAGCTCGGGCAGGACCTCGGCGCGAACGTGGCCGATCTGCAGTGGACGATCAATGGCTACCTGCTGATGCTGGCGGCGTTCGTGCTGCTCGGCGGCTCACTCGGGGACCGCTTCGGTCGTCGGCGGATCTTCCTCATCGGGGTGGTCTGGTTCACCGCCGCCTCGGTGCTGTGCGGGCTGGCCCAGGACACCGGAATGCTGATCGCGGCCCGGTTCCTCCAGGGCGCCGGCGGCGCACTGCTCACCCCCGGGTCGCTCTCCGTGCTCCAGGCCAGCTTCCATCCGGACGACCGGGGTCGGGCGATCGGCGCCTGGGCCGGGCTGTCCGGGGTGTCCACCGCGCTGGGCCCGTTCATCGGCGGCTGGCTCATCGACGCGCTGTCCTGGCGCTGGATCTTCTTCCTCAACCTGCCGATCGCCGTGCTCGTGGTGTTGGCCGCGCTGCGCTGGGTGCCGGAGAGCCGGGACGAGAGCGCCTCCCGGACACAGGGGCCGGGTCGGACCCGACGGCGGTTCGACGTCTCCGGCGCGCTGCTCGGCGCGCTCGCGCTGGCCGGCGTCACGTACGCCCTGGTCGACGCTCCGGCACGTGGCTTCGACTCGGCCCCGGTGCTGATCGCGGCGCTCGTCGGGGTGCTGTCCGCGGTGACCTTCGTGCTGCTGGAACGGCGGCGTGGCGACGCCGCGATGCTGCCCACCGGGCTGTTCGGCAGCCGGCTCTTCTCGGTGCTGAACATCTTCACGGTGGTCGTCTACGCGGCGCTCGGCGGCTTCACCTTCTTCTTCGCCGTCTACCTGCAGAACGTGGTGGGGTGGTCGGCCTTCCGCACCGGCATCGCGTTGCTGCCGATGACCCTGCTGCTGTTGGCCGGGTCGGCCCGTGCCGGAGCGCTGTCGGCGCGGATCGGCCCGCGCCTGCCGCTGACCATCGGGCCGGTGGTGGCCGCGGTCGGCCTGCTGCTGCTGCGCGGCGTCGACCCGGGCGCGTCGTACTGGACCGACGTGCTGCCCGGGGTGCTGCTCTTCGGCATCGGGCTGACCCTTGTGGTGGCACCGCTCACCGCCTCGGTGCTGGCCGCCGTGCAGGACCGGTTCTCCGGGGTGGCCAGCGGCTTCAACAACGCCGCGTCCCGGGCCGGCGGCCTGCTCGCGGTGGCGGCGCTGCCGCTGCTCGTCGGCCTCTCCGGCAGCGGTTACGCGCAGAAGGCCGAGCTGACCGACGCGTTCCGGGGCGCCCTGCTCTGGTGTGCGGGGTTGTTGCTGGCCGGGGCGGTGCTGGCCCTCGTGTTCGTGCACCGGCCGCCCCGCCCGGCCCCACCGTCGCAGCCCTGTCACTCGCTGCCCGCGGCCACGCCCCCGAGGTAGGAAACCACCCTCGGGGGCGCGGCGCGTGCGGTCAGCCGCGGGCGCGGTTGACCGCGCTGGTGACCGCCTTGATCGAGGCGGTGACGATGTTGGCGTCGGTGCCGACACCCCAGACCGTCCGACCGTCGACCTCGCACTCCACGTACGCGGCGGCCTGTGCGTCCCCACCGGAGGAGAGCGCGTGCTCGTGGTAGTCGAGCACCCGTACGCCCACCCCGACCGACTGGAGCGCGTTGACGTACGCGTCGATCGGGCCGTTGCCGACCGCGGCGAGCGAGTGCCGCTCGGTGCCCGTGACGACCTGAGCCTCGATCTCGACCTTGCCGTCGGCGGTGCCGATCGTGTAGCCGCTCAGCCGGACCGCCGGGTCGGGCTGGTGGTCCAGCAGGTAGTGCGTCGCGAAGATCTCCCACATGGCGGCCGGGTCGACCTCGCCGCCGTCGTGATCGGTGACGTGCTGCACCACCCCGGAGAACTCGATCTGGAGCCGGCGCGGCAGGTCCAGTTGGTGCTCGCTCTTCATGATGTACGCGATGCCGCCCTTGCCGGACTGCGAGTTGACCCGGATGACCGCCTCGTAGGTGCGGCCCAGGTCCTTCGGGTCGATCGGCAGGTACGGCACGGCCCAGGTGTGCTCGTCCATCGGCACCCCGGCGGCCTTGGCGTCGGCGGCGAGGGCGTCGAAGCCCTTCTTGATCGCGTCCTGGTGGGAGCCGGAGAAGGCGGTGTAGACCAGGTCGCCCGCGTACGGGTGGCGCTCGTGCACCGGCAGTTGGTTGCAGTATTCGACGGCGCGCCGGATCTCGTCGATGTTCGAGAAGTCGATCATCGGGTCGAGGCCCTGGGAGAACAGGTTGAGCCCCAGGGTCACCAGGTCGACGTTGCCGGTGCGCTCGCCGTTGCCGAACAGGCAGCCCTCGATGCGGTCCGCGCCGGCCAGCAGGCCCAGCTCGGCGGCGGCCACCCCGGTGCCCCGGTCGTTGTGCGGGTGCAGGCTCAGCACCACGCTGTCCCGGCGCGGCAGGTGCCTGTGCATCCACTCGATCGAGTCGGCGTAGACGTTGGGGGTGGCCATCTCGACGGTGGCCGGCAGGTTGATGATCAGCGGCCGGTCCGGCGTCGGGTCGATCACGTCGATCACCCGGGAGCAGACCTCCAGCGCGTACTCCAGCTCAGTGCCCGTGTACGACTCCGGCGAGTACTCGTAGAAGATGTCGGTGTCCGGAGTGTGGATCTCCGCGTACTTCTGGCAGAGTCGCGCGCCGGTCGTGGCGATGTCGGCGATGCCGTCCCGGTCCAGCCCGAAGACCACCCGCCGCTGGAGGGTGGAGGTCGAGTTGTAGAAGTGCACGATGGCCCGCTTCGCGCCGCGCAGCGACTCGAACGTCCGCTCGATGAGGTGCTCCCGGCACTGCGTGAGCACCTGGATCGTCACGTCGTCCGGGATCATGTCCTGCTCGATGAGCTGCCGAACGAAGTCGAAGTCGGTCTGGCTGGCCGACGGGAAGCCGACCTCGATCTCCTTGTAGCCCATCTGGACCAGCAGCTGGAACATCCGCCGCTTGCGCTCGGGCGACATCGGGTCGATGAGTGCCTGGTTGCCGTCGCGGAGATCCACGGCGCACCAGCGGGGAGCGGCCTCGACGGTGCGGGTGGGCCAGGTGCGATCCGGCAGGTCGATCCGGAACTGCTCCCGGTACGGCTGGTAGCGGTGGTACGGCATCCGACTCGGGCGTTGCCGGGCGATCGGATCGGACTCGGCGTCGGTGACAGGTTGAGCCATCTCAGAGTGCTCCCTGGAACATGTGGCGTCAGCAGATCGGAAGGTGTCGGCGAGCTGCCGGGCGACGATGCGCGGCGGTGCCGAGAAGAAGATCGGATGTGCTGGACGGCGCGATGCGACTCCGCGACGAGGTGCCGGCCGGTCAGGCCTCGTCGCGGCGGCTAAGGAGGAGAAGCGCCCGCCACATGACCACGTCACCCTACGTGATGGAACGGAGGGTGGAAAGGCAGGTCCGGACTATGGGACCGGTGTCCGGGCCGGCTCGGGGACCTCGGCGCCCAGCCGTGGCGTCCGTACGGCCCAGGTCACGACGGGTACGACAGCCAGCCCGACCAGCACGAAGATCGCTGCCGCCGGCAACCAGCCCCACCCGCCGGTGCTCACCCCGAGCGCGGTCAGCCCGGCCGGGGCGAGGAGATACTGCAACTGCTTGCCGAGCCGGAACGCCCCCACGTACGCGCCGCGCTGGGCGGCCGGCGGCAGGGTGGCGGTGAGCCCCCAGGACCCCGCCGACTCGATCAGCTCGGCCAGGATCAGCAACGTCGCGGCGGCCACCAGCACCACCACCGTGAGCAGGCCCCGGGTGACCCCGGAGATCGGCAGGACCAGACAGAACAGGGCGATCAGCAGGGCGCCCCGGCGCGAGGCCCGCGCCGCGCCCGGCGCGGTGTCGGCGCCCCGGCTCACGCGTACCTGGAGCAGCACGATCAGGACCGTGTTGAGCAGCACCAGCCCGGCGATCACGGTTTTCGGGGCATCGGTGTGGCTGAGGATCCAGAGCGGCAGCACCGTCAGGTAGAGCGTCTGGTGCGCGGTGAGCAACCCGGACAGCAGGGTGACGGCCAGGAACGGGCGGTCGCGGAGCACGGCGAGCCGACTCATCGGCTCCGTTGGCCGGGTCACCTGCGGCAGTCGGGGCAGTCGCCGTACGAAGAGCGCCGTCACCAGGAAGACCGTCGAGATGAACCAGACCATCCCCTGGTACGCCTCGATCGTGTCCACTGCCAGCACCAGGCCACTGATCACCGCGCCCAGCCCGAACCCGACGTTGAGTGACGAACGCTGGTACGCCATCGCCGTGACCCGCTCGGCCGGGGGCAGTGCGTTGATCGAGTAGACCTGCTGGGCCACGCCGGTCGAGGCGTCCACGGCGGCCAGTGCCACCACCACGGCGAGGAATCCGGCGAAGCCGCCCACGAACGGGTAGGTCGCGAAGAGTGCCGCGTCCAGCACCAGCCCCACCACCCAGACCCGTTGTGGTCCGTACCTGTCGGTGAGCCCGCCCAACGGCACGGTGCCCAGCAGCGACACTCCCGCCGCGATGGACAGCCCCAGCCCGACCTGGGCGGCGCTGAGCCCGAGCGCCCGGGTGAAGAAGACGGCGCTGCCGGCGTGGAACAGGCCACTGCCGACGGCGTAGACCATCGCCTGCACGGCCAGGGCGCGGGTCAACCCGGCCGGCGGCACGACGTTTCGGACAGCGGTGCGGATGGTTTCTCTGGCCCCCATGGCCGGAGTGAATCGTGCCCCCACGACCTCGGTCGAGCGTTTTAGGCTGGACCAAATCCTGCCCCCGGGGGTGGCCATGTCCGAGTTGCGGTTCAGCCTGGCCGACGTGGCGGGTGTGCGGCTCGCCGTGTCGCCGGTCAACGAGACGGTCATGAGCATGTGGGCGGTCGGCAGCCCGGTGCACCACCCGGTTCACCTGCCCTGGATCGACCGCGCCCGGGTGGCCCTGCGTCGTCCGGAGGTGGCCGACCGGGTCCGACCGCTTGTGGAGCTGGCCCGGCCGCGTTCCTGGCTGCCCGACTTCCTCACCCCGGCGCCCCGGCCGAACGTGGAGATGGTCGAGCAGCTCGACCAGATCGCGACGACGTCGCCGGACGTGGTGGTCCGGGATCTGCTGGCGACCACCCCGCGCCGGCCGTTGGGCGCGTTCGGGCGGTCGCTGCTCACCGACCCCCGCAGGCTGCTGCCGCAGCTCGTCGACGCGGTGCGGGTCTGGCACGAGGAGGCGATCGCCCCGGACTGGCCACGGATGCGCGCGCTGCTCGACGCCGACGTGGCGTACCGAGCCGCCCAGCTCGCCGGGGGTGGTGCCGGCGGGCTCCTCGAGCAGCTCCACCCGACTCTGCGCTGGCTCGGCGACCGGGTGGTCACCGACGACCCGTTCGGGCGGGACTTCGACCTGCGCGGGCGCGGGCTGGCGCTGAATCCGACCGTGTTCTCCAACCGGCGGGTGCTGTGGAATCTGCTGGAGGACTCGTTGCCGGTCGGGGCGTACCCGGTCCGTGCGGTCGGAACGCTCTGGGAGGCGACGGGGCCGCCGCCCGGCGACCCGCTGGCCCGGGTGATCGGCCCCGGCCGGGCCGCGCTGCTACACCTGCTCGACACGGCGACGACCACCACCGACCTCGCCCGACTCGCCGGGATGTCCGCCGGAAACGTCTCCCAGCACCTGGCCGCCTTGCACGCCGCCGGCCTGGTCTCCCGGTCCCGGCAGGGTCGGCACGTGCTCTACCGCAACACCGACGCCGCGCGGGTCCTGCTCCGGGCCAGTGGTGGCGGCGGGTGAGCCGCCGACCGATCAGCGCAGCAGCAGGTCGGCGACCGGGCGGCGGTGCCGCAGGCCGGTCTCCCGGGCGCGCAGGTCGGCCGGCAGGGTGAACGGGTCGCCGAGCCGGCCGACGGCGGCGACCACAAGCGGGCGAACGCCGCCGGGCAGGTCGAGTTCGGTGGCGAGGCCGGTCTGGTCGAAGCGGGTCAGTTGACGCACGTGCAGGCCGAGCGCGGTGGCCTGGAGGGTCAGGTGGGCCACGGCCTGACCGAGGTCGTACGCGGCCCGCTCGGCGTCGCCGCCGGTGTGCGCGCCGACCACAAGGGTCGACGCGAGTCGGACCCAGCCCTGGTCGCCCCCCGGCAGGTTGATCAGGATCCGCTTCCAGGTGTCGTCGTCGCGGTGCCCGACAGCGAACCGCCAGGGCTGGCGGTTGTCGGCCGACGGCGCCCAGCGTGCGGCCTCCAGCAGCGAGGCCGCCTCGTCCGGAGTCAACTCGGCGCTCGGGTCGAAGGCCCGGGGGCTCCAGCGGAAGGCGAGCAGCGACGTCAGATCGGCCATGGGGTTAATTGTGCCCGAAGGGCGATTCGTCCCCTTGTTCGGGTTCGTCAAATGTGGTCAAGAGCACCCGTAACGGGACGAAGATCAGGGCGTTGCCGTGCTGGTGCTGCCCGACGGATCGGGGGTCGGCGGCGCGGCGGTGTCGAGCGGGTCCCGGTCCACCACCACCGGGCCGGCCAACTGCACGGTGGCCGGCGCCGGGCCCGGCGGTGCGGCCAGCCGCAGTGTCCCCGCCCCGGTCCGCACCCCGGTCGGCGTGCCGTCCCCCTCGTAGCAGTAGATGCCCACCTCCACCGGAGCGTTGAGCGACGCCGAGGTGGAGTCCACCGAGTAGCAGGCGCCGGTGAGGCCCTCGGGTCGGCTGGCGGGGGCCACCGCCAGCGCTGCGCGCCGGTCGGTGAGCACGTCCAGCCAGTCGGTGAGCGGATGCTGGACCCGGGGGTCCGACCTGCGTGGGATCGCGTCGTCGCGCTCGCCGAGGCGTACGCAGCTCGCCGACTCGGGTCGCCCGGCCGACGGCAGGGCGCACTGGAACAGCCCGTCGTTCGTGGCGGCTATCGAGATGTCGGCGGCGCCACCCAGCGCGCCGCCCGGCACGTCGACCCGCCAGCTCCCGTCGTTCGCGCTCGTGAACGTGATGGTGCGAGCCGGTTGACCGGTCTGGCTGTAGACGTACTGCGCCACCAGGTGGCGATCCTGGGCAGCCGCGGCGAGAGCGGCCAGCTCGTCCCGCGCGGCGTCCACCGCCACCGGTCCCGGATCGGCGGGCGGCGGGGCCGGAGGCTGCGCGTCGGTGCAGGCGACCAGAAGAGCTGGCAGGGCGATCACGAATGGCCCGAGCACGCGGACGGCCGAGCGGGTGAGGACGGGCACCGGCCCATTCTGGTGGGTCCGGACTGTTGGTGGGCGCCAGCGGGTGAAGGCTCGTTCCGGCGTGTCGGAGGAGTCGTCGCCGCGTACCGCCGGAGCTGGTGGGACCGGCCCGGCGGGCCGCGCGGGCCGGATGGTGGGATCACCTGACCCGGCGTCGTTACCCGCCGGATACCCTCAAGGGGACTGACACGCGCCGCCGGCCCCGGTTCCGGCGGCGTCGGCACGCTCAGGGTCGCTGGGAGGGAGTGCACCGTCGTGGCACTCGTGGTGCAGAAGTACGGCGGGTCCTCCGTCGCCAACGCCGAGCGGATCAAGCGGGTGGCCGAGCGCATCGTCGCCGCCCGCAAGGCCGGCGACGACGTGGTGGTGGTGGTCTCCGCGATGGGGGACACCACCGACGAGCTGCTGGACCTGGCCAACCAGGTCAGCCCGCTGCCGCCGGGCCGCGAGTTGGACATGCTGCTCACCGCCGGGGAGCGGATCTCCATGGCGTTGCTCGCCATGGCCATCCACAACCTGGGGTACGAAGCCCGCTCGTTCACCGGCTCGCAGGCCGGCGTGATCACCACCTCGGTGCACGGCCGCGCGCGGATCATCGACGTCACCCCGGGGCGGCTCAAGGGCGCGCTCGACGAGGGGTCGGTGGTCATCGTCGCCGGCTTCCAGGGCGTCTCGCAGGACACCAAGGACGTCACGACGCTGGGCCGGGGTGGTTCGGACACCACCGCCGTGGCGCTCGCCGCCGCCCTGCACGCCGACGTCTGCGAGATCTACACCGACGTGGACGGCATCTTCACCGCCGACCCGCGGATCGTGCCCAACGCCCGGCACATCCGGCACATCACCTACGAGGAGACGCTGGAGCTGGCCGCGTGCGGCGCGAAGGTACTGCACCTGCGTAGCGTGGAATACGCCCGTCGGGCGGGGTTGCCGATCCACGTCCGTTCGTCATACTCGACCAACACCGGCACGATGGTCACCGGATCGATGGAGGACCTTTCCGTGGAGCAGGCACTGATCACCGGGGTCGCGCACGACCGCAGCGAGGCCAAGATCACGATCGTCGGGGTGCCCGACGAGCCGGGTGCCGCCGCGCGGATCTTCGACACCGTCGCCGGCGCCGAGATCAACATTGACATGATCGTGCAGAACGTCTCCACCGAGGGCACCGGCCGGACGGACATCTCGTTCACCCTGCCCAAGGCCGACGGCCCCACCGCGATGGCCGCGCTCAGCAAGATCCAGGAGCCGGTCAAGTTCAAGGGCCTGCTCTACGACGACCACGTCGGCAAGGTCTCGCTGATCGGTGCCGGCATGCGCTCGCACCCCGGTGTGGCCGCCGGCTTCTTCGCCGCGCTCGGCGCTGCCGGGGTCAACATCGAGATGATCTCCACCTCCGAGATCCGGGTCTCCGTGGTCTGCCGGGACACCGACCTCGACGCCGCCGTCCGCGCCATCCACGACGCGTTCGAGCTGGGCGGCGATACCGAAGCCGTGGTCTACGCGGGGACGGGTAGGTAGCGCCGATGACGGCGCTGCCCACCCTCGCCGTGGTCGGAGCGACAGGTGCTGTCGGCACCGTGATGTGTGAGCTGCTCACGGGGCGCCGCAACGTCTGGGGTGAGATCCGGCTGCTCGCCTCCGAGCGCTCGGTCGGCAAGCGGGTGCGCTGCCGAGGTGAGGACGTCGTCGTCCAGGCGCTGACCCCGGAGGCGTTCGACGGGGTCGACGTGGCGATGTTCGACGTGCCCGACCAGGTCTCCGCCGAGTGGGCGCCGATCGCCGTCGCCCGCGGCGCGATCGCCGTCGACAACTCCGGCGCGTTCCGGATGGAAAGGGACGTCCCGCTCGTCGTTCCGGAGATCAACCCCGAGCAGGTCCGCAACCGCCCCCGGGGCATCATCGCGAACGCCAACTGCACCACCCTCGCGATGATCGTCGCGGTGGCGCCCCTGCACCGCGAGTACGGCCTGCGGGAGCTGGTGCTCGCCTCCTACCAGGCGGTCTCCGGCGCCGGCCAGGCCGGCGTGGACATCCTGCACGACCAGCTCACAAAGGTCGCCGGGGATCGCGCGCTCGGCTCGCGCACCGGCGACGTCCGCCAGGCGGTCGGCGACGACCTGGGCCCGTTCCCGGCCCCGCTGGCGCTCAACGTGGTGCCCTGGGCCGGCTCGTCGGCCGACGGCGGCTGGTCGTCGGAGGAAATGAAGATCCGCAACGAGTCGCGGAAGATCCTCGGCCTGCCCGACCTCAAGGTGTCCGCCACCTGCGTCCGGGTGCCGGTGGTCACCGCCCACTCGGTGGCCGTGCACGCGGTCTTCGGCACCGAGGTCGATGCCGAGGGCGCCCGCGAGGCGCTGCGCAACGCGCCCGGGGTGATCCTGGTCGACGACCCCGAGGCGGGGGAGTTCCCGATGCCGATCGACGCGGTCGGCACCGACCCGTCCTGGGTCGGCCGGATCCGCCGCTCCCTGGACGACCCCCGGGCTCTGGACTTCTTCGTCACCGGCGACAACCTCCGCAAGGGCGCCGCCCTCAACACCGCCCAAATCGCCGAACTCCTAGCAAAAGAACTCCGCACCCCCTAACCCGCGCCCCGCCCCGCCCCGGCCCGTGCCCGCGCGCCCCGCCCCGTGCCCGCGCGCCCTGCCCCACCCCGCCCTGCCCCACCCCGCCCTGCCCCGCCCCGCCCCGCCCTGCCCCGCCCTGCCCCGCGATCTTGCACTTTCTGTCGCGGCAAAAGGGGCGAAAGTATACGAAACGGCGACAGGAAGTGCAAGATCGCGGGCGTGTGGGGTGGGGTGGGGTGGGGTGGGGTGTGGGGGTTAGGCGGCGGAGAGTCGGACTCCGTCTCGGCCTTGGCGTTTTACCGCATAGAGGGCCTGGTCGGCTCTGTGCAGGGTGCGGTCAGGGGTTTCGCCGGGGCGGGGGAGCGCGACGCCCACGCTGATCGTGCGGCCGACGCGCCGGGCCGCCTCGGTCAGCCGTTCGGCGATCCGGACCGCCTCCTCGGGGCGACTCACCTCGATCACCGCGACGAACTCGTCGCCGCCGATCCGGTACAGCTCGTCGCCGTGCCGAAGCGCCTCCTCCAGAGCACGGGCCAACCCGACGAGCACCCGGTCGCCGGCCTGGTGGCCGTACGTGTCGTTGACGGTCTTGAAGCCGTCCACGTCGATCGCCAGCAGGGCCGTACGCCCGGGGGTGGCCGCCGCGATCCGCTGCCCGAACGGGCCGGTGTGCCGCAATCCGGTCAGCGGGTCGGAGCTGGCCTGCTCGCGTAGTCGGGCCAGCGTGCGGAGCCGGTCCAGGTTGGTCCAGGCCTGCCCGGCGAGCAGTTCCATCAGGCTGACGGTGGTCGGGTCCGGGCGCAGGGCGCGTTCGTCGGCGACCAGCAGCACGCCGTCGGCCTCCGGTGGCCCGACCGGTACGGCGACCAACGTCTGCGCCCCCGCCCGGGTCAGCGGTCGGTAGTCCTCGGTCGGGGGGTGCCCCGCCTCCCCGAGCGTGTACCCGGCGCCGTAGCGGTGTGCCCGGTCGACCATCCGGGCCAGGGCCGCCGGGCCAGCCTCGGTCAGCTCGGCACGGATCCGGGTCTCCAGGTCGCTCGCCGTCGCCGGAGGCGGACCGAGCTGGCCGGCGACCAGGAGGACCGCGGTGGAGAGGGTGGAGACCTCCCGGGCAGCGCGGGCCGCCGCGTCCATCAGCTCTGCCTCGGTGAGCGCGGAGGAGAGCGCGGCGGTGTGCCGGAGCAGCTTCTCGCCGCGGCTCTCCTCGGGTGGGCCGCCGAGCGCGGTGATCCGCGCGCCGAGTCGGTCGGCCAGCCGCTGTGCCGTCTCCCGCCACAGCTCCAGGTCGGCTGGCTCGCTCCACTGGAGGTCGAGCACGCCGATGGCCCGGCCCGTCGGGTCCAGCACCGGTACGCACAGCTCGGCGGTCACGTCGGGGCGTACCGGAAGGTAGTCGGGGTCGGCGGCGACGTCCGGGACGACGGCGGGGGTGCCGGTGGCGTACACCCGCCCGACGATGCCGGTGCGCGCCGGCACGGTCGCGAAGACCTGCCAGGCCCCGGTCGCCGCGACGCAGCGCAGACGGTCGTGGGCCGCGAGCAGCACGGAGATCGTCGCGGTCGTGTGGCGGGCCAGCGCGGTGACCGTCCATCGACAGGCCTCCGGCACGCTCGACGCCATCGGGAGGCGGACGATGACGTCACGGCTGACTCGCTGATGATCCACTCGCACGTCGTTCCAGGTAGGGGAGGGGCCCGGCCGGCGCCGAGCCGCACGATCAAGCGTACTCACGACGGCGCAACGGCCGGGCTTCGTACACACGTGCTATCCACAGGCTGTGGACACAGCCTGTGGGCGGTGCCACCGGGCATCGGAGTTGACGATCGCGTTTGCGCCTGCCAATAATAGTTGGCATGAGCCAAGGTGAGCTATGGGAGAGCTGAGCGGCGACCGGCTGGTCGAGGTCCTTGCCACGCTGGCCAGCCCGCACCGACTGCGGGTGCTCGCCGCGCTGACCGGCGGACGCGTGTACGTCTCACAGCTCGCCCGCGATCTGGGCATCAGCCGTGCGCTGCTGCAGGTGCACCTCAAGAAGTTGGAAAAAGCCGGGCTGGTCACCGCGCATCTGGAGTTGTCCGAGGACGGCAAGGCACTCAAGTACTACGAGACCGCGCCTTTCTCGTTGCACCTCACGCCTGACGTGGTGGCGGCCGCCGTCACCACCCTGAGCAACGCCGGAGACGGCAATGCCGTACCGAAAGGAACAAGTTAGATGGACGTCACCGCCTCGGTCTTCCTCGTCGTCGTCGCCGCCCTGCTCATCTCGGGTGTCTGGTACGCGGGCGTCCGCACGCGGACCGCGCTGGCGGGCGAACTGCAGCGGCAGTACGCCGAGCAGGCCGCCGAGACCCAGCGCCTACTCGCCGACGTGAGCGCGCAGTTGGCCGACCTGAACCGGCGCACCGCCGACATGCAACGCATCCTCAAGGACGCCGAATGACAGCCGTCGGCCTCAGCCCGCCGGTCACGCTGCTCAACGTCCCCAACGCCATCACCGCCGTACGCACGGCCGGTGCCGTGGGGCTCGCCGTGACGGCGCTGACCCAGCGCAGCGCGCATCTGCTGGTCGCCGCCTACCTGCTCTACTGGATCGGCGACATCCTCGACGGTGCCGCCGCCCGGAGCCTGGGGCAGGAGACGCGTACCGGCGCGGTCTTCGACATCGTCGCGGACCGTGCCTGCACGTCGGCCTGCGCCGCCGCGCTGATCGTGCTGCGGCCCGCCACGGCCCTGCCGATCGCGGTGTTCCTGGTCCAGTTCATGGTCGTCGACCAGTTGCTGAGCCTGATGTTCCTGCGCTGGCCGCTGCTCAGCCCGAACTACTTCGCCCGCGTCGACAGGCGCATCTACCTGTGGAACTGGTCCCCGCCGGCCAAGGCGCTGAACACCGCAGCGGTGGTGCTGCTGGCGATCTTCGCGCCGATGGCCGTGGCCGTCACGTTCGCCCTCGCGGTCGCCGCGGTGAAGGTCGTCTCGTTGGTCTGCGCCGCCAAGCTGCCGGCGGGCCTCCCGCGTACCCGACCATGATGGCCGTCCTGGTGGCCGCAGCCGTCGGGCTGCTGTCGGCCTTCCTGCCGTTCACCCCGGCCGAGCCGTACCTGATCGCTACCGTGGCGACGACAAGCGCGCCGCCGGTGGCGCTCGGCGTGGCCGCCGCTGCCGGTCAGACCGTCGGCAAGGTCCTGATCTTCCTCGGTGCGCGCGGCGCGATCCGCTCGACGTGGCTGCAACGGCGGCTGCGCAGAGACGCGCCCGCCGCGCCGACGCGACCGGGTCGACTGGGCACGATGCTGGCGCGTCCGAAGGCGGCCGGCGCGCGACTCGTCGAGGTGCTGGAACGCCCCCACCAGTCGACCGGGATGCTGCTGGTCAGCGCCGTCACCGGCCTGCCACCGCTGCTGGCCGCCAGTGTCTACCTGGGACGCACACCCATGCGCCCGGCCGCCTTCGCGGTGACGTGCCTGCTGGGCCGGGCGATCCGCTTCGTGACTGTCGCGCTGGCCCCACAGCTCGCCGGTTACTGAGACGGTGCCGGGCCGAGCGCGGAGTGCCGCGTCCGGTCACACCCCCGCAACCGCGCGCCCGGCGATAGCGTGAAGCCTCGACACCGAGGAGGCGAGCCGCCCATGCTCATCGCTCAGCTCAGTGATCCGCACCTGACCACCGGTCTGCTCGCCGCCGCACCGGCCGCCGGACTGCACCGCGCGCTCGGCCGGGTGCTGGCGTTGCGGCCACGGCCGGACTGCGTGGTGATCACCGGTGACCTGGTCGACCACGGCCGGCCGGACGAGTACGAGGCGCTGCGCGAGCTGATCGGCCGGTTCCCGCTGCCGGTGTACCTGGCCCCCGGCAACCACGACGACCGCGAGGCGCTGCTCGACGCCTTCGGCGGCACACCGTGGCTCGGCGGCGGCTTCTCGACCCACTACCACGTCGACCACGAGGCGGCGACGATCGTGGTGCTCGACTCGCTCGTCGCCGGCAGCGACGGCGGCCAACTCGGCGAGGAGCAGCTCGGCTGGCTCGACGGGGTGCTGGCCGGGCGACCCGAGGTGCCTGCCGTGCTCTGCCTGCACCATCCGCCAGTGGCGGTCGGCATCCCCGCGGCCGACTCCATCCGGCTCGCCGACGGCGCCGCGCTCGCCGAGGTGGTCGGGCGGCACCGGCACGTCGTCCGGGTCGCCGCCGGCCACCTGCACCGCCCGGTCACCACTGGGTACGCGGGCACGGTGCTCACCGTGGCGCCCAGCACGTGGAGGCAGGCCACGCTCACCATGAGCGCCGACGACCGGATCGGCTGGGTCGACGAGCCGACCGCCTTCCTGCTGCACCTGGTCGAGGCGGGTGGCTGCGTGACACACACCGTGCAGGTGAGCCACTCGGCCGGTCAGACCTGTAGCTCCTGAGGGAGCCCGTCGTGGTGCTCTGGTACGTCGCGTACGGCTCGAACATGCACGCCGCCCGCCTGGCGTGGTACATCGGTGGCGGCTGCCCGCCGGGCGGGAGGCGGACGTACCCGGGCTGCCGGGATCGGCGCCCACCGAGCCGGTCGGTCCCGGTGTCGCTGCCCGGCGGGATCTACTTCGCCGGTGAGTCCCGGGCCTGGACCGGGGGCATGGCCTTCTACGACCCGCAGTTGCCGGGCGAGGCCGCGGCCCGCGCCTACCTGGTCACCGAGGAGCAGTTCGCCGACATCGCCGCCCAGGAGATGTATCGCCCGGCCGGTGCCGACGCCGACCTGGTCCCCGCCACCGGAGCGGCGATCGAGGCGGCCATCGCCGCTGGACGGGCGACGCTCGGCCCCGGCCGGTACGAGACGTTGATCTGCCCCGGCAACCACAGCGGCGTGCCCCTGCTCACCTTCACCGCGCCCGAGGGGGCGTCGACCGCCCGGTGCCGGCCGCCCGCGCCGATCTACCTCGGCATGATCGCCCACGGCCTGCGGGAGGCACACGACTGGCCGACCGAGCGGATCACCAGCTATCTGGCCGCCCGACCCGGCGTGGCCGACGGGTGGCGCCCCGACGCCGTCGCCGCCCTGGTCACCGAGGCGCTGGCCGCCGGGTGACCCGCCGCGCCGGCGCCGTCAACCGAGCAGGAACTCGCGCAGCGCGGGAGCCAGCGTCGCCGGCGGCACGTCGTGGTAACCACCGTCGAGGCTGATGGACCGGCCGCCCGGGACCGCCTCGGCCGCGGCCCCACTCGCGTCCCGCAACCACTGTGGACTGCCGGTGCTGTGCACCGCGAGAGTCGGCGCGGTGATGGCCGCCAGCCGGTCGGCGGGCAGTCGCCCGCCGGCGGTGACGATCGAGTCGTACACCAGGGTGTGCGCGATCGCCGTGAGCCCGCCCCACATCGGTTGCGACCGCATCCTGGTGATCTCCTCCGCCGGCAGCCCCACCGAGTCGCTGAGGAAGAGCCGCACCGCGCCGTCCCTGTCGTCGGCAGCGATCAGCTCGATGAGGCGCGCGGTGAGATCCCGCCAAACGCCCACGTGCGGACCGACCTGGAACGGTGGCTCGAACAGCGCCAACCTGGTCACCGGAAGGCCCTGCGCGGTGGCGAGGGCGGACAGGACCGCGCCGGAGGAGATCCCGTAGACGGCGGCGGACCCACCTGCCGCCGTGATCAGGGCGGCCAGGTCGTCGATCTCGCGACCGATCTCGTAGGGCGCGGTGTCGCCGCTGAAGCCCCGCCCCCGCCGGTCATAGCCCAGAACTGTGAAATCCGGTGCCAACGCCTCGGCCAGCGCACGGGTCGCGGTGCGATCGCTGAACGCCCCGCCGACCAGGACGATCGCCGGCCCGGCGCCGGACCGCTCGAACGCGATGGGTGTGCCGTCCGCCGATCGCACCTGCTCCACCTGCGGTGTCGTCTCGCTCACGATGCTGCCTCCGTCCGCGCCGGCCGTCAGGTCCTTTCTAGACCCTGGGTACGACGATGTCTGGCAAACGCTCCTCCGAGGTGCGGGCGTACCCGCAGCTCCGGGTCGCCCCGGCGGCGTCCGGATGAGAGGCTGTCGGTGCAGGCGGCCATCCCCAACCGCCGCCAACCGCGACCCTGACGACGGCGTCGTTCGGCGGCCCGGTCGACCCAGAGGCCGGGCCCCGCGGGCGCCGATTCTTCCGAGGAGATCCATGTCCATAACCGGGATGCGACGGGCCGCTGTCGGCCTGACCGCGCTCGCGGTGGCCGCGTTCGGCGCGGTCGCCACCAGCCCAGAACAGGCCGACGCGCGACCGAAGCCGGTCGACGTCACCCTGCTGGCGCTCAACGACTTCCACGGCAACCTCGAACCGCCGAGCGGGTCCAGCGGCACCATCGCCGGGCAGACCGCGGGTGGCGTCGAATACCTGGCGACCCACCTGGCCGAGCTGCGCGCCGCCGCCAAGAAGAAGAACACGATCACGGTGGCCGCCGGTGACCTGATCGGCGCGTCCCCGCTGCTCTCCGCCGCGTTCCACGACGAGCCGACGATCGAGGCGCTGAGCATGGCGGGGCTGGACTACGCCAGCGTCGGCAACCACGAGTTCGACGAGGGCGCCGCCGAGCTGCTGCGGATCCAGAACGGCGGCTGCCACCCGGTGGACGGCTGCGCCGACGGCACCCCGTTCCGGGGCGCCGACTTCACGTACCTGTCCGCGAACGCCTTCAAGACCGCCACCGGCAAGCCGCTGCTGGCACCGTACGCGATCCACAAGGTGCAGGGCGTCAAGGTCGGCTTCATCGGCATGACCCTGGAGGGCACCCCGCAGATCGTCAGCCAGCAGGGCGTCGCCGGCCTCACCTTCGCCGACGAGGCGGACACCGCCAACCGGTACGCCCGCGAGCTGCGCCGCAAGGGCGTACAGGCCATCGTCGTGCTGTTGCACGAGGGCGGCACCCAGGCGGCGACCGGTGGCATCAACGACTGCGTCGGCATGACCGGGCCCATCGTGGACATCGCCAACCGGATGGACCCGTCGATCGACGTGGTGGTCAGCGGGCACACCCACCAGGCGTACAACTGCGACATCAACGGCAAGCTGGTCACCAGTGCCAGCTCGTTCGGACGCCTGGTCACCGACATCGACCTGAAGATCGACCGCCGGAGCGGGGACGTCATCTCCGCCGCCGCGAACAACGTCGTGGTCACCCGTGACGTGGCCAAGGACCCGAGGCAGACCGCCCTGATCGACAGGTACAAGACGGTGCTCGGCCCGGTCGCCGGCCGCCAGGTCGGCGTGACCAGCCAGGCGATCACCCGGAGCCAGGAAACCCTCTTCGGTACGAGTCTCGGTGAGTCCCCGCTGGGCAACCTGATCGCCGACGCCCAGCTCGCCGCCACCGACGACGAAGAGGGCGCGGTCGCCGCCTTCATGAACCCGGGCGGAGTACGGGCCGATCTCGACGCCGGCCCGGTCACCTACGAGGAGGCGTTCACGGTGCAGCCGTTCGCCAACAACCTGGTGACGCTCGACCTGACCGGCGCCCAGCTCTACTGCGTGCTGGAGCAACAGTTCGTCACCAACCGGACGCTGTACCCGTCGGCGACCGTGGGCTACGTCGTCGACCCGAACGGCACCACCGGTACGGTGGCCGACCCGTGCGCCGGCACCCGGGTGGTCCGGGGCAGCCTCACCCTCGGCGGGACCGCCGTCGACACCGCCGCCACCTACCGGGTGACGGTGAACAACTTCCTGGCCGGCGGCGGCGACGGCTTCAGCGCCCTCACCGGCGGGACCAACCAGGTCACCGGCCAGATCGACCTGGACGCGTTCGTGGCGTACCTGACCGCGCAGTCGCCGGTCTCCGCCCCGACGCTGGACCGCATCCGCACCACCGCCGAGGTTCCCGCCGCCTGACGGCCGACCCCGCGACATCGGGCCCCGGAGCACCCGCTCCGGGGCCCGACCCGTTCCCACATCCTTGCGCGCGTCCGTGCTCCCGTGCTCGCTCGCGTCCGTGCCCGACGTTGCCTGCGCGTGCCCGTCCCAGAGCCCGTGCCTGCTCGCGCCTGGGCCCACCTGCGCCCGCGCGGACAAGATCCCGCTCGAACATGGACGTAGTGGCATCGGCGTTCGAGGACGCCACTACGTCCTGGGTCCAGCACGATCTCGGTCTGCGTCGAGATCAAGGCGGGCTCAACCTCGACGCCATCGCCACCCCAACGAAGACCACGGAAGGGTGTTGCAACCACCGGCTGAGCCTGCCCAATGGGGGAATCCCCCGCAACATCAGGGATGGTGCTGCCTCCCGCGTGCCCGAGGCAGCACCATCCCTGATGTTGCGCACATCTTGGCGCGGGGCGCGGGGCGCGGGGCGCGGGGGTAGGGGACAGGGGGAGGCGGGGCGCGGGGCGCCTGGGGCGGGTGTTCGAGGTCAGGCGGGGGTGGGGGTCGGGGCGGGAGACGTCGCGACGGCCGTGGTGCGGCCGTCCTGCTCGGCGCTGAGCAGCCGGCGCAGCGAGAGCGCGATCAACGACGCGACCAGGCAACCGCCGACCACCGTCGCCACCCAGACTCGGCCGTCGGCGGCGCCGATGAGCGGTCCCGCGGTCACCGGGCCGATCACACCGCTGATTCCGAAGATCATCGAACTCATCGCGTTGTACCGGCCGCGAAGCTCGTCAGTGGCCAGGGCGTTGGTCAGCGCGGGCATCACCGGCGACAGCATCGTCTCGCCGAAGCCGAAGATCGCCGAGCAGGCCACCACGCACAGGGCAGCCAGCACCGCGCTCTCCCCGGTGACCAGGCCGGCCGCGCCGAGGACCAACCAGGCGGCGGCGAACACCGCCCCCACCACCGCCAGTGCCCGAGTGCGGCTGCGGCCCTCGATCCGCCGGATCACCAGCAGTTGCGCGAGCACGATCATCACGGTGTTGGCCGCGAGCGCCCAGGCCACCACCCGGGGGTTCACCTCGACCACCCGCACCGCGTACGCGGCGAAGCCCACCTCGATCTGCGCGTACCCGCAGGTGGTGAGAACCAGCCCGAAGATCACCAGCCGTCGGAACGGGCGGTCCCGCAGCACGGTCAGGTAGCCGCCGGGCGACGGCTCATCGACACCTCGACGGTTGCCGAGTCGGTGACCCACGCCGGGCAGGGAGAGCAGGATCAGCGCCGGCAGCAGGTACGTCAGCGCGTCCAGCAGGTAGATCGTCTGGAAGGTGCCGGGCCGGGCGGTGTCGACGATCGCGCCGGAGGTCATGCCGCCGATGCCGATACCGAGATTGAGCAGGGCGAAGTTCAGCCCGAACACGCGTTGCCGCTCGTCGTCGTCGGTCAACGACGCGAGGATCGTGTTCTGCCCGGACCAGATCGCCGAGCTGCCGATGGCGATCACCGTCATCACCACCAGTGCCGAACCGGTCGAGTGGACCAGCGCGAGCGAGCCCGTGCCGATCGCCTCGATCACCAGGCAGGTCACCACCACCCAGCGGGCGCCGATCCGGTCGATGAGCGTCCCGCCCAGCGGCGACAGCGCCAGGGTGACCGCGCCGTACCAGCCGATCACGAGGCCGGCGCGGGCGTCGGTGAGCCCGCGTACGTCGGTCAGGTAGATGAACAGGAACGGCAGGGTCAGACCGCGCCCGATCGCCGACAGCAAAGTGCCGAGCATGATCCGGCGGGCGTCCGATCGGCGGGGCAGGGCGCGACGCAGCATGTCCGGCATTCTGTTCGTCAGGTGTGACACCGCGCGAACCGTTTTGGCCGCGCCCCGCCGTCGCCGGGGCCATCGGGTGACCAATCCCACGATGATCCACTCGGCTCGGTGGTGGTCGGTGGGTGTCCGCCGGGTCTGCGATGCTGGCCCGATGACCGGCACCTGGCGACATCTGCCCGCTACCGCCCGCGCCATCGCGGTGACCGCCACCGCGGCCGTCGCCGCCGCCCAGGCACGCGACGGTCAGGCGTACGACGAGGCGGTCGGTGGCCTCGCCGCCGACGAGCGATCCGGCCTGGTGCTCGGCGCGGTGGTCCGGCTGCTGCTGGAGGAGGGGCATCCGGAGGGGCTGGCCGGCGACGACATCCGTCAGGTGTTGACCCGTTGCGTGCAGAGCGCGACGCGGTGGCGGTCGGACGTGGACCCGCACGTGGTGCTCGTCCTGCTGGCGGGCGCGCTCGGCGTGTACGACCCCGACGGCGACGAGTCGCCCCCGGACGCGTCGGCGCTGGCCCGGCATGCCCCGCTCCTGGTGGCCGACCTGTTGGCGACGACAGGCGTGTCGTTCGACGACTACCTCGCCGCCGCGTTCGCCGAGATCGAGCGCACCGAGCGACAGGACTGACCGGCGGGGGCGGCCACCTCCAGGTGGTGGCGGCCCCCGCCGCTCAGGTCAGGCGGCGGGGGCCGCCACCTCGAACGAGTACCAGTTGGCGTCGTATCCGACCGAGCCGTCGGCGTGGACGCCGTAGACGGTAAGCGTCACGTACCCGCTGGCAGTCGGCGTCCAGGTGATCGTGGCGCGACCGTTCTCGTCGGCCGCCACCTCGGTCGGCTCGGCGTCGTCGAAGCTGTAGCGGAAGGCCTTGGTGTCCGTCCAACCAACCGGCGGGGAGAAGGTGAAGGTGCCCTCGACTCCCACCCCGCCGACCGGCGAGCCGTCACGCGAGTAGTAGACGTCGGACCTCACCCCGGGGCCGGGGCTGTAGTACCCGGACCAGGAGGCCGCCTGTGACACAAACCCGTTGTCGCTGTGGCTGCGTACCGTGATCTGGGGTCCGTCCGGCTTGGTGGAGACGAAGCGGAAGTAGGCCGTCCCGTCCTCCTCCGCGGACCTGATCTCGGGGTCTCGCCCGTCCAGGGTGATCTCGTACTCGCGGACGCCTGTGACACCGGGCGCCGGGACGAACCTCAGCAGCACTTCCTGCCCCCACTGCGGCGGACCGTTCTCCTCCCGCACCTCGGGGGCGGTCCACGGCACGAGGGTGCGGTACTCGACGGTCCCGGAGACGTTGCCGGCGAGGTCGATGGAGCGGACGGTAAGCGTCTGCGTTCCGAAGTCGGTCGGATTGATCGTCACGGTCGCCGAACCGCCCGGCTTGTCCGCCCGGACCGATCCCGGCTGGTCGAGCGGGTTCGTGCACTCCAGCTGACCGTAGTCACCGCTGGTCGAGCAGCTGCGGACGCCCAGACCGCGCCAGGAGTACTCGAAGCCGGCGACGTCCTTGTTGCCGTTGCCGGAGAAGGTGAAGGTCCCGGGCACACCTGCCGGTGCCCACTCGCCGGTGCTGTCCGCCGGGTAGTTGGCCGAGGTGACGGTGGGCGCGCCGGGCGCGGTGCCGTCGTGGGTGAAGAAGCACTTCTTCGACCACGCCGAGGCGTCGGTGCCGTCGGTCACCCGGGCCTGCCAGACGTACGACTCGCCGTCGGCGAGGAAACCGTCGGGCAGGTTGACGGTGTTGGCCCGACCGGAGATGCCGTGCTCGCCGGTGAACACCTGCCGGGCGTCCGGCGTGGCCTTCGGCCAGATGGCGACCTCGGTCCGGACGGCCCACTCGTCGTTGCCGTCCGCGTCGGAGCCGACCGCCTGCAGCACGTTGGCGAACCCGCCGATGCGCGGGTACGGCTTCAGTTGGGTGCAGGGGAGGCCACCGTTGTACAGGTGGGCGTTGTCGATCTGCGGCACCGAGTTGTACTCGGTGCTCATCCGGACGCCCTGGTAGGCGTCGAGTCGTCGACCGTAGGAGGCGTCGCTCTCGAACTGCTCCGGCACCCGGATCTCGAAGGTGACGTGGCGCTGCCGGTGTGCCACCGCGTCCTGCACCGCCGTCGTCACGTCCAGGGCGATGCCACGGGGGCAGTACTGCGTGGGCGTCACGTCCTCGGCGACCTTGACGATGGGCGCTGGCGACCGGTTCCAGGTGGGCGTCGTTGTCACCGGCTTCGTACGCCAGATCTCGACGGCACGCTTACCGCAGTCGGCGACGCTGTCCTCGTCGACGAACACCTTGCCGGAGTAGACCTTCTTGCCCTCGTACGCGGCGAGGTCGAAGGTGACGTACACCCGCGAGGTGTGGCTCTTGCCCGCGTCGTCCTGCCAGGTGCCGAGCGGAAGAGGGGTGCCGGCTTCCGACGGGTACGCCTTCTTCGGCGTCGCCGAGTCGGTCCAGCCCACCGCGACGGTCGGCGTGCGCTCGGGCTGCGGTGCCGCGAGGGCCGCGCTCGTGGTGGACATGAGACTGAGCCCGCTGACGCCCATCGTCAGCGCGAGGGCGCCGAGGGCAGCGCGGCGCGGCCTGGATCTGATCACAGTGGATGTTCCTCCCCGTGTGCCATCCGCCTACTGAACGGATGATCAGGCGCATCAAATCCTGGCTGGCGTCTGGCGGCAACCGCCTTTCGGCCGGCTTGGTAGCCGGCCGAAAGGATCGATGATCTTTTGAGCCATGTGACGGGACGGCGGACCGGGACCAGGTCGGCGCGTTCAGTCCTGGTTCCAGGTGTCCGTCTCGAATATCGACTGCGCACCCTCCCCGGCCACCTGACCGCTGGCGAGCGTCCGGCCGGACGCGTCGAGCGCCTCGACGACGAGGCCCGTCATGGAGTCGGGCACGGGCACCACCGCCCCGGAGCCGCTGACCGCAGCCGTCGCCACCTCGCGCCCGTCCTTCACCACACGCACCTGGGTGGCTGCCGCCGGCGTCACCACGAGCAGGGCCCTCGGGGCCTCGTCTCCGATGATGTCACTGTCGATCGACACAGCCAGGACGCCTGCGGGGTCGGTCGGGTCCGTCGCGACGGTGAAGGAGGCGCCGGTGCCGATCACGCCGTTGGCCCTCGGTTGGTCGAGGTCGATCGTCACCTCGCCGACCCAACCGCCGCCGCCGGCCGCGGGAGCGGCCAGGATCGTCGTCCTGCCGCTCTCCGTCGACCCGCCGGCGGCCGGTGATCCGTCGGCGGAGCGGGCGGGGAGGCCGGTGACGTGCCCGCCCCACACCACGCTCGGCAGGGCGGTCAGTTGGTATCCCGCCGACTTGGCGTACTCCGACACCAACAGTCGGGCACGCTGCTCCTGAACACTGCCGCGTACGCGGGACATCGCGGTCGCGAGCTGCGCGTCGGTGAGCGGTCCCGGCAACAGCGACCCCGGGCCCGGTGTCATCTTGCGCGTCACAGTGCCGCAGTCGACCCGCCACCACTCGGGCCGCTGGGTCTTCGGGGTACGGATCAGGTAGGAGCCGGTCGGCTCCGGGGTCCACTGGAACGCTGTGCCGGTGGGCAACGGTGAGGTGAGGAAGACGCACCCGGCGGGTGCGACAGCCACGTGGATGGTCTTGCCCGGCCCGGACGGGTCGCCCAGGGCGAGGCTCTCGTAGGGTTCCAGGCCGTCGCCGACGCCCCGGCCGGCGTTGGTGCTGGCCAGCTTCTCGGCGCTGGCCCCCTCGTCGGCGGACAGCCACATCGCGGCGCTCGGCCAGCCGGTGGTCGGATCGGGCTGGTCGCGGACGAAGGCGGCGAGCGCGATCCGCTGGCCGCCGACATCGTCGACGAACAACACCTTCACCGTGTTTACCGGCACCGCCACCGCCAACCGGGGGATGTCTCCCCGGCGCTGCGCGGCCAGCAGGAGTTCGGAAAGCTGGCGGACATAGCCGCTGTCCTGGCCGACGACGCCGCGTGGTGGTGACTGGAGGAGTTTGTCCGACCAGGCCAGCACGGGCGCGGTGGACTCGGTCGAGTCTGCCGGTGGTGGTGGGGTGGTCCGGCCGGGGTCGGCGATCGCGAAGGCCGCTCCGCCCACCGAGACCACCAGGGCCAGCGCCAACCCGCCGAGCCGGCGCTGCCGGCTCCGTCGATAACGCGCCCTGGCTCGACCGTACGGATCCGGCTGTGGGGTGAGGTTCCCACTCAGCTCGGCCAGGGCCCGGCTCAGTTCCTCGTCGACAGTCATGGTGTTGCCCCCGTCATCGTCGTCGTCCCGGTCGGTGCTGGACTGGCTGCCGCTGGGGCCGGAACCGGTGGCGGCGCGTCCGACGCCAGTGCGAGACGCAGGCGTGCCAGACCTCTCGACGCACGGCTCTTGACCGACCCCACGGAGCAGCCCAGGGCGGCCGCGACCGCCACCTCCGGCAGATCGACCACGTACCGGAGCACGATCACGGCCCGGGTGCGAGGCGTCAGCTCCCGCATCGCCTCGTACAGGGCGTGCCGTTCCGTCACCGCCTCTGTCATGTCCCGACCGGACCGGTCCGGCAGGATCGACGTCACCACCTCGTGCACGCGGTGGCGACGCCAACTGCTGATGTGCTGATTGATCATGACCCGTCGCAGGTACGCCATCGGATCGTCGACCCGACGCCACCTGCGCATCACCTTCACCAGCGCCGTCTGGACCAGATCCTCGGCATCCTGGGCTGACCCGGTGAGGTGGTACGCCACGCGCAGAAGATCCATGTAGCGCGTCTCGACGAACTCTCGAAAATGCTCGTCGTCCACTGCCATAAGCCCCCGCCTCGGTTGGTTACCCATCACGACTCCGTCGGGGGCCAATAGGTTGAAGCCGTGCAGTTCCTGATCGACCTCCCGGCGCGTCCGCGGCGGGCGGCGCGCTGTCGACCGCTGCACTACTGTGCCCGGGATGAGCGCCGACGGCTGGCTGGCCGACACCCGGACGTCCTACGACACGGTGGCCGCGAGTTACGCCGAGATGCTGCGCGACGCACTCGTCGCCGCGCCGTACGAACGGGCGGTCCTGGCGTTGTTCGCCGAGCTGACCCGCGGCGGCGGCGAGGGACCCGTGGCAGACATCGGCTGTGGGCCGGGACGGATCACCGCCCACCTGCACGGCCTCGGTGTCGACGCCTTCGGCATCGACCTCTCGCCCGCGATGATCGACATCGCCCGACGCGACAACCCTGACCTGCGGTTCGCTGTGGGTTCCATGACCGACCTCGACCTCGCCGACTCCTGCGTCGCCGGCATCCTGGCCTGGTTCTCACTCATCCACGTCCCGGACGACGAGGTGCCCACCGTGCTGGCCCACTTCCACCGGGTGCTGCGTCCCGGTGGCACCCTGCTGCTCGCCTTCCACGTCGGTGACGGGCATCGGCTGAAGACCGAGGGCTACGGCGGTCACCCGATGAACGTGTACGTGCACCGCCGCCCACCCGACCGGGTCGCCGCCTGGCTCGGCGACGCCGGGTTCACTGTCGAGGCCCAACTGCTGTACCGCCCCGACGAGAGCAGGCACGGAGCGTTTCTCTTCGCACGCCGGAGGTCTGACGAGGAATGACAGTGTTCGCGTGCCTTCGCTGCGGAACCGCACTCACCGACGACCTGCACGAGGTGCAGTTCGCGGAGTTGCCGGACCCGGTCTCACCTTATGAACTCGAACCCGGCGAGGCGTGCCCGGCCTGGGTGTCCGCAGGGAGGTTCGCTGTTGACCCCCACCCCTTTGGGCCGCCCTATGTGGCGATTGACACGGACGGTCGGAATCTGGTTTCCGCCGGGCCTCGCAACACCATCATGATCAATCCTGCCGGCCTGCTGGTGCGGCACCTGCATCCGGATCGCGGTCGCCGCAACGGCTGCTGCGGCCTCGATGGCACTGACGGCCCCAACCTGGTGTGCGGCTGCGGGGCGGAGATCGCTACCGAATCGTCGGACTGTTGGACGCCGCAGGTCATCCGGTTGCAGCCGCACGCCGTGGTGCGGAGGTAGGAGCTGTCTCCACCGGGAACGGACGTTGCTGAACTGGCTGAGTTGTCCGCTTCCCCTGCTCGAACGGCCCGCCGCCGACCCTGCTCAGGCTTCGCTGACCAGCTCTCGGATGCGCTGCAAGATCTCCCTGGGGTTGTCCTCTGCGAGGTTGCGGAGTGTCTTGTCACCCGCCTCCGACGGATAGAGGATCGCGGTCACTACGGATGCGATTGGGCTACCGAGTCGGTAGATGCGTGCCTCTCCCCACTGGCCGGTGGGGAGATCCGGAGGGAGATGCCCCAGTCCGTGCGAGGCAAGGTCATCGCTGATCGCTGCGCAGATGCCAACTGAGAGCCGCCCGGCACCGCGAATATCTCGCAGCTCCGCCATGTGCGTCACGTACAAGCCGCCAGAGTCCTCGACGGCGTCCCTAAGTTCGCCATATGTGCTCGCCACAGGAGAAGCTTAGGGACAAAGAAATATCTAAGTCAAGAAATTTCTTCGTTACTAAGTGCCGCACCCAATGTCCGGCCACTGCGAGAGCTTCGCGCTCAGAGCTTCGACCGTTGACTGGTCGACAAGGTCACCGCTCAGTACCCGCACCCTTCGCGATCTCTGGAAGTGCCTCAACCGCTCGGTAGAACCTGCCGTGCAAGCACTCGGGCAGGTCAGTGACGGAGCAGATCTGTCGGCATCAACTACGACCCGGGTTCTTGGATGGGGCAAGGGGCCCGGACCGGATCTTTGCAAAATCCGACGGGCCCTAGGGTCGGTGCCCTACCCCGCCGCACACAGGGCAGGGCACCTCGCGCCCCGTGTCCTACCGCAGGAGCTTGTGGAGGGTTTTCGCTACGGCCAAGCTGGCCATGGTCATGGTCACCAGACCACTGACGATGCCCAGCAAGACGCAAGGTCCGGTGCCCAGTGATGTCTGTGCCTGCACGGCGACGCTGACCCCGGCGGCCACACCGGCCAGGAGTCCAACCACGAACGCGATCACAAGGATCAACAGGTGGCGTTCGGTCAGGAGGTAGCTGTGCTCGCCGAGCGCTGTTCGGTGTTCACCACCGATCGGATCCTGTGAACGCCGTGGCTGAGGCACCACGGTCGAGTGCTCCTGGCTGGCATTGAGGTCGCGGTTACTTCTGGCGGTGCTGTTGGACACGCTCGTCTCCATGGATGTGACGACTACCTCGGACGTGTCGCCTCACGTCGCGTGTGGGCGTCTGCCGGTTACCGCCAGCAAGACGCACGACGTGGGGGCGCTCTCCTCGGGGAAACGATCGACAGTGGGGCAGCGTCACGGTGTTTGAGAGGTTGTCACGTCGATTGAGTAGGCACGGGCGTAGAGCCGGAAATCACCGCCATGCGCCGTTCCGTCGGTCCCGTTGACGAGACTTTCTGCCTAATGGGCCGAAGCGTGCCTGAGCTGTGAGAACACGCCAGATGTATTGACTAGTATGGATTGCTACTTTACTCAATCCATAACCTTACTTACTCAACCTCATTGTTACTTGCGAGTATCTTGGGCCTCGCTGCTCACGAGAGCAGGTCCAGTCTCGTTACGAGAACGAGATGTGAGCCATGAGTAGTGAGGCGCGCACCTCGGACAGGACGGCCCTCTGTTACCGCAGGGGGCCGTTCGCTGTGGGTGAGACCCGCCGAAGGCCTCGTCACTCAGAAAGCACCAGAGGGCACATCCATGGATCGGATGTGCCCTCTGACCTCTGGTCGGGGTGGCCGGATTCGAACCGACGACCTCTTCGTCCCGAACGAAGCGCGCTACCAAGCTGCGCCACACCCCGAGGCGTGCCGACAAATAGTAGCCCACCCGCCCGGATGGTCAAACTCGGTACCCCCGCCGCCCTGGCCAGCGGGCGGCGGGGTTCGTCAGCGGGGGATGAGGGTGAGGATGCTGGCCTCCGGGGGGCAGGCGAAGCGGATCGGGGCGGTCGGGTGGGTGCCGAGGCCGGCGGAGACGTGCAGCCAGGAGTCCGAACCAGGCCAGCGGTGCAGGCCACGCGCCATCGACCGGGGCAGTCCGCAGTTGGTCACCAGGGCTCCGTAGCCCGGTACGCAGACCTGACCGCCGTGGGTGTGCCCGGCGAGCAGCAGCCCGAAGCCGTCCGCGGCCATCTGGTCGAGCACCCGCGGCTCCGGGGAGTGCGTCAGCGCGATGGACAGATCCGCGGAGGACGAGA
This sequence comes from Micromonospora sp. DT228, assembly GCF_049841595.1. Taxonomy (NCBI): domain Bacteria; kingdom Bacillati; phylum Actinomycetota; class Actinomycetes; order Micromonosporales; family Micromonosporaceae; genus Micromonospora; species Micromonospora sp. DT228. The sequence goes on from NZ_JBNCKO010000005.1 coordinate 74,635, forward strand.
CCGCCCCGGCCACGGTGGGGTAGTCGTCCCGGTCGATGTGGGGGTCGTCCACGCCGACCAGGTCGAGCTGCCGACCGCCGGCCTTCAGTGTGGTCCGGGCGTTGTTGAGGTCCGCCCAGCCGGCGCCCGTGAACACCTGGCGCAACTCCTCGTAGGGCAGCTCGACGCCCTCGGTGTACTCCCGGTCGGGTAGGAAGTAGGTGAAGGGGTTCTTCAACACCGGGCCGGTGTAGTCGTTGGAGCCGAACACGAACGCCCCGGGATAGTCCAGCAGCGGCTGGAGGGCCCGCAGCACTCCGGGCACCGCTCCCGGGTGGGCCATGTTGTCGCCGGTCACCACCACCAGGTCGGGGTCGAGGGCGGCCAGCGACGCCACCCAGCGCTGCTTGCGCGCCTGGTCGGGCATCATGTGCAGGTCCGACAGGTGCAGCACGCGCAGCGGCTCCGCGTCGGCCGGCAGCACCGGCACGTCGTACCGCCGCAGGGTGAACATGTTGCGCTCGATGAGCGACGCGTACGCGAGGGTGGCCGCGCCGACCGTGGCGGTTCCGGCGGCAAGCCGGAATAGTGTGCGCTTTCGCATGGCGTTCAGGGTAGTTTGACCGTCCATGAGCACGCTGAAGGACCGCCTCACCGCCGACATGCGTTCCGCGCTCAAGGCGCGCGACGAGCTGACCACCTCCACGCTGCGGATGGCCCTGGCCGCCGTCGGCACCGCCGAGGTCGCCGGCAAGGCCAAGCGCGAGCTCACCGATGACGAGGTGCTCGCCGTGTTGACCAAGGAGGCCAAGAAGCGCCGGGAGGCGGCCACCGCCTTCGCCGACGCCGGCCGCGCCGAGCAGTCCGCGAAGGAGACCGCCGAGGGCGAGGTGCTGGACCGCTACCTGCCCAAGCAGCTCTCCGACGCCGAGTTGGCCGAGCTGGTGTCGGGGGCGCTCGCCGCGGGCGGCTTCACCGGGAAGACCCAGATGGGCCCGGCCATGAAGGCGGCCCAGGCCGCGGTGGCGGGCCAGGCCGAGGGTGGTCGGGTGGCCGCCGAGGTACGGCGACAGCTCGGCCTCTGACCCACGGGCGGCATCCCGGTCGGCGGCGTCCCCGCGCGGGCGGCCGTGGTCTGGACAAACGGAAACGGGCGGGCACCCGGTGTGGGTGCCCGCCCGTCGTGTCCTGATCGTCGACTCAGCCGCCGGGACGACCACCGGGTCGACCGGTGTTGCCGGGTTGCCCGCCGCCGTTGTTGCCCGGCGTGGCGCCGCCGCCACCGTTACTGACCTGGATGGTGACCACACCACCCTTGATGGTGCGTCCGTCCGGGCTGGTGCCGTGGGCGCTGCCCGGCGGGCAGGACGACTTCACCTTGGCCTCGGAGACCACCGGCTCGAAGCCCGCGTCCTTGAGCCGGGACTTCGCCTGCTCCACCGGAATGCAGCTCACGCCGGGGATGCTGCGCTGGTCACCCTCGGAGATCTTCTGGCCCGGTGGCTCGAACTGGACGCGATCCTTGCCCTTCATGGCATCCCGCAGCGTCTCGTACACCGGCGGGTTGATGCCGTTCTTCTGCTCGTGCTTCATCGTGACGTTCGTCTGCGGCCAGTCCGGGTCGGCCATGATGCCGGCCACCGCGTACTGCCTGGTCATCGCGACCAGCGCGGCGGTCTTCTCCGAGTCGGTGGTGCCGGACTTGCCGGCCACCGGCGCGTCGACGACGCCCTTCACGGCGGCGGCGGTGCGGCTGCTGCCGCACTTGCTGGTGCTGGAGTTGTCGCCGACCGGGCAGCGGGCGGCGTCCACGGCGGCTCGGGCCACCTCGGTGCTGAACCGCTTCTCACAGCGCGGGTTGGCGATGTCCAGCTTGTTGCCGTCCGGGTCGCGGATCTCCTGCACCGGGATCGGCTCGCAGTACTTGCCGTCCGCCGCCAGGGTCGCGTACGCGTTGGCCAGGTCGAGCGGGGTGGTCTGCGAGACACCGAGGGTGAAGGCGCCCCACTGGTGCGCCCCCTTCTCCAGGGTCAGATCCTCCTCGGTGCGGAACTGGATGCCGGCCCGCTTGGCGGCGCTGACCACGTTTTCCGCGCCGACCTGCTGCTGGAGCGGGACGAAGAAGGTGTTCACCGACTGGGCGAAGGCGGTCCACATGTTCTGGACGCCACCGGGCTTCAGACCGGAGTTGGTCGGGCAGTACAGGTTGGTGCCGGGGCAGGCGGCGGGGCCGGGCCGGATCTTGTATTCCGACCGGAACTGCTGCGGCGCGTTCATGCTGAAGCTGAGCGGGATGCCCTTCTCCAGCGCCGCCACGATGGTGAAGATCTTGAAGGTCGAGCCGGCCTGGTAGCCGGTGATGCCGTCGCCACCGGTCAGCAGCGGGTTGACCGTCGCCGGATAGTTGCCCCGGATGCCCTTCCTGCTCTTCGCCGGATCGCTGGAGATCTTGTTCCTGGGCTTCTTCGGGTCGTCCAGCTTGAACTGCCTGTTGACCGCAAGGGCCCGGACCCGGCCGGAGCCGGGCTCGACCACCGCGACCATGGCGGCTTCCTTGCTGTTCTCGCTCTTGGCCTTACGGACCGCCTTGTCCGCGCCGCGCTGCGCCTGGACGTCGATCGAGGTCACCACTGTGTAGCCGCCGCTCTTCAGCCGCCGCTCCCGGTCGTACGTGGTGGAACCGAACGTCTCCTGCTGCATCCACCAGCGGTAGAAGTAGTCGCAGAAGAAGCCCCAGCTGTTGACGTTCGCGGCGACGCAGCCGTTCGGGGTGCGCTTGTCCAGCACCTTGAGCTCGACGGCCTTGGCGGCGTCGGCCTCCTGCTGGGTGATGGCCTTGATCTCGACCATGTTGTTGATGACGTAGTCACGTCGTTGCAGCGCGGCCGGGTAGCCCGACTCGGTGGTCGGGTCGTTCGTGGTGGGCGCCTTGACCATGCCGGCCAGCAGCGCCGCCTCCTCGATCTTGAGCTTGCTCGGCGGCTTACCGAAGTAGACCTGGCTGGCGGCGTAGATGCCGTACGCGCCGTTGCCGAACGCGGCGAGGTTGAGGTAGCGGGTGAGGATCTCGTCCTTGGAGAATTCCTTGTCGACCTGGAGGGCCAGCCGCATCTCGCGAAGCTTGCGGGCGCTGGTGTCCTCGGTGGCCGCGACCACGTCGGCCGGGTGGGTGGCCGAGTAGGCGATGGCCAGCCGGACGTACTGCATGGTCAGCGTCGAGGCGCCCTGCCGGCCGCCGTCGCTCTGGTTGTTGACGAACGCGCGGGCGACACCGTTGATGTCGACGCCGTTGTGCTTGTAGAACTCATGGTCCTCGGCCGCGATGATGGCCTTCTGCATCCACGGCGAGATGTCGGCGAGCTTCACGTCGCGCCGGTTCTCGTCGTACATGGTCGCGAGCGGTGTCTTGCCGTCCGAGGCCAGCAGGTAACTGATCTGTGGCGCGCGGGCCACCGTCAGCTCCGTGGGCAGGGCGCCGAATGTCTCGGCGCCGGCCTTCGCGGCCAGGCCGGACATCGCCACCGCGGGGAAGGCCGCCGCAGCGACCACCACGCCAGCCAGCAGGCCGCACACCAGCAGCGATGCGGCGTTGGTCAGCACATTGTGGTCACGTTTCCGCATCCAGGTCACCTCGGCATGGTACGCGAGTAGGGAACGAGGGGCGCCTGGGAGTTCTTTCCCCATTTCCTGCGCGCGCTGCCCTCGTTGTGCTAAACGCACGACCCCCGGTGCTTGGTTGCGTGTGACCCGGCGTGAGTCTCCTCCGATTCAGGGAGGCGGCGCAGCGTTATCGCCGACCTCAGCGGGGTAACCGGCGGTCGAAGGCCCGGGAAGCCGGGAAAGTCCGGAATGATGGATTTCGTCGACAACGTTGCGTAATCAGTCGACTACAGAGCATGATGGGGGCGGCGACAGCGCCACATGTCGTCCGTGCCGCCTTGGGGAAGGCGAGCCGGGCGATCGGGGGGAATTGCCGGCTGGCGTGCATCGACGAGGTCGGTAGGTACTGCAAGGGGGGACGTGTACACATGGGCATGATCACTGACTGGCCGTCGCTGGCGGCGTGTCAGAACGGGGACCCGGACGCGTTGTTCGTACAGGGTGCCGAACAGAACGTGGCGAAGCGGATCTGCCGAAGCTGCCCAGTTCGGTACGAGTGCCTGGCCGACGCGCTCGACAACCGGATCGAGTTCGGTGTGTGGGGCGGCATGACCGAACGCGAACGGCGGGCGCTGCTGCGTCGACACCCGCAGGTGACGAGCTGGCGCAAGATGTTCGAGGCCGCGATGAAGAAGAACAGCAAGGAAAAGGCCGAAAAGGACAAGATCCTCGTCAGTGCGGCCAACTGACGACGGTCACGGCCGGCTGATCGCCGCGCCGATCGTCCGTAGCCCGTCGACGTCGTGGACGTCGGCGGGCTGCGCCGTCACCGACACCGCCGGCACCGCCGGGAACGCCTCGGTGAACCGCGCGGCGACCTGCTGCTCGCGTACCGCCTGACGGGCCAGCGCCGCGTGCGCCCGCAGCACATCGGCGGTGGCCTCGTGCCCACCCAGCTCGGTCAACCGCTCGGCGGCGACCCGACTCTGCTCGGCGTCCAGCTCCGGCACCGCGAGTCGGTGCACCCGGTTGAGCACCAGGCCGGCCAGCGGCATCCGCTCCTCCCGCAGGCGGCCCGCGAAGTAGGCGGCCTCCCGGACCGCGTCCGGCTCCGGTGTCGCGATCAGGAGGAAGGCCGTCTCCCGTGCCTGGAGGATCCGGTACGTCTGCTCGGCGCGCTGCCGGAAACCACCGAACATCGAGTCCAGTGCGGCCACGAAGCCGGACAGGTCGGTGAGCAGTTGTGCGCCGAGGACCTTCTGCACCACCTTCGAGAACATCCCGAACGAGGCGGTGACCAGGCTGAACATGCTCCGCCCGCCGCTGCGCGCCGGGGCCAGCAACAGGCGCAGCATCCGGCCGTCGAGGAAGCGGGAGAGCCGGGCCGGGGCGTCCAGGAAATCAAGTGCCGAGCGGGACGGTGGGGTGTCCACCACGATCAGGTCCCATTCGCCGCGGGCGTGCAGTTGGCCGAGCTTCTCCATGGCCATGTATTCCTGCGTGCCCGCGAATGTCGAACTCATCGCCTGGTAGAACGGGTTCGAGAAGATCTCGGCGGCCTTCGTCGGATCGGTGTGCTGCAGCACCACGTCGTCGAAGGTGCGCTTCATGTCCAGCATCATGGCGTGCAGCTCGCCGCCGCTGCTCTCGACGTCGATCCCCTTGACCTGCCGGGGTGTGTTGTCCAGCTCGGTCAGGCCCAGTGACTGGGCCAGCCGGCGGGCCGGGTCGATGGTGAGCACCACCGTGCGCCGGCCATGGTGCTCGGCGGCCCGCAGCGCCAGCGCCGCGGCCGTTGTCGTCTTTCCCACCCCGCCGGCACCGCAGCACACGACGATCCGTACGCCGGGGTCGGCGAGGATCTGGTCGACGTCCAGCTGCGGCGCCGCGTCTTCGGAAGGCACCAATCGAGCGTATCGGGCCGCGTGGTCAACGCGCCCGTGCTGCGCTCAGGTGTGAGTCAATCGGCGCGGACGAGGGCCTGGGCCAGTGCCGCCAACCCCGCCCGGTCCACCCCGTCCGGCAGCAACGGCAGCTCGACCATCGGCAGCCCCAACTCCACCAGGTCGGCGCGGAGCGAATCCTCCAGTTCGCGCCGGATGAGCTGGTCACGCGCCTCGTCGTGCAAACCGGCCACGGTGTCCCGATCGGCCGGCAACCCGGCGGCGACCAGCCCCCGCCGCAGCTCCGCGGCGGTGACCGCCGAGCCGGCGGGCAGTGGCGGCCGGGTGCCGTTGACGATCACCTTTCCGGTGCCGAAGCCGAGCGCGGTCAGGTCGGCGATCGCGTCCACCGTCTCCTGCACCGGCATCTCCTCCAGCAGCGTGACCACGTGGACCGCGGTCATCGGGGAGCGCAACAGCGCGGCGACCCCCTCGCTCTGGGTTTTGATCGGGCCCACCTTCGCCAGCCGGGCCGTCTCCGCCGTGACGTTGAGGAACCGACCGATCCGCCCGGTCGGTGGGGCGTCCAACACCACCGCGTCGTACGCCCGCCGCTGCCCGGAGGTGCGGGTGGTGGCCTCCTTCACCTTGCCGGTGAGCAGCACGTCCCGCAGACCCGGCGCGATCGTGGTGGCGAAGTCGATGGCACCGAGCTTGCGCAGCGCCCGGCCCGCCGCGCCCAGCTTGTAGAACATGTCCAGGTATTCGAGCAGCGCCTCCTCGGCGTCCACCGCGAGCGCGCGCACCTCACCGCCGTCCGGCGCGTCGGCGAGGTGTCGCTCCTCGTACGGCAGCGGGTCGATGCCGAAGAGTTGGGCGATGCCCTGCCGCCCCTCGACCTCGACCAGCAGGGTGCGCCGGCCACCGGCGGCGAGCGCGAGGGCCAGGGCCGCCGCCACGCTGGTCTTGCCGGTGCCACCCTTGCCGGTCACCACGTGGAGGCGGGCCGACCATCCGGTACCGGCCGAGTCGAACGGCCGCTCAGCTGCACACACCCGACGAGCCTATCCACGCCCGGCGCTCAGGCGACCTCGCAGACCCACCAACCCGTCTTCTGCACCACTGTGAAGCGCAGGTCCTGGTCGGCGACCTTCTCGTCGGCGGTGGTCATGGTGACCCGGGTGGAGACGGTGGCCCGGTCGCCGGTCTGGTTGTCCACCTTCGGGGTGGTCCACCGAAACCGGGGGTTCTGGTACTCGGACGCGTACTTCTGCACCTCGGCCACCTTCGCGGCGATCTTCTTGTCGTCGCGGGAGGCGGCGCACACCCGGTTGGTCGCCTTTGTCGCGTCGCGATCCTTGTAGACCGCGGTGAGGAACTCGTCGACGGCGACGGCCGGTTCCTTGGCGCCCTCGCCGGTCTCGGCGTTGCGCAGGGTCAGGAACGCCAGCACGCCACCGCCCACGCAGAGCACCATGATCACGACGAGCGCGATCGCCGCGATCAGCAGGCCGCGCTTCTTCTTCGGCTCGGCCGTCCCGGGATACAGCGGGTACGCCGGTGGGGGTGGCGGGATGGCCGCGGAGCCCGGCGTGCCGGGTGCTGTCGGGGCCGGCGTGCCGGCCGCCTCAGCCCCACCGGTCGGCGCGGGGAAGGCCTGCTGGCTGGGGATCTTCGGTGGGGCGGGGAGCGCCGCCGGTGCGGGCGGCGCGGGGAGCGCGAGCTGCCCGGACGGCGCGGCGGGGGCCGATTGGGCGGGGGCGGCCGCGACGCCGGGCTGATCGTTGGGTTCCGGCTGGGCCGGCGGGAGGGCGGGTGGCCCGGCCTGGTCGCCGCTGGGCGGTTGGGTCATCGTCTTCCCCCGGGGGTCCGGCGCCCGCCGCCACCCCTGGCGTCGAGCGTGATCGAGCGGGCTGCCGGGCGCTGCGCGACCGCCCGACCGGAAGGGTAGCGGTCGATGACGCGAGCGGTGTCGCCCGTGCCGCGCGGCTGCCCACCGATCCGGCCGGCGGGACCGCGCGCCGGGAGCGCCATCGGGCTTCTTACCTGCCATGTGTCGCATATGTGACTGTAGGTGGCCATTCGGGCGCGTCTTGCTGGCGGGACTGCGGCCCCGGACCTACCTTTCGTCCCGGCGCGGGGGCCGGAACGGACGAATGGGTCCGGACCGGAAGAGCGATCCGAGCGGTACGACCGGAGGCAGTGCATGCGCGACGTGGACAACATCCCTCGCACCCAGTTCCCGACCAACGAGCGGCCGCACCGGTCCGGGTCCATGTTCACGGCCGGGGGACAGATCGGCGGCCAGCCGATCAACGAACGGTCGTACCGCCGGATGCCGGAGCAGACGGAGGTGGGCCAGGCGCCGGGCCACGCCGCCGAGCGAGCCCGCGACGACGACGAGCCGGGCTTCGTCATCCACCTGCCGATCCGGGTGCCGAGTCTGGCGGCGGCGACAGTGCTGGCCGGCCGTGTCGCCGTGTCGCTGGGCTTCCTGCCCGAGCTGGACGCGGGCGAGACCACCGTGTCAAACGCCGACGACCAGAACAACCGGCACCGGGTCTTCTGCGACCTGCTGCTGCCCGACCGGTCCCGCTGCCCCCAGGGGTACGAGCACGAAGGGCTCTGCGGGGAGCTGCCGGCCGCGCCCGAGCAGCGTCCCGCGCCTCGTCCGGCCAGCGGAACGTAGGCTGTCCCTCGAACAAATTCCGCACCGAGAGGGAGCCCTTCAGCGATGCAGAAGTGGGAATACTCCACGGTCCCGCTGCTGGTCCACGCGACCAAGCAGATCCTCGACAACTGGGGCGAGGACGGGTGGGAGCTCGTCGCCGTGGTCCCCGGGCCGAACCCCGACCAGCTGGTCGCCTACCTGAAGCGACCGAAGGCGTGAGCAACGGTCCGCACGCGAAGCTCGCCGAGCTGGGGCTCGACCTGCCCGAGGTCGTACCGCCGGTGGCCAGTTACGTGCCAGCGGTGCAGTCCGGGCAGCACGTGTACGTCTCCGGCCAGTTGCCGATCGCCGAGGGCAAGCTGCTCGCGACCGGCAAGGTCGGCGCGGGGATCTCCGCCGAGCAGGCGAAGGACCTGGCTCAGCAATGCGCGCTCAACGCGCTGGCCGCGGTCGACTCGCTTGTCGGCCTGGAAAATGTGGTCAAGGTGGTCAAGGTGACCGGTTTCGTGGCCTCCGCGCCCGGCTTCACCGGTCAACCGGCAGTGATCAACGGTGCCTCCGATCTCTTCGGCACCGTCTTCGGCGAGGCGGGCCGCCATGCCCGCAGCGCCGTGGGGGTGGCCGAGCTGCCCCTCGACGCCCCGGTGGAGGTCGAGCTGATCGTCGAGGTCGCCTGACCCATCCCTCTCGCGATCTTGCACTCTCCGCCCGGACGAAAGCCCTGAACAGGGACGAACCAGGGGAGGAAAGTGCAAGATCGCGGAGGGTGGCGAGCGGGGTCGTACGATCGCAGCCATGAGCGGGCACGTGACGGGGGCGGTGGCGGCGCTTGCCGACGAACTGCCCCGCTGGGTGACACTTCTGCGCGCACCGAACCCGGGGCCGATGACCCTCGACGGCACCAACACCTGGGTGCTGCGGGCCCCGGCAGCCGAGTTCGCCATCGTGGTCGACCCCGGGCCGGCCGACGAGGGGCACCTGACCCGGATCGCCGCGCACGGCCCGATCGGGCTGATCCTGATCACCCACGGCCACCCCGACCACACCGAGGGCGCGGCCCGGCTGAGTGAGCTGCTCGACGGTGTCCACGTCCTCGCCGTCGACCCGGCGCACACCATCGGCGGCGAACCGCTGACCGAGCCGGGTGAGCACCTCGGCGGCTTCGGCCTGGAGGTCCGCCTGCTGAACACCCCGGGGCACACCGCCGACTCGGTCTGCTTCCTGGTCGAGCACGGCGACGAGCGGGTGGTGCTCACCGGTGACACCATCCTCGGCCGGGGCACCACCGTCGTCGCCCACCCGGACGGGCACCTCGGTGACTACCTGACAAGCCTGGAGTTGCTGTCCGCGTACCGGGGGATTCCGGCGCTGCCCGGGCACGGCCCGGCGCTTGCCGACTGCGCCGCCGCCGCCGACTTCTACCTCGCGCACCGCCGGGCCCGCCTCGACCAGGTCCGGGCCGCGGTCGCGGCCGGCGCCGCCACGCCCGCCGACGTGGTCGCTGCGGTCTACGCGGGCGTGGACCGCTCGCTCTGGTGGGCCGCTGAGTGGTCGGTCCGCGCGCAGTTGGAGTATCTGGGTGTCGGCACCGGGGAATCCGCGCCCGGGGTCAGTGGGTTGGAGCACATGTGACCTGCCCCGTGTGCGGAACCGTAGCCGTTCCCGGCGCGCGGTTCTGCCACAACTGCGGTGCCGCGTTGCCGGCCGCCGCCACGTTGCCGGCGGCCGAGCGCCGGGTGGTCACCGTGCTCTTCGGTGACCTCTCCGAGTTCACCTCCTGGTCGGAGGATCTCGACCCGGAACGCGTCGGCGCGGTCACCGACCGGGTGCTGGCCGCCCTCGCCGGTGCCGTGAAGACCTTCGGTGGGCACGTCGACAAGTTGACCGGCGACGGGATCATGGCGGTCTTCGGTGCGCCGGTGGCCCACGAGGACGACGCCGAACGCGCGGTCCGGGCCGCCCTGTCCATGCAGCGGGCCGTCCGCCGGGTGCTCGACGACGAGCGGGGTGGCGGCGCGCCGCTCGGGCTGCGGGTCGGGTTGAACACCGGCGACGTCATCGCCGGCATCCAGGCCGCCATCGAATACACGGTCATCGGCGACACCGTGAACACCGCCGCCCGGCTGGCCGACGCCGCCGCGGTCGGCGCGGTCTACGCCGGCGGGCGGACCGCCGCCGCCACCCGGCACGTGTCCTCCTGGCGGGCACTGCGCCCGCTGCGGCTCAAGGGCAAGCGTGAGCCGGTCGAGGCGTACGAGCTGCTGGGTCTGCTGGACGCGCCGGGCACCCGCTCGGGGCTCGGCGACGAGGCGCCGTACGTGGGCCGGGAGACGGAGATCGGCCGGGTCGCCGGGCGGCTCGCCGAGGTGATCGACCAGGGTGACCCGCGGGTGCTGCTGATGACCGCCGAGGCGGGCATCGGCAAGTCCCGCTTCGCCGCGGAGGTGGAGCGTCTCGCCGCCGGATACGACGTGGGCGCCGGCCGGTACGCGGCGCACACCGGCGCCCGGGTGCTCTCGGTGCGCTGTGCCGCGTTCGGTGAACGACGCCGGCTCGCTCCCCTCGCCGACCTGGTGCGGGCCGCCGTCGGCCTGCCCAGTGACGCGTCCACCGCGCTGACCCGACCGGCGGTGGAGGAGCGGCTGCGGCGACTCGGGCAGCGGCTCGCCCGGTCCGCTGGGGAGACCCCGCCGATCGCCACCGAGCAGCTGCTCGCCCTGCTCGGCTACGCCGAGCTGTCCGCCCACGGCGGCACCGACGCCGGCGAGTGGGGCGGCTCGGGCACGCCGACCGCGGATGCCGAGGTGCTGCCGAACGCGGTCGCCGACCTGCTCAGTGGGCTCGCCTCGGAGGCGCCGCTGGTGATCGTGGTGGACGACCTGCACGACGCCACCGCCGAGACCATCGGTGCCCTCGGGCTGACCCTGTCCAGGCTCACCGGCCCGGTGCTGGTGCTGCTGCTCGGCCGCCCCGAGTTGGTGCGTACCGCCGGCGCACTGACCCGGGTCGCGGACGCCGAGGTGCACTCCCTGCCCCCGCTGCGGGGTGCCGACGCGGCGCGGCTGCTCACCAGCTACCTCGGCGGCGGCAAGTTGCCACCGGCCGACGCGGACCGGCTGCTCGCCACCGCCCAGGGCAACCCCTTCTACCTGGCCGAGTTGGTCACCCTGCTCATCGAGCGCGGTGCGCTCACCACGGAGACCGCGCGCGGTGTCCGCGCCGCGAAGGAACGGCCCGGTTCCGGCGAGCGGGACCAGAGCACCTCGGCCGGCTGGCGGTTGGTGCCCGGTTCGCTGGGCAGCCGGCTGCTCTCCCGTGACCTCGCCGCCGTCCTCGCCGCCCGGATCGACGCGCTGCCGCCGGACGCCCGCTCGGTGCTGCGCGACGCCGCGGTGATCGGTGACACGGTGCCGACCGGCGCGTTGGAGGCGATGCGTGAGCAGCGCGCCGGTCGCGACGGTCGGCCGTCGGCGGTGGTCGCCGTGGAACTCGACCGAGCTGTCGAGGAGCTGCTGCAACGTCGGATGCTGCACCGCTCCCGGGTCGGCTACGCGTTCGCGACCCCGCTGATGCGGGAGGCCGCGTACGCCGGGGTGAGCAAGGCGGAGCTGGCCGAGCGGCACGCCGCGTTGGCCCGCTGGGCGGCGCCGGCGGACGGGACCGCGGCCTCGGCGCCGGGCGGGTTCACCGACGAGGCCCGCGACGACTTCGTGGCGACGCACGTCGAGCGGGCCGCCACGCTCGCCGACGCGGTGAAGCTGCGCCCGGACGCGCCGGCCCGGGCGGTGGTGCCGCTCGGCATCGCCGCGCTCGGCCGGGCCGCCCGCCGGTCACTGGCCGCCGGTGAGCCGGTGCTGGCCATCGAGTACGCCGAACGCGCCACCGAGTTGGCCCGCGACGGGCTGTCGGCGGCCGATCGGGTGGTGCACGCGCGGGCGCTGCTCCAGGTCGGCCGCGTCGCCGACGCGCTGGCGTACGCGGAGAAGATCGCCGCGAACGCGGGGGACGAGGCCACCCGGGTCGCTGCCCTGCTGCTCGCGGGGCAGGCCCAGGAGACCCTCGGTGACCAGGGCCGGGCGATGACCGCCTGGCACGAGGCGTTGCAGGTCGCCACGGCCGGCGGGTTGCCGGTGCAGCGGGCGACGGCGATGCGCCGGCTCGGCATGGCCGACTTCGTGGCCGGGCGGCTGAGCCAGGCGAGCAGCCGGTTGGCTGCCGCGTACCAGGTCAGCCTCGGTGCGCAGGACCGGCGGGGGCAGGCCTGGTCGCTACAGAACCTGGCCTGGGTGACCACCACCCGGGGTGACTTCGCCGGCACCGACGCGGTCCTCGGCCGGGCCGCCCGGCTCTTCGCCGAGCTGAAGGACCCGTACGGGCGGGCCTGGCTGCGCGGCACCACGGCGTTCGCCCGGCTGCTCGCCGGCCGACTGCGCGAGGCGTGTCGGATGGCCCAGGTGTTCCTGCCCTTCGGCGAGCGGGTCGGCGAGGCGTGGGCGGTCGGCACGCTGCGCGCGGTGGCGGCGTTCGCCACCGCCGAGTTGGGTGACCTGGCCGAGGCGGACCGGGAGGCCCGGCGGGCGTACCGGGAGTTCGCCGCCGCCTCCGACGACTGGGGGCGCGGCTTCGCGCTCGTGGTCCGGGCGGTGGTGGCGCGCGGGCTGGGAGAGCCGGAGCACGCGGCGGACCTGCTCACCGACGCCCTGGCGTACGCCGAGCGCACCTCGCACCCGCTGCTCACCGGGATGGCCGGCACGCTGCGCGGCTTCGTGGCGTTGGACATGGGCGACTGCGAGACCGCCGAGCGGGTGGCCCGCTCGGTGCTGACGGCCGTGGAGCCGCACAACCCGCAGGCCCCGGCCCAGGTGGCACCCCGGGTGCTGCTGGCGACGGCGCGGCTGGCAGCCGGTGACTCGGCGACCGCCGTCGGGCTGCTCGCCCCGGTGGCGACGGCCGCCGCGAACGCGCCCTCGCTGCTCTTCTCCCGCCGCCAGACGATGGCCCAGTACGCGGCGGCGCTGCTCGCGCACGGTCAGCGGGAGCAGGCGTTGGACTGGGCCCGGCGGGCGGTCACCGCGCCGGCCGAGGACGTGCGCAGTCAGGTGATCGCGGCCAGCGTGCTGGCCGAGGCGCTGGCCGCCTGCGGCCAGCCGACGGAGGCCCTGGCCAGCGCGGACGAGGCGGTCCGCCTGGCGTACGCGACCGAGCAGCGCAGCGAACGCGCCGCCGCCAACGCCCTGCGCGCCCGCCTGGCCTGATCCCCACTCCACCCCCGTTGATCATGAGGTTATTGCCCCGACACGCCGACGCGCAGGGCAATAACCTCATGATCAGCGCGACCCCCGGGGTGGGTGGAGGGTTTTTGCCGGTTCTGGGGATGTGGCGGTCGGGGTGAGGGGCTAGCGTGTCAGCACCGTGTGCCGGTCCACAGTGGTGACCGTCGCCGTGCCTGGGGAGGCCCTTCATGAAGCTGCCGCGTTCCATCGCGGGCTGGACCATCGCGGTCTTCGGCGTGTTGGCGCTGGTGATGGGCGCGGTCGGGCTGGTCTGGCCGGAGGCGCAGTTGCGCCTGCTCGGGTTCGAGGTGCCCCAGACACGTGCCGTCGGTGACCACACCGGCACGTTCCTGCTGGCGTCCTCGATGGCGGCGTTCAACATGGGCGTCTACTACCTGCTCGCCACGATCACCGAGTGGCGGGTGTTCTACCGGTTCACTGTCGTCTTCCGACTTGTCACGTTCACCGTGTTCACCATCGCCGTGCTCTCCGACATCGCTCCGGACCGGTTCTTCGGCGTGGCGGCCTGGGAGGGTCTGGGGGCCGTGGCCACCGCCATCGGCCTGCGCCTGGATGCCCGCCGGGGCGCCCCGGCCGGTGCAGTCGCCTCGTCCGAGGGTGTCGGGACGGCCGCGGTCGCCGAGGAGGGTACCGGTCCCGCCGGTGCGACTCCGGCGGACACGGCGCGCTGAGCCATCGGTCGGGTTGGGTATTTTCGAGCGGTGACCGACACCCCGACCGGCGGCGTGCCGGTGCCGATCGTGCCTGGTCTGACCGATTTGCGGGTTTTTGCCCGAGGTGGGTACGCGACCGTCTACCAGGCCACCCAGATCTCGGTGGGTCGCGAGGTCGCCGTCAAGGTGGAGAACCGGACGCTCGACAGCGAGCGCGACCAGGCCCGTTTCCTGCGCGAGGCGCGGGCGGCCGGCCGGATGTCCTCACACCCGCACGTGGTGGACCTCTTCGACGTCGGGGTCACCGTCGACCAGCACCCCTACCTGATCATGGAGCTCTGCGACGGCTCGTACGCCGAGCGGATGCGGACCTCGCCGCTGGACCCGGTGGAGGCCCGCGACCTCGGCATCAAGATCGCCGACGCGCTGGCCCACTCGCACGCGGCAGGGGTGCTGCACCGGGACGTGAAACCGGCGAACATCCTCCACTCGGCCTTCAACTCGGCGGTGCTCGCCGACTTCGGGCTGGCCGTGCTCGCCGAGCACCGGGACGCCTCGGTCACCCTCGAGGTGCTCACCCCGGCGTACGCGCCGCCGGAGATGTTCAGCCACAGCCCGCCGTCGCCGGCCGTCGACGTCTACGCGCTCTGCGCCACCCTCTACGCGGTGATGCACGGTCGGCCGCCCCGCTGGCAGTCCGAGCGCAACCCCAGCCTGATCACCGTCCTGGAGATGTTCAACCAGCCGCTCCCCGCCCTGCCCGGCGTCCCGGACGAGCTTATCGACGTGCTGCGCGCCGGCATGGCAAACGACCCGGCCGAGCGCCCCTCCGCCCTCGAACTGCACGATCTGCTCGCCAACCTGCCGATCGGGCCACCGTCCGCCCCGGTCAGCGGCGCCCCGATCAGCGGTGGCGCGCCCCGACCCGGCCCGTACGCGCCCAGCCAACCGGCGCCCCGGCCGCCCATCGAGGACACCCAGCGGGTGGTCCCCGGCGTCCGACGGTGGCGGCGCTGGTTCCTCGGCGGTGCCGGCGTCCTCGCGCTCGCCGGCTCCGCGACCGCCGGGGCGTGGTTCGCCGACCGAGCCGGGCCGCCGACCCCGAACCCGACGGTCACCCAGGTCGCCGCGCCGGCGACCGGGCCGCTGCCCGGCTGTACGACCGGCACCGGCACGCCCACCGTCCTGCCCGAGGGTGCCCGGTGCCTGCCCGAGCTGGAGTGCTTCGGCCCGATGCGGATCCGCGGCGACCGCGCCGAGGCGGCTCGGCTGTCCTGCACCGGTCGGCACACCTGGGAGACGTACGCCGAGGGCATCCTGCCGGTGTCCCTGCTCGGCGCCGGCTACGACGACGTGATCGCCGCCGGGCCGGTGCGACAGGTGTGCAGCGCCACGACGTTCCGGTTGACCACCGGGATCACCGAGCCGCGCGGCTGGCACCTCGAGGTGCTTCCCCCGGTCGATGGCAGCATCGACCGGACCTACCGGTGCCTGGCCGGGCGGGGCGTGGACGCGCTCGCCGCCCCCACCCTCACCGGCCGCTGATCCCGTCCGACCCGCGTCGCCGATCCCGCACCGCCCGCAGGGCATCCCGACTGTCCAGGGCGTCGAGGGTGTCCGCGTCGATCCCGTACGGCATCAGCTCGGGCGGCCCGGTGGTCGCCGGCCGGTCCGCCGGCTCCGGGTCGTCGGCCTGACGGGCGGCGGAGAAGGCGACCCCGGCGACCATTGTCAGCAGGACGCAGAGCAGGGCGAGAACCACGCCGACAAGGTCCTGTCGACGCCAGAGGACGAGCAGTGCCAGTGGTACGAGGGCTCCCAGTGCCGCGAGCACCGCCACCGTCCGCGCATCGGGCCGGGACAATCGACTCATTCGTTCAGCATGTCGTGACATTGGCGGCTGTCAACCGGAGAGCCTGTCGCCGCGCCGGTCGGCACGGCCGACCGGGCCGGCGGGCGTGTCCGGTTGGTGTCGCTACGGAAGGGCCCACGGTCGCTACCCTGAGTGTTCCGCAGGCTGGTCCGTCAGCGAGGTCACCGAATGAACGTACGCAGTTCCCGGTCCCGGCTCCGTTCGGTCGCGACGACACTTGCGGCCGCCCTCACCCTCACCCTGGCCGCCGCCGCCGGCTGCGACAGCCGGAAGGAGCCGGAGCTGCCGTCCGTGCAGCAGAAGATCCGTGAGTCGCACATCTACCGGCAGGCACAGCTACGCATCGGCGTGGCCACCAAGGAGCCGCTGATGGGCGACCTGCGCAACGGCCAGCACGTCGGCTTCGACGTCGAGATCGGCAGGTACATCGCCGCCTCCCTGGGCTACGAGGGCGAGCAGCGGTTGGAGTTCGTGTCGGTGGCCACCGAAAATCGCATCCCGGCGTTGCAGGGCGGCACCGTCGACCTCGTGGTGTCCAGTTTCTCGATGACCGAGGAGCGCGAGAAGCTTGTCAGCTTCGCCGGGCCGTACTTCGTCACCACCCAGGAGGTGCTGGTGCCGGCCCGCCTCAAGGACCGGATCCGCACCATCGAGGACCTGCGCGACCCGGCCTACAAGGTCTGCACCAGCGGCGGGTCCACGACCGAGGCCGAGCTGGAGAAACACGGGGTCCGGACGTTCGTGGTGAAGGACGTCGGGGACTGCGTCGACGGCATCCGGGGCGGCCGGTACGACGCGGTCAGCTCGGACGAGACGATCCTCGCCGGGTTCCTGGCCACCTACCCCAGGGAGTTCGAGGTCGTGGACATGCCCTTCGGCACCAGCGAGCTGCTGGGCATCGGCGTGCCGATCGGCGACCCCGCGCTGCGCGACCTGGTCGCGTTCTTCCTGCAGAAGAGCTACGAGCAGGGCCGCAACGGGCAGGTGAGCCCCTGGCAGAGCGCCTACAACCGCACCCTGGGCCCGTGGCTGAAGGTCGAGAAGCGCCAGCCCCAGCCGCTGCGGGTGCCGAAGCTCGTCGACTTCGACGACAAGGCGCCCTCGACGTGAGCACGGCGCCGACCGCGACCGGCGCCGACGGCCCGGTGCCGCCACCTCGTACGTCCGTGCCGGGTGCCGCCGCCTCGCCGGCCACCGACGGTACGGCCGCAGCCGTACCGTCGTCTGCTGTGGTGGACCGCGCTGGCTGGCCGGTCGGCGTGCCGGTCGCCGAGCCGGCCGACCCGGTCGTCGCCGACGCCGATCCCGGGCGGATCCGTTGGGACCCGGCGGAGCGGCGCGCCCGCGCCAGCCAGTCCTTCTGGACGGCGCTTGTGGGCGTACCGGCGATCTTCTCGGTGCTCCGCCTCGGGGTGGAGGCGGGCGGCGAACTGCAGACCACGCTGCTGCTGGTGGCGAACGTCGGGCCGGTCAACCTGCTCGCCGGCTTCCTGACCACCGCGGCCCGGCTGCTCTCCACCGGAATGGTCGCCGTCTTCGCGCTCGGGGCGGTGCTGGCCGTCAGCGCGGATCGACTTCCGTCGGGCGCCCGTCGCCGCCCACTCTTCGCCCGCTGGGCCGACCTCACCCCGGCCTGGGTGGTGCTTGCCGCTTTCCTGCTCGCTCTGATCACCTGGCCCCTGCTCTACCTACCGCTGCTGCTGCCGGCGTTCGCGGCCGCGTTCCAGCTTCGCCCCGGGCGGCTGCACGAACGGGTGGTGCCACGACTGGTCATGATCGCCGCGCTGCTCGCCGGGTACGGCTGGCTGCTGCTGCCCACCCTGCGCGACGCCGGGAGGCAGGGTGATCTGTTGGCGTTGGCGCTGCTCGCGGTGCCGCCGCTGTTGGCTCTCTTCATCGCGGGGCCGTTGCCCGGCGTGGTGATCCGGCCGCTGGCGTCGGTGACCGAGGTGGCGATGCTCGCCACGCTGGTCTGGGCCGCGGTGCCGGTGATCAGCACACCTGTGCTGCCGCTGACCGTCACGACTGTGGGCGCCGAGAACGGACCCACCGAGGACGTACGCGGGCACGTGATCACCACCGACGACGTCAACATGGTGCTCCTTCAGGAGCGGGGTGGCGTGCGGTACGTGCCCGTTGATCTGGTCCGCGCGCAGGTCCTCTGCCCGAGTGAGGAGGAGTTGCCCCGCTACCAGCTGCGCATCCGCGACTTCCACGTCGAGGACTCGCTGCTGGAGGGCATGGGCCGCCGCGTTCGCCCGGTCCACCGCATCGACGCCGCCTGCCGGATTCCCGGCTGATGTCGTCCAGGGTCCCCGCATATACATTCCGACTGTATATACTTCGGCAATGGCGAAGGCTTCCCTACACGAATCGACATATCTGATCCTCACCGCGCTCGTCGAGGCCCCACGGCACGGATACGCCGTCCTCGACGAGGTCCGCCGGATCTCCGACGGGCGCGTCGACCTGCGCGCCGGCACCCTCTACGCGGCGCTGGACCGGCTGCGCACCGAGGGCCTCGTCGACATCGAGCGCGAGGAGCAGGTGCAGTCCCGGTTGCGCCGCTACTACCGACTCACCGCCGCCGGAGTGCAACGCCTGGCCGAGGAGTCGGTCCGCCTGCGGAGCAACGCCGACGCGGCGAGCGTGCGGCTGCGCCGTGCCGGCCTCCTGGTCGAAGGCGGTGCGGCGTGACGTTGCACCAGGTCTACCGGTCGCTGCTGGCCTGCTACCCCCGCGCGTACCGACGGCAGTACGAGGACGAGCTGATCGGGGTGTTGCTTGACGACGCCGCGCCGGGCCAGCGCAAGCCCCTGGCACGAGACGTGTCCGCCCTGCTCGGTGGAGCGGTTCGGGCGCACGTCCGGCAGGTCGGCACCCGGTTCTCGGTCGATAGGTGGCGGGACGCGGCGCAGGTGCTGGGCCTGGTCGCCGCGCTGCTGCTGTCCGTGCGCTCCGCGCGCGTGCCGGTGCTGCACCTCAGCATGTACGCGCAGAGCTATCCCGAGGGGATCGGCGAACCGTTCGTCCTCTGGCCGCATGGTCCCATGGCGGCGCTCTGGCTCGTCGTGGCGGTGTTCGCCGCACTCGGGTGGGGGCGGGCGGGGGCGGCTGTCGCCGTCGGCGGCGTGGCGTTCGAGGTGGTTCGGGTCGCCGAGGCCTACGGATGGAGTACGACGGTCTTCGACATCTGGCCCGTCGTACTCGCCGCGATGGTCCCGTTGGCACTCGCCCTCCGCGCTCCCCGGTCCGGCGCGGCTGTCCTCGGGCGTTGGCGGCTCGGCACACTGGCGGCGGCGACGCTTGTCAGCGTCGGTGCTCCGAGCGTCGCCCTGGTGACCGGCGCTGACGTCTCGACGTGGCCCATCTACGGCACGTGGATATTCACTTCTGGTGTCGGTCGGGTCGAGGCGATCCTGTTGATCGCGGGATACCTGCTCTTCGCCCTTGCCGTCCTGTCGACGCCGACGGCGCTCCGACTGCGCCTGCTCGCGCTCGTCGTCCCGGTGGGTGTCACGCTGCTGCTCACCCGGGTGGGGCTCGGGACCACGGGGACGTACCTGGAACGGTCCAGCCACGACGGTGTGCCCGAGGCGCTCACCTGGGCGCAGTGGTCGACGTTGGTGCTGGCACCCGTGTTGCTCTTCGCGGTGGCCGTGGCGATCCTGCACCGCCGCGAGCGTTCGGGTCCGCAACAGGCGTAGGCAGGGAACGGTCCGCCTGGGTGATCGACTCGGTCTTTTTGATATCGGGGCATCGATGGGCCTCAGACACCCCGGGATCAAAGAAGCCGAGTCGATCACCCGTCCGGAACAGGCCGGCTCAGTAGGACTTGTCCTGGCCGAGGACGTGCTGGGCCACGAAGTTGAGGATCATCTCCCGACTGACCGGGGCGATCCGGCCGGCCCGCACCGCGCCGAGCAGGGTCGCCACCCCGTACTCGGTGGTCATGCCGGCCCCGCCGAGCACCTGCACGGCGGTGTCGACGGCGAGCGCGGCTGCCTCCCCGGCCGCGTACTTGGCCATGTTGCCGGCCACCCCGGCCTCCAGGTCGCGGCCGGCGTCGTACCGGGTGGCGGCCTTCTGGATCATGAGGCGGGCCAGCTCCACCTGCACGGCCGCGTGCGCCAGCGGATGGGACACGCCCTGGTGCGAGCCGATGCTCCGGCCACCCCAGACCTTGCGGGTGGCGGTGTACTCGCTGGCCCGCTCGATGGCGTACCGGCCGGTGCCGGCACCCATCGCGGCCACCGTGATCCGCTCCGGGTTGAGCCCGGCGAAGAGCGCCGGTAGCCCGGCGTCCAGCGACTCGCCGAGCAGCGCGTCGGCGGGGAGCCGGACGTCGTCCAGGTAGAGCAGGAACTGGTTCTCCGGGGACACGATCTCCATGTCCAGTTTGGAGCGGGTCAGGCCGGCGGCGTCGGTCGGCACGAGGAACAGCGCCGGCTTCAGCTTGCCGGTGGATGAATCCTCGGTACGCGCCACCACCAGCACGTGACCGGCTTCGTCGACACCGGAGATGTAGCACTTGCGGCCGTTGAGCAGCCACCCGTCGCCGTCCCGGCGAGCCACCGTGCCGAGCCGGTGGAAGTTCGAACCGGCCTCCGGCTCGGTGATCGCGAAGACGATTTTCTGGGAGCCGTCGGCGAGGCCGGGCAGGTGCCGCTTGCGCTGCTCCTCGGTGCCGTGCCGGCTGAGCACGGTGGCGGCGATCGCGGGGGAGACCACCAACAGCAGCAGCGGGCAGCCGGCGGCGGCCAACTCCTCGCAGACGATGGCCAGCTCGGTGATGCCGCCGCCACCGCCGCCGTACTCGGTGGGGATGTTGACCCCCAGGTAACCGAGCCGTCCCGCCTCCGCCCACAGCTCGGTGGTGTGTTCGCCGGCCTTCGCCTTCTCGACGAAGTAGCCGTGGCCGTAGCGGCGACCCAACGCCCGGACGGCGTCGCGAAGCTGGTCCTGCTCAGGGGTGAGGTCGAAGGTCATCAGGGGTCCTCCTCGTCAGTTTTCGATGACGGCCAGCACCGCGCCGGTGCGCACCTGACCGCCGACCGGCACCGGCAACTCGGTGACCACGCCGTCGCTCGGGGCGAGCACCTGATGTTCCAGCTTCATCGCTTCCAGCGTGAGCAGCGGATCGCCGGCGACGACCCGCTGGCCGACGTCGACGTGCACCCGGGTCACCGCACCGGGCAGCGGCGCGAGCAACGACCCGGCGGCCACCTGCGCCGTGGGAAGCGGGAGACGCGGCAGCTCGGTCAGGCTCGCCGCCCCCGCCGGGCCGTCCACGAAGACCGCCGACCCCACCCGGTGTACGCGCAACTGCCAGCGGCTCTCCAACACGGTGAGCACCACCCGGTCCGGGGTGGCCTCCTCCAGCCGGGCCGGGATCTCGCCGGCCGGATCCGTCGACCACTCGGCGAGGCGGCCGTCCCGGCCCAGCCGGTAGCGGACCTCGATCTCCTGCCCGGCCCGATCGGCGTACCGAGACACCTGCGGGAACGCCGGCACGTTGCGCCAACCCGAGGGGAGCCCGGCGAGCACCGGGGCGGTCGCCCGACGTGTGGCGGCCGAGGCCAGCGCGGCGGCCAGCGCCATCACCGGCAACAGATCCGCGGACAGCAGCGGGGCGATCACCTCCGCGTGCCGGTCGAGGAAGCCGGTGTCGACCGCCATCGCGCCGAACTCCGGGCTGCGCAGCACCCGCACCAGCAGGTCCCGGTTGGTGGCCACGCCGTGCAGTTCGGCCCGCGCGAGCGCGCCGGCCAACGCCCGGGCCGCCTCGGCGCGGGTCGGCGCCCACGCGACCACCTTCGCCACCATCGAGTCGTAGTGCACGCTCACGGTCGAGCCGTCCACGACCCCGGAATCCAGGCGCAGCCCGCGCGTCGGAGCGAACTCGGCGACCACCCCGGGAATCGCGAACCGGTGCAGCGTCCCGGTAGCAGGACGGAAGTTCAAGACCGGGTCCTCGGCGCACAGGCGCACCTCGATCGCGTGGCCGTCGGTCGGCGGGGCCACCGCGAATGGCAGCGGCTCGCCCTCGGCGACCAGCAGTTGCAGCCGGACCAGGTCCAAACCGGTGACCGCCTCGGTGACCGGGTGCTCGACCTGGAGGCGGGTGTTCATCTCCAGGAAGAAGAACTCCCCGCTCGGTGCGAGCAGGAACTCCACGGTGCCCGCGCCGACGTAGTCGACGGCGCGGCCGGCCACCACCGCCGCCTCGTGCAGCCGGGCCCGTAACCCCGGATCGACGACCGCCGGGGCCTCCTCGATGATCTTCTGGTGCCGTCGCTGGATCGAGCAGTCCCGCTCGCCGAGCGCCACAATCGTCCCGTGGGTGTCGCCGAAGATCTGCACTTCGACGTGCCGGCCGCGCTCGACGTACCGCTCGACGAAGACCGTGCCGTCGCCGAACGCCGCGGCCGCCTCGCGGCGCGCGGAGGCGATGGCCTCGGCGAGCCCGTCCGGGTCACGGACCACGCGCATCCCCCGGCCGCCGCCCCCCGCGGCGGCCTTGACCAGCACGGGGTAGTCGGTAACCTGCTCGGCGTCGGTCCAGGTGGGCAGCATCGGCACGCCCGCGTCGGAGAGCAGCGCCTTCGCGGCCAGCTTGTCGCCCATCGCGGCGATCACCTTGGCCGGCGGGCCGACCCAGGTCAGCCCGGCGTGGTCGGCGACCCGCGTCGCGAACTCGGCGTTCTCGGCGAGGAAGCCGTAGCCGGGGTGCACGGCGTCCGCGCCGGACCGCCGGGCCGCCCGCAGGATCTGCACCATGTCCAGGTACGTCTCGGCGGCCGTGTGCCCGGGCAGGCGTACGGCCAGGTCGGCCTCGGCGACGAACGGCGCGTCGGCGTCCGCGTCGGAGTACACCGCGATGGTGGTGATGCCGAGCTTGCGACAGGTGGCGAAGATCCGGCGGGCGATCTCGCCCCGGTTGGCGACCAGCAGTCGAGTGATCACGGTTTTCAACCCCTCACATCCGGAAGACGCCGAAACCGTCGGCGCCCTCCACCGGTCCGCTGTGGATCGCCGAGAGGCAGAGCCCGAGAACGGTACGCGTGTCCCGAGGGTCGATCACCCCGTCGTCGTAGAGCCGGCCGGAGAGGAACAGCGCGCCGGACTGCGACTCGATCTGTTGCTCGACCATCATCCGCATCGCGGTGTCGGACTCCTCGTCGAAGGAGCGTCCCCGGGCGGCGGCGGCCTGCCGGGCCACGATGGACAGCACCCCGGCGAGCTGTGCCGGGCCCATCACCGCCGACTTCGCGTTCGGCCAGGTGAACAGGAACCTCGGCTCGTACGCCCGACCGCACATCCCGTAGTTGCCGGCCCCGTACGAGGCGCCCAGGTTCACCGTCAGGTGCGGCACCGTCGAGTTCGACACGGCGTTGATCATCAGGGCGCCGTGCTTGATGATGCCGCGCTGCTCGTACTCGGTGCCGACCATGTAACCGGTGGTGTTCTGCAGGAAGATCAACGGTGTGTCGGACGCGTTCGCGAGCTGGATGAACTGGGCGGCCTTCTGCGCCTCCGCGCTGAACAGCACGCCCCGGGCGTTGGCCAGCACGCCCACCGGATATCCGTGCAGTTCGCCCCAGCCGGTGACAAGCGCGTCCCCGTACGCCGGCTTGAACTCGTCGAAGTCGCTGCCGTCCAGGATCCGCGCCAACACCTCACGGGGATCGAACGGCACCTTCAGGTCGGCGCTCGTGATGCCGAGCAGCTCCTCCGGGTCGTACTTCGGCGGCTGCGGCGTCGCCGTACGCGGCGACGGGCCGTGCTTGCGCCAGTTCAGCCGGCGTACGCACTGCCGGGCCAGCCGGATGCCGTCGGACTCGTCGGCGGCCAGGTAGTCGGCGAGCCCGGACGTGGCGGCGTGCATCGCCGCCCCGCCCAGCGACTCGTCGTCGGTCACCTCGCCGGTCGCCATCTTCACCAGCGGTGGCCCGGCCAGGTAGACCTGCGACCGGTCCCGGATCATGATCACGTGGTCGGACATCCCCGGCACGTACGCGCCACCGGCCGTGGCGTTGCCGAAGACCACGCTCACCGTGGGGATGCCCGCCGCCGAGAGTCGGGTCAGGTCCCGGAACACCCGACCGCCCGGGATGAAGATCTCCGCCTGGGTGGGCAGGTCCGCCCCGGCCGACTCGACCAGATTGATCATCGGCAGCCGGTTGGCCAGGGCGATCTCACCGGCCCGCCGGGTCTTGGCGAGGGACCACGGGTTGACCGCGCCACCGCGTACCGTCGGGTCGTTGGCGACGATCAGGCACTCCACACCCTCGACCACCCCGATGCCGGTGACCACGCTGGCCCCGACCGGGAAGTCCGTGCCGTACGCGGCGACAGGCGACAGCTCCAGGAACGGGCTGTCCGCGTCCACCAGCAGCTCGATCCGCTCCCGGGGGAGCAGCTTGCCGCGCCCGTGGTGCCGGGACACGTACTTCTCGCCGCCGCCCGCCCGTGCCTGGTCCAGCGCGGCGTCCAGCTCGGCCAGCCGCTCCAACAGTGCGGACCGGTTCGCCGCGTACCCGGGCGCGGCCGGGTCGACCGCGCTGTCCAGGATGCTCATAGGCCCATGCCCTTCGCGATGATCTCGTTCATGATCTCGGTGGTGCCGCCGCCGATGCCGAGGATCCGGGCGTCGCGGTAGTGCCGCTCCACCTCGGCGTCGCGCAGGTAACCGAAGCCGCCGTGCAGCTGTAACGCCTGGTCGACGACCTGGTCGCAGGCGGCCACCGCCACGTTCTTCGCCATCGCCACCTCGGTCACCACCGGCTCGCCCGCGGCCACCCGGGCGGCCACCTCGTGCACGTACGACCGGGCCGCCTCGGCCCGGGTGTGCATCTCGGCCAACCGGTGCCGGATCACCTGCCGGCTGGCCAGCGGACGCCCGAAGGTCTCCCGGTCCCGGCACCAGCGCGTCGCCAGCTCGACGCAGCGCTGCGCGGTCGCGTACGCCTGGGTCGCCAACGAGAGCCGCTCGGTGGCGAAGTGCTGCATGATCGCCAGGAAGCCGGTGTTCTCGGCGCCGATCCGGTTGGCGACCGGCACCCGCACGTCGACGAACGACAGCTCGGCGGTGTCCGAGCAGTGCCAGCCCAACTTCTCCAGCCGGCGTCCCACGGTGAAGCCGGGCAACCCCTTGTCGATGACCAGCAGGGTGAGTTCGCCGCTGCCGGAAAGGTCGGTACACACCGCCGTGGTGACGAAGTCCGCCCGGTGCCCGCTCGTGATGTACGTCTTCGACCCGTTCACCACGTAGTGGTCGCCGTCCCGGCGGGCGGTCGTGCGGATGCCCGCCACGTCCGAACCACTGTCCGGCTCGGTGATGGCCAACGCGCCGATCATCGTGCCGGCCAGGGTGGGCCGGATGTAGCGCTCGACCAGGCTGTCGTCGCCCGGGGACGCGGTCCCACCGAGCCGGCCGCCCAGCGAGCCACCGGAGTGCGCTCCGGCCGCCGCCACCATGTGCGGCAACGCGATGCCGTGCGTGAACAGGGCCGCCACCAGGCCGGACGAGCCGCCGGAGCGGATCAGCTCCTCGGTCACGATGATCGAGTCGAGCAGGTCGCCGCCGCTGCCACCTACCGACTCCGGGAAGCCGATGCCGAGCAGGCCGAGCTTCGCGGCGCTCGCGTGCAGCGCCCGGGGCACCTCGCCGGCCCGCTCCCAGTCGTCCAGGTGCGGCAGCACCTCCCGGGTCACGAAGGCCCGGGTCAGCTCGCGCAGTTGCCGCCGCTCCGGGGTGTCCACGATGCTCACGCGAGCGCCTCCGGTGCCGACCGCGCGCTCCTCGCGCTCACGGCGTCACCTCGGCCGGCAGGTCGACGATCCGGGCGCGCAGCAGCTCACCGAGCGCCTTGGCCTGCGGGTCGAACCGGGTGGACGCGGCCACCCCGGCCCCGAGCAGGCCCTCGATCACGAAGTTGACCGCACGCAGGTTGGGCAGCTCGTAACGCCGGACCGACAGCGGCGCGGTCTCCGGCAACAGCTCGGCCAGCCGCTCGACTGTCAGCCAGGCGCGCAGCCACGCGTACCCGGTCTCGGTCCGTGCCCAGACGCCGAGGTTGGCATCCCCACCCTTGTCCCCGGAGCGTGCGCCGACCAGCTCGCCGAGCGCCCCGCGCCGCGTCGGGCCGCCCACGGCCGCGCCGCCGCCGGGGGCCGTCTCGTCGGCGGGGAGCGGGGCGGTGCGGATCGGCGGGGCGATCGGCACCCGCTCACCACCGGGCAGCACCGCGACGTGCGCCACCGCGTCCTGCGGCACCGCGTCGGCGGTGAAGACGCCGTACGGTGTCGCGTCACCCGGCAGGGTGGTCAGTGTGCAGCCCGGGTACGAGGCCAGCGCCAGCTCCACCGCGGCGGCCGAGAAGGCCCGCCCGGCCCGCGCCCGGTCCCCGTCCCGCAGGTGTACGTGCAGCAGGGCGCTCGAGGTCTCGGTGTCGGCGGCGTCCGCGTGGTCGGTACGAGCCAGCGTGAACTCCAGCCCGTCCTTTCCCACCGCCTCCTCGACCTGCCCCCGGACCAGCGCTGCCTTCGCCTCGATGTCGAGCCCGCAGAGAACGAACGTCATCGAGTTGCGGAAACCGCCGAGGTTGTTGACGCCCACCTTGAGCGTTCTCGGCGGCGGCGTACCCCGTACACCGGAGACCCGGACCCGATCCGGCCCGTCCTGGTGCACCCGCACCGTGTCCAGTCGGGTCACCACGTCCGGCCCCAGGTACGCCGGCCCACCGATCTCGTAGAGCAGCTGGGCGGTGACCGTCTCCACGGTGACCGCGCCACCGGTGCCCGCGTGTTTGGTGAGCACCGTCGAGCCGTCGGCGTGCACCTCGGCGATCGGAAACCCGGGCCGGTGTCCGCCGTCGGGCAGTTCGGTGAAGAAGCTGAAGTTGCCGCCGGTGACCTGCGCGCCGCACTCGACGAGGTGCCCCGCGACCGTCGCCCCGGCCAGCTCGTCGAGGTCGTCGTGACCCCAGCCGTACCGCGCGATGGCCGGGCCGACGACAAGCGACGCGTCGGTGACCCGGCCGGTGACCACCACGTCCGCACCGCCGTCGAGGCAGGCCGCGATGCCGAACGCGCCGAGGTAGGCGTTCGCGCTCAACGCGTCCGGCCGCTGGACGGCGTCGCCCTCGACGTACCCGACCCGGGCCGGCAGGCCCAGCCGGGCGGCGAGTGCGGTGATGGCGGCGGCCAGGCCGGCCGGGTTCAACCCGCCGGCGTTTGTCACGATCCGCACCCCCCGTTCCAGGGCGGTGCCGAGGCACGTCTCGAGTTGACGCAGGAACGTCTTCGCGTAGCCCAGGTCGGGGTCGCGCAGCCGATCCCGGGCGAGGATCAGCATGGTCAGCTCGGCCAGGTAGTCACCGGTCAGCACGTCCAGCTCGCCCCCGTCGAGCATCTCCTGCCAGGCGCTGAACCGGTCACCGTAGAAGCCGGAGGCGTTGCCGATCCGGATCATGCCGGCGTTCCGATCCCGCTGGCCGGCTTCCGGCCGTCGCCCGGCGGCCCAGCAAACGCCTGCGCCACGTCGAGCCACTCGTCGGCCACCGGCCCGGTGGCGACAAGGGCGAGGTCCGCGCGGTGTCGGCGCTGGGTGACGAGCAGGCAGAAGTCCAGGGCGGGCCCACTCAGCCGGTCGGCGGCGTCCGCCGGACCCCAGGCCCAGGTGTCGCCGCCGGGCCCGACCAGCTCGACCCGGACCGGCGTCGTCGGGATGTCCCGGCCGTGGGCCGCGAACCCGTGCCCGAGGGTACGCACACCGAGGTGCGCGACGTGCCGGAGCCGGTCGCTGGCGGGTCGGACGACGCCGAGCGTGTCGGCCACGTCCTCGCCGTGCGCCCAGGTCTCCATGATCCGGGCGGTCGCCATCGAGGTGGCCGACATCCGGGTGCCGAACCACTCCAGTTTCTCGCCGGCCGGGACGGCGGCCAACGCGTCGGCGAGCGCCGCCCGACCGGCCCGCCAGCGGGCGAGCAGCTCCGCCGGCGGGGCGAGGAACTCCTCCGCGCCGTCGTCGACCATCCGGGTCGGGTCCGGCGCGGCGGTCACCGCCGCGAAGAACGCCTCGGCATCGGTGGCCGCCAGCAACGACACGTGGTCGGTCCAGGCGAGGTGGGCGATCTGGTGCCCGATGCTCCAACCCGGCGCGGGGGTCGGTCGGGCCCAGCCGGCCGCCGGTAGGGGTGCCACCAGGCTGTCCAGGTGGGCGGACTCGGCGGCCAGGTCCGCGAGCAGGTCGGCGTGGTCGACCATGGGGTGCCTCCGGTCGGTCGTGGCCGGCGCGGCCAGTGGTCAGGGTGTGAGCAGGGTGGCGAGTTGGCGCTTCCAGGTGCTCAGCAGGGCAGCGCGGCGGGCCGAGTCGTCGCTGAGCAGGTTTGCCACCCCGAGCCCGCGGAGCAGGTCGAGAGTGGCCTGGACCGCCTCGCGGACGCCGGGTCGGCGCTCGTCGACACCGAGGAGTGCCACGGTGAGGCGGTGCATCTCCCGGCCGACAGTCGCTTCCAGCGGCACCAGGGCGTCGCGGAGTTCCTGGTCGGTGCGGGCGGCGACCCAGAGTTCGAGAGCGGCCACGAACAGCGGCCCGGTGAACGCCACGCCGAGCAGGTCGATCACCCGGTCCAGCCGCTGCGGGCCGGCCGGCAACGCCTCGGCCTCGGTGCGCAACTCGACGGCCCGTCGCTCGGCGAGATGGGCCACGGCAGCCGTCACCAGCGCCGCCTTCGTCGGGTAGTGGTGCAGTTGGGCGCCGCGCGAGACACCGGCCCGCGCGGCGACGACTGTGGTCGTGGTGCCGGACCAGCCGTGCTCGATCAGGCAGTCGACGGTCGCCTCCAGCAGGCGGGCCTGGGTGGCGCGGCTGCGCTCCTGTTGAGGGACGCGCGTCGATGCGGTGGACACCGGTACAGCCTGCGGCCTGGAAAACAAACAGTCAAGACTGACTTTTTCTGCTCGTCGTTCCGCCCGGTGTCGGGGCGTCGCCCTGGTTGTGGGAGTTGTTCGGGTTTGCTCCGCACGAGGTGGCGTCACGCCGAACGATCGGCTTGAATCGGTCCCGCATGGCTGTGAGCGCGCTGGCTGAGACGCGGGGGACGAACGGTCGATGGCGAACGAGCAGTACAACGACGGCTCAGCACCTGACCCGGCGACCGCCGGTTCGGCTGCCGAGTTCGTGGCCCAGATGCGCGCGTTACGGCAGTGGTCCGGGCTGACCATTCGGCAGGTGTCGAAGAGGGCGCGGGATGCCGGTGACGTGCTCCCACACAGCACCCTGAACACCGCCCTGGGCCGGGCCAACCTGCCGAGGGAGACGCTTGTCGCGGCGTTCGTCCGCGCCTGCGGGGGCGATCCGGACACGGTGGACCGCTGGCTCGCCGCGCGCAGGGCGCTGGCCGCGGCCACCGCCGGTCAGCCCGAGCCGGTCGCCGTCGCCGTCGCCGTCGCCGCCGACCCGGGCATGGTCGCAGCCGACTCGTTCGTCGACGAACCGAGGGTCCGCCCGCCGTGGGGGCTGCTCGACGCGGCACCACCCCTGCCGGCCGAGCTGGCATCGGAACCCGGCTGGGGGCTCGACGGCCCGACGCCGCTGGCGGCCGAGACCGACGACGATCCTGATCCCACCGGCGACTCGGTGGCCGGTGGCGACCAGCCCGCCCTCGGCACGGCGGGCAGCGGTGGGCCGCACACGTCGGTTGCGACCGGGCCGAGTCCGGTCGTCGAGGGCACCCGCGAGCCGGGTGACGAGTCCGGCCTCAGCCGCGAACCCGGCCCCGAGGGCGTGCGGCCCGACCCGGAGGGTGCGCGGCCCGACCCGGAGGGTGCGCGGCCGGAGGCCGGCGAGTCGACGGTGGACCTGCCGGCTCGTCCCCTTCTCTACGCCGACGGGCCGCTGGCCACGGCCGTGAAGGACCGGCGCGGCAGTGCCTGGGCGGGGCTGCACCGCAAACGGGCCCCGGGTGCGGATGCTCCCGCCGCGCCACTTCGACCGCGGGACTTCGTACCGCCGCTGGCCTTCCGGTTCGGCCGGCCGACACGCGTACTCCTCGGTGCGCTGGTGCTGTTGCTGATCGTGGTGGCCGGTGGCCTGGTCGTCCGGACCCTCCGCGATCCCGACGCTAAGGACGAAGCCCCGCCGGTGCTCGCCGAGCCGACGGCCAGCGTCGACGTCGACGTGCCCCTGCCACCGGCGGCCGGCGGGGCGCGGACCTCCGACCCGAGCCCCAGCCTGGCACCGGCCAGCGCCGCACCGGCGGTCCCGAGCCCCGCGCAGAGTGCGCCCAAGGCGAGTGCGTCCAGGTCGAGTGCACCCCAGGTGGCGCCGACGAAGGCGGCCACCACCCTGCCCGCCGCAGGGCAGTACCGCATGATGCCGGCAGCCACCGTCGGGCAGTCGTACTGCGTGGGCGTGGGCCCGGAGCCGGGAAACGCCCGCCCGGAGGTGGCGACGCTCGTTCCCTGCGCCCAGGCCGAGCCGGCCACCAGCGAGCTGCGGAAGGTCGGCTCGAACACGTACCAGATCTACTGGGCGGACCCGTCCGGGGACGGTGGTTGCCTGCAGGTCGACCCCGACCCGAACGGCGAACCGTCGACGGTTGACGGGCAACTGGTGGCCCCACGCTACTACTGCAACCGCCCGGATCAACGATTCGTCCTCGAACCGGTGCAGAGCAGCGCGGGTCAGGGTTACCGGCTGCACGCCACGACCGCACCGAACAGGTGCATCGGCACGATCGGCGGTAGCCGGACCGTGGGTACGGCGATCGCCCAGGTGTCGTGCGTCAACGACAACGTGCAGGTGTTCCTCTTCCAGCGGTGATGCTCGCCGGCCAGCCACTCGGACGTCCTGGGTGGTGATCGTGACCGGTCGAGGTGCTGCCTCGCCGAGTATGACCATGGGCTGCTCCTGACCGCCTGTTCCCGTCCCTACTTGCCGCCGCTCTTCTTCCCGCCCTTGCCACCCGTCTTCTTGGCGCCCTTGTCGGTGTCCGCGTTCTTCTTGGTGGTGGTCGTGGTCTTGGCGTCGCGGGCGTTCTGTTCGCGGAGCTTGCGGGTGCGTTCGGTGACGCAGGTGTCGTAGCCGCCGCACTCCTTGCGGGCCTGGAGGTAGGCGGGGTCGTTGTTGGACTGGTTGGCGCGTTTGGTGGTGGTCTTCTTGGTGTCGGTTTTCGTGGTGGTGGTGGTCTTCTTGGGCGTGGTCCTGGTGCTGGTCGTGGTCTTCTTGGTGGTGGGTTGGGTCGTGGTGTTGCGGGCGTTCTGTTGGCGCAGTTTGCGGGTGCGTTCGGTGACGCAGGTGTCGTAGCCGCCGCATTCCTTGCGGGCCTGTCGGTAAGCGGCGTCGTTGTTGGAGCGGTCGGCCTGCTTCTTGAGCTTGGTGTCGAGTTCGCGGAGCTTGCGGGTGCGCTCGGTGACGCAGGTGTCATACCCCCCGCAGTCCTGGCGGGCTCGCTGGTAGTTGGGATCGTTGTTGGACCGGTCGGCCTGCTTCTTCACCCTGGTGTTCAGTTCGCGGAGCTTGCGGGTGCGTTCGGTGACGCAGGTGTCGTAGCCGCCGCACTCGACGCGGGCCTGTCGGTACGCGGCGTCGTTGTTGGAGCGGTCGGCCTGCCTCTTGAGCTTGGTGTCGAGTTCACGAAGCTTGCGGGTGCGATCCGTGACGCAGGTGTCGTAGCCGCCGCAGTCCCGGTGCGCCTGGAGGTAGTTGCGGTCGTTCCTGGACCGCTCCGCGATGGTCTCGGCCTCCTGGTACTTGATCAGCGGCAGACCGATCCGCAGGGCCTCGGTCTGCCGGAAGCCCTTCGACGTGTCGAAGTCTCGCAGCGTCTTCTCCCACGGGCTGCGCTCGGCGTACTCCTTGTAGTCGTCGATGATGAGCCGGCGCAGCGCCGGATCCTCCATCGCACGGTGCAGCAGCTTCTCGTCGTTCACCCGGCCGTGCTCGCGGATCTCCTCGGCGATGCCCTGGCCGATCAGCTCGCTGGCCCCGCTGTCGACCCGCGGGCCGCGCGCCCGGAACACCGAGGGCAGGCGACGCGTGATCTTCGGGCCGACGGACCCCGAACGCTTCGGCTCGGTCCTGGTCGCGCCGGTCGGTGGCTTCTTCGGCCCCTTCGGTTCCTTGGGGCCACGGGCGGTGGTGCCGGAGGTGTCGCCGTCGTCGCCCCTGCGGCGGTCCCGGTCGGCCTTGTCCGCCTCGGCCTCGTCCAGTTCCGCCTGGGCGGCGTCGCGCTTCTTCGCCAGCTCCTTCTTCGCGCCCGGCAGCGCACCCCTCCGCTCGGCCTTGGCCAGGTCACGGTCCAGAGCCTTGACCGTGTTCCGCAGCCGCTTGATCTCGGCGTCGTGGTTGGGCTCGCCGGGCTTCGCCTTGAGGTAGTTCCGGCGAGCCTCCTCGAAGTTCTTCCGCTTCTGCGGCAGCTCGGCCGCGGCCCTGGCCCGCTCCTTCGCCGAGCGGGTCTTGTCGTTGGCGATCTTCGTCGCCTTCTGTAGCGCACGTTCGGCCTGTGTGAACGTCTTCTTCAAGCCCTTGAGGCTCTTCTGCGACTTACGGTGAACCTCTTCGAGGTCCTGGACCAGGGGGTAGACGTCCTTCCAACTGAAGCTGGTCTTGCCCTCCGCCACCCATCCCTGGATCCTCTTGATGGCCTGGTTCGCGATGATCTTCTTCGTGTAGTTCGGGTCGTCCGGAGCCGGCGAGCCCAGGGTCGAGACGTCGTAACCGAGTTGCGCGAGCATCCGCCGAGCGCGCGACATCGGGTCCCGGGAGTCGGCCGGGTCCGGCGTCGGGCTGGCCGCCGCCGGGCGCTCGTCCGGGTCTCCGGGGGCGGCCGACGCTGCCGAGGCCGGGGCGACGAGCATGAGGCTCGCCGCGACGGCCACCACCGCGACAAGTGGCACCAGCCACCCGCGCACCACCACCGCCCACCGCGCCAACAGCCATCCGGTCCGCGTGGAACGGCTTTCCGCACGCCTGGTACCCATCACTGTCCTCCACCTTTCGCCTGCCACGGTCACCCGCCGCCCAGTGGCGGCCGGCCCGGATCACCGGGCCGGTGGGCGTCGACATCGCGGCCGACGCTCACCCGTTCCATGACAGCCGTCCCCACCTCGTCCGAGAAGGGCAGCCGCGGGTCGGGACAGTCCCGGACAGCCCTGGACCGGGTACGCGGCAAGCGGGGGACAGGTAACGACGTGACCGGGTCAGACCCGGCGTCAGCGACCGTCGCGAGGGGCGAAGGCGGCGAGCGCCTCGGCGTCGCTGTGCTGGGACCGCACGTACTCCTCGGCCCACTCGGCGGCGGCCGGGAAGGTCGATCCGGCGGCCACCCGGGCGCACGCGGCGTCGACATCGAAGCGGGTACGACGAAGCTGCACGCCGGGACCGAGCAGAGCCCAGTACGCCCCCGCGCCGCCGTACGGCATGCCGATGCTGCCCGGGTTGACCACCAGACGTCGATCGACGAGCCGGGTGAAGGGCATGTGGGTGTGGCCGCAGACCACTGTCGTCACCTCGGCCGGCACCTCGGCGAACACCTCCGCCCAGCGCTCCATCCGGGAGTCGACGAGAACGACCTCCTCGTCGTCGCGCGGAGTGGCGTGACAGAACAGCGTCGGCCCGAGGCCGTCGATCTCGAACGTCGCCGCCGCCGGCAGCGCCGCCAGACGGGCCACCTGGTCGTCGCGGAGCTGCCCGGCGGCCCAGTTCGACACCTCGATCGAGGCGGGCTTTCCGGCCCGCGCCTCGACCATCTCGCGGTCGCAGTTGCCGCCGACCCAGCAGACCCGGTCGCCGAGATCGGCGAGCAGGTCCAGCACCTCGACCGGTTGTGGGCCGGCCGCGATGTCCCCGGTGAGCACGATCAGATCGGCGGTGGCGACGTCCGGCTCGGCCAGCACCGCCTCCAGCGCGGGCAGTACGCCATGGATGTCAGACAGCACAGCAACGCGGTTCGCCATGGCCCCACCCTCACCGCTGGCGTTGCGCCGGGTCCAGGAAATCCGCCCTCGGCAGACAAGAACGTCCCCGCCTACCGTCGGTGACGGAAGGCGGGGACGGAGTGCTGTGCGGTCAGACGCGGGCGCGACGAGCCAGGCGCTCCGGGTCCAGGATGATGATGCTCTTGCCGTCCAGTCGCAGCCAGCCACGCGAGGCGAAGTCAGCCAGCGCCTTGTTGACCGTCTCCCGGGAGGCGCCGACGAGCTGCGCGATCTCCTCCTGGGTGAGGTCGTGCGTCACCCGCAGGACGCCACCGTCGCGGGTGCCGAACCGACCAGCCATCTGGAGCAGGTTCTTCGCGACCCGACCCGGCACGTCCGTGAAGATCAGGTCGGCGAGCGAGTCGTTCGTCCGTCGCAGCCGTCGGGCGAGCACCCGAAGCAGTTGCTCGGCGATCTCCGGGCGGTTGGCCAGCCACGGCCGCAGCGCCTGCTTGCGCAGTCGTACGAGCCGGGTGTCCGTTACCGCGGTGGCGGTCGCCGTACGCGGACCCGGGTCGAAGAGCGACAGCTCACCGACCATGTCCGACGGCCCCATCACCGCGATCAGGTTCTGTCGGCCGTCCGCTGCGCGGCGACCAACCTTGATCTTCCCGGACAGCAGGATATAGAGGCTGTCACCGGGCTCGCCCTCATTGAAAACGATCTCGCCCTTGCGGACCTCGATCGTCTCCATCTCCTTGGCAAGCGCCTCGGCAGCTTCCGGGTCGACACCCTGGAAGATCCCGCTGCGGGCCAGTACCTCGTCCATCGCGCACCTCCGGTTGCGCGTGCCGTCCGTCGGCCGGGGCCGCCGTCCGCTGATCCCCTCGCGCGCCGCCAAGTCTAGGCGCACGTGAGCTTGAATCAGAGGTCGGCCCTGGAATCTTGATCGTTGGGCGTAACCTGCCCGACGTGCTAAGCGAGCCAACTCTGACCAGTCGCCCCGAGGGTGGGTGGGATATTCCGCTGCTCGTCTGGCACGCCGACGGACCCCTGCGAGCGGTCAGCAGCGGCCCACTGGGGGGCGGAATCGGCGTCCGGCACTGGGTGTTGAACGCGACCGTACCGATGTCGTACGACCGGGACGACCCGGCCGCCCACCTGGCCGCGCTCGCCGCGGACCTCGCTCTCGACGGACCCGGCGTTGGTCTGCTGACCGGCGTCGACGTGGCCGAGGTGGTCGCGCGGACCGACACCGGGGTGCGGGCCTGGGCGACGGTCGGGCTCGGCACGCCCGTGCTCGCGGCCGCGCCGGCGCCGGCCGGGCTCGTCCAGCGGGTCGGCACCGTCAACATCGTGGTGTACGTGCCGGCCCGACTCGCCGACTCGGCGCTGGTCAACGCGGTGGCCACGGCTACCGAGGCGAAGACCCAGGCGATCACCGAACTCGGACTGCCCGGCACCGGCACCCCGACCGACGCGGTCACCGTGCTCTGCCCGGTCGACGGGCCGGAGGCCGCCTACGGCGGGCCCCGCTCCACCTGGGGCGCGCCGCTCGCCCGAGCGGTGCACGCCGCGGTGCTCAGCGGGGGCGCGCGGGCCGTCGTGCCCTGGTCAGAGCAGCTTCCCGACTGAACTTCCGACCGATCGGCTGTCGTCGGCGCGTTGACGGCCCGGTAGGGTCGCCAGCGATGTATGCTCCCGCCCCTCTCGCGTCCCGCCCGCGCCGCCGCGTCGTCCTCGGCCTCGCCGCGCTGCTTGCCGCCCTGCTCGTCGCGGGCTGCGGCGACCCCGGCGGCGAGGCCCCCGTGTGGCAGCCCGGCGCCGGCGGCGGTGGCACCGGCGCACCGGTGACCACTGCCGGACCGGAGGCCACCGGGTCGGCGGCCTCCGCCGAGGGCGGCGCGATCTCGCTCTCCGCCACCGGCGACATCATCATGGGCAACGCGCCGAGCCGGCTGCCCGCCGCTGGCGGCAAGGGCTTCTTCACCTCGGTCACCGAGGCGCTCAAGGCCGACCTGGTGATGGGCAACCTGGAAGAGCCGCTGACGGTGGACACCGGCACCGGCAAGTGCGGTGCCAACTCCACCCGCTGTTTCCAGTTCCGGGCCCCACCGGAGTACGCGGCACACCTGCGCGACGCCGGCTTCGACGTGCTCAACCAGGCCAACAACCACGGCTACGACTACGGGCCGAAGGGCTACGAGAACACCCAGCGGGCGCTGGAGAAGTACGACCTGGAGCACACCGGCGCGCCGGACCAGATCACCGTTGTCGACGTCAAGGGCGTCAAGGTCGCGGTGGCCGGCTTCTCGTCGTACGTCTGGTCCAACAGCCTTGTCGACATCGCCAGGGCGAAGACCGTGGTCGCCAAGGCCGCCACCATGGCCGACCTGGTCGTGGTGCAGGTGCACATGGGCGGCGAGGGGGCGGAAAAGACGCGGGTCAAGCCGGGCACCGAGATGTTCCTGGGCGAAAACCGGGGCGACCCGGTCAAGTTCTCGCACGCCATGATCGACGCGGGCGCCGACCTGATCGTCGGGCACGGGCCGCACGTGCTGCGCGGCATGGAGTTCTACCAGGGCCGGCTGATCGCGTACAGCCTCGGCAACTTCGCCGGCGGTGGCAACTCGCTGAGCAACGACGGCCGCCTCGGCTGGGGCGGGGTGCTGAAGGTGTCGCTGAAGCCGGACGGCACTTGGGCCGGTGGCTCGTTCACCTCGACGTACATGAACGACGCCGGTAAGCCGACGATGGACCCGAACGGCCGGGGCCTGGGCCTGATCGGTGACCTGAGCCGCAGCGACTTCCCGAAGAGCGGCGCCCGGTTCGACGGGCAGGGCACGATCTCCCCGCCGACGGGCGGCTGACCCGAGGAGGAACGTCCGGGGCGCGACGTAGGCTGACCGTCGTGACAAGTAGTCCCCCCAGCGCCGCCGAGACCGACCTCGGGCGCACACGCCGTGCCCGCAAGATCGGCCGGGTGCTGGCCGAGACGCATCCCGACGCGCACTGCGAACTGGACCACTCCAGCGCCCTGGAGTTGTCCGTCGCCACGATCCTCTCCGCGCAGTGCACGGACAAGAAGGTCAACGAGGTCACCCCGAAGCTCTTCGCCCGCTACCCGAGTGCCGCCGCGTACGCAGGGGCCGACCGTGGCGAGATGGAGGAGCTGATCCGGCCCACCGGCTTCTACCGGAACAAGACCGACTCGCTGATCAAGCTCGGCCAGGCTCTCCTCGACCGGTACGACGGCACCGTCCCCGGCCGGCTCGCCGACCTGGTGACGCTGCCCGGGATCGGCCGCAAGACCGCCAACGTGATCCTCGGCAACGCCTTCGACGTCCCCGGCATCACCGTCGACACGCACTTCCAGCGGCTGGTCCATCGGTGGGGGCTGACCGGCGAGACCGACCCGGTCAAGATCGAGCATGCCGTCGGCGCGTTGTACCCGAAGCGCGACTGGACCATGCTGTCGCACCGGATCATCTTCCACGGGCGGCGGGTCTGCCACGCCCGCAAACCGGCCTGTGGCGCGTGCACGCTCGCGAAGCTCTGCCCCTCGTACGGCACCGGCCCGACCGAGCCAGCCGCCGCCGCGAAGCTGCTCAAGGGCCCTCGGGCGCGCGATCTCGCGGTGGCCGCCGGGGTCGACCCGGAGCTGGTGCCCGCCCAGGCGGTCGCCGCGGAGGTGCCGTGAACCGCGGTCACGCTGCGGGTGCGACGAGTCGGCGCCTCGCGCTGGTCATCCTGCCGCTGCTGCTGACCGTCACCGGGTGCACAAGCGGCGCGGCCGACGATCCGGCCCCCCGCCGGGCCGGGGCTGAGCGCCCATCGCCGTTCCGGGACTGCTCCACCCTGAGCACCCCGGCCGCGGCTGCGTCGCCCGGCTCCGCCACGACTACCACCGGGTCGCCGCGCGCCACGGCTCCCGCCACACCCGGCGCGACGGCTCCCGCCGGCACGACGGCCCCCGCCGCCGACGGTAAGGCGCTGCCGGAGCTGACGCTTGCCTGCTTCACCGGCGGCGCGCCCGTCGCCCTGCGGGACGTGGCCGGGCCGGTGGTGATCAACGTGTGGGCCTCCTGGTGCCCGCCGTGCCAGAAGGAGCTGCCCGCCTTCCAACGCCTCAGCGAGCGGGCCGCCGGTCAGCTCCAGGTGCTCGGCGTCAACAGCCGGGACACCCGCAGCGCCGCCCAGTCCACCGGTGAGGACATCGGCATCCGGTTCCCGATCCTGGTCGACCAGGGTGAGGCGCTGCAACGCGAGCTGAAGCGCAATTTCTTCCCCATGACCATCTTCGTCGGCGCCGACGGTCGGATCCGGCACATCGACGCCAGCGGTGCGCTCGACGACGCCCAGCTCGCCACGCTGGTCCGCCAGCACCTCGGCCTGACGGTGCCGGCGTGACCCGTCGACCGCCCGAATGGATCGAGCCGTTGCTGACCCGGCTCGGCACCGCCCGCGCCGAGGACTTCACCCGGCTGACCACCCCGGCGGAGGGCGGTCGAGAGAGCGCCGTGCTGGTGCTGCTCGGCGAACAGCCCGGCGTCGGCCCCGACGTGCTGGTCCTGCAACGCGCCGCCACCCTGCGTACCCACGCCGGCCAGCCGGCCTTTCCCGGGGGTGCGGCCGACCCGGAGGACGCCGACGTCCGGGCCACCGCCCTGCGCGAGGCGAACGAGGAGGTCGGCCTCGACCCGAGCAGCGTGACAGTGCTGGCCGAGCTGCCGAAACTGTGGATCCCGGTCAGCGACTTCGTGGTCACGCCGGTGCTGGCCTGGTGGCACGACCCGCACCCGGTGCACCCCCGGGAGCCGGCCGAGGTGGCGCACGTGGCCCGCCTGCCGGTGAGCGAGCTGGTCGACCCCGCCAATCGCCTGCGGGTCCGTCACCCGAGTGGTTGGATCGGTCCGGCGTTCTCGGCACGCGGGATGCTCGTCTGGGGCTTCACCGCCGGGGTGCTGGCCACCCTGTTGGAGATGGGCGGCTGGGCCCGTCCCTGGCCACGTGGTCGGGTGGTGGAGCTTCCGCCGAGCGGAGCGACCCCAGCGCCGTCGGCGGGCACCGACGAAGCCGACGAGACAGCCCTGCGCTGACCGCACCCTCACTTTCCGCAGGCGATGGTCATCTGGTGGGCGCACTGCCCGTACGCTTGACCCGTGTCCGTCGTGGATCTGCTGCTGCTGCTGCTCATGCTCCTGTTCGCGATCAGCGGATACCGCCAGGGCTTCGCCATCGGCATCCTGTCGCTCGCCGGCTTCTTCCTGGGCCTCCTGCTCGGCCTTCAGCTCGGGCCGCTGCTCGCCCGGCAGTTCGTGGATCCCATCGCCCGGGTGCTGATCTCGCTGGTGGCGATCTTCGGGCTGGCCGTGGTCGGGCAGGCGCTCGCCGGCTGGCTCGGTTCCCGGCTGCGCAAGACGATCACCAGTGAGGTGGGTAAGCGGGCCGACGACATCGGTGGGGCCGTCGTCTCACTGCTCGCGGTGCTCCTGTTCGCCTGGTTGATCGCCGTGCCGTTCGGTTCGTCCGCGGTGCCCTGGATCGCCGCCGCGGTACGCAACAGCGCGCTGATCACGGTGGTGAACCGGGCCCTGCCGAACCAGGCCCACGAACTCACCACGGCGTTGCAGGACACGCTCGACACCGACGGGTTTCCGGACGTCTTCGGTGACCTCGCGCCCACGCGGGCCCGGCAGGTCGAGCCGCCCGATCCGGCGCTGGCCGGCTCGCAGGTGGTGGTCAACGGTCAGCGGTCGGTCGTCAAGGTGCTCGGCTCCGCGCCCAGCTGCTCACGCCGCATCGAGGGGTCCGGCTTCGTGTACGCCGACGATCGGGTGATGACGAACGCGCACGTCGTCGCCGGGACCCGGTCGGTCGCGGTGGAGTTGGGCGGCGAGCGGTACGACGGCAAGGTGGTCGTCTACGACCCGGACCGGGACCTGGCCGTGCTGCTCGTGCCGGGGTTGCCCGGTCCGTCCCTGCGGTTTGCCGCCGGCAACGCGGGCAGCGGCTCGGACGCCATCGTGCTCGGGTTCCCCCTCGACGGCCCCTACAACGCGCAGTCGGCGCGGGTCCGCGACGTCGATCGGATCAACGGGCCGGACATCTACTCCGCCAAGAAGGTGAACCGGGAGGTCTACACGATCCGGGCGCTGGTGCGCAGCGGCAACTCCGGCGGTCCGTTGCTCTCCGCCAACGGCCTGGTGCTCGGGGTGATCTTCGCGGCGGCGTCCGACAACCCGAACATCGGCTTCGCGGTGACCGCGGCCGAGGCCCGCCCGGTGGCGTTGGCCGGCGCCGAACGCAACCGGCAGGTCGGCACCGGCGAGTGCACCTGACCGCCGCGGTCAGCGGGTGGCCGGCGCGGCTCGCCGCGCCGTCGGCAGCTTCGCCCGCCCCCACCGCAGCTCGCGGTCCAGCACGGCACGGGCCATGATCGCGACGCAGGTGCCGCCGTTGAGGAAGGACGCCACCACGTCGCTCGGGTGATGCATCCCCCGGTACATCCGGGTCAACGCCACCCCGAGCGGCACCATCAGCAGCAGCGTCCACCAGGCGACCTTCGCGCCCGTGCTGCGTACCCGCAGTGCCATCAGCACGGCAATGCCGACGTAGAGCGCCACCGCGGCGGAGGTGTGCCCGGAGGGGAAGCTCGACGTGGGCGGCGAGACGTCCATGTGCTCCACCGCCGGCCGCTGCCTGTCGATCACCAGCGTGGTCAGCAGGAACACCAGCGCCTGGGCGGTCACGGCTGCGCACAGGAACAGCGGCTCCCGCCAGCGGTTCAGCCAGAGCCGCAGCGCCAACGCCACCAGGACGGTGACCACGACGATCATCTGGGTGCTGGCCAGGGTGCTGAACACCAGCGAGACGCTGTTCCAGCCGCCGGTACGGTCGCCGGCCAGTTCCCGGTTCACCGCGTCCTCGACGGTGAACGGCCAGGTCCGCTCGAAGACCCGGGTGACCAGCACCCCGAGCAGCACCATGACGCCGAACAGGAGGGACACCGGCAGCAGCACCCGCCGGATGATCTGGACCACGGTGTCGGACATGGCTGGGCCAGTACCCGGTGGGGCTCGTCGGCACGCCTCAGGCCGCTCCGGGGTGCCGCTCGACCTCGGGAGCGACACCGTCGCGGGCCGGCTGGACGGGCCGGAGACCGGCGTGCGCACGCCAACTGGTGAACGCGGCGGTGGTCGCGGCGACCACCGCCACGCCGAGCAGCCAGCCGCCCAGCACGTCGCTCGTGAAGTGCACGCCGAGGGCCACCCGGCTCAACCCGGTCACCACGGTGAGCAGCAGCGCGGCGACCCAGAGCGCGACCCGTGCCACTCCCCGGCCGACGTACGGCAGAAACACCAGCAGCAGCACCCCGGCGGTCAGGGTGGCGTTCAGCGCGTGACCGGAGGGGAACGAATAGCCGGCGGCCCGCGCCACCGGGTCGAGCAGCTCCGGCCGGTCCCGGCCGACGAGCAGCTTCAGCAACGGGCCGAACAGCCCACCCACCACCATTGTGGTGGTCGCCCAGAGGGCCAGCCGGCGGGCTTCCCGGCGCAGCAACCAGATCACCACGAGCAGGGCGGCGGCCCGCAACGGCATCGGCGCGAACACCTCGCTCCAGGCCCGCATCAGCACGACCCAGGCCGGGTGGTGGACGGCGTAACCGTGCAGGGACTCGGTGACCGACGAGTCCAGTCGGTGCAGCGGCGCCCAGGCGCCGAGCACCAGCAGCGCGAGCAGCGTGAACGGCACCAGCACCAGGAACGCCGCCGTCGCGGCGAGTGTCAGCCGGAGGCCCAGCGAGTGGTCCGGGTCGAGTCGGCGGTGCCGCCAGGACGGGTGCCGGGCGGTGCCGAGGGTACGTGGGCCGGGCGCGCTCATGCGAACGGTTCTACCCCACCGGCCTACCCGTCAGGCCTGCCGATGGACCTCGATCATCGGGATCGTTGGCGGAACCGGCGCACCAGCAGAGTGGCGCCGCCGGTCAGGGCGACGAGAAACATGAACCCGGTCCACAGTTGCTCCGGTGCCGACGTGTCCTGGCCACCTGCCGCCCGGGCCGTCCACCGGCTCTGCTGACGGGGAGCGGCGAGACCGAGCGGATTACTTCCGGCGCCGGCCACCGAGTCGTCAGCCGAGCCGGGCGCCGGGCCGAAACCAGTCACCCCCGGGGACGTCTGATCGTCGAGCGGGTTGGCGGTCACCGGTGGCACCTCGGCTGTCAACGCGGCCACCGGGTCGACCATCCCGTACCCGAAGCGGTCGTCCCGCCCGGTCGGCCCGATGTCCCGGGCGGTCACCAGCAAGCGGTTGACCACCTCACCCGCCGACATCTGTGGATAGCGGGACCGGACCAGCGCGGCGGTGGCCGCCACCAGTGGCGCGGCGAAGCTCGTGCCCTGCACCCGCCAGTACCCGTTCGGGGGTTTGGCGCCGACCAGCCCGGTGGCGGGAGCGCTGAGCACCGTCGCCCGGCCGGTGATCGACCCGGACCACAGGTCCTCGCTGTTGCGCTCCAGGCCGGCGACCGCGATCACCCCCGGCTCACGGGCCGGGTACCACACCTTTGTGCTGCTGGAAGTGGCCAGGTTGCCGGTGCAGGCGACCACGACCACGTCCCGGACGAACGCGTAGTCCAGGGCCGCCGCCAGGGCGGGGCTGTCGCCGCTGCCGCCCAACGACAGATTGATCACACGGGCGCCGTGGTCGACAGCCCAGCGGACCCCCTGGGCCACGATCAGCGCGTCGTCGTAGCGGTTGTCCTCGTCGAGCACCCGGACCGGCAGGATCCGCGCATCCGGCGCGAGGCCGACAACGCCCCGCTTGTCATCCTTGCGTCCGGCGATCAGGCCGGCGAC
The DNA here is from genome assembly GCF_049841595.1 of Micromonospora sp. DT228. Classification (NCBI taxonomy): domain Bacteria; kingdom Bacillati; phylum Actinomycetota; class Actinomycetes; order Micromonosporales; family Micromonosporaceae; genus Micromonospora; species Micromonospora sp. DT228. The sequence continues at coordinate 117,374 of NZ_JBNCKO010000005.1, forward strand.
GGTCGTGCCGTGCCCCACCGGATCCGGGCCCGCACCCCCGCTGACGCCGACCAGATCCTGACCGGGCAGCACCTGGCCGACCAGGTCCGGATGGCTGCCGTCCACTCCGGAGTCGACCACCGCGACGGTCACGCCCCGGCCGGTCGAGCTGCGCCAGGCCGTCTCGGCCCGCAACTCGTCGAGCTGCCACTGCTCGTCGCGCACCTGATCGGTGCGAGCGACCGTGTCGCCGGGAGCGAACACCGTCGGCCCGCCGGCCAACTGCCCGCCCCGGCTGGGCGTGGCGACGGGCACGGCCGCCGCGGTCGGCGCGACGACGGCGAGCGCCGCGGCCACACCGAGCAGCGCCCGGACGGTCGCCCGTCGGGCCGCCGACGGACCGCTGTGCCGCACCCCTGTCACATCCCCAGCCATTCATCCCGACGGAACCATGACGATCGGAGATTACCGGTTTCCCCACCCGTCACGGGAAGAACCGGCGAGTCACGTCATTGCGGCGGCAGTTGTGCGAGCTGAACGAGCCGTACGCCCTCCCTCCGGGTGACCAACCGGCCACGCCCCGGCGGCAACGGTCCCGGCCGCACCGGCCCGACGAGCGCACCCTCCTCCGGACTGCCCGCCATCACCAGACCGGCGGTGGACAGCTCCCGCAGCCGCTGCACGATCGGCTCGTACTGGGCCCGGCCCGCACCACCGGACCGGCGGGCCAGCACCAGGTGGAACCCGACGTCGCGGGCGTGCGGCAGGTGCTCCTCCAGCGCCCGCAGCGGGTTGGCCGGCCCGGCCGCCACCAGGTCGTAGTCGTCCACCAGCACGAACAGCTCGGGCCCGGACCACCACGAGCGGTCCCGCAGTTGTTGCGGGGTGACCTCCGGCCCGGGGGCCCGCCGCTCCAGGTAACCGGCCGCGGACTCGACCAGGTCGGCGGTGTGCGCCGCGGCGGTGCCGTACCCGATCAGGTGCGGCGTCTCGATGGCGCCGAGCAGGCTGCGCCGGTAGTCGACGAGGATCACCCGGGCCTGCTCGGGGGTGAACCGGGTGATGATCGACGTGGCCAGCGCGCGCAGGAACGACGACTTGCCGCACTCCGAGTCCCCGAAGACCACGAAGTGTGGCTCGGTGGCGAAGTCGAGCAGCACCGGGCGCAGGTCCGCCTCCGCGATCCCGATCGGCAGCCGCAGCCCGGTCGTCGCGGCCAGGTCCAGATCGGCGTACGGCAGCACCGGCGGGAGCAATCGCACCCGAGGCGCCGACGGGCCACCCCAACTGCCGGCGACCCGTTTGACCAGATCGGCGGTGTCCATGTTGTCGGCGAGTTGGGGCAGCGCGGTGAGGAAGTGCAGGCCCTCCGCGGTCACGCCCCGACCGGAGCGCTCCGGCACGTTGGCGGCGGCACGCCGAGCCACAAGCGAGTCGGACGGATCACCGAGGCGCAGCTCCAGCCGGGAGCCGAACAGGTCCCGGATCGCCGGCCGGAAGTCCAGCCAGCGCAGCGCGGTGGCGACCACGTGCAGCCCGTACGACAGGCCCCGGGTGGCCAGGTCGGTGACCAGCGGTTCCAGATCGTCGTACTCGCCCCGGACCGTGCTCCACCCGTCGATCACCAGGAACACGTCACCGAACGGATCGGTGCCCGGCTGACTGCTCGTTCCCGCAGCGGCCCGGCGCTGCCGGTACGCGGCCATCGACTCCACGCCCAGCTCCGCGAAGCGGCGTTCCCGGTCGGCCAGCAGGGTGCTCATCTCGCCCACGGTGCGTCGGACGGCGGTCGGATCGGCCCGGCCGGTCACCCCGCCCACGTGCGGAAGGTCGCGCAGCGCGGCCAGCCCGCCGCCACCGAAGTCCAGGCAGTAGACCTGCACCTCGACCGGGGTGTGGGTGAGCGCCAGCGCGCAGATCAGCGTGCGTAGCGCGGTGGACTTGCCGCTCTGGGGCGCGCCGACCACCGCGACGTGCCCGGCGGCCCCGTCCAGCGCCAGCCAGAGCAGGTCCCGGCGCTGCTCCAACGGCTTGTCCACGACGGCCAGTGGCACTCCGAGCGCGCCGTGCAGCTCCGGGTTGCCCACGGTGAGCCCGCGCCTCGGGTCCACCTCGACCGGACCGAGCAGCTCGTCCAGGGCCGGTGGCGGACCGAGCGGCGGGAGCCAGACCTGGTGTGCCGGCGGGCCCTGCCCGACGAGCCGGTCCACAAGCAGGTCGAGCAGTGTCTCCCGGCCCTCCTCCTCCGCCACGACGGGCACGACCGGGGTCGCCGGCTCGGGCACCGGCACGACGTGCGTGGTGAAGGTGAGCAGCCGGGCGCCGCCCTCGGCGGGCGCGCCGGCCGGCACGGTCCGACGCCGGCCGGCACCGGAGACGTACGCGGCCTTGAACCGGGCCAGGGGGTCGGTGCCGGAGCGCAGGTAGCCGTGACCCGGCGAGCGGGGCAGCTCGTGGGCGTCGGCCACCCCGAGCACGGTGCGGGATTCCAGCGCGGAGAAGGTACGCAACCCGATCCGGTAGGACAGATGGGTGTCCAGCCCGCGGAGCCGGCCCTCCTCCAGTCGCTGGCTGGCGAGCAGCAGGTGGACGCCGAGCGACCGACCCAACCGGCCGATCTGCACGAACAGGTCGATGAAGTCGGGTTTGGCGGAGAGCAGTTCGGAGAACTCGTCGCAGATCAGCAGCAGCGACGGCAGCGGGGCCAGTGGGCTGCCGGCCGCCCGCGCCCGCTCGTAGTCGCGCACGCTCGCGAAGTTGCCGGCGCGACGCAGCAGCTCCTGGCGGCGGACGAGTTCCCCGTTGATCGCGTCGACCATCCGGTCGACCAGGGGCAACGCGTCGGCCAGGTTCGTGATCACCGCCGCGGTGTGGGGCAGCCGGTCGAACGACGCGAAGGTGGCACCACCCTTGAAGTCGACGAGCACGAAGTTGAGCTGCTCCGAGCTGTGCGTGGCGGCGAGCCCCAGCACCAGCGTGCGGAGCAGCTCGGACTTGCCGGAACCGGTCGCTCCGATGAGTAGGCCGTGCGGGCCCATCCCGTCCTGGGCGGACTCCTTGAGGTCCAGCTCGATGGCACCGCCGTCCACGCCGACCCCGATCGGCACCCGCAGCCGGTCGCGTGCCGAGCGCGGCAACCAGCCCTGCTCGGCCGTGAAGCTCTCCGGGTCGCCGAGCCCGAGCAACTCGGGAAGGCCCAGGTCGGCCTGGAGCGGGGCGTCCGGCCCGCGGGCCGTGCCGGCGAGCCGCAGCGGCGCCAACCGTCGGGCGATCGCCTCGGCGTCGGCGAGGTCGAGCTGGTCGGCGGTGCCCACCTCGGCGTGCCCGTCGGACGACCACGAGTGCAGCCGTCGGCCGTGCAGCTCCAGCAGCAGCGCGTACCTGTCGAGCAGCCGGGGCGGCGGAGTGTCCAGGTCCAACACGGTGACCGCGTCGATGCCGCCGTCACCGGTCAGGTCACTGGCGCCGGTCAGGTCGCCGCCGTCGAGGACCACCACCACGTGTGGCCCGTCGGTGGCCGGGCCGGCCGGGCTGAACCGCGACCGGCTGGCCAGCACGTCGGCGAGCAGCCGTTCCAGGTCGGCGGCGGAGCTGGTGACCAGCCGTACCGGGCCGAGCGCGTCGGTGCGGCTGGGGTGGTGGGCGTGCGGGAGCCATTTCACCCACTCCCAGCAGGTCCGGCGTTCCGGACCCGCGCAGACCGCGACGAGCAGCTCGTCGGGGGCGTGGAAGACCGCGAGTTGGGTCAGCACCGCCCGGACCAGCGCCTGCGCCCCCGGGTCACCGGTGGGCGACCCACCTGTGGTCGGGGTGCCGCCGCGGCCGGCGGGCCGGACGTGCACCCGGGCGAAGCTGCGCAACGACAACGCCACCGGCAGGTCCGGCACCACGGAGTACGCGTCCAGAAAGCGCCGCAGCGCTCCAGCGGTCATCGGCTCCAGCTCCTCCAGCGGCCGGGTGACAGGTGGGACGAGCGGGGTGGCCAGGGTCTGCGGCCCGACGGCGACCCGCACCACCGCGAAGTCCGGGTCGGCGGGGCGTCGTTCCCAGACCCGGTGGCTGTCCACCGTCGACCAGAGCCCGCCCGGGTCCGGGTGCCGGTAGTAGAGCCCGGCCCGCTGCTGTCCCGCGGTCCGTCGGACCCGCCGCCGCAGCGTGGCCAGGTGCCGCAGGTACTCGCGTCGGGCGGCCATCATCTCGGACTTCTTCGGCGTGCCGGAGGCGCTGCCCCAGGAGGTCACCAGCATCGCCAACGAGGAGAGCCCGAACATCCCACCCACCACGTACGAGTAGGTGCCACCGCCCCGGCCGAACATCATCGCCATCGCCACGGTGCCGCCGAGCATGGGCAGCAGCATGAGCATCTGCTGCCACCGCCCGCCGGCCACCACGGGGATCTCCGGCGGCGCCTCGACCGGCAGTTCGCCGGCGGGGATCTCCGGCGCCGGTCTACGTGGCGGGCGCTTGATGACGACTGTCGACACTCGGCCTCCTGTTAGCGGTAAGTAACCCGAGCCGGACTCATGGTAGGTAAAGTCCTGTCGTCCGCGCAGCCTCCGATCCCCCTCGATATGGAGTCCAGTCGATGACTACCGGTCTGGCCCGCGTCACGATCAGCGCGCCGCAACGACGGGTGGACGTCGCCCTGCCGGAGCAGGTGCCCCTGGCCGAGCTGCTGCCCGACGTACTCCGGCACGCCGGCGTCGGGCTGGCCGATGACGGCGAGCAACACGGCGGCTGGGTTCTGCGCCGCACCGACGGCGCGCTGTTGGCGACCGCCCAGGCGCTGCTGCCACAGGGGGTTCGCGACGGTGAGGTGCTGCACCTCGTGCCGGCCCGCGCGCACTGGCCCGAGCTGGAGTACGACGACGTGGTCGAGGCGATCGCCGACGGTGCCCGCCGCCGCGGCGGCGCCTGGTCGCCCACCGCCACCCGGGCCGCCGGTCTGGCCGGCGCGGCCGTGCCACTCAGCGTCGGGCTGCTCGCCCTGCTCGTCGGCGGCCCGACGTACCAGGCCGGCTGGCTGGCCGCCGCCGTGGTGGCGCTGCTGCTCACCGTGGCCGGCGCGGTCGCCTCCCGCGCCAACGGCGACGGCACCGCCGGGGCGACACTCGGTGGCTACGCGCTGCCGTACGCCTTCACGGCCGGCGCCCTCGCGGTCGGCTCCGGCGACCCGGTCGGGCTGTTCGGGCCGGTCCGCTGGGTGGGCGCGCCCGAGCTGCTGGCCGGTTCCGTGGCGCTGTTGTTTGTGGCGCTGCTCGGCCTGCTGGGCGTGGCCAGCCGGCTACGGGTCTTCGTGGCCGGTGTCACGGTCGGCCTGATCGGCGCCGCTGCGGCGCTCGGTGGACTGCTGCTGACCCCGGCCGGCACGGCGGCGGTGCTGCTCAGCGCACTGGTGTTCGCCGTCGGCGTGATCCCGCTGTTGGCCATCCGGCTGGGCAAACTGCCCCTGCCACCGATCACCCTGCCGACGTCGACCCCCACCGAAGGGCCGGAGCGGGCCCGGGACCTGCCGGACCGGAGCCGGGTACACGCCGCGGTGACCCGCACCGAGGAGGTGCTCACCGGGATGTTGATCGGGCACGCCCTGCTGGCGGTGGCCGCCGCGGTCGTACTCGGGGTTGCCGGGGCGACGGCCGGTCGGGTGCTGCTGGCGGTCACCTCGGCGGTGCTGCTGCTGCGGTCGCGGCTGTTCGTGGCGTTGCGACACCGGGTCCCGACGGTGCTGGCCGGGCTGGCCGGCTACACCGTGCTGGGCGCGGTGCTCGTCGGCCGGGCCGACGACGTCGGGCGGCTGGCGCTGGTCCTGGGCGGTGCGGCGCTGGCTCTGGTGGCCGCCGCCAGTGGCACCGGATACGCCCGGCGGCCGGTCTCGCCGTACCTCGGTAGGGTCGCGGACCTCACCGACACGGCCTTGGCGGTCGCGGTGGTGCCGATCGCCTGCGCGGTGCTCGACCTGTACGACCGGGCCCGGGGGCTGCTCGGTTGAGCGGCCACCGGGCCCGTTGCGTCAGCAGTCGTCAGTGCATGGATTCGCCGCGCGCCTCGGCGTCCCTGGCCCGCTTGTAGGAGGCGTGGATCTCGGCCTCGGCCTCGGTGCGGCCGACCCAGGTCGCGCCCTCCACCGACTTGCCGGGCTCCAGGTCCTTGTACACCTCGAAGAAGTGCTGGATCTCCAGCCGGTCGAACTCGCCGAGGTGGTGGATGTCGCGCAGGTGCTCCTGGCGAGGATCCTCGTAGGGCACGCAGAGGACCTTGTCGTCCCCGCCCTTCTCGTCGGTCATCCGGAACATGCCGATGGTGCGGCAGCGGATCAGGCAGCCCGGGAAGGTCGGCTCGGGGACCAGCACCAGCGCGTCCAGCGGGTCGCCGTCCTCGCCCAGAGTGCCCTCGATGAACCCGTAGTCGGCCGGGTACTGGGTGGAGGTGAAGAGGGTGCGGTCCAGCCTGATGCGGCCGGTCTTGTGGTCCACCTCGTACTTGTTCCGGTGACCTTTGGGGATCTCAACCGTCACGTCGAAATCCATCTGCACGCTCCCTCGTCTGCCCACGCTGGCTAACGGAACCACTGGCGGCCCCTCCGGACAGGTGAATGCCCACCCGCCGACTCCGGCCGCCGCATAGTCTTCGGACCGAAGTAGTGTCACCCAAGCCGATTTTCGCTGGGGGAGGAGGGGGTCGTGGGGAGGGAAGATTCACACTACCGCCCGGACGAGGGCTCCGCGCACGGTACCGGACGATCCGGCCCCGGCGGCGCCACGGGTCGGGTCCCCGTGCCCGAGGCCCACCTGCCCCGGGCTCCCGAGCCCGGGACGCCGGCACCCGCGACACCGCCGCCACTGCCGTGGCGTCCACCGGCCGGCCCACCCCCGAACAACCGTCGCTTCCCGGCGGTCGGCACTGACCGACCGACGAGCGGCCCGTCGCGTGGTAGTGCGTCGGTTCCGGTGAGTCCGGCTCCCTCCCGCCCGACCTCGGGTGGCCCGTCGCGTGGTAGTGCGTCGGTTCCGGTGAGTCCGGCTCCCTCCCGCCCGACCTCGGGTGGCCCGTCGCGCGGTAGTGCGTCGGTCCCGGTGAGCCCGGCTCCGCCCGGCCCGTGGCCTGGCCCGAACGCCGCCCCCGGTCGAGTCCCGCCGCTGGGTCCGCCGATCTCCGCGCTGCCGTCGTCCGCCGGTGCCGCGCCGGCGCCCACGCCCGACGCGCCACCTCGTCGGCGGCGGTTGCCGCTGGTGCTGGCCGTCGTGCTGCTGCTGGTGCTCGCCGGCGTCGGAGTCGTCGTCGCCCGACCTGGCCCGGTCGCCGGATGGCTGGGCGACGATTCCGGGTCCGCCCCGAACGCCGCTGGCGTGAGCCCGGAGCCGGACCCGTCGGACGTGCTGCCCGGGCCGGACCCGAACGCTCCGACACCTACCCCGGACGGGGTTCGTGCCGCTCTCGCCCCGCTTGTCGGAGTCGCCGCCCTGGGCGATCGGGTGAACGTCTCGGTGGCCGATGTCATCTCCGGCCAGACGCTGTTCGGCAAGGGGGCGGACGACGGCACCGTGCCCGCCTCGGTGACCAAACTGGCGACCGCGGTGACGGCACTGGCAGCCCGAGGACCCGGCTACCGGATCCCCACCCGCGCGGTGGCCGGCACGAAGGCCGGCGAGGTGGTGATCATCGGCGGTGGCGATCCCACCCTCGCGATCGGCAAGAAGGGCTACTACCCGGGCGCGGCGCGGCTCGACGAGCTGGCCGCCCAGGTGCGTACGGCGCTCGGCGGCACCACCCCGACGAGTGTCACCGTCGACGGTTCGGTCTACTCCGGCCCGGTCTACGGCCCGGGCTGGGACGACGACATCCCCACCGGTGGGTCTGGTGGCGCGGTGACGGCGTTGATGACCGACGGCGCTCGCCGGGACCCGAGTGTCCCGCACGGGGCCGCGGAGCGGTTCGCCGAGCCGGATCTGGCCGCCGGCAGGTCGTTCGCCCGGCTGCTCGGCGTGCCGGGCGACGCCGTGAAGCGTGGCACGGCACCGGCGCCCGCCGCAGCCGGTGGCACGTCGGCGCCGGGCACCGAGCTGGGTGTGGTGCAGTCTCCGCCGATGATCCGCCTGGTCGACATCATGATCAGCGAGAGTGACAACCTGGTGGCCGAGGCGCTGGCTCGGCAGGTCGCGCTGGCCCGCAACCAGCCGGCCTCGTTCGACGGCGGCGCTGCCGCGATGGACGCGGAGGTGGCCGAGCTGGGTCTGCCCGCCGACGAGATCACCCTCTCCGACGGCAGCGGGCTGTCCCGCAACAATCGGATCAGCCCGTCGTTGCTGACCGACCTGCTCCGACTGGCGGCCAGCCCGGACCATCCGGAACTGGCCGGTGTCTTCGGAGGTCTGCCGGTGGGGGGCTGGTCCGGGACCCTAAACGAGCGCTACCGCACGGCTGCCGGCACCGTCGCCGGGGCGGGCAGCGTCCGGGCGAAGACCGGCACACTGACCGCCGTGCACTCCATTGCGGGCCTGGTCACCACCGCCGACGGTCGGCTACTCACCTTCGCGGTGCTCACGGATCGGGTGCCTGGCGGAAAGGAAACCGCCCAACCGGCGCTGGATCGGATCACCGCCGCGCTGGCCGGCTGCGGCTGCCGCTGACCGTCGCCGCCCGAGGTCTGCGGCCCCTGTCGGGGCGGCCATCGCCGTCGATCGCGGACGCGAGCCTGGGCCGGGGTGTCGCGGCGCGGGTACGGTGGGTCCATGGCGCAGTTCGTGGACTGGGATCTGGCCGCCGCCACCGCGGGGGCGTTGAGCAAGTCGGGCCCCCGGGTGTCGTACGCCGAGGCTACCGACGTGGTCGGCGACCTGCGCCGGCTGACCGAAGAGGCGGCCGGGCACGTGGCCGACTACACGGGGCTGCGGGCGCAGGTGGCGCATCCGCCGGTCCGGGTGGTCGACCGGCGCGACTGGGCCGCGACGAACATCGCCGGTCTCCGCGAGGTGATCACTCCGCTGGTGAGCCGGCTGTCCGGCGACAAGCAGCCGAGCGCGTTGACCGAGGCGGTCGGCTCCCGGCTGACCGGGGTGCAGGCCGGCACCGTGCTGGCGTACCTCTCCGGTCGGGTGCTCGGGCAGTACGAGGTCTTCTCGGCCGACCCCGGCCAACTGCTGCTCGTCGCACCGAACATCGTCGAGGTGGAGCGCAAGCTCGGTGCGGACCCGCGGGACTTCCGGCTCTGGGTGTGCCTGCACGAGGTCACCCACCGGACCCAGTTCACCGCCGTCCCGTGGATGCGGGCCTACTTCCTCGGCGAGGTGCAGGCGTTCGTCGACGCCTCGTCCAGCGGCAGCGAGCACCTCGTCGAGCGGTTGCGGCGCGGGGTGGCCACCCTGTCCGAGGCGGTCCGTGACCCGGAGAGCCGCACAAGCGTGCTGGACATCGTGCAGACCCCCGCGCAGCGGGCGGTGCTCGACCGGCTCACCGCGTTGATGACCCTGCTGGAGGGGCACGCCGAGTTCGTGATGGACGGCGTCGGTCCGCAGGTGATCCCGAGCGTGGAGCGGATCCGGGCATCGTTCAACAGGCGTCGGGAGGCCGGCAACCCGCTGGAGAAGGCGATCCGCCGGCTGCTCGGGGTGGACGTCAAGATGCGCCAGTACGCCGAGGGGCGCAAGTTCGTGCACGGCGTGGTGGAGCGGGTCGGCATGGAGGGGTTCAACTCGATCTTCAACTCGCCGCTCACGCTGCCCCGACTGTCCGAGTTGGGTGACCCGGATGCCTGGGTGGCCCGGGTGCACGGCCCGGCCGGCACCATCCCGGCCGCTGGCTGACCGCCCGCCGGTGGCCGCGCTCGCCCCACCACTGGCCGCGATCCGGGTCGCGGTGCGTCGCGCCCTGACCGCTCTGCCGTCCGGTGGGCCGGTGCTCGTGGCCTGCTCCGGCGGCGCCGACTCGCTCGCCCTCGCGGCGGCCACCGCGTTCGTGGCGCCTCGACTGGGCCGCGCCGCCGTGCTGGTCACGGTGGACCACGGATTGCAGGACGGCTCCGCGGAGCGTGCCGAGGCGGTGGCCACCTGGGCCGCCGGGTTCGGTTTCGCGTCGGCGACAGTCGTGCGGGTGGAGGTGGCGGGGCGTCCGGGCGGGCCGGAGGCGGCCGCCCGGGAGGCCCGTTACCAGGCGTTGACCGAGGTGGCCCGGCAGCAGGACGCGGTCGCGGTGTTGACCGGGCACACCCGCGACGACCAGGCGGAGACGGTGCTGCTCGCGCTCGCCCGGGGCGCCGGCCCGCGCGGGTTGGCCGGGATGCCCGCCCGGCGGGACTTGAACGGCGTGCCGCTGCTGCGTCCGCTGCTGGAGATCGGTCGGGAGCAGACGCGCGCCGCCTGTGCCGTGCTCGGGTTGAGCCCGTGGCAGGACCCGCACAACAGCGACCCGTCGTACGCCCGCTCCCGGGTTCGGGTCGACCTGCTGCCGGCGCTGGTGCGGGCGCTCGGACCCGGCGTGGTGGACAACCTCGCGCGTACCGCCGGGCTGGTGGCGGCGGACAACGCCGCGCTCGACGAGTTGGCGGCGGCGGCGCTGGCCGGGGCACGCTGCCCCGATGGAGGGCTGTCCGTGCCCGCGCTTGCCGGTCTGGTTCCCGCGGTGCGCGGCCGGGTGTTGCACTCCTGGGTGCGTGAGGTGGGCGCCCGGCCGGGAGCGCTGTCGCACCGGCACGTCAACGCCCTGGACGCGCTTGTCACCGCCTGGCATGGTCAGGGCCCCACCGATCTGCCCGGTGGCGTCCGGGTGTTCCGCCGCGCCGACCGGCTGGCGGCGGTCACCCCCACCTGACGCCGGTCCCACCGGCACCGGCCCGGATCTCAGCCGCTGTGCGCCCGGTCCCGGAAGGTGGTCCGGTAGCTGTGCGGGGTGGCGCCGACCCGGCGGGTGAAGTGGTGGCGGAGCGCCGCGGCGTCGCCGAAGCCGGACTGGTCGGCGACGGCCTCCACGCTCAACGGGGTCTCTTCGAGCAGTCGCCGGGCGAGCAGCACCCGTTGGTTGGTGAGCCAGTCGTGCGGGGTGGTGCCGGTCTCGGCGCGGAACCGGCGGGCGAACGTGCGGGGTGCCATGCCGGCGCGGGCGGCCAACTCCTCCACGGTGGTCGTCCGGTCCAGGTGACCCATCAGCCACTCCAGCACCGGTTCCAGCGTCGGTGCCTCGGGCGCCTTCGGGATGGGTGCCTCGACGTACTGTGACTGGCCGCCGTCGCGGTGCGGCGGGACCACCATCCGCCGCGCCAGCCGGGTCGCGGTGGCCGAGCCGTGCTCCTGGCGGATCAGGTGCAGGCAGGCGTCGATGCCGGCCGCCGTGCCAGCGCTCGTGAGCAGCCGGCCGTCCTGGACGTAGAGCGAGTTGCAGCGCACCCGGGCGCGTGGGTGCCGGCGTTGCAGCTCGTCCACGTACCGCCAGTGGGTCGTGCACTCCCGGTCGTCGAGCAGCCCGGCCTCGCCGAGCAGGAAGGCGCCGGAGCAGACGCTGAACAGGTGCGCTCCGCGGGCGTCGGCCCGGCGCAGCGCGTCGAGCACCGGCCCGGGGACGGCGGTGCCCTGGCTGTGCGCGGGGATGGCCACCAGGTCGGCCTCCTCCAGGGGGCCGAGGTCGGCGTGCGGGGTGAGGTGGAAGCCGGACGACGTACGCACGGCCTCGCCGTCCGGGCTGCACAGCTGGAAGCGGTAGCCGGGAAAGCCGTCGGCGGTGCGGTCGGTGCCGAACACCTCGGCGAGTACGCCGAGCTCGAAGGGGGCGACCTGGTCGAGGGTGAGGACGGCGATGGACCGGAGCATGTGACGAGGGTAACCCGAGAGGTGGCAGTAAATCGATGACCAATGGCATTGCTGCCACTGTCCGGTCGGCGCGAGAGGTCGCAGACTTGTCTCAGTCCGGTGCGCACCGGCGGCGAAACCGACAGCAATCATGCGAAAGTGAGCGCCGCCATGGAGTTCCTGCTCTTCCTCCTCTTCCTCGTCCTGCTCGTCGCCGCCTCGGCGGCCGGCCTGACCGTCGACAGTCACGATTCGGCGGACTGGAAGCCCAGTGACGACGGCCGCCGCTGGCGGTCACGTACCAACTGATGTCATTAGCGCTGTTTGCGCAGAAAATCCCGGGCGGGACCGCGCCAAAAGGTGCGGCCCCGCCGACGGAGGCCATCCGACGTACGGCAGGCTAGGAGTCATGGCTGACGGCTCCTGGTACGACGCCGACATCGACCACGTGATCATTTCCGAGGCGCAGATTCGCGAGAAGACGGCGGAGCTCGCCAAGCAGGTCTCCGCCGACTACTCCCACGTGAACGACGGGCTACTGCTCGTGTGCGTGCTCAAGGGTGCGGTGATGTTCATGGCGGACTTCGCCCGGGCGCTGGGCCGCAACGGCCCCCCGGCCGAGCTCGACTTCATGGCCATCTCCTCCTACGGCCAGGGCACCACCTCGTCCGGGGTGGTCCGCATCCTCAAGGACCTGGACCGGGACATCGCCGGTCGGCACGTGGTGGTCGTCGAGGACATCGTCGACTCCGGGCTCACTCTCTCGTGGCTGCTGCGCTACCTGGAGTCCCGCTCGGCCGCGAGCGTCGAGGTCGTCGCGCTGTTCCGCAAGCCGGACGCGGTAAAGGTGCCGGTCCCGGTCAAGTACGTCGGCTTCGACATCCCCACCGAGTTCGTGGTCGGCTACGGCCTGGACTTCGGTGAGCGTTACCGGGAGCTGCCGTACGTCGGGGTGCTCAAGCCCGAGGTCTACGCCCGCTCCTGACGCCTGTCGCGAGCCCACCGGGGTGACCCCGTTGGGGCGTGAGGTCGACTCGCATCGGCATTCATCGAGCCGACGTTCAGCGCGCTCTCAGCTCTTGCGGCTACCGTGGACCCGGTGGCCCGGAGGTTACTCCGCGCCCGACCCCCTCGGCCGCGTGATCGGGCCCGTCGGGTGGCCGGGCCGGACTCCCCGCCACGCCGGTTTCCACCCGGACCCGCCGTACGCGGGTCGCGGGGCTGGTGGGCCTGCCCACGGTGCGTGCCATCGATATGAAAGGTGCGCCCAGTGCGGGGCTCGCGAGCTCGCTCCTCGCGTACACGGTGTACCGTCGAATGACCGCGGCGCGGCAGTTTTAGCGCCTCGGGGTCGAGGCCGCCCCGCATGGCAGCTCCGACCGCCGCTCACCGCGGCGACACCAATCAGATGGTCAGGACGTCGATCAGGAGGATGCGGGCGCTCCGGCGCTCGACAACAGTATGGAACGTACGCGTTTCTTCCGCCGACCGGTGGTCTGGATCATCCTGGTCATCCTCGGCGCAGTTGTGCTCAGTCAACTGTTCACCGCTGGTCCCAGCTACCACCGCGTGGACACTTCCGTTGCGCTCGATCAGCTCCACACCGCCAAGATCAATAAGGTGGTCTTCCAGGACAAGGAGCAGACGCTCCAACTGGACCTGGCCCAGAAGACCAAGTTCGGCAAGACCGAGACCAACAAGATCGAGGCGCAGTTCCCGTACCAGGTCGGTGACGAGGTCTGGAACGAGGTGCTGGACGCCAAGGCGAACAACCGGGTCACCGGCCCGGCCGACGCCAAGGTCTCGTCGGACAGCATCTGGGTGAGCCTGCTGGTCAACCTGCTGCCGATCGCGCTGCTCGTCCTCCTGCTGCTGTTCTTCATGTCGCAGATGCAGGGTGGCGGCTCCCGGGTGCTCAACTTCGGCAAGTCCAAGGCGAAGATGATCACCAAGGACACTCCGAAGACGACCTTCGCGGACGTCGCGGGTGCCGAGGAGGCCGTCGAAGAGCTGTACGAGATCAAGGACTTCCTGCAGAATCCGGCGAAGTACCAGGCCCTGGGTGCCAAGATCCCGAAGGGCGTGCTGCTCTTCGGCCCGCCCGGCACGGGTAAGACGCTGCTGGCCCGCGCGGTCGCGGGTGAGGCCGGGGTGCCCTTCTACTCGATCTCCGGCTCGGACTTCGTGGAGATGTTCGTCGGTGTCGGCGCCAGCCGCGTCCGTGACCTGTTCGAACAGGCCAAGACGAACGCCCCGGCGATCGTCTTCGTCGACGAGATCGACGCCGTCGGCCGGCACCGTGGCGCCGGCATGGGTGGCGGTCACGACGAGCGCGAGCAGACGCTCAACCAGCTCCTCGTCGAGATGGACGGCTTCGACACCAAGGGCGGCGTGATCCTGATCGCCGCGACCAACCGGCCGGACATCCTCGACCCGGCGCTGCTGCGCCCGGGCCGGTTCGACCGGCAGATCCCGGTGGACGCCCCCGACATGGAGGGCCGCAAGGCCATCCTGCGGGTGCACGCCAAGGGCAAGCCGTTCACCCCCGACGTCGACCTTGACGCGGTGGCCCGTCGCACGCCGGGCTTCAGCGGCGCCGACCTCGCCAACGTGATCAACGAGTCGGCCCTGCTCACCGCTCGCAAGGAGCAGCGGGCGATCTCCAACGACTCGCTCGAAGAGTCGATCGACCGGGTGGTCGCCGGTCCGCAGCGACGGACCCGCGTGATGAGCGACAACGAAAAGAAGATCACCGCGTACCACGAGGGTGGGCACGCGCTTGTCGCCTGGGCGCTGCCGCACGCCGCGCCGGTGCACAAGGTGACGATCCTGTCCCGTGGTCGCTCGCTGGGCCACACCCTGGTGCTCCCGACCGAAGACAAGTACACCCAGACCCGCGCCGAAATGATCGACACCCTGGCGTACGCGCTGGGCGGCCGGGCCGCCGAGGAGCTGGTCTTCCACGAGCCCACCACGGGTGCCGGCAACGATATCGAGAAGGCCACCCAACTGGCCCGCGCGATGATCACCCAGTACGGCATGAGCTCCAAGCTCGGCGCGATCAAGTACGGCACCAGCGGAGACGAGCCGTTCCTCGGCCGCAACATGGGCCACGAGCGGGACTACTCGGACTCGGTGGCCGCCGAGATCGACGGCGAGATGCGGGCACTTGTCGAGCTGGCGCACGACGAGGCCTGGGAGATCCTGGTGGAATACCGGGACGTCCTGGACAACATCGTGCTTGAGCTGATGGAGAAGGAAACCCTCTCCACGGCCGACATGGCGCGGATCTGCTCCCGGGTGGTCAAGCGCCCGCCGCTGGCACCGTACAACGGCTTCGGCAAGCGGATGCCCTCCACCGAGCCGCCCGTGCTCACCCCTGCGGAGAAGGACAAGCTCAAGGCGCAGGCCCAGGCCGACGGCGCGCAGGCGTCCGTCGGTGGCGGGGCGCCGTCCAACAACTCGGACGGCACCCACTGAGCAACGACCCGACGGCCAGCTCCCCCCACCGGGAGCTGGCCGTCTCCGCGACCGAACCCGACGGCGACGACGAGCTGGACTACGTCGCCGCCCGGCTGATCAGCGGCAAGCTGACCGGCCGCCCGGTCGAGGACGCCGTCGACCTGGGTCGGATCGAGAAGGCCGTCCGCGAGATCCTGATCGCGGTCGGCGAGGACCCGGACCGCGACGGGCTCCAGCAGACGCCGGCCCGGGTCGCCCGCGCGTACGCCGAACTCTTCGCCGGCCTGCGGGTCGACCCGGCCCAGGTGCTCAGCACCACCTTCGAGGCCAACCACGAAGAGCTGGTGATCGTTCGGGACATCGACGTGATGAGCCTCTGCGAGCACCACCTGCTGCCGTTCCGCGGCAGCGCGCACATCGGCTACATCCCCGGCCCCGACGGGCGGATCACCGGCCTGTCCAAGCTGGCCCGACTGGTCGAGGTCTTCGCCCGCCGGCCCCAGGTGCAGGAGCGGCTCACCTCGCAGGTCGCCGACCTGCTGATGAGCAAACTCGCACCCCGCGGCGTCGTCGTCGTGCTCGAGTGCGAGCACATGTGCATGGCGATGCGCGGCATCCAGAAATCCGGTGCCAAGACCATCACGTCGGCGGTGCGCGGCATCCTGCAGACGGACTCCAAGTCCCGTGCCGAGGCAATGGCCCTGATCATCCCCCGCTGACAGCCCGACGTGCCCCGGCCGGCCGACCCCTGCGGGGGCCGGCCGGCCGTTGCCTTCCCGCCGTCCGCTCTCCTGCCCGGCGCCGACCAGCCGGGCAGGTCAGCCGGCGAGCAGGACCAGCAGCAGGCCCGCCGTCACCAGCACCGCCGGCACCAGGCACACAAGCGCGCCGAAGCGCACCGTGCGGTCCAGCCGCTCGGCGGGGCTCACCCGAAACAACCGCCCGATGCCCACCCAACCGGCGACGAACGCGACCGCCGGCATCGGCAACCCACAGATCAACGCGGCCACACTTGCCGCTCCCACTCCCGTCGCCGCGTACACCGCCACCTGGATCAGCGGCACCACAAGCGCCAGCGGCCCGTACACCAGAAGGTTGCGCAGCCGCGCCGGCCAGGATCCGGGCCGCAACCGTCGCCGCGCCGCCAGGGCCGCGTCCGCCGCCTCGGCCCGACCCCGCGCGGCCCGCAGCGCCGCCAGCACGGCCGCCGGACCGCCCGCCATCGACCGGGACGCCTCGGTCAGCTCCGGCGGTGACGGCACCAAAGAAATCGCTGGTACGCCCAACTCGCGCAGCCGTTCCTGCTGGCTCGCCAGCCCGGTACGGACCACCGTCAGCTCCTCCCGGGCGGTCTCCGCCGACCGGGCCTGCTCACCGGCGGCAGCGGCCGCACTGCGGCGTACCGCGTCCAGCTGGCGGGCCGCGGCCAGGTACTCCGCCCAAGCGGTGCTGGGCTCGGCCGCAGCCTGGGTGACGTCCCCGCTCGGCGCGGCGACCCGCTGCCGCCCCGGCCCGGTCACCGTCGCCTCCGGACTCATCTCGACACCCCCTGCCCGCGCCACCGGATCACCCGGCCTCGTCGGCGAACGGCACCAGGACCGTGCCCCGCTCGTCCGGACCGTCCCAGAGCACCGCCCGGTCCGGGCGGGCCCGCCACTCCACCGCCCGGCCGAAGACGGGGGTGAGCTGCGCGACCGGCACGTCCAGCACGACCACGGCGGCCAACTTGTCGACCTCGCCCGCCGGCTCGAACAGCGCGGCGAACGGGGGCACCGCACGCCACCAACCCAACAGGTGTCGCCCGGTCGGCGGTCCGTTACGCAGCAGCGCACGCAACCGGTCCACCGGCAACTCCCGGGGGCCCGGCCGGTCCAGCCCGAAGGCCACCAGATACGTCGGCAGTTCGTCGGCGGGGGCCGCTAGCAGCGTCGGCAGATCCACCAGCTCGGCCGGATGCCGGGCGGCCAGCTCCGCAGTCAACGCCTCCGCCAGCGCCCGAGCGCCCGGGTCCGGCACCGCCACCAGGAAACGTGCGGTGCCCGGCGCGTGATGGTCCGCGGTGCTCCGTGCGGCCGTCGCCAGCAACCCGCCCGCCGCGGCACCCGAGCCGAGCACCGCGAGGTTGCGGCCCGCGGCCGGACCCAACGGTACGGCGACAGTCGAACGGGCCACGTCCACCGCGCGACCCAGCAGGGCCGCCGGCCCGTGCGACTGCCCCGCCAACGCCGCCCGGTACCGCGGATCGTTGCCGAGCAGCGGGCGAGCATATCCGGCGAAGACGACCGGCGGCACCGACCCGGCCGGCCGTGCCGCCCACAGCTCTCGCCGCAGCCCCTCCACCACCGCCGGGTGGTCCTGCGGATCAGGGTGCCGGATCAGCCGTTCATGACCTCGGATCGCACCCCGGGGGCCCCCGAGCCCGCCGGCGGTGTTCACCACCGCGCTGCCCACCGGCAGCCCGGCGGCCGAGTCGTTCGTCGGCTCCAGCACCGGACTGCCACCCGGCAGCGCCACCCGCACCGGAAACTGCCCGAGCACCGAATCCCGGTGACCCCCGTCGGTACGGGCGCTCAACCCCAACTCGCCCGCACCGGCCAACACCAGGTGCACGCCGTACGCCCGACCGGCCCGCGCCAACCCGTCCAACTGGGCGGACAGCTCGGCGGCCAGCCGGTCCCGCTCGGCGAAGAGCAACGGCACGTTGTCCAACACGCAGACGATCCGGGGCAGCGACCGGTGCTGACGCAGCTCGGCGAAGCGTTGACCGCCGGCCCGCGCCCCAGCCTCCGTCCTCCGCTGCACCTCGGCCGTCAACTCGTCGAGCACGTCCCGGACGTACTCCCGATCGGCGGCCATCGCGGCAGCGCGCACCTGCGGAATCCACGACCGGTCCCGCTCGGTCTGCAGAAACTCCACGAACGACTCACCGTCGCCGAGATCCACCAGGTAGAGCGCCAACTCGTCCGGACCGTAGCGAGCCGCCAACCCCAGCAACGCGGTGGTCAGGAACGCCGCGCGACCCGCCGCGGACCGTCCACTGACCAGCCAGTGCGGGGTCAGCTCGGTGAAACCCAACGGCACCGACCGGCCCCCGGCATCACCGACCGTGGTGGTCAGCCCGTCCGCGGAATCCGACTCCCACAGATGCTCACCCGTCGCCGGCAGCAGAGCCGCCAACCCCAACCGCGAGCCCGCCTCCACCTGCTCGGCCAGCCGTCGACACACCGCGTCGACCAGCTCGACCGGCGGGTCCGCCTCGACGAAGACCGGCGAGTTCAGTCCGCCCGGCGGATCCGCGCCCGGACCCGCGAAGGACGCGCTCGGCGGGTCACCGAGCAACGCGTACGCGTTGCGCAGCGCCAGCGATGTGGTGTGCGGCAGCGCGGCCCGAGTCGCGTACGGGCCGGCCGGAGGCCAGCCGGCCACCACCAGGTGCAGACCGGCGGCGGGCCCCTGCTCGGCGAGCGCCTCGATGCGCGCCAGATCGGCCGGGCCAGTCGACTCCGGCAGAGCGGCGAACACGAGCAACAGCGTGCGGTCGTGCCGACGTCGTCCGCTGGCCCCCGGAGTCACCCACTGCTCCGCCTCCGTCAGCACCGCGCGCAGCCCCGCCACGTCCACCGCCGCCGGCGGCAGCAGGCCAGCATCAGCGAGCGCTCCGAACGGGGTCAGCGCCGCACCCGTGGCATCGACCGCGCGAATCAACAGCGCACCCGCAGGCGTCGCCGCCAACAACCGCAGGAGTACGGCCCGGAGTAACCCGGCCACCCGTGGCTCCCGAGCGTCGGCGTCCACGCTGAGGTGACCGGTGCCCACCAGTGGCACCAACGCGGGAAAGCGGGCATCGTCCAACGGCGCCGCCGTGCCGACCCGGACGAACGGCGGCGGACCGTCACCCGCCGGAGAGTCCACGCTGAGCGAGTCCAACGCGGCGCCCGCCCACCCCGGGGCCAACCGCGCGGCGGCCGCCCGAAGACGATCGGCCAGCTCGTACTGCCGGCGCTGGTCGGCAGGAGCTGGTCGCGTCTCGTCCAGAATGCCGGCGGCAGCGGTCGCGACGGCCGCCGCCCGGCGATGCAGGGCAGCGGCGCGGTTCGTGCGTGCCTTCGGACCGGCCACCGCATCCACCCCCTCTGCCCGAGGTTGGCAACCCCTCCCGAGCAGAGACGGTATCCCAGCCGAGGCCGCTCCTCCGGGAGGTGCCACGGCGCTGCGCCGGTGATGTCGTGGATCTCACCGATGGGTAGGGGTCCGTCACGATCCGCTGGATCTGGGGCATTGGCTCCGGGCCGTCCAGCCGATAGCGTCAGGAGGTGGAATCAGTGCAGCCCCCCGCCGGTTCCCAGGTCTCCCACGTACCGGCCCAACGGGCACCATCCGAGCAGCTGCCACCTGCCCCGGCACCGCCGGCGCCGCAGCCGCCGCGCCGCCGAACGCGGACGGTGCTCACGGTGGTCGCCGGTGTGCTTGCGCTGCTCTGCGTCGGCGGGCTCGCCATGGGCCTTGTGCTGTACCACCGCGCGTCCACCCCGGACCGCAGCACTCCTGATGTAGTGGTAGCGAACTACATCCAGTCCTTCCTTGCGGACCGCAACGACGCGAGAGCGAACGAGTTCGCGTGTGAGAGCGGTACAGACCTTAACGATCTGCGGCTTCTTAGGAACGACCTGGTAGCGCGGGAAAAGGGCTTCAACACGACGATCTCAACCAGTTGGGAGAGCTTCGATATCGACCGGCAGGGCGACTTCGCCATCGTCGAGGTTGACATAATCCTATCGGCCTTCGTGGACGGGATATCACAAAGCGATCGCCAGCGTTGGCGATTTGAGACGCGGCAGCAAGACGGCTGGCGAGTGTGTAAGGCCGATAGATCTTGAGGGATTTACTCAATCCACAGCAAATGTACCGGAACCTCCAGTGTGGTGGGCGACTGGCCGCGCCAGGCCCAGCGGTACCACTCCACCTCCGGCGTGATCCGGACGCAGATGTCCCCCTCGGCACCTGAGTAGGTCTCGGTGACCGCCCGCAGATCCCGGCGCTCCAGACCGCCCTCGACGTGCACCACGCGGCGGCCGGTGACGGCGTCGGCCTCGAAGACGGGCGTGGGGGCCCGGTGCGCTGGGCCGTCCAGCGAGACCAACCGGATGCCGGTCTCGCGAGGGCTCTCCGACTCCGGCCGGCTGCCAACGGTCTCCACCCAGACCCGTTCCACCGGCACCAGTGGCGCGAACACCTCGACCTGGTCGGCCTCGGCCCGGTACCACTCGTGCTCGGGAATCACCGGGACATAGGTCCGGGCGCTCTGCACCACCCGGTCGTCCGCGCGTAGGTCTCCTCGCCAACCCAACCCCGGCAGACCGACCAGCACCCGTCGCCCGCGTAGCTCCACCCGCTCGGTGGCGGGAACCATTGCCATCGGGCGGGGTGGCCGGGGCGCCCAGTCGGGCTGGTCGGCGAAGGGGTCCGGCATCGGTCCGGTCATGCCCGTGGTGGCCTCACTCGGCGGCGCGCAGCGGGGCACCCCGCTCGCGCATGAACGGGATCGGATTCACGGCGCCGGAGGAGTCGCGGTTGTTGCGTAGGTGCACCTCGAAATGCAGGTGTGGGCCGGACGAGTTGCCGCTGCTGCCCACCTGGCCTATCACCTCACCGGCAGCAACCATCTGCCCTTCTCTGACGCGGGGCCGGACCACCATGTGGCAGTACCGCGTGATGTAGCCGCCGGCATGCAGGAGGTCAACGAACCAGCCGCAGCCACCCTTGTCGGGGAACCCGTCTACGTCGCAGTCCTCCCGCAGGCGGTGGTCCGGGTCGCATTTGGCGACCAGCACCCGGCCGGCCGCTGCGGCGCGGATCTCCGTCCCCTTGGCCGCGCCAATGTCGACCCCGTCGTGGCCGGGTCGGCTGGCGGTGCGGAAGCCGGAGCCGACGTCGCCAGGGATCGGCGCGGTCCAGCCGGAGGCAGCGATCTCGCCACGCTCAGCCGCGTTGCACACTGCCTTGCCGTTGATCTCGACGGTGCGCGCCGCGCCGCCCGCAAGGGCGTCAACGATCTTGCTGGCCACCTCCTCGTGCTTGGCGTACGCGTCTGGATAGGCGCTTACCTGCACCTGCTGTGCCACCACGGTCAGTGGCCGGCGTTGCCAGCTCCGCACCTTGACGAGCTTCTCGTAGAACTTGCGAGCGGTGTACGCGGGTGTCATCCGCTCGGCGACCGACCCCCAGCCGGGCCGCTGCTGGAAAAGGCCCAGCGAGTCGTGGTCGGCTCCGACTCCCTCGTGTGGCAGGGCCAAGGACGCGGGAACGCCGCTGTTCGCCAGGTTGCGCAGGGCGGACTCCTGCATCGCGGTGGCCAGGGCGATCACCCAGCCCCGCGAGGGCACCTTAAGATCCTGGCCGACCTTGATGATGATCGCGGCGTTGCGGACCTGTGCGTCGCCGTACTCGGTGAACCTCGGCAACTCGCCGGCGATGTCCACCGGACGAATCGGGCCGCAGCCCCAACCGGCCAGGGTGTCCCCGTTCTCCGCGTCGCCACCGAGCCCGCTGAGGAAGAACGCGGCGGTGCCGCCGGTGCAACAGAGCAGGAGCAGCACGCCGGTGAGGATCGTGGCGATCAAACCGATCCGCAGGGACCGGCGCGGAGTGGCCGCGCCACCGCCGACGGTCATTGCCGTTCCCAATCGACCACGTCGACCAGCCAGCCGTTGTCGTCGACGACCAACTCCAGCCGGAGCCGCCCGCTGTCGAGGGGCAGCAGCACCTCGACGAACGTCTGGGTGCGTGCCCGCACCTCCGGTGGCCCGGTTATCCTCTCGGCCGGAACCCCGCCGGGGTCGACGCCGGACAGCTTCTCGGTCAACGCCGATGTCGACAGCGGGCGCAGGCCGGCCTGCCACTGTTCGGCGGCCATCCCGGGTTGGCCTAGCCAGGCCTTGGCGAACCGGTCGGCGGTCTGCTCGGGCGTGCGGGCACCCGCCGGAGTGACCGGCGACGGCGGAGCCTCGGTGGCCTTCACGCCATCATCGCCGGCCGTCGGGTCCACTGTGGTGATCGGCCGCTCCGGTCGGTTGCTCAGCCCGTCCGCCGGACCGGGCGGACCGGAGACCAGGCGGGCGGCCCCGATCACACCGAAGATGAGCACCGCGATCACCAGCGCCACCCCCAGTCGGGACCGCAGCGCTCGGGTGAAGAGGAACTCCAGGGCCCGTCGCATCGCCGTCACCGGGCCTCTGAGCGCACCCGCGGTCCGGTACGGTCCGGCGCGCGCTCAGAGGAGCCCGGTCGGTAAACCACGAACGACGGATTCTCGGCTGGCACGTCGGGTTCGGTCCAGGTCGCCGGCTGCCGCCGCCGAGGCTGGGGCGGAACCTTACGGCCCCGGCCACCGGTCTCCTCCGTTGCCTCATCGGCGCGTTCCTGACCGTCCGGGCGCGCGTTGCCGGTCCGTTGGGCCGCCACCGGAGGGGTCGGCGTCGGCACCGGGTCCTCCCTGCGCGCCTCCGGGCGCAGCCGGGTCTGCTCGGCGTCCGGCGACCGACGACGTCCGCCCACCGGCTCTGCCGTGCCACCGGGCTCCACCACGTCGAGCCGCGCGGCGACCCGCATGTCCCGGAAGAACCGACGGTGCCAGGAGCCGGCCGAACTGACCGCTTCGCTGCTGTCCTTACCGCCGAGCTGGGTTATCCGCCGGTACGGACGCAGCAACAGCCAGCCGACCACCCCGCAGAGCCAGACCAGCACCACCTGAAGCCAACCGGGCAGGGTGGGCGTGCTCATGATCAGATCGACAGCGAACAGGTAGATGGCGGCCCCGGTGCCGAAGATGGCGATGTTGAAGATTGCGGCAACGACCGCATTGGCCAGCCGGCGCAGCCCGGCGCTCGCCGGACGGAGCAGACCGATCGTGCCGAGGATCGGCGCGGCGATCACTGCCCACCGGAAGATTAGGAAACCAAGCAGCACCAGCACCGACGCGGTGAGATCGAACATGGCGAAGAGCACTGCCGCAAGCACCGCTATGAAACCAGAGCCGATTCTGTCCATGTCGCGGGTGCCCATCAGGTATTCATACGCCTCTGGGTCCTCAATCTTAATCTGCTCCGCGATTGTCATCCATTGTTGCTGCTTGGCTTTGATGACCACATCACGAGTAGCGGGATTCGAACGGATTGATTCAACTTCACCCCAGCTAAGCGACTTAGCGTCGTAAAGGGCCCGGCCGTACTTCGTGGCGGTCTCGCTTTCGGCTGAGCCGAGCACACCACGCAGCCAGTTGCGGTAGAGCATCGACTCGGTTGCGGTGTCGCTGGCCCGGACGGCTGGGGGCCGCTTGTCAACACAAGCCTCCGGGTTTGGTAGTACGCACTTGTCGGCCGGGATGTCCCTGGACGCCGGGCCGATAGCGTCATGCACGACGCCGAGGGAGGTGATCAGGGTGCCGTCGGCGATGTTCGCCGACTTGACCGGCCAGGCCGCCAACGCGGTGACGGCTACCATCACCAGCAACGCCCAGCCAGCCGTCGTCATCGCATTGCTCATATCAGACTGGCGGGAGCGCCAAAGTAAGTAAAGGCCTACCACGCAAAGCGTGATAATCCCGAATACGCTGAATACCTTCTGATACACGGCTTTGGTTGCCTCCTCAACCAACGGGTCGGCCCAACTCCACATAGAGCGGGGATCCCAAGCCCGCTCCCGCATCGCGTTGGAGGCACCTACCACCGCCGTGGCGACCATAAGCTCGCCGTTGGCGACCGTGGTGGTGAACTTGTAATCCGGGTGGAGGACAGTAGAGGCGCAACCACCCTCCACGTCGTACGTGTTGAAGCTGTATCCGCCGTAGCCGTAGTCGCTGTAGATGCCTTTTGGCCCTGGCAACTTTGATGATTCCGGGCGGGAGGCGAACCAACCAGCTAGGCCGGAATCCGGAGCGGATGGCACGGGTGGCTTCCTGCAATCAATCTCAGCCTCGCTGACCTTCTTGAGTTTCCCCACGCAGGCACGGAAGTCGGCCTGCCACTCCTTGGTCGTGCAGAGGTCGGCGCGGGCCTGGGCGACGGGCGGTGCGGCGGCTGCGGCCTCCGCGCCGATCAGCGGCCAGGAGAGGGTGGCCCCGGCCAGTACGCCGAGGGCGAGCAGGAACGACGCGATCCGTGCCCAAGCCCTCGCCATGTCACGCCTCCAGATCCGGCAGGGAGATGCTCGGTAGCACGCCGGCCGCCGCGGCGATCGCGGCGGGCGTGGTGTCGAGGTGGTCCAAGAGCCCTTCGACGTACGAGACGTCGACGCGGACCTTCTGCACGCGGCCGTCGACGTCGCGCATCACGAACTCGCGGAAGCCGAGGCGGGTGGCTGAGCTGGTGTCGGCGGCGGAGAGCGAGGCGAGGGTGGCTTCGTACCCGTCGTTTACCGGCACCCGTAGCAGCCGTAGCGCTTCGGAGGCGATCTCGGCGTCTTCGGCGATCCGGCCGACGAAGACCGTGGAGACCAGGTTTTGCACGTCGAGGCCGAGGATGTCGCGCGGGTTCTGCGAGGCGACCAGGGCTGCGAGGTTCCATTTGCGGGAGTCCCGGGCGAGCCGGACGAGGAACGAACGCCCGGACCGCCAGCCCTCCATGAAGTGCGCCTCGTCGAGACCGACGAGCTTGCGTGACGACATCGACCCGCCGTAGCAGCGGCGGACGGCGAGGCGGTGCGCGGTGTGCAGCATCGGCAGGGCCAGCGCCTCCTCGGCGGACCAGTACTCGCGTTCGATCTTGAGGTCGGGCAACCGCAGCCCAGCCATGGTGATCACGGTGAGTGCGGCGTCGGCACCGAGCAGCCCCTCGGGTGGCCGTCCGAAGAACAGCATGGCCAGTGGCATCTCGGCGGTGTCCAGCAGGAGGTTGGCCAGCTCCTTGCCGGCGTCGTCGTCGAGACGACCGAGGCAGCTCACCACGTCGTCCAGGGTGGACGTCTCTTCGGCGGGGACCTGCCGGACCGCGTGCCGGAACAGGGTGGCGGTCGACGCCTCGCGGGCCACCTGCGGCGGTACGAGCATCATGCAGATGTCCTGGACCAGCATCCGCCGCTCGGCGCGGGCGTTGGAGACCGCGATCTCGAACTCCCGGTCGCCGGCCGCGCCGGCAGCGAACTCGGTACGCAGTGGTGTGGGAATGAGTGAGTAGGGCGCCAGGGTGCCGTGCTCCGAACCGGTCAGGTTCAACACCCGGGAGTACGGTCGCAGCTCGGGCATCGCGCAGAGTCGGGCCAGCGGACCGGACGGGTCGAGCAGGGTTACCTGGACACCTCTGCGGGCTGCCAGGTAGCCCAGCGCGCCGAGCAGGGTCGACTTGCCGCCGCCTGGTTCGGCGACGAAGACCGCCAGCCCGGAGCGTTCGCGGACCTCCATGGGGAAGTGCAGGTCGAGGAAGACCGGCCGGCGGCAGGTGCCGGCGGTCCGGCCGATCAGGTCGCCCCGCCGGTCGCCCACGTTCGAGGCGGCCTGGGGGAGCGCGGCGGCGAGCAACGGCACCGGCATGCGGCGGACGTAGCCGGTGTTGGCGATCGGTTCGCCGGGGATGAACTCGCGGGCCAGCCAGTCCTGGTTCTTGGGGTGTTGCAGGGAGATGCGCAACTCCCGGGAGTAGAGCTGGATGAGCCGGCGGGCACGTTCCAGGCATTCCTCCCTGGTCCGGCCGCCGACGGCGATCCGGTGCCAGCCGTGCGCACGGGCCGAGTCGACCGGCAGGCCGGTGGTCATCTCGTCGCCGATCACCAGCGCGCGCTTGGCCAGTCGCTCCAGCTCCGGGGGTGCGTCGATGCCGTGCTCGGCGTAGTCGAGCTGCTGCGAGCGGATCATGCGCAGCCGGTGTTCGAGATTGCGGAAGGAGTCACCGGAGCCGAGGATGTCGACGCGGGTGGAGATTTCCATCGGCCACGGCAGCCGCTCGTGGAAGTGCAGCCAGGGCTCGTGCCGCTCGGGGATCTCCAGCGGCTCCATCCGGCCGACGGCGAGCACAGCCACGTGCCGTTCCTCGCCGGTCATCCGGTTGACGAGTTTCACTGTCGAGCCGTACGGGGTGCGGTAGCGCTCCACCTGTTCGGTCAGGGCGAGCAGGTCACCGCGTTCCCAGTGCCCGTCGGTGACGGGGGAGAGGGTGCCGGGCGGGGACATGCACAGTGCCACCGAGCGATAGAGCAGCCACTCCAACTCCTGGGCGGTGACCCGCCGGCCGCGCATGCCGAACGCGCCGAGCACCTCGTCGAACTGTTCCACGGTGCGGCCCAGCTTGCGGCGTTCGCCATCGGCGGTGCCCCGACCGAAGGTGCGCAGCAGCCGCTCGGTGAGCGAGTCGCCGAGGGACCGGCGGGCGAAGGTGACGCCCAGGTAGGTCTGGCCCTCGGCGTGGTTGACAGCCATCAGGTGCCGCTGGGCGGCGACCAGGTGGTCGGCCCAACCGGTGGTGCCGGCGACGTCGGCGAGCGGCGCGGGGGTGTGTGCGTCGATGGTGCGCGCCCACTCGTCTGCGGGGAACGGCCGGGTGGTGCGGCGCAGGTGCAGCCGGAAGCCCGCCAGGCCGGCGTACTGCTCGGAGATGGCTGACAGCAGCGCTTCGCGTTCGGCGTCCGGCCGGAATGCCCAGCGGACCTCGGGCAGCCAGTACCAGGCGGTCACGGTGTTGGGGGTGAAGGTCAGGTGACCGGCGATCTCGGTGATGGCCAGCTCGACCGACGGGTCCCGATCGCCAAATTTGATCTTCGGAGCGCGGACCCGGGTCGGTTTGGTCGGCCGGCTCGCGGCCCGCTGTCGGGACGGGGCGATCTCCCGGCCGGGCGGCTCGGTGTCAGGGCCCTCGGGCCGACCCGAGTCCGCGGCGCGCCGCGGCGTGCGCTCCAGCGCCGGCCGATCGGTGGGCCCGGTGCTGGGCGGCTGCTCAGCCGGGGCTGTCGGCCGGGCCGGTTGAGGTGCCGGCCGGCCCGTCTGCGTCGTTGACCGACCCTCCGGAGTGGCCGTCGGACGGCGGCTCGGTGTGGTGCCCGCTGGCCTGCTGACGGGACCGGTGCTTGCCGGTGGTGTGGTGGGGGTCCGGTCGGGCTCAGCTGGTGGATGGAGCATCGGCAGCCGATCGCCGGCCTGGTGCGGCACCCGGGACTCGCTGGCCGCAAGGCCACCGCCGTGGCGTGGCTCGACGGACCGGCGGCCGCCGCGGGGCTGGTCGTCGGGCGTCCATGGTGGTTCCAGCTCGGGAACCGGACGGGCCGGCGCCGCGCCGACCTGCGGCGGTGCCTGCGGTGGGGGCGCCGGCTGCTCCTGGGTGCTCGGGCCGGCCGTGACGGCTCGCGCGGCGCCGGGCCGTGCCCCACCGAAGAGGTCGAGGAAGGGGGAGTCGATGTCGGCGTTCTCGCCGGCCGACACCGCGCTGGGCTCTGCGGGTGGCGTCCGGCGGGGGATCGGCCGGGGCGCCTGGAACACGCCCACCGCCCCGTGACCGGGCGACGTCACAAGCGCGGGATCGAGCGCCACCTCGTCCTCGTCGTCGGCGTAGTCGAATGATTGCGCACGGTGACCGGCTGGCACGGCCGGGTGGCCGGCCGGGGAGCCCGGCGTGGACGAGCGACTCATGCGACCGCCTTAAGGCCTGTTTCATCAGAACTGGCCGGCCTTGTGAAGCAGGCCCTGGCGAAGGGCGGCAGGCTCTCACCCGCGTCGTGTGACGAACCGATCGACGTACGCCCGGTCATGCCAGCTCCTCCCGGATCCTGATCCGGCTGCCGACCAGGCGCGGGTCGCGCTGCTCGATCGCCGGCTCCCGGGTGCGCCGCCAGTCGGTCAGCGCGGTGCGGATGACCACCCGCGCCGGCCGATCGGGGTCGACGTGCCGGAAGATGAACGACGTGGTCACGATGGCGAGCGCGATCTCCCAGGCCGGGAAGAGCTCGACCGTAAACGTGAACAGCCAGTGGATGAACATGTAGAGGGGGACCAGCAGCATGAAGAGCCCGTACTGGGCGTAGGGCAGGTGGACCGGAAGGGTGTAACCGGGCGGCCCGAGGTAGACCAGGCGGGCCCGGTAGATGTCGTCGTCGGTGCGCAGCCGCATCTGGTGAACGCGCCTATTCGAAGATCAGGTCGATCAGGTAATCACCGACGAAGAAGAGTGTTGCCGCGCCGGCGATGAAGGCGAGCCCGACGATCGCGATCGCCGAGCTGGTCAGCACCTTGGAGATCTCGCCCCGGCTGGCCCGACCGATGAAGATGACGCCCAGGACGGCGAGCAGGATCGGCGCGATCTTGCCGGCGAAGAATTTGACCACACCGTCGGTGTCGATCCCCTTCGGTGCCGGCTCGGCGAGCGGAGCCGACGCCAGGGTGGAGAGCGCGTGGGCGACGCCTGACGACGCCGTCTCCATGAGCTCGAAGGCGATCACTGGAACCTCCCCTTAGCGCGGCCGGCGGTGCCGCGGCGGTGCAATAGGCGAGCCTGGCGAGGAATCTGCTCCGCAGGGCGCAGCGTTCTTGACCCTGCGTTCGTTACTCACCACGGAGGGTGGCGAGGTTTGGGCGGATTTTCCCCGCTTCGGCCCTCCCTTCAAGCTTCGCCATCTCGATGCTGGCCAATTCCAAAGCGTACGGGCCGCCCCGGATTGCGACAAGCCGCGAAGGGACGGCCCGATCCTGCCTGAATGACCGATCGTACACCTGTTCTAATGAGCACGTCAGGGGTGGTCGGTTGAGTCGACCCGGGCCGGTTGGCGCCGCTGCCGCGACCGGTACCGTCTAGTCGTGACCGATCTGGTGCGGGCCTCGGGCCCGGTGGTGATGGGCGTCCTCAACGTCACACCGGACTCCTTCTCCGACGGCGGACGGTACGCCGACCTCGACTCGGCCGTCGGACACGGCGTCCGTCTACGCGACGCCGGCGCACACCTGATCGACATCGGCGGTGAGTCCACACGTCCCGGCGCCGAACGAATCGACGCCGCGACCGAGGTCGCCCGGGTGTTGCCGGTCATCCGCGAGCTGACGGCCGCAGGCGTGGCGGTCAGCATCGACACCAGTCGCGCCCGGGTGGCGGAGGCCGCGCTGTCGGCCGGGGCGGCGGTGGTCAACGACGTCTCCGGCGGGCTGGCCGACCCCGACATGGCCCTCGTGGTTCGCGACGCGCACTGCCCCTGGGTGTTGATGCACTGGCGGGGCCACTCCCGCGCGATGCGCGAGCTGGCCAGCTACGGCGACGTGGTGGCCGACGTCCGGGCCGAGCTGGCCCAACGGATCGACGCGGCGCTGGCCGCCGGGGTGGCCGCCGACCGCCTCATCGTCGACCCGGGGCTCGGTTTCGCCAAGACGGCCGCGCACAACTGGGAACTCAGCGCCCGCCTGCCGGAGCTGCTGGACCTCGGCTGTCCGCTGCTCTTCGGAGCCAGCCGCAAGTCGTACCTCGGTGGGTTGCTCGCCGCCCCGGACGGCACCCCACGACCGACCGCCCAGCGGGAGGCGGCCACGGTGGCCACCAGCCTGCTGGCGGTCGCCGCGGGAGCCTGGGGCGTACGCGTGCACGACGTGCGGGCCACAGTCGACGCGTTGGCCGTCTGGGCCGCGACCGGCAGTCCGCGCCTGGCCCGGCCGTCGCGGGACACGGAGGGCACGCACCACGATCACGAGCAGGGGGTACGGCGATGACGACGGACCGGATCCAGCTGACCGGCCTGCGGGCGCACGGCCGGCACGGGGTGTACGACTTCGAACGCGAACAGGGGCAGGACTTCGTGGTCGACGCCGTCCTGGAGTTGGACCTCGGCCCGGCGGCCGCCAGCGACGACGTCGCCGACACCGTCCACTACGGCGAGCTGGCCGAACGTCTGGTCGCGGTGGTGACCGGCGAGCCGGTGAACCTGATCGAGGCGCTCGCCGATCGACTCCTCGTGATCTGCCTGGCCGACGAGCGGGTGCGCACCGCCACCATCACCGTGCACAAACCGGAGGCCCCGGTGCCGCACACCTTCACCGACGTGGCCGTCACCATGACCCGGACGCGGGCCCGTTGACCAGGGCCGTGCTGTCGCTCGGCAGCAACCTGGGCGACCGGCTGGGCCACCTACGCACGGCCGTCGCCACGTTCGGCGACGCCGTACTCGTGCTCTCCGGGGTGTACGAGACTCCACCGTGGGGCGACGCCGACCAGCCCGCGTACCTGAACGCGGTGTTTCTCGCCCAGGACGCGACCGCGACCCCGCGCGACTGGCTGGAGCGGGCCCGCGACGCGGAGCGGGCAGCCGGCCGGGGCCGTGACCCGCAGCGCCGGTTCGGGCCGCGCACCCTCGACGTGGACGTGATCGCGGTCTGGGGCGACGACGACGAGCCGGTGATCAGCGAGGACGAGGAGCTGACCCTGCCGCATCCCCGGGCGCACCTGCGGGCCTTCGTGCTGCGGCCGTGGATCGACATCCAGCCGTACGGTCGGCTGCCCGGCCACGGCTGGCTGACCGACCTGCTCACCACCGGCCCCGCGGCCGACGACGCGCTGGAACTGCGTCCCCGGCCGGAGTTGGCGTTAGAGTCGACGGCATGACCGAGCGGAGTCGGCCGGCATGACGCAGGCGAAGTCCCCACCACCGGGCGGGTCGGGCCCGGACCGGTCCCGGATGGGCCCCACCCGGATTTCGACACTCGTCGTGGCCGCCCTGGCCGCGGCGGCGGTGGCCTGGCTGCTGATCAGCGGCCTCTACTACAGCGGCGTCCCCCGGCTGCCCTGGCTGCCGGTGGTGACGCTGGCCGGGCTCGCCGTGCTCGAGGGGTACGCCGCGATCAACACCCGGGGCCGGATCGAACGCAAGCCCGGCCGGGACGCGGTCGATCCACTGCTGGTGGCCCGCCTCGTGGTGCTGGCCAAGGCGTCGGCGCTGGCCGGGGCCATCTTCGCGGGCTTCTACGCGGGGCTCACCGGCTGGCTCTTCCTGGAGACCACACGCGCGGCCCTGGATGATCGACCGGCCGCGGGTGGGGGTCTGCTCGCCTCGCTGGCCCTGGTGGGCGCCGCGCTGTGGCTGGAGCGCTCCTGTCGGGTGCCGGAGCGTCCGGACGACGACCACGAGCAGGACCCACGGGAGAGCCGCCCCGGCCAGCGCTGAGCAGGGGGTTACGCCCGGCTCCGAGCGCGGGTACGGTGCCTGCGATCGGAGAGCAAGGGCTGCCCACGGTCCGTCCGCGCGCCGGACCGGGACGGCCGGCCACTGGGGAGGCGGCGTGATGGGGTACGAAGAAGCGGGCCGGGACCGCTCGGTCGAGCCCTCGTCCGGGGTGCCGGTCGCCGTTCTGGAGAACGTCTTCGACGACCCCACCCACGGTGAGCCCGGCCGGGATCGGATCGGCGTGCAGCTGGGCTGGGAGCTTGTGCTGCTGGCCGCGCTGGCGACGGTGGGCTGGCTGCTCTGGCAGGAGGATCAGAACGCCGTGCGCGCCGACAACCTGCGCGCGCTGCTCGTCGACGCGGTCGGGTTGGGGCTGCTCGCCCTGGCCGCCGGGTTGAGCCTGCGGACGTCGGCGCCGAACCTGGCCGTCGGGCCGGTCGCGGTCGCCACCGCCCTGCACTACGCCGAGCAGGGTGATCGGGGCCTGCCGGCGTCGGTCGGCCCGGCCGTGGCGGTGGCCGCGCTGGGCGGGCTCGTGCTGGCGCTGACCGTGGTGGTGCTGCACGTGCCGGGCTGGGCTGCCAGCCTGGCCGGCGCGGCCGGTGTGGTGGTGTTCATCGAACGCCGTTCGGCGCCCGTGCTGGTGCAGGGCGACTACGACCCGGGGCGCAGCGCCGGATACCTGTTCGCCGGCTTCGCGGCAGTGGCCGTCCTCGGCGGGTTGTTCGGCGCGATCCGGGCGATCCGCCGGCTGGTCGGCAGGTACCGGCCGATCGCCGACCCGGCTCGCCGGCGGGGCGCGGTGGCCGCCGTGGTCACCGGGGCGGCGCTTGTCTTCTCCACCGTGCTGGCCGCCCTCGCCGGTGTTCTCGTCGCCGCCAACCACCCCGGCTCGGCCACGGACCCCGGGTCGGTCGCGCCCACCTCGGGGCTGGACTGGACGGTCCTCGCGATCGGGGTGGCCCTGCTGGCCGGCACCAGCGCGTACGGGCGTCGCGGCGGCGTGTTCGGCACGCTGCTGGCGGTCAGCCTGGTCACCGTCTTCCAGGCGTACGCGCCGGAGCGTGGTTGGACGCTGAGCACCTGGGCGGTGGGTGGCGCCGCGCTCGGCGTCGGGTTGCTTGTCACCCGGCTGGTCGAGACGTTCGGCCGACCCCGACCGGGCAGCACCGACCGACCCGAACCGGTCACCGACGGCACGATCAGCGCGGGTTGGACCATGCCGCAGTCGCAGTCGGTGGAGAACTGGCCGCCGACGTTGCCGACGCCGGCCGCGCCGCAGCCGGTGGACCCGTGGCGGGATCCGCGTTGGGAGGACAGCCCGCGTCGGTGGGACGCCGACGAGCGGTGATCAGGGCGGCGTCCGCCGAGCCGGAGCGGATCTCGACCGTTAGGCTCGGCGCATGACCGACACACCTGCCGCCACCCCCGGCGGAACCTCGTTCGCCGAGCTCGACGCGCTGTCCACCGAGGAGCTGCGGGAGCGGGCGTTCGCCCTGGCCCGGGAGCGTCGCGACGTCAGGTTCTACTGGTCGGTGCTGCGGCGCCTGCCGAACGCGGACGAGGCCACGGTGCTGGACGGCGCACCGAACTCGATCGGCCCCACCATCGACGAGGCGAACGCGCTGTGGCGGGAGCTGACCGGTCACGGTTACGAGGAGTCCGCGCCGCTGCTGCGGGCCGCCTTCATCGACTACCTGCTGAAGCACTGAACCGCTCGGGGCAGCCCAGGTCCGCCCGGACGACGGGTTCGGGGCCTGGGCGGATGGCGTCGCTCTTCCACCGCTCCGGTCCGGTCAGCCGCTACGGCACGGCCGCCGGCACCGGCGCCCTCGCCGTGTTGTTGCTGGTCGGGATCTGTGGCAGCCCGGCGTACGCCGGTTGGGCCGCCACCCAGACCGACCCGGAGTCGGCCGGCGCCTTCTATCTGCGCCTGCTGGCGTGGCCGGCCTGGCGGCTCGACGCGGACGGGCAGGCCGGCGGCCTGTTCGCCGCCGACCTGCGAGCCGTGCTGCTCGTGGTGTTCGCGGTCGCCCTGCTCTACCTGTTGCCAGCCGCGCAGGTGGCCCGGGTGCCCGGCTCGGTCAGCCAGTTCCTCTCCGGCTGGGCCGCCTACGTGCTCGCCGGCGGGCTCGCCGCCGTGCTGGCGGCGCTGCTCGGCCCGGATCCGTCGCTGCTGAAAGCCATGCAGGACGCCAGCACCGGCGCCGGCTACGGCTTCCTCACCGGGTGGATCATCGGCACCGCCAGCCTCGGCGGTCGCGCCTGAGCTGGCCCGGCGCGGGTCGCGCCTGAGCTGGCCCGGCGCGGGTCGCGCCTGAGCTGGCCCGGCGCGGGTCGCGCCTGTGGCGGTCGGGACCGGGCCGCCGACGGCGGCAGCCCGGTCGCCGTCAGGTCAGTTCGCCGGTCGGCCCAGGTCGAGCAGGCGGTGTCGGCTGAGCGTACCCACCGGTCGGCCGGCGTCGGTCACCACGAGCTGGTCCCGTCCCGAGGTGAGCAGCACCGCCAGCGCGTCGTAGGCGGTGCCGTCAAGTGCCACGGTGGGCAGGTCCGCGGCGGCGTCGCCGGGTACGGGCTCCAGCGACTCCCGGTCGAGTGGGGTCACCGCCAGCCGGCGGATGCCCCGGTCGGCGCCGACGAACTCGCGTACGAA
The DNA here is from genome assembly GCF_049841595.1 of Micromonospora sp. DT228. NCBI lineage: Bacteria > Bacillati > Actinomycetota > Actinomycetes > Micromonosporales > Micromonosporaceae > Micromonospora > Micromonospora sp. DT228. The sequence goes on from NZ_JBNCKO010000005.1 coordinate 151,355, forward strand.
CGGCGTGGCGGGTGCGCCGAGCAGTGCGGCAGGCGTGTCGTACTGCTCCAGGTGCCCGCCCTCGGAGAGGACCGCGATCCGGTCGCCGAGCCGGACCGCCTCGTCGAGGTCGTGGGTGACCAGGACCGTCGTCTTGCGGACCTCGGCCTGAAGGCGGAGGAACTCCTCCTGTAGGCGGGTCCGGACGATCGGGTCGACGGCCGAGAACGGCTCGTCCATCAGCAGCACCACCGGGTCGGCGGCGAGCGCTCGGGCCACCCCGACCCGTTGCCGCTGGCCACCGGAGAGCTCGTGCGGATAGCGCCCGCCGAACTGGGCCGGGTCCAGGCCGACCAGGTCGAGCAACTCGTCGACCCGGTCGCGGGTCTGGCGCTTGGGCCACCGGAGCAGACCCGGCACGGTGGCCACGTTGGCCCGGACCGTCTGGTGTGGAAATAAGCCGACGTTCTGGATCACGTATCCGATGCGGCGGCGCAGCCGCACCGGGTCGACGTCGGTGACGTCCTCGTCGCCGAGCGTGATCCGGCCGGCGGTCGGCTCGATCAGGCGATTGATCATGCGCAGCACCGTCGACTTGCCGCAGCCGGACGGGCCGATCAGCACCACCAACTCGCCGGCCCGGACGTCCAGGCTGAGTTCCCGGACGGCCTCGGTGCCGTTCGGGTAGCGCTTCTGGATGCCCTGTAGGGAGATCGACGCCGCGTGAGGGGATCGGGCCGCGTCGGCAGCCTTCGGGGTAACGTCCACGTATGTCCTTCCGCCTGAGCTACCGGGCCGACCCGGGTAACCCCTGGTTCTCCTGGCAGTACGTGCGGGACAACTCTGACACGATCCTCGCCGCCGTGCGCGAACACGCCTCCCTCACCGGGCGGGCGGTGCTGCTCGCGGTGTTGATCGCGCTGCCGTTGTCCGTGCTGGCGTACTGGTTCCGGCCGCTCGCCGGTCCGATCCTGGCCGTCAGTGGGGTCGTCTACACCATCCCGTCGTTGGCGCTCTTCGCGTTCATCGCCCCCTACCTGGGCACCGGGACCACCACAGTGCTTGTCGGGCTGGTCCTCTACGCGCTGCTGCTGATCGTGCGCAACGTGGTGGCCGGCCTCAACCAGGTGCCCCCGGAGGTCGGCGAGGCCGCCGAGGGCATGGGTTACGGCCGGTGGGGGCGGCTGTTCCGGATCGATCTGCCGCTGGCGCTCCCGGGCATCGTGACCGGCGTACGGCTGGCGACCGTCTCGACCGTGGCGTTGGTCACAGTCGGTGTGCTCGTCGGGCATGGCGGCCTCGGGCAGTTGATCTTCGCGGGCTTCCAGAACAACCTCTACAAGGCCGAGATCATGACCGCCGCGCTGCTCTGCGTGGCGCTCGCGCTCGTGCTCGACCTCCTGCTCGTCCTGGTCGCCCGGCTGGTGACCCCCTGGTCCGCCCGGAGGGCGCGGTGACCGTCGCGGAAAATCCGATCGGCCAGGGGATCACCTGGATCAACGACCCACTCAACTGGACCAACCCCGGCGGCATGCTGGACCGGCTCGGTGAGCACCTGACCATCTCGGCCCTGGCGGTGGCGCTCGGCTGCCTGGTGGCCTGGCCACTCGGGCTCTGGCTGGGGCACCTCGGCCGGGGCGGTGGCCTGGTGGTGCTGGTGTCCAACGCCACCCTGGCCATTCCCACCCTGGCCCTGCTCACCATCCTGCCGGTGGCCTTCGCCAGCGGCTTCGGGCGGACGCCGGTCGTGGTGGCGCTTGCCGTCTTCGCCGTGCCGCCGCTGCTGGCCAACGCGTACACCGGGGTGCGGCAGGTGGACCCGGAGGCCCGCGACGCGGCCCGGGGGATGGGCCTGTCCGGCGGGCAGTTGCTGCGCCGCGTCGAGTTGCCGCTCGCGGTGCCGTACCTGGCGGCCGGCTTCCGGACCGCCGCGGTGCAGGTGATCGCGACCGCCGCACTTGCCTCGTTCGTCAACGGCGGAGGCCTCGGCCAGATCATCCGGACCGGCTTCGGCATCGGTATCGCGGCCGGTGGCGGGCAGATCGTCGCCGGCGGTGTGCTGGTGGCTGGCCTGGCGCTGCTGGCCGAGGTGGTCCTCGGCGGGGTCGAACGCCTGGTCACTCCCCGCCCGCTGCGGCGCGGGCGACAGCGGCTGGGTCGGCCCCGGGCCGCGGACGCCACCGGGCGCGCCTGACCCGTCCGGGTGAGCCCCGCGTCAAGCCGGCCTCCGACGTCGGTCCGATCGGTGACGATGAGGTGACGAAGTCCATCCCAGGTTGTCGGTCGGTTGCGGAGCATGTTGGGTGGATATTCGCGGGCGACCGACAGTCAGGATCGCCCGTCGGACACGCGGCCGGCCCGGGACGGGCCGCGCCGGGACACGGAAGGCGGGCACATGCGCGCACGTACACGTCTGGCGATCGGCGCGATCAGCGCCGTCGCCGGGGCAGCACTTCTCACCGGTTGCGGTGACGCCGGCTCGTCCGGCACCGACGCGCCCCAGCAGAGCGCCTCCGGCGCCGGGTGCGCCCCGGTCGCCGGCAAGCAGCTCATCGCTCTGCAGGACGACAAGAAGCTCCAGAACTCCGACAACGTCATTCCCGCGGTCAACAGCAAGGCGGCCAACCCGCAGTTGCTCGCCGCGCTGGACAAGGTCTCCGCCGTGCTGGACACCCCGAAGCTGGTCCAGCTCAACAAGGCCGTCAACGAGGACCGCAAGACCGCCAAGGTGGCGGCCGAGGAGTTCGCCAGCGCCAACAACGTCACCGCGGGCATCGCCAAGGGACCGGGCGGCGACATCGTGGTGGGCGCCGCCAACTTCGCCGAGAGTCAGATCCTTGGCGAGCTGTACCGGATCGCCCTCACGGCCGCCGGCTACCAGGTCAAGGTGCAGCAGATCGGCAACCGCGAGCTGTACGAGCCGGCGCTGGTGAAGGGCGAGATCCAGGTCGTCCCGGAGTACGCGGCGACGATGGCCGAGTTCCTCAACACCAAGGACAAGGGCGGCACTCCTCCGCCGATCTCCTCGCCCGACATCAACACCACGGTGACCGCGCTCAAGGCCGAGGGCGACAAGGTGGGCCTCACCTTCGGCACCCCGGCCGCCGCCCAGGACCAGAACGCCTTCGCCGTCACCAAGGAGTTCGCCGACAAGTACGGCGTACGGACCCTGTCCGAGTTCGCCGCCAAGTGCTCCGGCAGCGCGACGAAGCTGGGTGGCCCCCCGGAGTGCGAGCAGCGGGCCTTCTGCAAGCCGGGCCTGGAGAAGACGTACGGGCTGAAGGTCGGCTCGTTCTCCTCCCTGGACCAGGGTGGACCGCTCACCAAGAGCGGTCTGCGGGACGGCTCGATCAGCGTGGGCCTGATCTTCTCCTCGGACGGCGCGTTCGCCACCAGCTGAGCCCTTCCCGGGCGTGCCGCGGACGCCCCCGCCCTGACCGGGTGGGGGCGTCCGCGCATCCCGGGACCCCGTTCCCTCCGGTGAAGCTCGTCGGTAGGCTGCACATCCATGCCAGCCCAGGCCACCGCAGACGCCCGACGTCGACCATCGCTGCTGACCGTGCTCTTCTGGGCGGGGGTCGCTCTCGCCCCGGTGGCGGCGCTGATCCTGCTGGTCGCCGACGGTAACGGCCCGCTGCGCTTCGCCGCGGTGCTCGCCATCGTCGCGGTGGTGCTGATCGGCCTCTCCATCGCGCTGCGGCCCGACGATGAGGGCGCGCGAGCCGACGAGCTGCTGGATGAGATCGAGGAGCTTCGCCGGGAGCTGCGGACCGAGATCGCCACCGCCACGCAGCGCGGTAGCCAGGCGCTCGACCAGGCGCACCGGGCACAGGAGGGGATCGCCGCGGTCCGTCGCCGGCTGGACGCCAGCGGTGCCGCTCTCGCCGGTGCCGCTCCCGTCGGCGCTGCCGCCGCTCCCGTCGCTCCCGTTGGGGAGCCGCCGGGCCCCGGCCGGGCGCGCGTGCCGAGTGTCGCGCCGCAGGTGGACAACGCGCCGGTGGCCCGTAGCCGCGTCCAGGTGCCGGGTGACGCGCCGCCGGTCCGCGCCCGAGCCGCCGGCCCGGACGACGCGTCCCGGTGGGGCCGCGCCGCGCACCCGGACGACGACGAGCCGGCCTACCCACGGGACGCCGCCGAGCCGCGGGCGACCGCGAGGACGTACGGCGCGGCGCGCCCAGCCGACAACGCGCACGGCTCAGCGCGTCCCCGGGAGCACGACCGCCCCGAGCCGGCGCACCGGCCGGGCGGCGTGGTCCGGCACACCGAGACCGTGCACGTCACCACCCGGCACACGGTGGTGGACGGCGGGCCGGCCGAACCGACCGGGCGTTACGAGGGCGAGTACCCGGGCCGGTGGACGCCACCGGCGCAGGAGTGGACCCGGGGCGGCGGCGCGGATGAGCGTGGCCGCTCGGCCGGCCGGTCACGTGGCGAGCCGGTGGAGCACCCCCGAGCCGGGTACGACGCCGACCGGCGCCCCGGCGACGACCGGACCCGCTCCGGCGACGACCGCGCGTGGGAGGCGACGGGTCGCCGTGACGAGCCGGAGTGGACCGATCCACACGACACGTACGCCGAGCCCGACGAGCCCGGCCCGGCGGCCAGGTCGCACCACGCGCCGGAGCGGCCGGCCTCGGGCTCCTGGGACAGCCCGGACGATCGCGGTTGGTCGGAACAGCGTGATCGGGCGGGTGCGGCCGCTCCCCAGCCCGGTCCGGCCCTGCGGGCCGACGACACGGGCGAGTACTGGTCGCAGCTGCGGGCCGGTGACCGGTGGGCCGCCGTCCGCGACGACGAGAACGGCCGTGAGCTGCGCGTCGGCGAGCGCCGGGCCGAGGTGCGCGCCGACGCCACCGGCACCGAGTACCGGGTGGCCGACCGTTGGGCCGAGGTCCGCCATGAGGAACCCCGCCAGCACGAGCAACCGCGCCGCTACGAGGAGCCGCGCCAGCACGCGGAGCCGCGCCAGCACGCGGAGCCGCGCCAGCACGCGGAGCCGCGCCAGCACGCGGAGCCGCGCCAGCACGCGGAGC
>NZ_JBNCKO010000005.1:156465-358447 GCF_049841595.1 Micromonospora sp. DT228
CCGCGCCGCTACGACGAGCCGCGCCGCCCGGAGGAGCCGCGCCGCTACGGGGAGCCGCGTCGGCAGGAGGAGGGCGAGTCGTACCACCGGGCCGAGCCGACGGACCGGCCGGCGCTGCCGGTGGGCGGCGTCCCGGTGCCGGACGAGTGGCGCCCGCCGCGCCCGCGCGGTCAGCAGGCCGAACCCGCGCCCGAACGGACCGGTCGGCGCCGGGTCGACGAGCGCTACGGCTACCCGCCGCAGGACGATGCGCCGCGCGCCGGAGGCGCCCCGCCCGGCGACCGCTGGCGCTGACCGGTCAGCCGGCTCGCGTCACTTGTCGATGTCGCCGACCACGAAGAACATCGAACCGAGGATCGCGATCAGGTCCGGCACCAGGCAGCCGGGCAGCAGGGTGGCCAGCGCCTGCACGTTCGCGTACGAGGCGGTGCGCAGTTTCAATCGCCACGGCGTCTTCTCACCCCGGGACACCAGGTAGTAGCCGTTGATGCCGAGCGGGTTCTCCGTCCAGGCGTAGGTGTGCCCCTCCGGCGCCTTGAGCACCTTCGGCAGACGAGTGTTGATCGGCCCGGTGAGCTGGTCCACCCGGTCCAGACACTGCTCGGCGAGGTCCAGCGACGCGTACACCTGGTCCAGCAGCACCTCGAAGCGGGCATGGCAGTCCCCGGCGGTCTTGGTGACCACCGGCACGTCCAGCTCGTCGTACGCCAGGTAGGGGTCGTCGCGGCGCAGGTCCAGGTCGAGCCCGGAGGCGCGGGCCACCGGCCCGGACGCGCCGAACGCGGCGGCGTCGGCGGCGGAGAGCACACCCACGCCCACGGTACGGGCCAGGAAGATCTCGTTGCGCCGGATCAGGTGGTCCAGGTCGGGCAGCCGTCGGCGGACCTCGCCGATCGCCGCGCGGGCCCGACCGGTCCAGCCGTACGGCACCTCCTCCTTGAGGCCACCGACCCGGTTGAACATGTAGTGGATCCGGCCACCGGAGACCTCCTCCATCACCGCCTGGATGGTCTCCCGTTCCCGGAAGGCGTAGAAGATCGGCGTGATCGCCCCGATCTCCAACGGGTACGAGCCGAGGAACATCAGGTGGTTGAGCACCCGGTTCAACTCGGCGAGGGCCATCCGCAGCCAGGTGGCCCGCTCCGGCACCTCCATGCCCATCAGGCGTTCCACCGCGAGCACCACACCCAGCTCGTTGGAGAACGCCGAGAGCCAGTCGTGCCTGTTGGCCAGCACGATGATCTGCCGGTAGTCGCGCACCTCGAAGAGCTTCTCCGCCCCCCGGTGCATGTAACCGACGATCGGTTCGCAGGCGACCACCCGCTCGCCGTCGAGCACCAGCTTCAACCGCAGCACACCGTGCGTGGAGGGGTGCTGCGGGCCGATGTTCAGCACCATGTCGGTGCCGAGCTGCTGATCGCCGGTGCCGGCGACCAGGCCGGCCCCGGTGCCGACGGTCAGTTCACGGAGGTCCCCGGCGTCGGTGGTCATGCCCGTCATCGTGCCACGGCCGGGCCGAGCGGGATGCCGACCGGTTGGCGCAACCACAGGTGCCCACCGAGCCCGGCCGGGTCGGTCAGCTCGGCGACCGCCGACGCGGCGGCCAGCGCCCGCACGTACCCCGCCGGGTCGGTGCCGGCCATGCTCAGCGGCGGTCGGCCGCCGTCGGCCCCGAGCGCCCGCAGCGCCTCGGCCTGCGAGACCAGGGAGTACGCACACCTGGCGACCGCCGCACCGGCGGAGGCGACGGAGTCCATGGCCACGTGGGCGGTCACGTCACTCGACCCGTCCGGCACCGGAGGCACCTGCCGCCCAGCCCGGTAACCGGTCAACGTCCCGTCGACAGGCCGTGCGTCCCTCAGGTGCCCGTAGTCGACGGCCAGCGCCAGACCGCATTCGATCCTGCCTATCGCGTCGGCCCACGCCTCATCTCTGCTGCGGCCGATCTCGGCTCGAAGGTGGTCACTGTGGGGGGTTTCGGGGCAGCCCGGCCGGCTCCGGGCGGTCAGGCTTGATCCCTGCGCCGGCCGGGCTGCCCCGAAACCCGACTCGCTCTCGCTTGTCGGGTCTGTCCCGGCCACCCCCGGACTCGGGTCACTGTCCGTGCTGGGCGGGCTCGCGGGGTTCAGCCACCACTTCGTCAACCAGTCGAGATCAGCGGGACTGACCAGGTCACCGATCGTCTCTGTGCCGCTCTCGGGGTCGACCAGCAGGTATCGCCAGCCGTCCTCGGTGTGTGCCGCTATGTCCAGGGGGACGTTGTCAAGCCACTCGGTGGCCAGTAGCACTCCGGTGATCTTGGTTGGGATCTCGGCTGTCCAGTTGATCTCTTGGGGCAGGTTTTTCGGGCGGTGGGCGTACTCGACCGCTGTGAAGCGGATTCGTTCCGCGAGCGGGGGTCGGACGGCGACCGACGACGGCTCGTCGGGTGACAGACGGGCGGACGCCGTGGGGGTCGGGGTTTCCGGGGAGCCCGCCCGCGGAGGGATCAAGCCTGACCGCCCGGAGCGGGTGGGCTCCCCGGAAACCCCCACCGTGCCCTCGACGGCGGTAGCGGTTCGGACGAGCCCCAGCAGGGCCCGTAACAGCTCCCCACGCCCCGCCCCCACGTCGACCACGTCAAGTCGCGAGGGGTGCCCGAGGGCGGCGTCCACCTCCGTGACAAGGCGCAGCAGGGCGGTGGCGAAGGCCGGTGAGGCGTGCACGCTGGTGCGGAAGTGGTCGGCCGGCCCGGTGCCGGCGACGAAGAAGCCACCCGGCCCGTAGAGGGCTCGGCTCATGGCGTCCCGCCAGGCGATCGACATCAACCTACTCCGATTCGGCCCACGTCACGATCATCCGCGCCGTCCCGCTCGGCAGCGGAGGGGCGCGCGGTGATCAGTTGCTGAAAAGTAGGCCAGGAAAGCTCCCAACACCTACTTTTCATCATTTGATCAAGGTGGGCTCCCCGGAACCTTTGTTCAGGCCTGGAAGTAGTGCCCTTCGTCCAGGTCCGCGATCAGGCCGGGGTGGACGGGGGACCAGCCCAGCAGTTCGCGTGTGAGCGCGGCTGACGTCGGGTTGTCCATCTGCGCGAACGACCCGAGGAAGCCGAAGAAGTTGTCTGCCTCGTCGGGGCTGATGCTGCGGACCGGGATGTCCAGGTTGCGGCCGATGGCGGTGGCGATCTGCCGGAAGGAGACTCCTTCGTCGGCGGCTGCGTGCAGGCGTGCACCGGCCGGGGCCTTTTCCAGGGCGAGCCGGTAGAGCTCGGCCGCGTCGAGCGTGTGCACGGCCGGCCACCGGTTGGTGCCCTCGCCGACGTATGCGGCGTACCCGTGCTGCCGGGCGGCAGCGATGATGGCGGTGATGAAGCCATAGTGGTCGAGCGTGCTGTGCACGGTGGGCGCGAGCCGGACGATGGAGGAGCGCACACCGCGGGCGGCGAGGTCGACGACGAAGTTCTCCGCGTCGATCCGGTAGCCGCTCGGGAAGGCGTCGCGCTCGGTGCCGGGGCGACCGACGATGCCGCCCATCGCGAGCATGGCTGTCCCGCTGGTGCCGACCAGGGGTTTGCCGGAGCCGTCCAGGCCGTCGGCGAGTGCCCCGAGGGCGGCCAGGTCGGTTTCGGCTGCGCCGGCCATGTCGCCGTTGATCATGAGGTCGTGGCGGAACGCCAGGTGGATCACCCCGTCGGAGGCGGCGGCTTCTTGCCGAAGCACGTCGAGGTCGGACAGGTCGCCGCGGCGTACGTCAGCGCCGAGCTTCTCGATCGCGGCGGCGGACGTGTCGGAGCGGGCCAGGCCGACGACGTCGTGTCCGGCGGAGAGCAGTGCCGGCACGACTGCGGAGCCGAGATGGCCGGAGGCGCCGGTGATGAATACACGCATTGTCGTTCCTTCGTGGGTAGGGATCATGTCACCTTGCGACATAACCGTACCTCGCGATGTCGCAAGGTGACATGGGTCGACGAAAATAATGTCGCAGCGTGACATCGGTTACTATCGCCGCATGGCTCGCTGGCAACCAGATGCGCGCGGCCGCTTGGACGCGGCCGCCTTCGACCTGTTCCGCGAGCGCGGCTTCGAACAGACAACTGTCGCCGACATCGCCGCCCGTGCCGGCCTCGACAAACGCACCTTCTATCGACACTTCGGCGACAAACGCGAGGTGCTCTTCAGCGGCAGCGAGCACCTGGAGGAGGTCCTGGTCAAGGCGGTGGCCGAGACGGGCGCCGCCCCCTTCGAGGCGGTCGTCGCCGCGTTCCGCCGGGCGGCGGCGGAAGTCTTCGCCGACCGCCGTGAGCTGGTCCGGGTGCGCCAGTCGATCATTGAGAGCAGCCCCGAGCTGCAGGAACGTGAGCTGCGGAAAACGGGCTCGATGGTGGTCGCGGTCACCGCTGCCCTACGCGCCAGGGGCGTCGGCGAGACCACGGCCACGTTGGCCACCGAGTCCGGTGTCACGGTCTTCCGGGTCGCGTACGCCCGCTGGGTCGCGCTCGACAGCGACGTCTCGCTCGCCGACCTGATCGCCGAGGTGGCCACCGAACTACGCACGATCACGTCGGCCCCGGCCTGAGCCCGACCGGTCACCACCGAGCCCTTCCTTCGGTGGTGAACGTTTTCACACTCCTGTTTCGGCCCAGTGGCGCGGGCGCATACTTGCGATCGACCGGTACCCCTTCTCGAGGACTGGATCGTCGTCATGAGCGCACCGCTGCGCCCGCGCCCGGCCGCCCAGTTTGGGCCCGCCACACCGCGGGACCGCGCCGTCACCGGCGCCCCACCTTCCCGTCTGCTCACCGTCGGCGTCGTCGGCGCCGGTCGGGTCGGTGCCGTCCTGGGCGCCGCGCTCGCCGCCGCCGGGCACCGGGTGGTGGCCGTGGCGGGCGACTCCGGGGCCAGCCGCGCTCGTCTCGCCCTGCTGCTGCCCGAGGTGCCGCGCAGCCGGGTCACCTCCGTCGCCCGCGCCGCCACCGACCTGCTGCTGATCGCGGTGCCGGACGACGCGCTGGCCGGAGTCGTCGCCGACCTCGCCGAGCGGAAAGCCCTGCACCCGGGCCAGGTGGTCGCCCACACCTCCGGCGCGCACGGCCTGACCGTGCTGTCGCCGGCCGTCGCGGTCGGCGCCCGCCCGCTGGCCCTGCACCCCGCCATGACCTTCACCGGTACGCCGGACGACCTGCCCCGCTTGGCCGGCATCTCGTACGGGGTGACCGCCCCGGCGGAGCTGCGCCCGCTTGCTGTCCGGCTGGTCGCCGACCTGGGTGGCGTGCCCGAGTGGGTGGCCGAGTCGGACCGCCCGCTCTACCACGCCGCGCTGGCCCACGGCGCCAACCACCTGGTGACCCTCGTGAACGAGGCGACCGACCGGCTGCGCGACGCCGGGGTGGCCCGGCCGGAGAAGGTGCTCGCCCCGCTGCTGCGGGCCGCCCTGGAAAACGCGCTGCGGCTCGGCGACGACGCGTTGACCGGCCCGGTCTCCCGAGGCGACGCGGGCACCGTCCAGCGGCACCTGGCCCGGCTGGCCGCCACCGCGCCGGAATCCGTCCCCGCCTACCTCGCGTTGGCCCGGCGTACCGCCGACCGGGCGATCGCCGCCGGCCGGCTACGGCCGGTGGACGCGCAGTCGCTGCTCGGCGTGTTCGCCGACACCGCCCGGGAGGTGGCCGCATGACACAGCTCGTCCACACGCGCGCCGAGCTGGCCGAGGCTCGGGCCGGGCTGAAGGGCACGGTCGGGGTCGTGATGACCATGGGTGCCCTGCACTCCGGGCACGAGACGTTGCTGCGTACGGCCCGGGAGCAGGCCGACCACGTGCTGGTTACGGTCTTCGTGAACCCGTTGCAGTTCGGGCCGAACGAGGACTTCGACCGTTATCCGCGCACCCTCGACGCCGATCTGGAGGTGTGCCGGCGGGCGGGCGCGGATCTCGTCTTCGCCCCGTCGGTGGCCGACATGTATCCGGACGGCCAGCCCCGCGTACGCCTCGACCCGGGCCCGCTCGGCGCGGAGTTGGAGGGCGCGAGCCGTCCCGGCTTCTTCCACGGGGTGCTCACCGTGGTGCTGAAGTTGCTCCAGCTCACCCGGCCGGACCTGACGTTCTTCGGCGAGAAGGACTACCAGCAGCTCACCCTGGTCCGGCGGATGGCCCGGGACCTGGACGTGCCGGTCGAGGTGGTCGGCGTGCCGACCGTCCGGGAGCCGGACGGGTTGGCGCTGTCCAGCCGCAACCGCTATCTGAGCGAGTCGGAGCGGGCCGCGGCGCTGAGCCTGTCCGCCGCGTTGCGGGCCGGCGCGCGGGCCGCCGAGGACGGCCTGGACGCGGGAGCGGTGCTGACCGCCGCCCACGCCGCGTTCGGCGCCGGCGCGCCGGGTGCGCGCCTCGACTACCTGGTGCTCACCGACCCCGAGTTGGAGCCGGGGCCGGTCAGCGGGCCGGCGCGGCTGGTGATCGCCGCCTGGGTGGGCGCCACCCGGCTGATCGACAACGCGGCGATCCACCTCGCCCCCCGCCCCTGACCGGGCCGCACCACCCTCCACCACTTCGTGAAAGGCCACCCCGATGCTGCGGACCATGCTCAAGTCGAAGATCCACCGGGCCACGGTGACCCAGGCCGACCTGCACTACGTCGGTTCGGTGACGGTGGACGAGGATCTGCTCGACGCCGCCGACCTGCTCCCCGGCGAGCAGGTGGCGATCGTGGACATCACCAACGGCGCACGGCTGGAGACGTACGTGATTCCCGGCGTGCGGGGCAGTGGCGTGATCGGCATCAACGGTGCCGCCGCACACCTGGTGCACCCCGGTGACCTGGTCATCCTGATCTCGTACGCCCAGATGGACGACGCCGAGGCACGCTCGTACCGCCCCCGGGTGGTGCACGTGGACACCGACAACCGGGTGCTCGAGCTGGGTGTCGACCCGGCCGCGGTGGCTCCCGGCACGGCCGGCCACCCGGTGCCCAGCCCGTTGGCCGTGGCCGGAGTCTGATCCCGCACGAGGCGATTCCGGTCTGTCACCGGAAGGTCATTTCCGGTTACCCTTGGCGCGCTGGCGAAAGCCGGTCGGTGGCTGGGGGAGGCCGCTTTGCGCAGTGCCAGGACGACCGTGTTCGCCGCTGCCGTGACGGCAGTGCTGCTGGTGGGCTGCGCCGGGTCGGGTGACCTGGACGGTGACCTGACCGACGACTGGGCGGCGCTGCCGCAGGCGTCGGCGTTCACCCCGGCCGCGGGTGTCTGCCAGGCCGCCGACTTCACCGATGTGGTCACCCTCGCCGCCTACGAGCCGGTGGACTGCGCCGGCCCACACCGGCTGGAAACGGTGCATGTGGGGGCGTTCCCGGTCGAGCGGGCGAGTGCGCCGGCGGGTGGCTCGGCGGAGTTGCGGGGCGCGTTCACCGAGTGCGACACCCGGGCGACCGGGTACGTGGGCGACGACTGGCGGGCCGGCCGGCTGCGGTTGTCGGTGGCGTTGCCCTCGGGGCCGGGCTGGGCGGCCGGTTCCCGGTGGTTCCGGTGTGACCTCACCGAGCTGACAACTGTCGAGGCCGCGGCCACAGTCGTGGCCCGGTCGGGCAGCCTGCGGGACGCGTTGAAGGGGGCGGCCGGGCTGCGGCTCGGTTGCCAGCAGACCCGTACCGGGGCCGGTGCCGGGGTGCGGACGCTGATCCCGGTGGAGTGCGCGCAGAAGCACGACGCGGAGTTCGTCGGGGTGTGGCGCGCGCCGGACATGGCGTATCCGACCCGGGACGCCGACTGGGCGCCGCTCTACGACGGCTGTCGCAGCGTCCTCGGCCGCTACGTGGGCGTGCCGGACGACGTCAACCTGCGCTTTCGTAGCGGGTTGGTGGTCCGCCCGCCGGGCGCGGGGCGCTGGCGGGTCGGTGACCGGGGTGTCCGCTGCTACCTGTGGCTCAGCGACCGTACGGTGACCGCCTCGCTGAGGGGCACCGGCCCGGCCGGCCTTCCGGTCCGGACGAAGTGACCACCGGCTGACGGTCGGCGCGGCGCCGGACGGGGTAGCCCAAAACACTCGTCCCGCCCCCGCCGCCCCGGCCGAGGATGGTTCGGGTTGACTGGGGGGATGGACCTTCCAACCGTCGACCTGCCGGCCCTGCCCGCGTTGCTGGCCGCGCCCGCGCCCGGCTGGGTGGAGACCACCGACGTGATCGTGGTGGGTTCCGGGGTGGCCGGGTTGACCGCGGCGCTGCACCTGCGTGAGGCGGGCCTGCACGTCACGGTGGTCACCAAGGTCAACATCGACGACGGCTCGACGCGGTGGGCGCAGGGCGGCATCGCCGCCGTGCTCGACCCGACGGACACTCCGGCGGCGCATGCCCGCGACACCCAGATCGCCGGGGTCGGGCTCTGCGACCCGGCGGCGGTCCAGGTGCTGGTCGAGGAGGGCCCGACCCGGCTGCGGGAGCTGATGCGCATCGGTGCCGAGTTCGATCGCCATCCGGACGGCTCGTTGATGCTGACCCGCGAGGGCGGGCACCGGGCGGACCGGATCGTGCACGCCGGTGGTGACGCCACCGGCGCGGAGGTGCAGCGGGCCCTGCACGCCGCGGTGCAGCGCGACCCGTGGATCCGGCTTGTCGAACACGCCCTGGTCCTGGACCTGCTGCGGGCGCCGGGCGACGGCCCGAACGGGCTCGGCCCGGCCTGCGGAATCACCCTGCACGTGCTCGGCGAGGGCAGTGAGGACGGCGTCGGCGCGCTGCTGGCCCGGGCGGTGGTGCTCGCCACCGGCGGGATGGGGCAGATCTTCGCGGCCACCACCAATCCGGCCGTCTCCACCGGCGACGGGGTGGCGCTGGCGATACGGGCCGGCGCGGCGGTGACCGACGTGGAGTTCGTCCAGTTCCATCCGACCGCCCTGATCACGCCGCCCGGCGCGGGAGTGCCAGGTGCCGGGCACGCGCAGCAGCCGCTGGTCTCCGAGGCGCTGCGCGGTGAGGGCGCGTACCTGGTGGACGCGGACGGTAAGCGGTTCATGGTGGGCCAGCACGAGTTGGCCGAGCTGGCACCCCGGGACGTGGTGGCCAAGGGCATCCACCGGGTGATGCTGGCCACCGGCGCGGACCACGTCTTCCTCGATGCGCGGCACCTGGGCGGGGACTTCCTGGCCGGTCGGTTCCCCACGATCGTGGCGTCCTGCCTGGCGATCGGCGTGGACCCGGCGACCGACCTGATCCCGGTGGCGCCGGCCGCCCACTACGCCTCCGGCGGTGTCCGCACCGACCTGCGCGGCCGCACCACGATCCCCGGCCTGTACGCCTGCGGCGAGGTGGCCTGCACGGGTGTGCACGGCGCGAACCGGCTGGCCAGCAACTCGCTGCTGGAGGGCCTGGTCTTCTCCCGGCGGATCGCCGAGGACATCGCGGCCGGCCTGCCCGAGCAGGTGCACCCGGCGGACACCGGCGCCTGGCGCGGGGGTGCGGGCTGGGTGCTGCCCGCGGCGGCGACGCCGACCCTGCAACGGGCGATGACCCGGGGGGCCGGGGTGCTCCGGTCCGCGGCGACGCTTGCCGGGGCGGCCGGGACGCTGCGGGAGTTGGGCGTTGCCCGGGGCCGGCCCCGGCTCGCCGACTGGGAGGCGACAAACCTGCTCACCGTGGCGTCGACGCTTGTCGCCGCCGCGTACGCGCGTGGTGAGACCCGCGGTTGTCACTGGCGGGAGGACTTCCCGACGGCCGACGAGCGGTGGCTCGGTCACCTGGTCGGGTCGGTCGGGGCGGAGGGCCGGGTGGGCCAACTGTGGGAGGGGAACTCATGACGGGGTCGACAGAGGCGGCGTTGCGGGCGGCCGGGCTGGATCCGGCGCGGGTGCGGCAGGTGATCGAGACCGCGCTGGTCGAGGATCTGGGCCCCGACTTCCTGGACGTGACGAGCGTGGCCACCATTCCGGCGGAGCAGACCGACACCGCCGACCTGGTGGCCCGCGCTGATGGTGTGCTGGCCGGGATGGCGGTGGCCGCCGCCGTGTTCGAGCTGGTGGGCGAGGTGACCGGCTTCGGTCGTACCGTCGAGGTGTCGGTGTTGGCCCGCGACGGCGAGCGGGTGGCCCGCGGTGTGGTGCTGGCGACGGTGACCGGCCCGACCCGGCTGCTGCTGACGGCCGAGCGGACGGCGCTGAACCTGCTCTGCCGGATGTCCGGGGTGGCCACCCACACCCGCGCCTGGGCGGACGCGCTGGCCGGTACGAAGGCGATGGTGTTGGACACCCGTAAGACGACGCCGGGTCTGCGGGCGTTGGAGAAGTACGCCGTGCGGGCCGGTGGGGGCACCAACAAGCGGATGGGCCTCTACGACGTGGCCATGATCAAGGACAACCACAAGCTGGCGGCCGGGGGCATCACGCCGGCGTACCGGCGGGTCCGGGAGGCGTTCCCGGAAGTGCCGGTGCAGGTCGAGGTGACGACCGTCGACGAGGCGGTCGAGGCGGTGGAGGCCGGGGCGGATTTCCTGCTCTGCGACAACATGACGCCCGAGACGTTGGCCGAGGCGGTGGCCGCGGTGGGTGACCGGGCGGAGTTGGAGGCGACCGGGGGGCTGACCCTGGAGGTGGCGGGTCGTTATGCGGCGACCGGCGTCGACTTCCTCTCGGTGGGCGCGTTGACCCACTCGTCGCCGATCCTGGACATCGCGCTGGACCTGCGGACCGAATAGCGGGCTGAGGCCGGCGTCTCAGACGGTGGTGAGCGAGCTGGCGGCCAGGTTGAAGATCACCCGGTTCTCGGTGTCCTGCCGGCCGTCCAGGCCGTACTTGGCGCGGAAGAGCTCCAGCACCCGGTTGTAGATCTCCGGCGGCAGCTCGTCGGCCTCGCCGATGGCGAAGATCTCGCCGGCCGCCTCGGGCCGGTCCAGCACGACGGTGAGCCCGGCCAGGCCGTGCCGGGCCACGTTGCGGACCAGGTCGGTGCCAGCGATGTACCAGTCGCCGTCGGAGCGTACGTAGAGCGCGTCGCAGGTTTCCAGGTCCCGACCGGCCTGGCGCAGGCAGAGCCGCAGCGTGAGGCAGGCCGCCAGGTCCTCCAGCGGAGCGGTGTCCCACAACTCGGCGAACCGGTCGTCGACGAACTCGCCCAACGGGGTCGAGACGAACGCCTCGATCTGCTGCGTGTCGAAGGTGCTGCCCTGCACCGGGAAGAACGAGATGAAGGCCTTGCCGTCCCAGCGGTACATCTGCACGGAGGGGGCTGCGCTGTAGACCCGGACCTGAAGCCGGGCGCGGGCCGACTCGGGCAACTCCTCGCTGAGCCGGGCGAGGTGCCACAGGTTGTTGAGGATGGCGACCGAGGCGTCCCGTCGGCGCAGCTCCTCAGCGCGCAGCCGGACCGCCGGCGAGTCCGGGTCGAGCAGCAGCACCTTGACGACGGCGCCGTTGGCGAGCGCGGAGCGCAGCGCGGCCACGAACCGGGCCGCGTACGGGCCCTCCAGCATGCTGGTCCAGGTCTCCAGGATGGCCACGATCTCGCGGGACTGGGCGACCCGTTCGATCAGGGCGTCCCGGTCCAGGCGGGGGTGCTCGATGATGCTCACCGTCTGGAGTTCGCGGAAGAGCGGATTGAGCACCACGTACGTCAGCAGCGTCATGATCAGCGCGGCGCCGATGTTGAGGTAGAGGTCGCCGGCGAAGCTGCCGGTCTCCCGAACGGACGCCCGCCAGGCCTGCACGACCATCCAGATCGCGCCGCCGGCCAACGCGATCAGCACGAACACGTGTCGTCGACGACGGCGCAGGGTGTTGCGGCCCCGCATCCACCACGTCCCCGACATGTCCGCTCCCCGTCCGGCCCCGCCGTGGATTGATCCATGCTCATGTCGCGATACGACAAGGATACGGTCCGTCGCCCGGTCCGCACCCGCCCGTACGGTCGTTGTCTAGGCTGCGTGCGTGCTGCTCTGCATCGACATCGGAAACACCAACACCGTGCTGGCGACCTTCGACGGCGACAAGCTCGTGCACTCCTGGCGGATCAAGACCGATGCCCGCTCGACGGCGGACGAATTGGGCCTCATGTTCCGGGGCCTGCTCGCCGGGGACAACGTCGAGATCACCGGCGTGGCCGCCTGCTCGACAGTGCCTGCCGCGCTGCGCTCGCTGCGTACCATGCTCGGCCGTTACTACGCGGACCTGCCGAGCGTGATCGTCGAGCCGGGCGTACGGACCGGGGTGCAGTTGGCGATCGACAATCCGAAGGAGGTGGGCGCCGACCGGGTGGTGAACACGCTTGCCGCGTACTCCCTCTACGGCGGGCCGTCGATCGTCGTGGACTTCGGCACCACCACGAACTTCGACGTGATCAGCGGTCGGGGCGAGTTCCTCGGCGGGGCGTTCGCCCCGGGCATCGAGATCTCCTTCGACGCGTTGGCCGCCCGCGCCGCCCAGCTACGCAAGGTCGAGGCCACCAAGCCCCGTTCGGTGATCGGCAAGAACACCGTGGAGTGCCTCCAGGCCGGCCTCTACTTCGGGTTCGCCGGGCAGGTGGACCGCATCGTCGAGCGGATGACCGAGGAGTTGGGCGAGGTGAAGGCGGTGATCGCCACCGGTGGCCTGGCCTCCCTGGTGATCAACGAGTGCCGCACCATCACCCACCACGAGCCGATGATCACGCTGATCGGCCTCCGGATGGTCTACGACCGCAACCTGTGACCCGTCAGTGCCGCCGGGCGCGCAGCACCAACGTCCGGTACGGCAGCTCGACGGTCTCCCGCCCGGCCAGGTCGGGATGGGTGTCGAGGAGTGCGCCCAGCTCCCGCTCCACCCGTTGCTGGTCCTCGCCGGAGGCGGTGAGCCAGTACGAGCGGGTACGGACCATGCCGAGCACCTCGTCCGGGGTGAGGGTCGTCCGGTGCACGAACTCGCGTGCCTCGACCTCGCCGAACGCGGGGCCGAGGTCGGTGCTCTTCTCGACCAGGTCGGCGGACTTGTCGTCGAGGTGGGCGATCCGGCCCAGCTCCGCCACCCAGCCGACACTGTCGTCCCGAATGTTCCAGATGGGGGCGAAGATGCCGCCGGGGCGGAGCACCCGGGCGATCTCGGCGTGCGCCGGCTCCCGATCGAACCAGTGGTACGCGGTGCCGACCAGCACCGCGTCCGCCGTCGCGTCGGGCAGCGGCACCTCCTCGGCGCTGCCCGCCAGCGCCGTCGTGCCCGGGGTGCTCTCGGCGAGCTGCGCCCGCATCCCCGGATCGGGCTCGACGGGTACGACCTCGTGACCCAGCGCCTGCACGTCACGGGTCAGGATGCCGGTGCCCGCCCCGAGATCGACGATCCGGGCGCTGCGCAACCCGTCGAGTGCCCACCGGAGGGCGGATTCCGGATAGTGCGGACGGAACCGGTCGTAACTGCTCGCCGCGGCCCCGAAGGAGAGGGCGTGAGTGTGATCGACCATGACGGGCAGGTTATCCGGTAACAGCCCCCGGACGGCTTGAGTACGCTCGGCCCTGACCCCCTGAATCTTCGTGACGAGGAAGCGTGCCGTGAGCGAGCAGAACGCCGTGCCAGTGGACCCCGCCGACGACCTTCCCGAGCAGATGAAGGTCCGCCGGGAGAAGCGGGACCGGATGCTCGCCGAGGGCGTCGAGCCATACCCGGTCGGTTTTTCCCGGACGACCACCCTGGCGCAGGTCCGGGCCCGCTACGCCGACCTGCCGACCGACACCGCGACCGGCGACCAGGTCGCGGTCACCGGCCGGGTGATCTTCGTACGCAACACCGGCAAGCTGTGCTTCGCGACCCTGCGTGACGGCGACGGCACCGAGTTGCAGGCGATGCTCTCCCTGGACCGGGTCGGTCCGGAGCGGCTGGAGGCGTGGAAGCGCCTGGTCGACCTCGGTGACCATGTCGGCGTCACCGGTGAGGTGATCACCAGCCGTCGGGGTGAGCTGTCGGTGCTGGCGCAGCAGTGGGAGATGACCGCCAAGGCGCTGCGACCGTTGCCGGTGGCGCACAAGCCGCTCTCCGAGGAGGCCCGCGTCCGGCAGCGTTACGTCGACCTGATCGTCCGGCCACAGGCACGGGAGATGGTCCGTACCCGAGCCGCCGCCGTGCGTAGTCTGCGCGATTCACTGCACGGGCAGGGCTTCATCGAGGTGGAAACGCCGATGCTGCAACTGCTGCATGGTGGTGCGACGGCCCGACCGTTCGTGACCCACAGCAATGCGTTGAACACCGATCTGTATCTGCGAATCGCTCCGGAACTGTTTCTCAAGCGCGCTGTGGTTGGCGGCGTCGACCGAGTCTTCGAGATCAACCGCAACTTCCGTAATGAGGGTGTCGACTCTTCGCACTCGCCGGAGTTCGCGATGCTGGAGACGTACCAGGCGTACGGCGACTACGACACGATCGCCGACCTGACCCGTAATCTCGTGCAACAGGCGGCGATCGCGGTCAGCGGTTCGACGGTGGTGACCCACGCCGACGGACGAGAGTTCGACCTGGGTGGCGAGTGGCGGTCGGTGACGCTCTTCGGCGTGCTTTCCGAAGCGCTCGGCGAGGAGGTCACGGTCCGTACCGACCGAACCCGCCTGGTGGAGTACGCGGACAAGGTGGGATTGGCCGTCGACCCGAAGTGGGGGCCGGGCAAGCTGGCCGAGGAACTGTTCGAGGAGTTGGTGGTCCCCAGCCTGGTGGCGCCCACCTTCGTGCAGGACTACCCGGAGGAGACCAGCCCGCTCACCCGGGCCCACCGCAGTGAGCCGGGGCTGGCCGAGAAGTGGGACCTCTACGTGCTCGGTTTCGAGCTGGGCACCGGCTACTCCGAGCTGGTCGACCCGGTCGTGCAGCGGGAGCGGCTGGTGGCCCAGGCGCGGCTCGCGGCCCGTGGCGACGACGAGGCGATGCGCCTCGACGAGGACTTTCTCCGGGCGATGGAGTACGGAATGCCGCCGGCCGGCGGCATGGGAATGGGAATCGACCGGATGTTGATGGCCCTGACCGGCCTCGGAATTCGGGAAACGATCCTCTTCCCGTTGGTCCGCCCGGAGTAGGGGTTCGCCCGGCTCACCCCACGCCGTAACGGCATCCTATTGACGCGGCAAGCACTGCGGGGGTTATTGTGCTCTCGTTAGCAGGAGTGCCCTGCTCGAAAGGAATGTGGGACGTGGCCAAGCAGATCATTCACAAGCTGGTCGATGACCTGGACGGCGGGGACGCGGACGAGACCGTCAAGTTCGCCCTCGACGGCGTTCAGTACGAGATCGACCTGTCGAGTGCCAACGCCGCTAAATTGCGCGACGCTTTTGCCTCGTACGTGGGTGCCGGCACGAAGGTCGGCCGGGGCGGCGTCGTGATCGGTGGGCGGGCTGCCCGTGGTCGGGGTGGCGCGACCGCCGATCGGGAACAGAACAAGGCGATCCGGGAGTGGGCCAAGAAGGCCGGTAAGGACATCTCGGACCGGGGTCGTATCCCGCAGGAGATCGTTGACGAGTACCACGCGAAGCGCTGATCCATCAGCTTTGGTGGCCAGTCGCCACCGCAGGCGACACCGACGCCGGGCCGGAGTAGTTCTCCGGGCCGGCGTCGCCGTGTCCGGGGTGCCGGCCGAGGGCGTGGGGCGGGGAAGCATTTCGTGCCCACCGACGTTGTCCACAACCAGTGGAGCAACTATCCACAGCCTGTGGACAACCCCGTCGCGACCCCCCGGCACCCCCTCCGAGGGCTTCCGGAGCGCTTCCGAGGCCCGGATCGGGCTCCGGTCGTGCCAGTCGGATTTCGCTCTGCGCGTAGCGACAGGACTACCGGAACACCTCCTGAGCGCGGACGGTTGTCCAAAACGACGTGGAACCGACCCAGACCAGAGACACACGACCTCAGCTGAGTCGGTCAACGACGATAGAGTAAGGAGGCACGGACGCCCGTCCCGGACGTTCGTGCACCGGCCCCGCCAAGATCTTGACCATCAAGGCGCACGGCACGTGAGGAGCACGAGGGCATGTTCGAGCGGTTCACCGACCGAGCGCGACGGGTTGTCGTCCTGGCCCAAGAAGAGGCCCGGATGCTCAACCACAACTACATCGGTACGGAACACATCCTGCTGGGCCTGATCCACGAAGGTGAAGGCGTCGCGGCGAAGGCCCTGGAGAGCCTCGGCATCTCCCTGGAGGGCGTCCGCCAGCAGGTCGAGGAGATCATCGGCCAGGGTCAGCAGGCGCCGAGCGGGCACATCCCGTTCACGCCGCGGGCCAAGAAGGTGCTGGAGCTGTCGCTGCGCGAGGCGCTGCAGCTCGGCCACAACTACATCGGCACCGAGCACATCCTGCTCGGGCTGATCCGTGAGGGCGAGGGCGTTGCCGCCCAGGTGCTGGTCAAGCTCGGCGCCGACCTCAACCGGGTCCGCCAGCAGGTGATCCAGCTGCTCTCCGGCTACCAGGGCAAGGAGCCCGCCGCTGCGGGCGCCGCGCCGGGTGAGGCCGCGCCGTCGACAAGCCTGGTGCTGGACCAGTTCGGTCGCAACCTGACGCAGGCCGCCCGCGAGGGCAAGCTCGACCCGGTCATCGGGCGCGAGAAGGAAATCGAGCGGGTCATGCAGGTGCTCTCCCGCCGTACCAAGAACAACCCGGTCCTGATCGGTGAGCCAGGCGTCGGCAAGACCGCCGTGGTGGAGGGGCTTTCCCAGAAGATCATCAAGGGCGAGGTGCCCGAGACTCTCAAGGACAAGCAGCTCTACACGCTCGACCTCGGTGCGCTGGTCGCCGGTTCCCGCTACCGCGGTGACTTCGAGGAGCGCCTCAAGAAGGTGCTCAAGGAGATCCGCACCCGCGGCGACATCATCCTGTTCATCGACGAGATCCACACCCTGGTGGGTGCGGGTGCCGCCGAGGGCGCGATCGACGCCGCGAGCATCCTGAAGCCGATGCTGGCCCGTGGTGAGCTGCAGACCATCGGTGCCACCACCCTGGATGAATACCGCAAGCACCTGGAGAAGGACGCCGCTCTCGAGCGCCGGTTCCAGCCGATCCAGGTGGGTGAGCCGTCGCTGGCGCACACCATCGAGATCCTCAAGGGCCTGCGCGACCGGTACGAGGCGCACCACCGGGTCTCGATCACCGATGCCGCCCTGGTGGCGGCCGCGACGCTCGCCGACCGGTACATCTCCGACCGCTTCCTGCCGGACAAGGCGATCGACCTGATCGACGAGGCCGGCGCCCGGATGCGGATCCGTCGGATGACCGCGCCGCCAGACCTGCGTGACTTCGACGAGCGCATCGCCCAGGTGCGTCGCGACAAGGAGTCCGCGATCGACGCTCAGGACTTCGAGCGTGCCGCGCAGCTGCGTGACAAGGAGAAGCAACTCCTCGGTCAGAAGGCGCAGCGGGAGAAGGAGTGGAAGGCCGGTGACCTGGACGTCGTCAGCGAGGTTGACGACGAGCAGATCGCCGAGGTGCTCGGCAACTGGACCGGCATCCCGGTCTACAAGCTGACCGAGGAGGAGACCTCCCGCCTGCTGCGCATGGAGGACGAGCTGCACAAGCGCGTCATCGGCCAGGAGGACGCGGTCAAGGCGGTCTCGAAGGCGATCCGGCGTACCCGGGCCGGCCTGAAGGACCCGAAGCGCCCGTCGGGCTCGTTCATCTTCGCCGGCCCGTCCGGTGTCGGTAAGACCGAGCTGTCCAAGGCGCTCGCCGAGTTCCTCTTCGGCAGCGAGGATGCCCTCATCCAGCTGGACATGTCCGAGTTCCACGACCGTTACACGGTCTCCCGGCTCGTGGGTGCCCCTCCCGGCTACGTCGGTTACGACGAGGGCGGGCAGCTGACCGAGAAGGTGCGGCGTCGGCCGTTCTCGGTGGTCCTCTTCGACGAGATCGAGAAGGCCCACCCGGACGTCTTCAACACGCTGCTCCAGATCCTGGAGGACGGTCGGCTCACCGACGGTCAGGGTCGGATCGTGGACTTCAAGAACACGGTCATCATCCTGACCACCAACCTGGGCACCCGTGACGTCGCCAAGGCGGTGTCGCTGGGCTTCCAGCAGTCGGAGGACTCCGAGTCCAACTACGACCGGATGAAGCAGAAGGTCAACGACGAGCTCAAGCAGCACTTCCGGCCTGAGTTCCTCAACCGGATCGACGACACCATCGTCTTCCACCAGCTGCGTCAGAGCGAGATCCTCTCGATCGTGGACATCATGATCCAGCGGATCGAGGGCCAGCTGCGCAACAAGGACATGGGTCTGGAGCTGACCGACAACGCCAAGAAGTACCTGGCGGCGAAGGGCTTCGACCCGGTGCTCGGTGCCCGTCCGCTTCGTCGCACGATCCAGCGCGACATCGAGGACAACCTCTCCGAGCGCATCCTGTTCAACGAGCTGACCCCGGGTCAGATCGTCGTGGTGGACTGCGAGGGCGACCCGAACGACATCGACAAGTCCAAGCTCGTCTTCCGGGGCGCGGAGAAGCCTGTCGAAGTTCCGGACGCCGTGCCGGCCGACCTCGGTGGCACCGCCGCTGGCACCGCTGCAGCGGCCACGGACGAGGTGGCATAACCAGCAGCAAGGGCGGGGCCCCGGTGGCGTGAGCCACCGGGGCCCCGCCTTCTTTGCGCCACCCCACAGGACCCACATGCCCGTGCCTGCCCGCGCTGCGTGCCTGCCGGCGTTGCGTGCCTGCCGGCGTTGCGTGCCTGCCGGCGTTGCGTGCCTGTCGGCGCTGCGTGCCTGCCGGCGCTGCGTGCCTGCCGGCGCTGCGTGCCTGTGGGCGCTGCGTGCGGCGCCAGCGGGCGGGGGCGGGGCACGGTGCGGTGCGGCGGCGCGCGGTGCGGCGGGGGCGCGGCGGCGCGGCCGGCCGGGGGTGGTTCAGGTGGTCAGGTCGGCGGTGGGGTGGGAGGGGCCGTCGCCGGCGAGGCGGAAGGAATCGGTGCCGGCTGGTTCGACCAGCCCGTCCTGCACCAGGCCGGCCAGGGCTCGGGCGCGCTGCACGTCATCGGTCCAGACCTGGTCCAGCCGTTGGTGCGGCACCGGACCGGTGGTCTCCCGAAGCACTTTGAGTAGCAGGCCGCGTACCTGCCGGTCGGTGCCCGCGTACCGCTGGGGTCGGCGGGTTGGCCCCGTTGGGGCCTCCTGGCCGGAGGCCCGCCACGCGCAGGTCGACTCGACCGGGCAGGCCGTGCAGCGCGGTGAGCGGGCGGTGCAGATGACCGCGCCCAGCTCCATGAACGCGGCGCTGGCCAGCGCCGCCGCGGCCGGTTCCGCCGGGAGTAGCTCTTCGGTGGCGACCAGGTCGGCCGGTCGGGTGACCGGCCCGGCGTCCGGCTCGCCGGCTACCGCCCGGCAGACCACCCGCCGTACGTTGGTGTCGACCACCGGGTGCCGGTGCCCGTACGCGAACGCTGCCACCGCCCGTGCCGTGTACGTGCCGACTCCCGGCAGGGCCAGTAGTTGTTCCAGGCGGTCCGGCACCCGGCCGCCGTGTCGGTCGACGATCGCTACCGCGCATTCTCGCAGCCGGACGGCCCGACGGGGGTAGCCGAGGCGTCCCCACATCCGGATCGCCTCGGCGGGGGTGTCCGCCGCCAACGCTGCCGGATCCGGCCAGCGGGTCAGCCACGCCTGCCAGGCCGGCACCACCCGGACCACAGGTGTCTGTTGAAGCATGACCTCGCTGACCAGGATGGCCCACGGGCTGGTGTCCGGCGCCCGCCAGGGGAGGTCACGGGCGTGTTGCTGGAACCACCTGCTGACCACTGTGGCGAAATCGGGTTGAGTCATGGCATCCCGATGATGTCACGCGCCGTGGTCCCGCTGGGTGGGCGGCTCGGGCGGGGTGTCACGGTGGCGCTGCCCGGATCGGAGAGAATGCGCGGATGAACGAGCTCGCGATCACCGTCATCGGTCCGGACCGGCCGGGCATCGTGGCCGACGTCGCCGAGGTGTTGGCTCGACTGGGCGCGAACCTCACCGACAGCACGATGACGCGGCTGCGGGGGCATTTCGCGATGACCCTGATCTGTACCGGGCCGGCCGCCGCCGAGGTTGAGGCCGCGCTGGCGCCGCTGGCCGCCGAGGGTCAACTGCTGGCGACGGTACGCGCGGTCACGCCCGACGGCGAGGTGCCCGTGGCGGGTGAACCGTACGTGCTGGCGGTGCACGGTTCGGACCGGATGGGCATCGTCGCGGCGATGACCCGGGTGCTCGTCGATGCCGGCGGAAATGTCACGGACCTGAGCACCCGCTTGGCGGGTTCGCTCTACGTGGTGGTGGCCGAGGTCGAGTTGCCGGCCGGCGTGGCCGACGCGCTTGTGGACCGGCTGCACCGGACGGCTGCCGAGCTGGGCGTGGAGGTCACGCTCCGGCCTGCGGACCCGGACCTGTTGTGAGCGGCGCGGAGAGCGTGCCGGCCGCCGAGACGTACGCGGGTCTGGGCGGCTGGACACCGGAGGCGCTCGTCGTGTCGGGTGCGGTGCGGGCGGTGTTGTCCGCCCCGCACCCGGTGTTGAGTCGGGCCGCCGATGAGGTCGATCCGACGGCGGACGAGACAGTCCAGCTCGCAGCCGATCTGGTCGCGACGATGCGGGTTTCGCCGGGCTGTGTCGGGTTGGCCGCGCCGCAGGTCGGGGTGGGTGCTCGGGTCTTCGCCGTCGACGTGACCGGGCACCCGAAGGCGGTGACGGTGCACGGGACCTTCGTGCTGTGCAACGCCCGCGTGGTGGAGGCGACCCGGTGGAAACCGGGCCGGGAGGGCTGTATGTCGGTGCCGGACCTGACCGGTGATGTGAAGCGGGCCAGCCGGCTGGTGGTGGAGGGTGACCTGCCGGGCACCGGCGGGCCGGTCCGGTTGGTGACCGACGGCTTCGAGGCGCGGGCCTTGCAGCACGAGATCGACCACTGCGCGGGGCTGCTTTTTCTGGATCGGGTGGCCGGTGCGCACGCCGTCTACCAGCGCAAGGTCTACCTCTGAGCGGGTGGCGGACGATCGGTGTGTCCGTCCATGGTGGATGGTTGTGCTGGCGTCCCGGCGGGGCTCCGGCGCGTCGCGTCGTACTGGCGGGCGCAGCGCGACTACGGTGGGGGGCATCATGCGTCTGACGGTCGGCCCCCTGCCACCCGCTGTGTACTGGCGGCGTCGCGTCGTCGTACTCGGAGCGGGGCTTCTCTTCCTGATTGTCCTGCTCTATTCCTGCACCAACTCGGGTCGCTCCGACGACGACTCGAAGGCCGCGGGGTCGCCGACGGCCACGCCCACCGGGACGACCGGTCCCGGCGGGCCGGTGTTGACGCCACAGACGGGGACTCCGCGGCCGTCCGCGTCGGGCGACGCCGGCGCGACGAACCCGGATGCGACGACCCCGAGCCCCGCGATCACCAGCAACGACCCTCCGCCGGATGCGGTGGGCGGTTCGGTGGACGACGGCACCTGCACCGACGCGGAGATCCGCGTGGTCTCGATGGCGAGCCCGACCTCGGTCCAGCGCGGGGCGGTGGTCGACCTGCAACTCAAGATCAAAAACACCTCCGACCGGACGTGCAGCCGCAACGTCGGCGCCGACCTGCAGGAGATCTTCATCAAGTCCGGTGCCGAGAAGGTCTGGTCCTCGGACACCTGCGGAAAGGTCCAAGGCTCGGACGTGGTGTCCTTCACGCCGAACATCGAGCGCTCCTACCAGGTGCCCTGGAACGGGCGGGACACCAGCCGGTGTGACGGTCAGCTGGCCGGTGGGCCATTCCCGCCGGTCGGGTCGTACGAGGTGTTCGCCCGGGTCGGCACGAAGCTCAGCGCGCCGGTGAAGCTCACCGTCACTGGCTGAGCCAGGTCAGACGTACCGTTCCAGGATCGACGCCTCGGCGAGCCGGGACAGCCCTTCCCGGACACCGCGTGCCCGGGCGTCACCGACCCCCTCGACGGCCTGCAGGTCCTCCACGGTCGCGCCCAGCAGTCGTTGCAGGCTGCCGAAATGCACCACCAGGCGGTCGACCACCGCCACCGGCAGCCGTGGCACCTTGGCCAGCAGCCGGAAGCCGCGAGGGCTGACCGCCGCGTCCAGCGCGTCGGACGCGGCCGGGTAACCGATCGCCTTGGCCACCGACACCAGATCGATCAGCTCGGTGGCACCGAGCAGGTCCAGCTCGACAAGTGCCTCGTCCAGGGTGCGCGACTTGCGGCCGACCGGCAGGTAGTCGCGGATGACAAGCGTCCGGTCGGCGTCCACGCCGGCCATCAACTCGTCGAGTTGCAGGGCCAGCAGGCGGCCGTCGGTGCCCAGCTCGACCACGTAGCCGGCGATCTCGTCGGCGATCCGGCGAACCATCTCCAGGCGCTGCACCACGGCCACCGCGTCCCGGACGGTGACGAGATCCTCGATCTCCAGTGCGGAGAGCGTGCCGGAGACCTCGTCGAGCCGGAGCTTGTAGCGCTCCAGGGTGGCGAGCGCCTGGTTGGCGCGGGAGAGGATCGCCGCCGAGTCGTCGAGCACGTGCCGTTGACCGTTGACGTAGAGGCTGATGATCCGCATGGACTGGCTGACCGAGATGACCGGGTAGCCGGTCTGCCGGGCCACCCGCTCGGCGGTGCGGTGTCGGGTGCCGGACTCTTCGGTCGGGATGGACGGGTCGGGCATCAGGTGCACGGCCGCCCGGACGATCCTGGTGCCGTCGCTGGAGAGCACGACGGCGCCGTCCATCTTGCACAACTCCCGGACCCGCGTCGCGGAGAACTCCACGTCCAGCGGGAAACCGCCGGTGCACAGGCCCTCGACGACCTTGTCGTAGCCCAGCACGATGAGCGCACCCGTGCGGCCACGCAGAATGCGCTCCAACCCGTCGCGCAGGGCGGTGCCAGGGGCCATCAGGGCGAGGTTGGCGCGCAGTGGGTCCC
This sequence comes from Micromonospora sp. DT228, assembly GCF_049841595.1. NCBI lineage: Bacteria > Bacillati > Actinomycetota > Actinomycetes > Micromonosporales > Micromonosporaceae > Micromonospora > Micromonospora sp. DT228. The sequence continues at coordinate 179,262 of NZ_JBNCKO010000005.1, forward strand.
CGGCGCTCCCGGCGGCCCCCGCCGTCACGCTCACGCTGATCGGGCGGGCGGGCGAGCCCACGGCGCCGGTGCGGGCCTGGGGCGGCGCGCTGGCGGGCTTGGTGGTATCGCGGTCGATCGGCACGGACACAGTCTACGGACTGCCGTGCGGTGGGTGCTGTCGTGGTTACTGTGATGTGTCACGATGCGGCCCTTCCAACCCGTTTCCCGCTTGCGGCGTGCTGTCCGGTTTTGCCGTCCCCGTCGGCACGGTGGGTCACTCGGCGGACGCGCGGGCCGCATGGTGCAGGGCCGAACGGACGTCCGTGACCTCGGTCACCCGCATCTGCTCGGGACCGGCGCCGGTGCTCGCCGGGCCGCAACCGGGCGGCACCAGTGCCATCTTGAACCCCAGCCGGGCCGCCTCGGCCAGCCGGCGGGGCACCGCCCCGACCCGACGCACCTCGCCGGTCAGACCCACCTCGCCGATCGCCACCAGGTGCGGCGCGATGGCCAGGTTGAGCCCGCCGGAGGCGACGGCCAACGCCACCGCGAGATCCGCGGCCGGCTCCACCACCCGGATGCCGCCGACCGTGGCGGCGAAGACCTCGCGGTCGTGCAGGGTCAGCCGCTCGGTGCGCCGTTGCAGCACCGCGAGCACCATCGCCAGTCGTGCCGAGTCGAGGCCGGAGACGGTGCGCCGGGGAGAACCGGCCACCGTCGCGCCGATCAGCGCCTGCACCTCGGTGACCAGGGCCCGTCGCCCCTCCATGGCCACCGTGACGCAGGTGCCCGGGACCGGCTCCGCGTAGCGGGTCAGGAACAGCCCGGACGGGTCGGCCAGACTGCTGATGCCGCCCTCGTGCATCTCGAAGCAGCCGACCTCGTCGGCCGCGCCGAACCGGTTCTTCACACCGCGCACCAGGCGCAGCGAGGAGTGCTTGTCACCCTCGAAGTGCAACACCACGTCGACCAGGTGCTCCAGCACCCGCGGCCCGGCCACCTGGCCGTCCTTGGTGACGTGCCCGACCAGCACGGTGGCGATGCCCCGCTCCTTGGCGACCGAGACCAGCGCGGCGGTGACCGCGCGCACCTGGGTCACCCCACCGGGCACCCCCTCGGTGCCGGTGGTCGAGATGGTCTGCACCGAGTCGAGCACCAGCAGGCCCGGCTTGACCGCGTCGAGGTGCCCGAGCACCGACCCGAGGTCGCTCTCCGCCGCGAGGTAGAGCCTGTCGTGCAGGGTGCCCATCCGCTCGGCGCGCAGGCGCACCTGACTGACCGACTCTTCCCCACTGACCACCAGCGACGGGCTGCCGGCACCGGCCGCCCAGTGCTGGGCCACGTCGAGCAGCAGGGTCGACTTGCCGACGCCGGGCTCGCCGGCGAGCAGCACCACGGCACCGGGCACGAGACCGCCGCCGAGCACCCGATCGAGCTCGCTCACCCCGGTGGGCACGGCGCGGGCCGGGGCGGCGCTGATGGTGGCGATCGGCCGGGCCGGCTCGGACGGAAGCCGGGAGCTGACCACCCGGCCGGCCACGGTCGGGCCGGTCACCGTGCTCTCGACCACCGCGCCCCACTCGCCGCACTCCGGGCAGCGCCCCACCCACTTGGGCGGCTGGTGCCCGCAGGCGTCGCACTCGTAGGCCGGGCGCGGCTCGCGGGCGGCGGACCGGCCACGGGCGGCGCCGGCCGTGGCGCCACGCGAAGGAGTCGATCGGGAGGTGGTCACATCAGGACGCTAGCCCTCTCGTACGACGAAAACACCCCGGCGTGGTGGTCACCACGCCGGGGCGTCCGTCGATACGGAGGTCGTGTCACCCGTGGGTCGTGCCGCCCTCGTCGCCCTCGTAGCCGCCCTCGCGCTCGATGAGCGGCGAGGGCGGCGCCGCCGGGGTGAGCGGCACCGCGATCGGCGCCTGGCCGGTCACCGTGTTGCCGTTGCCGAAGTCGAAGGTCACCGAGACGTTCTGGCCGGAGCGCAGCGCCTCGGTCAGGCCGATCAGCCGCAGCTGCGAGGTGGCCTCGGAGTTGAGCTGGATGTAGCTCAGCGGAGCCAGCTCGATCCGGGCCAGCTGGCCGGGGGCGGCCGGGCTGGCCGAGCCCGACGCCCGCGCCGACTCCGGGGCGGACGGCGTGGCCGAGGACGAGCCGGTCTCGGACGGGGTCGCCGACGGGCTGGCCGAGCCGGACGCGGGCGTCGACGGGCTCTGCGAGCCGGACGGAGACGCGCTGCCGGACGGGGACAAGCTGGCCGAGGCGGAGGCGGACTCCGAGGCGGTCGGCGTCGCGCTCGCCGAGCCGTCGCTGATCCGCACCTCGCGAGCGGTCTCGGGGGCGACGGTGACGGTGACGGTGACCGTCTGCTTCGAGTCGTTGTAGATCACGGCGTTCAGCGGAGCGTCCTGGCCGGCCCGGTAGCCCTCGGTGCCCGGGTAATCCACAAGCAGGCCGCGAACCGAGAAGGATCCGTTGTTGGTGGTGAGGTTGACGCCCTGGATCGACGGCTCCTTCAACGCGGTCTCGGCGATCTGACCGGTGCCGCATCCGGACGCCAGCAGGCCGGTTGCCGCAATCCCGGACAGCAACAGGGCCGCCCGCCGGGATCCCCTGATCGAGCGCGTCACGTCGGTCCTCCTCGTCACAATCCCCACCCGGGCCGCACGCCCGGGCACGGTGGCCATACCCGCGCAGACCGCGCTCCAGGGTAGTTGGGGCTGATCGAGGCCCGCACGCGGACCCGGCAATGCCACCTGGCCGGGTGCCGCTCACACCACCCGACCGCTCGCCACCAGCAGGACCACGTCGATCAGGGCCACCAACATGACCGCCCGGAAGGCCGCCACCGGCCGCCGGCCGGCCCGGACCGCCGAGCGTCCCGCGTACCAGCTCAGTGCCGGCACCACGGCGGCCGTGCCGACCGCGGCCAGCCCGACCGCCGACGGCGGCCCGGGTGGCCCGAGGACCAGGGTCGCGGTCGCCGCGAGGAGCAGACCGGCCGCCGCCGCCCGGCTGCCGGTGGACCCCAGCCGATGTGGCAGGCCGCGCACACCGGTCCGGGCGTCGTCGGCCAGGTCGGGAAGCACGTTGGCGAAGTGCGCGCCGGCCCCCAGGCAGGCCGCCGCCACCAGCAGCCAGGTGGGTGGGGCCGGCTGACCGGGCAGCGCGAGCACCACGAAGGCGGGCAGCGCGCCGAAGGAAACGGCGTACGGCACCACCGAGAAGGCGGTGGCCTTGAGTGGCCAGTCGTAGAGCAGCGCCGAGATCAGGGCGACGGTCAACCAGAACGCCGCCGTCGGGTTCGTGGTCAGCGCCAGCAGCGGACAGGCCACCGCGGCCGCCGCCGCGGCCCAGGCCGTGGTGCGCCGGCCGACCGCGCCGGCGGCGACCGGTTTGTCGGTACGCCCCACGGTGGCGTCCCGCTCGGCGTCCAGCGCGTCGTTGGTCCAGCCCACGGCGAGCTGGCTGGCCAGCACGGCGAGCACCACCGAGACGATTCCCGACGGCCGGTGGCCCACTCCCCACGCCAGCAGACCGGCGACCGTGGTCACCGCCGCGGCCGGTTCCGGGTGGCTCGCTCTGACCAGCCCTAACACCCTCGGCGACATAAGGGAAGTCTGGTCGTTACCGAGCAGTCGTGCCACTCTCGGTGCCATGCGAGACGTGGCTGCGTCCGCGGCGTCCACCGGCCCCCGGGTGCTGCCGCGAAACGACCCGCGCCAGTACGACGACCTGGCCGGTGAGTGGTGGCGGCCGGATGGCGCGTTCGCGATGCTGCACTGGCTGGCCGCTGCCCGCGCGGCGCTGGTGCCACCGGCGACCCGCCCCGGCGAGCTGCTGGTGGACCTGGGCTGCGGCGCCGGCCTGCTCGCGCCGCACCTGACCGGCAAGGGCTACCGCCACGTCGGTGTTGATCTGACCCGCTCGGCGTTGCTCCAGGCGGCCGAGCACGGAGTACGCGTCGTCCAGGGTGATGCGACAGCGGTCCCGCTCCCGGACGGTTGCGCCGACGTGGTCTCCGCGGGCGAGTTGCTGGAGCACGTGCCGGCCTGGCCGCGGGTGGTCGCCGAGGCGTGCCGGCTGCTGCGTCCGGGCGGCCTGTTGGTGCTGGACACCCTGAACGACACGGCACTGGCCCGGCTCGTCGCGGTACGGATCGCCGAGCGGCTGCCGACGGTGCCGCGCGGCATCCACGATCCACGGTTGTTCGTGGACGCGCGGGAGTTGGTGGCCGAGTGCGCCCGGCACGGCGTCGACCTGCGGGTGCGCGGCATCCGTCCGCAGGTGGGCGGCCTGGTGGCCTGGTTGCTGCGGCGAGCCCGCACGGGCCGGCCGGGCACGACGCCGGCCGGCCGCGGTCCGCGCATCGTGCCGACCCCGTCCACCGCGGTGCTCTACCAGGGGTGGGGGGTCCGAAACGGATAGTCGGGCCGGGACGGGGTACGGCACTGTGAGAAGGAGGCGACATGACGGTGCATGCGCTTGAGGCGGCCCGCCGGTTGGCGCCGCGGTTCGCCGCGCGGGCCGCGCAGCACGACCGGGACGGTTCCTTTCCGGTGGACGACTTCCGCGATCTGCGGGAGGCCGGCCTGTTCGGGTTGATGGTGCCCCGCGCGCTGGGAGGCATGGGAGCCACCTTCGCCGAGTACGCCGCAGTGGCCACTGAGCTTGCCCGGGGCAACGGGGCGACCGCCCTGGTGTTCAACATGCACGCCTCGGTGACCGGCGCGCTCGGCGCGGTCACCGAGGAACTGGCCGAGGCGTTGGGTGTCCCGGACGAGGCGCTGGCCGCCCGGGACCGCCTGCTCACCGCCGCCGCCGAGGGCTCCTGGTACGCGGTCGCGATGAGCGAGCGGGGGGCCGGCGCCCGACTGTCCCAACTGAGCACGGTCTACGAGGCCACCGACGAGGGCTGGCATCTCAAGGGCAGCAAGACCTTCTGTTCCGGTGCCGGCCACGCCGACGGTTACCTGGTGGCGGCGCGCAGCGTGGCCGACCAGTCGGTGGTCTCGCAGTTCCTGGTGCCGGCCGGCGACGGCCTGACCGTGGAGCCGACCTGGGACGCGCTCGGCATGCGCGCCACCTCCTCGCACGACCTGCACCTGGACGTCACGGTGCCCACGGACCGGCTGCTCGGCGGGGTCGAGGGCCTGGCGTTGGTGGTGGCCCAGTTGATGCCGCACTGGCTGGTGGCCAGCTACGCGGCCGTCTACGTGGGGGTCGCCCGGGCGGCGATCGACGCGGCGGTCGAGCACCTCAACGAGCGCCGGCTGGCCGGTCTGCCGGCGGTGCGGGCCCGACTGGGCCGGGCGGACGCGGCCACGGCGGCCGCCCAACTTGTGGTCGCCGAGGCGGCCCGCCGGGTGGACGAGCTGCCGGGCGACGAGGAGACCAACCGCTGGGTGTGGCGGGCGAAGCTGCTCGCCGGCACCACGGCCGCGGAGGTGGCCGCGTCGGTGCTGGAGGCGGCGGGCACCTCGGCGACCCGCCGTGGCCACCCGTTGGAGCGGCTCTACCGGGATGCCCGCTGCGGGTCACTGCACCCGGCCACGTCGGACGTCTGCGCCGACTGGCTCGGCATCGCCGCCCTGGGTGGCGACCCGGATCGTGACGGATCGGCACCGCGTTGGTGAGCCGGCCGTACGAGGCTCGCAGGAAAGATCGGCCAGCCGAGGCGGCTGGTGGGACGGCCAGGGGGAGGACAGCATCTGACGAGAGGTGGGGATCGTGTCCGTACCAGTGATCGCGGGGCTCGGGGCTGCGCAGCCGCCGTCCGCTTCGCAGGACGAGTTGTGGGAGGGCTTCTTCTCCCGGCACTTCTCCGGCACCACCCGGTCGTTGGCCCAACGGATCTTCGCCAACTCGGGGGTGACCCGGCGGCAGGCCGCGGTCAATCCCCTGCTGGAGGACGTCTCGGACTGGCCGACCGAGCGCCGGATGCGCCGCTACCAGGTGGAGGCGCTGCCGTTGGGCAAGGAGGCGGTGGGCCGCGCGTTGACCGCCGCCGGGTTGGGCGCCGGTGACATCGGGCTGTTCATCGTCTGCTCCTGCACCGGCTACGCCACCCCGGGGCTGGACATCCTGCTCGCCCGGGATCTCGGCATGGCGGCGGACACCCAGCGGATGGTCATCGGCCACATGGGCTGTTACGCGGCGCTGCCGGGGCTCGGCGCGGCGAGTGACTTCGTCACCGCGCGGGGGCGGCCGGCGCTGCTGCTCTGCGCGGAGCTGACCAGCCTGCACATCCAGCCGTCAAGTGCCAGGGTGGACACCCAGCAGATCGTCTCGCACGCGCTCTTCTCGGACGCCGCGGTCGCCGCCGTGGTTGTGCCGGGTGGTCCGGGGTACGCGTTACGCGAGGTCACCTCGGTCACCGACACCTCGACCGCCGACCACATGACCTGGGACGTCACCGATGCCGGCTTCCGGATGGGGCTGTCGCCGAAGGTGCCGCAGGTGCTGTCGAAACACGTACGCGGGTTGGTCGACGACCTGTTGGCCCGGCACGGCGTCACCAGTTCCGAGGTGGATGGTTGGGCTGTGCACCCGGGCGGGCCGCGGATCCTCAACGTGGTGGAGCGGGAGTTGGCCCTCCCCCCGGAGGGGCTGGCGGCGTCCCGGGCGACGCTCGACGAGCACGGTAACTGCTCGTCGCCGACCGTGTTGCTGATCCTGGACCGGTTGGGCCGCTCGACGCCGGCGGCTCGACGCGTCGTCATGCTGGCGTTCGGCCCCGGCCTCACCCTCTACGCCGCCCTGCTGGATCGACAGGAGTAAACATCCGCCGGTGCCGGCGTTACGCTCGACGGATGGGTGCGACGGTGGACGAGCGGCTGCGCTCGGCGGTGCTGTTCGGCGCGACGGTGGCCGTCCTGGTCGCCGGTGGCTGGTGGTGGCGATCGGCCGCGCCGTCCCCGGTGTCCCCACCGGCTGGTGCGACGGTCGCACCTGCCGTGGGGCCCAGCGTCAGCACACCGTTGGATCGCGCCCTGGTCCGCGGTGGTGAGCTGACCGCGCGGGTCGGCGGAGAGACGGGGGCGGTCGTCCGGGCGGTGGATGTCCCGCGGGCGGTGATCGACCCGGCCAGCGGTGAGATCACCGACATCGAGGGTGATCCGAGCTGGCTCTTCTTCCAGGGCGAGTTGCCCGCGTTCCGCGAGACGATCTGGCAGGAGCGGGCGGTGCTCGTGCCGAGACAGCGCGTCGTCCGGCAGGCGGGAGGCGGCGACTCCCGCTACCTGCTGCAGTACCGGTGCACCAGGCTGGGCACCCTGTCGGTGACGGTCTTCGAGGCCGAGTCGGCCGGGCCGTCCGAGATCGACTGCGACGGCACGATCACCAGCGCCGAGGTGTTCTCGCACGGCAGGCCGTTCCGGGTGTCGCTGTCGACGGTCGGGGTGCGTGAGATCGACTTCGAGGCGCAACTCGTCGGCCTGCCCCGCTAGCCTCGTGGCGTCAGCCGGCGAGGGCGCTCAGGTCGCCCCGGTAGGAGTCGACTGTGCCCAGGTCGGGCAGCACCCGGGTCACTGTGCCGGCGCGGTCGACGAGCAGCGCGGTCAGGGCTCCGGGGCGGACCGGTTGGCCCAGGAACGACCGCAGTCCGCCGGCGGGGTCGGCCAGCGCCCGGACGCCCTTGCTCGCCGGTGACGGGGTCGCGACCGCCCGCCCTCCGGCGACGGTGATCACCGCTACTCCCGGAGGCGCGGCCGCCACTGCCTCGTCGACCCGCTCGGGGCAGGGGCAGCCGTCCACCAGAATGATCATGGCGGGCAGCAGGCCGCGCAGCGGCACCGGCGCCTGGGCGGCGTCGACCAGGTCCAGCGCGGGCAATGCCCGGCCGGCGACGGTCGCCGGAGGCGCGTACGGGGCCGGAGTCGCTCGGTCGGTGCTCCGGCTGGCGCGGGGCCAGGCGACGGCGAGCAGGCCGGCCATCGTGGTGAGCAGGGCGACAAGCAGCACCAGCGCTGGCAGGGCCAGGCGGCCGGGGCGGTCGCCGGCGGCGCGGCGCAGCTCGCGACGAAGCTGGGCGGCCTCGTCAGCGAGCGCGGAGGCGTCGTCCGGGACCACGATGCGGCCCCACTCGGGCGGTAGGCCGGGCAGGCCGTCGGCTGGCCCGTGACCCTCGGCATCCGGCTTGCCCATCGGACCTCCTGGAAGGGGCTCGAGAGCGGTGTGCGGCTCGGCCTCCAGGGTCCCGCACCAGGGGCACCTCCCGCTACACCTGGGCGCATTCCCGCCGGCCGCGATACCATGGGAGGAGCGCATAGCCCTTGATCTCGACGTTCTGTTCACCCGTGCCGGGCAGTCATCCGCACGTTACGGAGCGTGTTCGAACCATTGGTTTGACCGCCTGTCAAGCTGAAGCAAGACCTCTCACAGGGCCCCTGAGCTGCGCCAACGGTCAGGACATCGGTGAGACATCGGTGCCTGAGCGTGTTACCCTAGACACAGCGAAAGGGGTTTCGAACCTATGGTTTTCAGTGTCGGCGAGACCGTTGTCTACCCCCACCACGGGGCCGCACTCATCGAGGCAATCGAGACTCGGGTCATCAAGGGCGAGCCTAAGCAATACCTCGTCCTGAGGGTCGCGCAGGGTGACCTGACTGTCCGGGTGCCGGCCGAGAACGCCGAGATCGTGGGCGTGCGTGAGGTGGTCGGCGAAGAGGGCCTCGGTAAGGTCTTCGACGTTCTGCGGGCTCCGCACACCGAGGAGCCGACCAACTGGTCGCGGCGTTACAAGGCTAATTTGGAAAAGCTGGCCTCCGGCAACCCGCTGAAGGTCGCCGAGGTCGTGCGTGACCTGTGGCGCCGGGAGCGGGAGCGGGGCCTCTCTGCGGGCGAGAAGCGGATGCTTGCCAAGGCCCGCGACATTCTCGTCGGTGAGGTCGCGCTGGCCGAGAAGAGCACCAAGGATGAGGCGGAGACGCTGCTCGACAAGGTCCTCACCGAGGCCTAGTCCGCACAGCATCGTCGTCCCACCACACAGCGAAGAAACCACTGAGGACCGCGACGTGACCGCGCAGCTCAACCCGCGCGGTGACGTCGCGGTCCTCGTGCCTGCGGCGGGTGCCGGCGTACGGCTCGGCCCCGGCCGACCCAAGGCGCTGCGCCTGCTCGCTGGCGAGCCACTGTTGGTGCATGCCGTGCGTCGACTGGCCGCCGCGCCGTCGGTGCACACGATCGTGGTGGCCGCGCCGGTCGCCGACGTGCAGGCAGTCCGTGAGTTGCTGGCCCCGGTCGCACCGGTGATCGTGGTCGCCGGCGGTGCGGAACGGCAGGCGTCGGTGGCCGCCGCGCTGGCCGCGGTGCCCGCCGGTCCGACGATCGTCCTGGTGCATGACGCCGCCCGCGCGCTCACCCCACCCGAACTCGTCGAATCCGTCGCGGCGGCGGTTCGCGACGGACGGGACGCGGTGATCCCGGTGCTGCCGGTCGTCGACACGATCAAAGAAGTCGGCGCCGGCGAGGTGGTGCTCGGCACCGTCGACCGTTCCGCCCTGCGCGCGGTGCAGACCCCGCAGGGTTTCCGCCGGGCCGTCCTCAGCGCCGCGCACGCCGCGGCCGGCGACCCCCTCACCGACGACGCCGGGTTGGTCGAGAAACAGGGCGTTACGGTGACCTGCGTGCCGGGCTCGGAGTACGCCCTGAAAATCACCAGACCGTTCGACCTGGCGCTGGCCGAGCACCTGCTTGGCGCCTCCGGTTGACGCGTACCCTCTGCTCATGATCGTTCCCCGGGTGGCCATCGGCACCGACGTGCACGCGTTCGAGCCCGGCCGGCCCTGCTGGGTCGCGGGCCTGCTCTGGCCCGACCAGGACGGCCTCGCCGGGCACTCGGACGCCGACGTGGTCGCGCACGCCGCCTGCAACGCGCTGCTCTCCGCCGCCGGTCTCGGTGATCTCGGCTCTGCCTTCGGGGTGGACCAGCCGGAGTGGGCCGGCGCGTCCGGGGTGGCGCTGCTGACCGAGACGGCCCGCCGGGTGCGCGCCAGCGGCCTGGAGATCGGCAACGTGTCGGTGCAGGTCATCGGCAACCGACCCAAGATCGGCCGCCGTCGGGCAGAGGCCCAGGAGGTGCTGTCCGCGGCCGTCGGCGCCCCGGTCACCGTCTCCGCCGCGACCACCGACGGGCTTGGCTTCACCGGCCGCGAGGAAGGGCTGGCCGGTGTCGCGGTGGCCCTGGTGTACGACGCGTCGGCCGCCTAAGCTCGCCGCGATGTCCAGCGACCCAGTCCCCGACCGTTCCGCCGCCGACGGCTACCTTCAGCGGGCCCAACTTCTCGCCGAGCTCGGCCGCCACGACGAGGCGGTCGGTGAGCTGACCTACGGGTTGGCCCTGCAACCGGATGACGTGGACGCGCTCACCGCGCTGGCCCGGGTGCACCTGGCCGCCGGCCGTCCGGCCGAGGCGCTCGCCGCCGCGGACACCGCCGTGGCTGCCGCACCGGAGGCTTTCCCGCCGCTTGTCGTCAAGGGCATGGCGCTGGCCGACCTGGAGCGTTACCCCGAGTCGGCGGCCACCGCCGACCGGATCCTCGCCCTCGGCCCGGCCGACGCGTACGCCCAGTGGAGCGCGGCGGCGCTCCTGGCGGACGCCCGCAACGGCCAGCCGGCGCTGAACGCGGCCTGGCGTGGCGTCGAACTGGCACCGGAGGAGCCGCAGGCGCACCTGGTGCTCAGCCTGGTCGCCGCCCGGCTGAACCTGTTCGACCTGGCCGAGCGGGCCTACCGGGAGGCGTTGCGGCTCGACCCGCGCGTCGCCGAGGCTGGGCACGACGTGGGTGTCCTGCGGTTGGAGCAACGCCGTTGGTCGCAGGCGTTGGCGCGGGTCGCCGAGACTGTCACGATCACCCCGAGCCGCATCGACTCGCCGCGGACGCTCGCGCACGGCCTGCATCGCCTGGTGCTCTACGGGGCGGGCTGGTCGCTGGTGGCGGCGGTGCTGGTGGCCTTCGCGGCGCCGGCGAGCGGCGGCTTCTCCCGCGTCCTGGCGGTGCTCGCCGCGCTCACCGGGGCGATCGTCGTCTGGCAGCTCGCGGCCCGGTTGCCGGGGCTGACCCGGACCGTCCTGCCGGCCCTGCTGCACTCCGACCGGGCGATCGCGCTGTCGATCTACGCCGTGGCGGCCGCGCCGCTGCTGCTGCTGGTGTACGCGGTGGTCGGCTCCCCGTGGCCCCTGGTGCTGGCCATCGCCGCCACGGCGGTAGCCGAGTTCGCCATCTTCACCAGAACCGCATTCCGCTAGCCACGACGCGCCCACGTCCAGGCGTATCCCTCGTCTTCGCAGGTGTTGGCGGCGTCGCAGAGATCCAGGGGGCGGAAGGTGTCGACCATGACGGCCAACTCGTCGAAGTAGTCGGCCCCGATGGAACGCTCGGCGGCACCCGGCTGGGGGCCGTGGGTGAAACCGGACGGGTGTAGCGAGATCGATCCCTGCTCGATGCCGGAGCCGCGGCGGGCCTCGTAGTTGCCGCCGGTGTAGAAGAGCATCTCGTCGGAGTCGACGTTGTGGTGGTTGTACGGCACCGGGATCGAGTCCGGGTGGTAGTCGACCTTGCGGGGCACGAACGAGCAGATGACGAAGTTGGGGCCCTGGAAGGTCTGGTGCACCGGCGGGGGCTGGTGGATGCGGCCGGTGATCGGCTCGAAGTCGTGGATGGAGAAGGCCCACGGGTAGAGGTGGCCGTCCCAGCCGACCACGTCGAACGGGTGGTTGGCGTAGACGTAGCGGGTCCAACCACGCCGGTGGCGGACCAGCACCTCGACCTCTTCGCCGTCGACGAGCAGCGGGCCGTCGGGGCCGCGGACGTCGCGCTCGCAGTACGGCGAGTGCTCCAGGAACTGCCCGCGGACGGAGAGGTAGCGCTTGGGTGGGCCGATGTGGCCGGAGGCCTCGACGGTGAGCAGCCGGACCGGTTGGTCGCCGGTGGGCACCAGCCGGTGGATGGTCGAGGTGGGGATGACGACGTAGTCGCCGGCGACCGCGTCCAGCGCCCCGAACGGGGACTCGACCCGCAGGGTGCCCGACTCGACGTAGAGGCAGTGGTCGCCGGTGGCGTCGCGGAACAGCGGCGAGGGCCGGTCGGCGAGCACGTACCCGATCCGGACGTCGTCGTTGGCGAGCAGGTACTGCCGGCCGAGGATCGGGTCGGCGCCGCCGGTGTCCAGCTTGTGGGTGCGCAGGTGGCGGGGCTTGAGCGGCAGGTTCGGGGCTCTGGTGAACGCGGGCGGGGTGAACACGTCGGCGGCCAGGATCGCGGTGGGCGCGTGCCGGTGGTAGAGCAGGGACGAGTCGGAGGAGAAGCCCTCCTGGCCCATCAGCTCCTCGGCGTAGAGGCTGCCGTCGGGCTGACGGAACTGGGTGTGGCGCTTGCGCGGCACCTCGCCGACGCTGCGGTAATACGGCATTTCGCCTCCCGATATGTCCCGTCCACCGGCCAGGTGTGTCCGATAATCGGACGTTGTTGTCCGTTCCTCGTAGCGTCCCGTACATTCTTGTTCCGTGTCAACGCAGGTGCCCGCACTCCTGACCGGCCTGGTGGACGACGCTGCCGTCTTCCCGCCGGGCAGCGCCACGCTGCACGACGCCCTGGCCGCCCACCGCCAGCACCGCGCCGCCTGGTACGCCGACCTGGTCGGCCCGCTGCTGGTTCCCGCCTCGACCGTCGCGGCCGGCGAGCTGAGCGGTCTCGTCGACGGGGGCGAGGGTCTGGTGATCGGTCTCATCGGGGACACCGGTGTCGGTCGTCTGCCCCTCGCGCTCTCGTTCCTCGCCCCCGACGGCGTCACCGCGCGGCAGGTCGAGGTGGCGGTCGCCAAGCGTGGCGAGGACCCGCTGCCCGGAATCGCCGAGCTGCTGCGGCTGACCGACGCGCTACCGGGCGTGGAGACCGTCTACGCCGAGCTTCCGTTGACCTTCGGGCTGACCGGCGCGCTTGACGCGATCGCCGCCGCGCGCGCCGACGGTGTGCCGATCGCCGCCAAGTTCCGCACCGGCGGACTGGCCGCCGAACTGTTCCCCACCCCGGCCGAGCTGGCCGCGGTGATCTGCGCCTGCCGGGACCGGGATCTGCCGTTCAAGCTCACCGCCGGGCTGCACCAGGCGGTCCGCCACCTCGACCCGGAGACCGGCTTCACCCACCACGGGTACGCGAACGTGCTGGCCGCGACGCTGGCCGCCGCCGACGGCGAGGGTGTGGCCCGGGTCGGCGAGCTGTTGACGGCGCTCGACCCGCGCCCCCTGTTGGAGCGCGCGACGACACGGCTGCACTTACCTCGTCCACTCTGGGTCGGCTTCGGCTCGTGCAGCATCCTGGAACCACTTACCGATCTGATCCGGCTGGGGCTGGTGAACGGGGGCTACGACGCATGACCTGGGTGACCGGCGTTGACGGTTCGCCGTACGGGGTGACGAACCTGCCGTACGGGGTCTTCCGGCGCGACGGGGGCCGGCCGCGGATCGGCGTACGGATCGGGTCGTGGGTGTTCGACCTGGCCGCCGCGGAGACCGCGGAGCTGGTGCTGGCCGCCGGTGCGTTGTGCCGACCCACCCTCAACGAGTTCATGGCGCTGGGGCGTCCGCAGTGGGTCGCGGTGCGGCAGCGGATCACCGAGCTGTTGACCGACCCGACGCACCGGGCCGCCGTGGAGCCGATGCTTGTGCCCCTCGACGACGTGGAGCTGGTGCTCCCGATCGAGGTGGCCGACTACGTCGACTTCTACTCCTCCGAGCACCACGCGTCGAACGTCGGGCAGATCTTCCGCCCCGGTCAGCCGCCGCTGCTGCCCAACTGGAAGCACCTACCGATCGGCTACCACGGGCGGGCCGGCACGGTTGTCGTCTCCGGCACGCCGGTGACCCGGCCGACCGGCCAGCGGGCCTCCGCCGAGGGCCCGGTCACCGGCCCGTCGGTACGCCTCGACATCGAGGCCGAGGTCGGTTTCGTGGTGGGCGTACCCAGCCGGTTGGGTGATCGGGTGTCGGTCGACGACTTCGCCGACCACGTCTTCGGGGTGGTGCTCGTCAACGACTGGTCGGCCCGGGACATCCAGGCCTGGGAGTACCAGCCGCTCGGCCCGTTCCTCGGCAAGTCGTTCGCCACCTCGGTCTCGGCCTGGGTGACGCCCCTGGACGCGCTCGGCGACGCCTTCGTGCCGGCCCCCGACCAGGACCCGCCGGTGGTCGACTACCTGCGCGACGTGCCGCACCTGGGTCTGGACCTCCGGCTGGCGGTGGAGTGGAACGGCGCGCTGGTGAGTGAGCCGCCGTTCGCCACCATGTACTGGACGCCGGCACAGCAGTTGGCCCACCTCACCGTCAACGGCGCGGCACTGCGCACCGGCGACCTGTACGCCTCCGGCACCGTCTCCGGCCCCGACCGCGCGCAGGTCGGCTCGTTCCTGGAGTTGTCCTGGGGTGGGGCCGAGCCGGTCCCGGTGGGCGACGAGAGCCGCACGTTTCTGGCCGACGGCGACACGGTGACCATCACCGCCACCGCTCCCGGCCCGGACGGCACCACAATCGCCCTGGGCGAGGTCAGCGGCACCATTCGTCCGGCCCACTGAACGGTCGCATTCCATTCGTCTCGTGCACGGCACCGGTTATCGCACAGCCGGTGCGATAACCGGCCCGGGTTGACCCGTTGATCGTCCGGATCCCGTTGCCTCGCCGCGCGATCCGAGCCGGGCTCAACCCGGCTGCCAGCGGTGGGGCATCCATCGCACACGGAGGTAACGACGATGCACGAACTTGCGGGCGCGATCTGGCGTACCAGCAGCCGTTCCAACGACCAGGGGCTCTGCGTGGAAGTGGCGGACAACCTGGTCGACGTCCATGGTCTGGTCGCGATCCGCGACTCCAAGGACCAGGCCGGCCCCACACTCGCGGTCAGCCCGCCTGGGTGGACGGCGTTCATCGGCGCGATTCGAGTCGGTCGCTTCGAACACTGACCGGAGAATCGGCACCGGTCGGCGACGGCCGGTACCGAGCAATGGTCCAATCGGACAGTGTGGCCTCCGGGAGGTGGAAAATCCGTCCCGGGGGCCACGGCCGGCCCTCACTCCGCGTACCGTCGGGGATACGGGAGGCTGGCATGTCGACGGTGGCGGTTACCAGGTTCATCGAGGCGCACGCTGTCGATGTCTGGTGTCTGCTGACCGACCTACCCGGTCGCGCGGCCCGGCTGACCGCCGCCGGCCCGATCGAGGTGCTCACCCCGGGTCCGTTCGGGCCGGGCACCGCCTGGCGTGAGGAGCGATCCCAGCCTGGCGGCGGCACGCTCACCGAAGAGTTCCTGGTGGTGGAGGCAGTCGCCCCACACCGGTTGGTGCTCTGTTCCTCGGGTGCCGGCGTGGACTACCGGATCACCTGGAGTCTGCGGCAGGTCAAGCGTCGCCGCCGAGGTTGCACGGCGGTCACCGTCACCCACGAGGCCGTGCCGACCGCTCCGTACGGTCGGGTGGTGGCGCTGCTGCTCGGCGGCCTCGCCGCGCGGGCGGTCGAGGTGGCACTCGGGCGCGACCTGGCCGACCTGGCCGTGGCGGCCGGTGCCGGCGCCGTCGAAGCCGCCTGAGCACCTGACGGTCACCTCCGCCTTCCGCCTCCGCGCGTGGTCGCCGTGACCTGCGCGGGGTCCGGCCGGTTCCGCTGGGTAGGGTGCCGGGCGGAGGTGCGGCATGGGGATCCCGAGAGGCCGACGACGGGTCGTGATGGCGGTCGCGGCGCTGCTCGCGACCGTGGCCGTCGCGGTCATCGCCTATCGGGTGCTCGCGCCGGCCGAGGTGAGCACTGTGGCCCACGCCGAGTACCCACCGCCGGCCCAACCGGCCGCCGGTGTGGTCGGTCGGCTGCCGGTCGCCCCGTTGATCGTGGACGGGAGACTGCGGGTGTACGCCGCACACCGCCAGGTCTACGCCGACCGGCCGGTCGACGGTCGGCACCGGACCACCCCGTACTGGTCGTACCGGCGCTGGCCGGCGGAGTTGACCGGGGTGGTGGCCAGCGGCAGGACGGTGGTCAGTCGCTGGTCCGACGGGAAACTTGTCGCGCTCGACGCGCCCACCGGTCGGGTGCTCTGGCGGGCCGACGGCCCGGAGCCCGCCGAGAGTGAGGCGGTGGCACGTCGTACCGGTGCGGCCACCGTCTGGGACCCGCGCGGGCTGCACCTCGCCGACCTCTCGGACGGCCGCGCGGTGGTGGTGGCGAGCGGCGACGCCGAGGCGCGCGGGGTCGAGGTGAGCGGCGGTCAGCAGTTGTGGCGGGCCGAGTTGCCCGGCCGGTGCCGCAGCGACCTCGGCACCACCGCCAGCGGACAGCTGATCGGTCTGGACCGGTGCGCCGGGCCCGCGACCGTCGAGTTCCGGGACGCGGCGACCGGCGTGGTGCACAAACGGTGGCGACCGCCGGGTGGCCCGGACGAGTTGGTGGTGACTCCGCTCGGATGTCGTACCGGCCGGTCGGACTGCCCGGCCCTGCGCACCTCCGGACCGGGCGACGCGGCCGGTCGGGGATGGCTGGTGGGCCCCGGCGAGCCGGTCGCTGCCCCCGTGCTCGATCCGGCCGGGGCCACGGTGGTGGATGACCAGGTTGTCGTGGTGCTCGACGGAGCGGTGGTGGGTCGGTCGGCGCGTACGGGTGCCGAGCTGTGGCGGTCGGCGGATCTCGGCGCGGTGCGGGTCCTGGCCGTGCAGCCCGGCCGGGCGCACCTGCTGACCGAAGCCAACAGCCTGGTGACGCTGGACCCGGTGACCGGCAGACAACTGTCCCGCTTCTCGCTGAACGTCGGACGGGACGGGACGGGCTGGGTGCCCGGGGCGGTGGGGGCCGAGGGCGGCTACGTCGCGGTGGAACGTCTCCGCCGGCCGGTCGACCCTGCCGCGGACGACAGGCGCTACTACCTGACCGCCGAAGCGGTGATCCTGGCCGCCACCTGATCGTGGTGTCTCCGGTGCCCGGAAATCCGAACCGTACATACCCTTTGTCGGTAAAAGGTATGTTTTTCATGGTTCAGGTTTCCTCGGGAAGGGGTCGACGCATGGGCAGGACAGCAGCCAACTACCTCGTGGGTGGCGCACTGGCCGCCGCGGCGAGCCTCGCACTCGCGGTTCCGCCGGTGCTCGACGTCGATCCCGCGTCGGCGCGCGGGTTCACTGCCGCCCGGGTCGCGCCGTCGGCGGACACCGGCGTCACCTTCGAGATCCTGCCGGCGTCACCGACGCCCACGCCGACGCAACCCGCACCACCGACGCCCACGCCGACGCAACCCGCACCACCTACGACTGCGCCACCCCAGCCCACGCCCAGCCACGGTGGTCACCTGCCGGTCACCGGTTCCGGCGGGTCGACGTTGCTGCTTCTCGGACTGGGCGTGATCCTGCTGATCGTCGGTGGCCTCGCCGCCCGTCGGTGGCGGCGAGTGTGACGTACGCCGGCCGTCGGCGGTTGGCGGAGGCCCGCCGCCGGCGGCCGATGCGCGGTACGGCAGCCGGTGTGTCATCGTCCGGCCGGGACACGCTCCCGTGGCCTGCCGGTCGGAGGTCGAGGGGACTGGCGGGATCGGCGGCGGACCAGCACCGCGAGGCCGACGAGGAGCAGGAGGCCCGCGACGGCCGCCGCCACGGTCCAGCCGGACGTCATCCGGGAGATGACGCTGCCCCGCTTGCCGACCTGACCCGCATCGGGAAACTGGATCTGCGCGCTGACGCCGCGCTTCACCAGCCCGCTCTCCAGGTTCACCTCGATCTTCCAGGGCCCGTTCGGCAACGCCGCCGGTAGCCGGGCGATGACCTGCCCGGAGCCACCCGGCGGTAGCGTGACGCCCTGGCCGACCTGGAATGGGCCGGCCCGGCTGTCGGCTGGTCCGTCGCTGAGGGTGACCGAGCCGGTCAGGTCGATGGCACGGCCGCCGGTGTTGGTGACCTGGGCGGTCACCGAGGGCTCGCCCTCGGGGCTGCGGGCCGGGCGAAGCTCGCCGATCGAGAAGTCGGAGACCGGCTCACCCCCGGGGCCGATGTCGAGGTACGTCCGGACGCCGACCCGGTGGATCTGGGTGACCTCCCCGTCGGAGCGGGGCGCGGAGGTGGCGGACGCCCAGATCACCCCGTACCGCTCGCCTCGCGAGGCGGCCGGCGGCACCACGATGGTGGCCAGAACCCGGGCCTCGCCCCACGCTTTCACCTCGACAGCCGAGGTGTCGAGGGTGATCCAGGAGGTCAGCTCGTTGGCCGCGCGGCCCTCGCCGAATGTGAACTCGGACCCCTCCACGCTCGCCGCCGCCGGGTAGACGTCGATGCGGCGGGCCTCGTCGGTGCGATTGGCGATCAATAGTTGCCGTTTGATTGTGGTGCCCGGCGGCAGGTGATCGACGATGTAGCGCAACGCCCGGGGGTCGTCGCGGCGATTGGTGGGTGCCTCCAGCAGCCGGATTCCGAGGCGGTCGTCGGCGTCTGGCTCGGCCGCGCCGGCCCGGGTCGACAGACCCGGACCGGCGAGGGAGAGCAGCGCCAGTGCGACCGCGACGGTCGACCGGCCGTGGCGGCTAGGCCACCGAATGCGTCACCGTGCCGGTGTAGACGCCCGCGATGCTGTCCAGCGGCACGTTCACGATCAGGGTCGGGTTCCAGGTCGCGGTGTTACCGCCGGTGCCGCCGGTGTGGGTGAACGCGGTGACCGGGGTGACGTTGTCAAGCGCTTCCGCGGCGGCGGCGTTGGCCTGACCGGGCGTGAAGGTGCCGGTGCCGGTGGTCGCCGTCGCCGGGCCGGACCAGTAGTCGATCTCCGATGCGAGTACCGTCTCCTCGGGCGTGCCACCGCCGGTCTGGAAGTTCGTGGCCGTCACCGTGGCGACCCAGGAGGCGTCCGCCGCACCCCGGGAGTCGGTGACCGTGACCGCGCCGAGTTGGCCGGTGATGACGCTGCCGGGCGCGCCGCCGCCCAGGTCGGCCGTGGCCGGCGCGACGATGTCGAGGGTGCCCGCCTCCACCTCGAAGGTGACGGTCGTGTCGTCGGTGGGCGCGGCGGCGGCCGGTGCGGCGAGGAAGCCCACCATCGCGGCGGCGGCCGCTCCGGCGAGACAGATCTTGGCAGTACGCACTGTTTGTTACCCCGTTCTCGAAGTGAGCCGGTGTGATTCCTCGATACAACCGGCTACTTCGGAAGATAGGGCAGTTAGCGGGTGTAAGCGGACAAACCGAACTTATGGCCCGATCCGAGTCAGGTCAGTGCCGACTCGGCGGCGGCCAGGAACGCGTCGTTCTCGGCGGGGGTGCCGATGGTGACCCGGACCCCGTCCCCGGCGAACGGCCGCACGATCACGCCACGCGCCTCACACGCCTTGCCGAACGCCACGGCCCGCTCGCCCAGCGGCAGCCAGACGAAGTTGGCCTGGCTCGTCGGCACCTCGGGCACGAACTTGCGCAACGCCTCACTGACCCGGTCCCGCTCGGCGACGACCAGGGCGCAGCGGCGCTCCATCTCCGTCACCTGTGCCAGCGCGGCGAGCGCCCCGGCCTGGGCCGCAGTGCTGCTGGAGAACGGGGTCGCCACCTTGCGGATGGCCGCGGCCACCACCGGCTGGGCAACCAGCCAGCCCATCCGCAGGCCGGCCAGACCCCACGCCTTGGACAGGGTGCGCAACACCGCCACGTTCGGCCGGTCCAGGTAGTCGAGACCGTCCGGCACCTCCGGGTCGGTGACGAACTCCCGGTACGCCTCGTCGATCACCACAAGCACGTCGTCCGGCACCGCGTCGAGGAACCGGTCCAGCTCGGCCCGGCGCACCGCCGTACCGGTGGGGTTGTTCGGGTTGCAGACGAAGATCACCCGGGTCCGGTCGGTCACCGCCGCGGCCATCGCCGCCAGATCGTGCCCGTGCCCGGCGTCGTTGGGCACCCGCACGCTCGTCGCGCCGCTGGTCGCCACGATGATCGGGTACGCCTCGAAGGACCGCCACGAGTAGAGCACCTCGTCGCCGGGCAGGCAGGTGGCCCGGACCAGGTGCTCGGCGAGCGCCACCGACCCGCAGCCGGTGGCGATCCGGTCGGCGTGCACCCCGTACCGCTCGGCAAGCGCGTCACGCAGCGCGACCACGCCCATGTCCGGGTAGCGGTGCGAGGTGGTGATCGCCTCGGTGACCGCCTCCACCACGCCCGGCAGCGGGCCGTACGGCACCTCGTTGCTGGCCAGCTTGATGGCCTCCGGCAGGCCCAACTCCCGCGCCAGGTCGGCGGGACTGCGCCCCGGCACGTAGTTGGGCAGCGCGTCCAGGTCGGCGCGGGTCAGCCGCAGCGCCGGCTGGTGACGTCCGGAGTCGGTCATGGGGTGTCTCCCGAGGGCTGGTTGCGGTCGTTCGAGGGGGTGGAGTCGTGCGGAACTTCGACGACGACCGTCTGCGCGCGCTTGTCGTGCAGCGCCTGACGCAGCGGATGGTCGAAGAGCGGGGAGAGGGCGTCGACGAGTTGCAGCACCAGACCGATCCCGGCGCAGTACCAGAGCAGAGTGGGCAGACCCAGCGTGCTCCACCGGCTCAGCGACCGACCCATGCCCAGCGGCTGGTCGGCGGCGATCGGCACCGCCCGGATCCGCATCAGCCGCTTGCCGACGGTCTGCCCGTTGGCGGCCATGGCCGGCACCTCGTACGCCAACCAGAGCGCGGCGGCGACCAGCAGGATCACCAGCAGGAGCGAATCGGCCTGCGGGCCGGGCAACGGCAGGCCCTCTCTGGAGGTCTCGCCCCGCGCCGCCCGCCGGAAGACCTCCTGCCAGTACGGGGCCCACTCCTGCGCCAGACGCCAGACGAACCAGCCGTTGGCCACGATGTTCAGCGCGAAGACGAGGCCGAAGTCGATCAGCCGGGCAACGAACCGGCGGCCGTAACCGGCCAGCACGAGGCCGTGCGGCCGTGGCTCGGGCGGTCGCACCGGCACACCCGGGTGGCCGGGCGGGGGCGCCCAGCCCGGTTGGCCACCCGGAGGCGCCCAGCCCGGTGGATTGCCCTGCGGACCCCAACCAGGCGGGCCGGCGGCCGGTCCCCAGCCTGGACCGGGGCCGGGCTGCGGGCCGTACCCCGGTGGTGGGCCGTACCCCGGTGGTGGGCCCTGCTGCGGCGGCCCGCCGGGCACGGCGGTCGCCGGGTCCGAGGTGCCCACCGCCACGGGTGCGGTCGGGGTGACCGGCGCGGGCGGCGGCTCGACCGGCGGAGGGCCGTCCGGCGGGGTGGCATCGACGGGGATGGGCGCGCCGAGCCAACCCTCGCCGTCCCAGTAACGCCGGGTGTCGGTGTCGGCCGGGTCCACATACCAGCCGGGTTGAACGCTCACGCCGCCGCTCCGCTTCGCTGCTTGATGGTTCGCTCGCTGCGCTCGCTCACGCCGCCGCTCCGCTTCGCTGCCTGCTGTTTCGGTCGTTGCGCTCGCTCACGAGGACACCTTAACGACGACCGTCTCGGCGAACTTGTCGTGGAGGCACTGCTGCCACGGCTTGTCCCAGAGCTGCCACAGCCCGTCGACGTAGGTGCCGGCCGGGACCAACGAGGCCCCCAGGAACTGCACGAGCCAGCGCCGGCCGGCCATCCGCCGGTCCAGCGTGCGGGTCGGGTCGATCGGCACCACGCGCAGCTTCAGCACCTTCTTGCCGAGCGTCTGACCGTCGCGCTTGAGGTACTCCACGTGGTAGAGCCAGTAGAGCCCGAGCGCCACGACGAAAAGCCCGAGCTGGAGCAGCAGGATCGGCAGGAGGAACTCGACGAAGAAGGTCGCCATGTCGGGCTCCACCAGCGTGCCGTCCCGGTTGGTCCGGGTGATCTCGGTGAGCATCCGCCACCAGAGGACGAGGAAGAACGGCAGGAACAGCACGAGCGACACGACGCTGGCCAACGCCGTGTCGATCAGCCAGGCGAGCAGCCGGTCGCCGAAGCTCGCCAGCGGCTGACCACCCGGGCTCAGTGTCGGCGGCAGCGGGCCGGGTGGTCCGGCGGGCCACGGTGGCGGGGCGTACCCGGGCGGGGCGTACTGCGGCGGGACAGCGTACCCGTGGGGGTGCGGTCCGGGCTGCGGCGCGACGCCGCCGGCGGCGGGCTGAGGCCCACCGGCCGGCGGCGTCGGGTACGACGGAGGCTGCGTCACGCTCGCAAGTGTTACAGGTTGCCGCGGGCTTCCTGCTCCCGCTCGATGGCCTGGAAGAGCGCCTTGAAGTTGCCCTTGCCGAAGCCCAGCGAGCCGTGCCGCTCGATCAGCTCGAAGAAGACCGTCGGGCGGTCCTGCACCGGCTTGGTGAAGATCTGGAGCAGGTAGCCGTCCTCGTCCCGGTCGACCAGGATCTTGCGGGCCTTCAGCTCCTCGATCGGCACCCGCACCTTGCCGATGCGGGCGCGCAGCTCGGGGTCCTCGTAGTACGAGTCCGGGGTGTCCAGGAACTCCACCCCGGCGGCCCGCATCGCGTCGACGCTGGCCAGGATGTCGTTGGTGGCGACGGCGATGTGCTGCGCGCCGGGGCCCTGGTAGAACTCCAGGTACTCGTCGATCTGGGACTTCTTGCGGGCGATCGCCGGCTCGTTGAGCGGGAACTTCACCTTCCGGGTGCCGTTCGCGACGACCTTGCTCATCAGCGCCGAGTAGTCGGTGGCGATGTCGTCGCCGACGAACTCCGCCATGTTGGAGAAGCCCATCACCCGCTTGTAGAACTCGACCCACTCGTCCATCCGGCCCAGCTCCACGTTGCCGACCACGTGGTCGACGGCCTGGAAGAAGCGCTTCGGCTGGATGCCGGCGTCGATCATCGGCTGCCGGTTCACGATCGGGCCGCGAGCGGCGAAGCCGGGCAGGAACGGGCCGGTGTAGCGGGACCTGTCGACGAGGGTGTGCCGGGTGTCGCCGTACGCGGCGATGGCGGCCATCCGGACGGTGCCGTGCTCGTCGGTCACCTCGTGCGGCTCCACGACGCTGGCGGCGCCCTGCGCGATGGCGTGCGCGTACGCGGCGTCGACGTCCGGCACCTCCAGCGCGATGTCGCTGATCCCGTCGCTGTGCTTCGCCACGTGCTCGGCGCCGTCGGCGTCCGGGCGCACCGCGCCGGTCAGCACGAACCGGGCCGAGCCGCTGGTGAGCACGTACTGGGCGTGGTCCCGGTAACCCTGCTCGGGGCCGCGGTACGCCACGCAGGTCATGCCGAACGCGGTGGAGTAGTAGTGCGCCGCCTGCTTGGCGTTGCCGACCAGGAAGTGCACGTGGTCGAGGCCCCGGACCGGGAACGGGTCGTGGCTGATGTCGTGGTCGACAGCGCCGACGAGCCGGTCGACGTCGACGTCCTCGGTCGACTGGGGTCGGTCGATCGCCTGGGTCATGGTGGGCTCCCTCGCGTACCGGCCGGCCTCGTGGGCCGCCGTGGTCGGTTCTTACCGGGAGGATCGCTGCCCCGGCACCGGGTGGGCAACTGTGACCAGAAATGCTGGTCAGGTTGCGCATTCGGTATGGTCTGGGTCCATGGATGGTGAGCAGAATGTACAGCTCGATGTCCTCGACGTGCGCCTGATCGAACTGCTCGCCGAGGAGCCCCGGATCGGGGTGCTGGAGTGCTCCCGCCGGCTCGGGGTGGCCCGCGGCACCGTGCAGGCCCGGCTGGACAAGCTCATCGACCGGGGCGTCATCGGCGGCTTCGGCCCGGAGATCGCACCGGCCGCGATCGGGTTCGGGGTGACCAGCTTCGTCACCCTGGAGATCAGCCAGCGGCACGGCCACGACCCGGTCACCGCCCACCTCGCCGCCATCCCCGAGGTGCTGGAGGCGCACACCATCACCGGCTCCAGCGACCTGCTCTGCCGGATCGTGGCCCGCTCCAACACCGACCTGCAACGGGTCATCGACCAGATCGTCTCCTCGGCCGGCATCACCCGGGCCTCGACGATCATCGCGCTGGCCGAGCAGATCCCGTACCGCACGCTGCCGCTGGTACGCAGCGCCGTGCGGGGGTCCTCGTAACACCTTCGGGCGCAGAAAGCGCGGCGACACGGCGGCGCGGGCGTACGGAAGATCCGGGATCGTGGCTACGGTGTGCGGGTGGCGAAGGGGAGCGTGCGCGGCGGGCTGCTGCTCGGCCTCGCCGTGGTCGTCGCGCTCGCCGCGACCGGCGTGTGGAACCCCTTCCCCGGCCTGTGGGACTGGGTGGACCGCAGTGAACCCATCTCCGAGCCGGACGTGGTCTGGCAGCAACGGATCGGCGGCACCCCGCGCAGCGTGACGATCGCCGGCGACGCCGTCGTGGTCGAGCAGCGTACCCGGGTGGAAGCCCGCAGCCTGGCCACCGGCACCCAGCTCTGGGAGCGCAAGGCGGACTGGTCGGCGGTCGCGGGCGGTGACCGGGACGCGGTCGTCGCCGTGGGCAAGCTCCTGGTCAAGGGGTACGAGCTGCTCGACCCGGCCACCGGGGCGACCCGTCGACGCGACGCCGACGCGGTGGCCGTCTGGACGTACCGCAACCTGCTCCTCGACGCCCGCTGCACGGACGCCACCGACTGCACCCTGAGCGCCTGGGACCCACGCGGCACCACGCCACTCTGGACGGCGTTCCTGCCCGGCGTGCACAGCGGCCTGCTCGCCGACAACCCCGGCCTGCGCGGCACCCGTCGGCTCACCGCCACCCGCATCGACGACGGGGTGGCCGGGGCGGAACCAGCGCCACCGCTGCTCGGCTTCCCCGTGGACGGTCGGGTGCACGTCGTCGACACCGCCACCGGTCGCGTGTTGCAGAACGTCGAACCCGGACGGGACGAGCGGCTGTCCGTGGTGGGCGGCCGGATGTTGCGGATCGCCGCCCGATCCCAGGACGGCACCTGTTACTTCGCCATCTCCGCCCGGGACCCGGCGACCGGTCAGGAGGCCTGGCAGCGCGCCGGGGTCAACCTGCGGACCGCCGACAGTGCCGGCTGCGTGCAGCGCGAAGATCCGCAGGGCGCGCGGAACGTGCTGATCGGTGTCGGCCCGGACAGCCGCGAGGCGGTCGTCGACGGGTACGACGGCCGGCTGCTCTGGGTCGGCGAAGCGGGCACCAAGCTGATCGCTGTCGACGACCGCTACGCGGTGTTCCGCGCCGCCGACAAACGGTCGGTGGTCGCCCGTCAGCTCGGCACCGACCGGGTGCTGTGGACCCGGCCCGCCACCGGCAAGGCCACCG
The DNA here is from genome assembly GCF_049841595.1 of Micromonospora sp. DT228. Taxonomy (NCBI): domain Bacteria; kingdom Bacillati; phylum Actinomycetota; class Actinomycetes; order Micromonosporales; family Micromonosporaceae; genus Micromonospora; species Micromonospora sp. DT228. The sequence continues at coordinate 204,406 of NZ_JBNCKO010000005.1, forward strand.
CCGCGCTGACCCCGTACGCGGCGGTGGTCACCGACGAGAAGCCGTCCCGGTTGGTCGCTGTGGACCCGCGCAACGGGCGGGAGTTGGCCATGCTGCGTACCTCGGCGAACGCCCTCGCCGTCGGGTCGCAGGGCATGATCATCGGCGAGGGACGCGAGATCGGCTACGTCCGCTTCGGCGCTGCCGGGGGCTCACCGGCCCGCCCGCCCGGCGACGGCGGGACCCCCGGGCCGGGCGGCACCGGCCCCGGCGGACCGAACAACGGCGACTGCGGGCCGAAGGGCGAACTGTGCCCCGACCCGGACGGCGGCAAGGACGGCTGAGGGCCTGGTCACCCGCTGGATGAGCGGGCGGCGGGCCCGCGGGATGAGAGCGGCGTCCCAGGACCCGCCCGGCGGGTGGGAGTGATCGACCGGTCTGCCCTAGGCTTGCCGCTCATGAGCAGTGCCGCCGCATTCTCGTACGCCCCCCTGCTGCCGACCGGCCCGGACCAGACGGACTATCGCCTGGTCACCGACGAGGGCGTCGACGTCGTACACGGCCCGGGAGGCCGTCGGTTCCTCACCGTGGAACCGGCCGCGCTCACCGCGCTGACCGCCGAGGCGATGCACGACATCGCGCACTTCCTCCGCCCCGCGCACCTGGCCCAGCTCCGGGCGATCATCGACGACCCGGCCGCCTCGCCGAACGACAGGTTCGTCGCGCTGGACCTGCTCCGCAACGCCAACATCGCCGCCGGCGGGGTGCTGCCGATGTGCCAGGACACCGGCACCGCGATCGTGATGGGCAAGCGCGGCCGGCACGTGCTCACCGACGGCGCGGACGCCGAGGCCATCTCCCGGGGCGTCTACCAGGCCTACACCAAGCTCAACCTGCGCTACTCCCAACTCGCCCCGCTGACCATGTGGGACGAGCGGAACACCGGCAGCAACCTGCCGGCCCAGGTCGAGCTGTACGCCGAGGACCCGGACGGGCACCCCGACGCGTACAAGTTCCTGTTCATGGCCAAGGGCGGTGGCTCGGCCAACAAGTCGTACCTCTACCAGGAGACAAAGGCGCTGCTCAACCCGACGCGGATGATGCAGTTCCTGGAGGAGAAGCTGCGGCTGATCGGCACCGCCGCCTGCCCGCCGTACCACCTGGCCATCGTCATCGGCGGCACCTCCGCCGAGTACGCCCTGAAGACCGCGAAGTACGCCAGCGCGAAGTATCTCGACGCGCTGCCCACCTCCGGCTCGATGAGCGCGCACGGCTTCCGCGACCTGGAGCTGGAGGCGGAGGTGCTGGAGTTGACCCGCAACTTCGGCATCGGGGCCCAGTTCGGCGGCCGGTACTTCTGCCACGACGTACGGGTGGTCCGGCTGCCCCGGCACGGCGCGTCTTGCCCGGTGGCGATCGCCGTCTCCTGTTCGGCAGACCGGCAGGCGGTCGCCAAGATCACCCCGTCGGGTGTGTGGCTGGAGCGACTGGAAACCGACCCGGCGCGGTTCCTGCCCGACGTCACCGACGACGCGCTCGACGCCGAGCTTGTCGTCCGGGTCGACCTGAACCGGCCGATGGACGAGATCCGCGCCGAGCTGTCCAAGTACCCGGTGAAGACCCGGCTGTCACTGTCCGGCCCGCTCGTGGTGGCCCGGGACATCGCGCACGCGAAGATCGCCGAGCGGCTGGACGCCGGTGAGCCGATGCCGCAGTACCTGCGCGACCACGCGGTCTACTACGCCGGCCCCGCGAAGACCCCCGAGGGCTACGCCTCCGGCTCCTTCGGCCCGACCACGGCCGGCCGGATGGACGCCTACGTGGAGCAGTTCCAGGCCGCCGGCGGCTCCCAGGTGATGCTCGCCAAGGGCAACCGGTCCGGCCAGGTGACCCGTTCCTGCCAGCAGCACGGCGGTTTCTACCTCGGCTCCATCGGCGGGCCCGCCGCCCGCCTCGCCCAGGACTGCATCAAGCACGTCGAGGTGCTCGAATACGCGGAGCTGGGCATGGAGGCGGTCTGGAAGATCGAGGTGGAGGACTTCCCCGCCTTCATCGTGGTCGACGACAAGGGCAACGACTTCTTCGCCGAGGTCACCAAGCCGGTGCTCACCGTCGGCCGCCGCTGACCCGACCGGCACGGGGAGGGGCGTCGAGCGAATCCGCTCGACGCCCCTCCTGTCGCCCGTGCTGTACCGACATCGGTGCGCCCGCCCCCGGTGGGGGTGATGGGACGTGCGCACCGCCCCCGTCGGATGCCGTCACCGACAACCCGGAGTGAGTGTCCGATGGACCGCTGCCGATCCGCTCTCACATCGCTATCGCCTGACTGAGCCGATCTGTGACCGCCGGACTACGCTGCTGAAAGTCGGGCCAGTGATGCGGGGGAGCAGATGCGGTTCGGGATCCTGGGGCCTCTGCGGGTCGGCGGTGGCGAGGCCACTGTCACCGCTGGTCGAGACCGGATCGTGCTCGCCACGCTGCTGCTACGGGCCGGCCGGCTCGTGCCGGTGGACGAGCTTGTCGACGCGGTGTGGGAGGAACGCCCCCCGGCGACCGCCCGGGCCCAACTGCAGACCTGTGTGTCGCGACTGCGACGCCGGTTCGCCGAACTGGGGCTGACACCGGAGGCCATCGTCACCGATCCGGCGGGGTACGGCGTCCGTACCGGGCCGGACGACCTGGACGTCGAGGTCTTCGCCAGGGGTGTGGAGGCGGCCCGTGCCGCCGCCGACGCCGGTTGGCTGGACGACGCGCGGACGGGATACCGCGCCGCCCTGGCGCTGTGGCGCGGGCCGGCCCTCGGCGGTATCCCGAGCCGGAGCGTCCGCCGCCGCGCGCAGGCCCTCGACGAGCAGCGCCTGACCGCGTTGGAGGAGTGCGTCGACGTCGAGCTGCGTCTCGGCCGAGGCGCCGAGTTGATCGACGAACTCACCGAGAGCGTCGACCAGCATCCGCTGCGGGAGCGACTGCGCGGCCAACTGATGCTCGCCCTCTCCTCGGTCGGTCGACAGGCCGACGCGCTCGGCGTCTACCGGGAGGGTCGGCGGTCCTACGCCGACGAACTGGGCATCGAACCGGGCGCCGAGCTCCAGAAGCTGCACCAACGCGTACTCGCCGGCGATCTGGTCCTGGCCGGCCGGGCGTCGTCGCCGATCCAGCCGGTCCGCTCGCTGCCCCGGGCGATCGGCGACTTCACAGGTCGGCAGCAGACGCTGGCCCGCCTGGTAAAGGACGTGGAGGCCGGCGCGCGCATCCAACTCATCGACGGAATGGCCGGCAGCGGTAAGACCACCCTCGCGGTGCACGTCGCCACCGCCCTCGCCAACGACTACCCGGACGCCCAGCTCTACATCGACCTGCACGGGCACAGCGAGCGCACCCCCCTGACACCCGCCGCGGCGGTGGCCACACTGCTGCGGCAGCTCGGTCTGCCGGCCGAGCGGGTGCCGACGAACCAGGACGACCGGTTGGCGCTCTGGCGCACCGAGCTGGCCGGCCGACGCGCCCTGCTGGTGCTCGACAACGCGGCCACCGCCGACCAGGTGACACCCCTGCTGCCAAACGGCTCGCACTGCCTGGTCCTGATCACCAGCCGTCGCCGGTTGGTCGGGGTGGACGAGGGCCGACCGTCCTCACTGCCCGTACTCGACACGGACGAGGCGATCGAGCTGCTCGGGCACGTGGTCGGCATCGACCGGGTGGCGGCCGAACCGGAGGCGGCCACCGAGGTCGTCCGCCGTTGCGGCCACCTGCCACTCGCCATCCGGCTGGCCGGCGCCCGACTGGCGCACCGGCCCCGTTGGCGCATCGCCGACCTGGCCGAGCGGCTGATGAGCCGACCCGACCCGTTGGCCGAGTTCGAAGCGGGCGACAGGTCCGTCGCGCGGGCCTTCGCCCTGTCGTACGCCCAGGTGTCGCCGACGGCGCAGCGTGCGTTCCGGCTGCTCGGCCTGCACCCGGGGGTACGGTTCGACAACTCGGTCGCCGCCGTCCTCGCCGAACTGCCCCTGCCCGACGCCCAGGACCTGCTCGACGAGTTGGTCGACGCGAACCTGGTGGAGGAGGCCGAGCCGGGTCGGTACCGGTTGCACGACCTGGTCCGGGAGTACGCGCGAACCCTGGTGTCCGAGCCGGGTCGGGAGGTCGAGCGGCGGGACGGCATCGAACGTCTGCTCGACCACCATCTGCACGTCGCCACGTCGATCGCCCGCAAGAAGGAGCTCTCCTCGCTCCACTCGCTGATCGTGATGGCGGAACCGCTCCGCCCCGACCTGGTCGCGCTCGTCGCCGAGCAGGGCCAGGCCTGGCTCGACGAGAACCTGGCCGCGTGGTCCGCCCTGGTCCGGTTGGCGGAGACCGAGGCATTCCCCCGCTACTGCTGGCAGTTGGCGAGGGCGTGCTGGTTCGCCCAGTTCGAGGGCGGTCGGCTGGATGAGCTGATCGAGACACACACCATCGGCCTGCGCGCCGCCGAGGCGTTGGGCGACGACCGGGCAGTGGCGACGGTGCTCAACTATCTGGCCTCGGCCCACTACCGGCTGGGTGATTTTCCCGAGTCGATCCGGGTCATGGAGAGGTCACTCGGGATCTTCCGCGAGCTGGGTCTGCGCAGCGAATTCCGCAACTCGCTCGGCAACCTGGGCAGCTCCTACGCCGCCAACTTCGAGTTTCGCCGCGCCCGGGAGTGCTTCGACGAGGCCCGCGCGGTGGCGACGCGGATGCGCGACAAGCAAGCGCTGACGAACGAACTCAACAACCTGTCGATGACCCTGCTGCTGTGGGGACAGCTCGACGAGGCGCTGCTCGTTGCCCGACGGCACCTGGGCATCGCACGGGAGGTCGGCGGCCCGCGCCGGATCGGCAACGCCCTCGGGCATCTCGGGATGATCCGGCATCGGATGGGTGATGTGGGACCGGCCAGCCGGTTGCTGCAAGTCGCTCTGCGTTTCAAGCGGCAGATGGGCACCCGGTTCGGTGAGGGTGAGGTGTTGAACGAGATCGGGATGATGGAACGGGAGGCTGGGCGTCCGGAACAGGCCGCCGACCTGCACCGCGCGGCACTTGTCGCGATGACCGAGGTGGGCGACCGCGTCGCCCAGTGCGGCTCGCGCAACCTGCTGGCCCGAGCCATCCTGGACCAGGGGGACGTGACAAGCGCCCTCGACCTGCATCGCCGGGTGCTCGCCGACGCCACAGGGCTGGGGGCCCGAAACGAGCAGGGCCGGGCGCTGACAGGCATCGCCCGCTGCCTGCTCGCGAGCGACCCGGCGGCGGCGCGCGCGCACCTGACCCGGGCGCTGTTCCTGTTCCGCCAGATCGAGTCGCCGGACCAGCACGAGGTGCAACGGCTGCTCGCCGAGTTGGGCTGACGGATCATCTGCGAGTCGGCCACGGGCGCGGCAGGATGGTACGTGTGACGACTCCAGAGGCGACCGGTTACCGGATCGAACGCGACTCGATGGGCGAGGTGGAAGTGCCCGCCGAGGCGCTGTGGCGGGCACAGACCCAGCGGGCGGTGCAGAACTTCCCGATCTCCGGCCGGGGCATCGAACCGGCCCAGATCAAGGCGCTCGCCCAGATCAAGGGCGCGGCGGCCGAGGTCAACGGCGAGCTGGGCGTGATCGAGGCCAACGTGGCCGCCGCCATCGCCGCCGCCGCCGCGCACGTGGCCGACGGTGGCTACGACGACCAGTTCCCGGTGGACGTCTTCCAGACCGGTTCGGGCACCTCGTCGAACATGAACGCCAACGAGGTGATCGCCACCCTGGCCGGCCGGGAACTGGGCTCACCCGTGCATCCGAACGATCACGTCAACGCCTCCCAGTCCAGCAACGACGTCTTCCCGTCCTCGATCCACCTGGCCGCCACCCAGTTCATCGTGGAGGACCTGCTGCCGTCGCTGGGCCACCTGGCCGCGGCGTTGGCGGCCAAGGCGGCGGAGTTCGAGACGGTGGTCAAGGCCGGACGCACCCACCTGATGGACGCCACCCCGGTCACCCTGGGCCAGGAGTTCGGCGGGTACGCCGCCCAGGTCCGCTACGGCATGGAGCGGCTGGAAGGCGCGTTGCCCCGGCTGGCCGAGCTGCCACTGGGTGGCACCGCCGTCGGCACCGGGATCAACACCCCACTCGGCTTCGCCGCTGCCGTGATCGGCAAGCTACGCGAGTCGACCGGGCTGCCACTGTCCGAGGCGCGCAACCACTTCGAGGCGCAGGGTGCCCGGGACGCGCTCGTGGAGACGTCGGGGCAGCTCCGTACCGTGGCGGTCGGCCTTTACAAGATCGCCAACGACATCCGGTGGATGGGTTCCGGTCCGCGTGCCGGCCTCCGCGAACTGCGTATCCCCGACCTCCAGCCCGGCTCGTCGATCATGCCCGGCAAGGTCAACCCGGTGGTCGCCGAGGCGATGCGGCAGGTCTGCGCACAGGTGATCGGCAACGACGCGACGGTCGGCTTCGCCGGCTCCCAGGGCGACTTCGAGCTGAACGTGATGCTCCCCGTGATGGGCCGCAACCTGTTGGAGTCGATTCGGCTGCTCTCCGCGGTGAGCCGGCTCTTCGCCGACCGGCTGGTGGCCGGCCTGGTCGCGGACGCCGAGGTCTGCCTGGCGTACGCCGAAGGCTCACCGTCGATCGTCACCCCACTCAACCGCTACCTGGGATACGACGAGGCCGCCTCGATCGCCAAGGAGGCGCTGGCCAAGCAGGTCTCCATCCGCGAGGTGGTGATCTCCCGGGGCCACGTCGACTCCGGCAAGCTCACCGAGACCCAGCTCGACGAGACGCTCGACCTGCTCCGGATGACCCACCCCTGACCCTGCTGAGCGCTGCCCGGCCGCGCCCGGCCGTGGTCTGTCCCGCTCAGGGCATGTGCCGTGGTCTGTCCCGCTCAGGGCATGTGCCGTGGTCTGTCCCGCTCAGGGCATGTGCCGTGGTCTCGCCCAGCCGAGAAAGCGGGTGAAGAGCGCGGCGGGGTCCGGGCCGTCGTGGGGGTTCAGGCGGTACAGGTCGGCAGCCGCCTCGTACAGGACCCCGCACAGGTAGACGCTCAACCCGATCCGGTCGTGCGCGTACTCCCGGCGCAGGGTGAGCCGCGCGACCGGGCACGGCCACGGCGCGGCGCAGACCCGGCAGAGCCACAGCGGGCGCAGGGCCAGGTGCTGTCGAGGTGGAGTCGTGGCGCGGTCGTCCGAGGCGGTCCGGGACATGCGGCGGCCTTCCTTTCGACCTGAATCGTTTGTGGCATCACGCCGCGCTCCCCGCGCGTCCCGGGCGGGGCTGTGCGTCCCGGGCGGGGCTGTGCGTCCCGGGCCGGGCTGCGCGTCCGGGCCGGACCAAGATCGCGCTCGAACCAGGATGTAGTGGTTTCCGCAGGCGAGGAGCCCACTGTTTCCACGATCGAGCGCGATCTTGCGCGGTCAGTCGGGGTGGTCGGCGTGATGGGGATCTGGGAGGTGGGACCGCCCGGCACGGGGGAGCGGGCGGTCCCGTGCGGCGCCGGCAGATCCCGGGGGACGGGGAGCGGTGCCGCGCTTCACAGTCTGGTGATCAGGCGACTACGGTCGGAAGGGTTTGGCCGCGTCGTCATAGTCGCCCTGTTTCGGGTGGCACCGCCGCTGGCGGCCGGCTGGAGATGATCGTCGGCGGGGTGGAGGGCGGGTACGGCATGGCCGATGGACAGATGACGGCGGCGGCGTTCCTGATCGCGGAGCTGCGCCGGGCGCGGGTCCGGCGCGGCTGGAGTCAGGACGAGTTGGCCAAGGCGGTGAACTACTCGGCGTCGATGGTCAGCGCCGTCGAGCTGGGCCAGCAGCCGCCCACCGTCAAGTACCTGGAACTCGTCGACCGCGCCCTGGACACCGGCGGCCTCTTCGGCCGGATGTCCACCGAGTTGGTCAGCCTGGACAAGGCTCAGGTCTGGCTGCGCGGCTGGCGCGCGATCCTCGTGGAGGCGCGGGCGCTGCGATGGTTCGACCCGCTACATGTCCCTGGGCTGCTGCAAACCGAAGGCTATGCCCGCGCCATCTTTGAGTCAGACCGACTGCTCGACGCCGATGAGGTCGAGCGTCGCCTCACGGATCGGATGGACAGCCAGCGGGTCCTCTACGAGGATCGCCCGCCGCATGTGGTCGCGGTGCTTGACGAGTCGGTGCTGAGGCGACGCGTCGGCGGTCGCAAGGTCATGTGCGAGCAGTCTCTGCACTTGGCGCGCTTGGCGACCGAGCATCCGCGAGTTCAGCTCCATGTGGTACCTCGCTCGGCCGAGGAGTATCCCGGCCTGAACGGGCCATTCATCCTTGCCACCGCGGCCGACGGTAGCGATCTTGCCTACCTTGGTGGCCAGATCGGCGGCCAGGAACTCGATCGGCCTGCGGATCTACTGCTTCTACAACGGACCTGGGAAGCTACCCTCGGGCAGGCGTTGCCCCCGCAGGAGTCGATCGAGTTGCTGAGGGAAGTGGCGGAGTCGTGGAGTTGAGCCGAGCCAGGTGGCGTAAGAGCAGCCGGAGTGGTTCCAACGACCAGTGCGTCGAGGTGGCGACGAATCTTGGGGACGTGGTCGGGGTGCGAGACAGTAAGGACTCGGACGGGCCCGTGTTGGTTGTCGACGCGTACTCCTGGCGGCTCTTCGTGGCGGCGCCCCCGCGCTGACGCGACCGCCTCGCCCGCGACGGTGGTCGCGGGGTTCGTTGGCAGCAACTTCGGCGATGTTGCTGCCTCGTCGCGGTCTGAGGCAGCAGTTTCCCCGTTGTTGTGCGGATCTTGGATGCGGTCGACACGGATATCGGCTCGACGGTGGTGTGCGACGGCGGGATGATCCCGTTATGAGTGACCTGCCCTGCACCGAGCGGTTGCGGTTACGGCGGTTGACCACGGCGGACGTCGACGCGCTTGTCGAGTTGGACGGTGATCCCGAGGTGATGCGGTTCCTCAGCGGTGGTGTGGCCACGCCGCCGGCCACGGTCCGCGACGAGCAGTTGCCGAGGCTGCTCGGTCAGTACGAGCGGCATCCCGGGCTGGGGCGATGGGCGGCGCATGATCGGGAGTCGGGCGAGTTCCTGGGCTGGTTCGCGCTCGACCCGTCGGCGGACGGTACCGAGGCCGAGTTGGGCTACCGGCTGCGGCGCTCGACGTGGGGGCGAGGGCTGGCCACCGAGGGTTCGCGGGCGTTGGTCCGGTACGCCTTCGACACCGTAGGGGTGCGTCGGGTCTGGGCCGAGACGATGGCTGTCAACGAACGCTCGCGGAGGGTGCTGGCCAAGACGGGCCTGCGCTATGTGCGGACCTTCCACCTCCGGTGGGACGATCCGATTCCGGGAACCGAGCGGGGCGAGGTGGAGTACGAGCTGCGGGCCGAGGAGTGGGCGGCCACCGCTCAGGAGCGGCCGGCGGCGCGTCGGGCGCGGTAGGCGGTCACCGCGGCGCGGTTGCCGCAGCCCGCCTCGCAGAACCGCCGCGACCGGTTGCGAGACAGGTCGACGACCACGTTGTCGCAGTCCGGGTACTCACAGATCCGCAGTCGGCTCAGCTCGCCCATCCGGACCAGGTCGGCGATCGCCATCGCCGCCTCCACCGCTATCCGGGTGGCCAGCGGCGCGTCGCGGGGCGTGGCGTGCAGGTGGTACGGCTCGTCGTCGTGCTCGATGAGCTGCGGCAGCGCCTTGTGTTCCAGTAGTAGGCCGTTGACGATGGCGACGATCTCCGGCGGTTCGGCGGACCAGACGCGGCGCAGCCGGGGCCGCAACTGCTGGACGCCTCGCAGCTCCGCGTCGGTGTGCTCGTGCCGCCCGCTGTAGGAGTAGCGGACGAAGAAGGCGTCCAGCGCGGCAATGTCGGGCAGCAGCTCGCCGTCCCGGCCCGCTGTGTTGACCAGCGCGGCGGCGGCGATCAGGGAACATTCGGTGTCATGAGCAAATAGCACCTTGACTCCTGTCATAGTTTCCGCCTAGCGTCATCAGCGCAAGGATAGTTTGCTCATGACATGGTGCCGACCCGAGGAGCGCGACATGCACTCACGACCTGCCGCCGGCGCCGCCCTGGCGGTGCTCTCCGCAGTCACCTTCGCCACCTCCGGCACCTTCGCGCGATCACTCATCGAGGCCGGCTGGTCCGCCGAGTCGGCAGTGATCGCCCGGGTCGGTATCGCCGCCCTGGTACTGGCGATCCCCGCCCTGCTGTCGCTGCGGGGCAGGTGGGCCGTGCTGCGGAGCAACGCCACGGCCATCGGGATGTTCGGGCTCCTCGGGGTGGCGCTGGCCCAGGTCTGCTTCTTCAACGCCGTGCGCTATCTGCCGGTCGGTGTCGCGCTGCTGCTCGAATACCTGGGCATCATCCTCGTCGTGGGGTGGATGTGGCTACGGCACGGGCAGCGACCCCGCCGACTCACCGTGGCCGGGTCGGTGGCCGCCCTGGTCGGGCTGGTGTTCGTGCTCGACCTCGCCGGCACCGCCGACTTCCATCCGGTGGGTGTGCTCTGGGGGCTGGGTGCGGCATTCGGCCTGGCCGGGTACTTCGTGCTCGCCGGGCGGGTCGACCCCCGGCTGCCCTCGGTCGCCCTGGCCAGCGGCGGAATGGCAGTCGGCGCCGCCGTGCTGCTCCTCATCGGGCTGACCGGCCTGCTCCCGCTGCACGCCAACTTCGGCGAGGTCACCTTCGCCGGGCAGCCCGCCAGCTGGTTGCTGCCGATCGCCGGGCTCTCGCTGGTGGCCGCCGTCATCGCGTACCTGGCCGGCATCGCCGGCACCCGGATCCTCGGCCCCCGGCTGTCGTCGTTCGTCGGGCTGACCGAGGTGCTCTTCGCGGTGCTGATCGCCTGGCTGTTCCTGGACGAGTTGCCCACGGGGTGGCAACTCCTCGGCGGCGCGATGATCGTCGCCGGGGTCGCGCTGGTCCGACTCGACGAGCTGCGCGGCAGTCCGTCGGCATCCGCGCCCGTCTCGCCCGAGCCCGCGCTGGCGCTCGACGGTCGATGAGACAGTGGGCAGCGTGCTGACCACAGTGGTGTTCGACGCCGACGAAACCCTGCTCGACCTGCGCCCCGCGGTGACCGGCGGGCTGGTGGCCGTCCTCGACGAGATGCGGCGGCGTACCCCCGCGGCGAACGAGGTGACCCTCGCCGAGCTGGAATCGGACTGGGACGCGGTCTTCGGTGACCTGTCGGCCGCTCCGGTCGTGGAGATCCGCCGCGCCGCGCTGGCCCGGTCGCTGGCCCGCGCCGGCCTGGACGACCACCTGGACGAGATCGCCGTCCTCTTCTTCGCTCGCCGGTTCGCCCTCACCAGGCCCTTCCCGGACGTGCCGGCGGCGTTGGCCACGCTGCGCCCCCGGTACACCCTGGGCTTCGCCACCAACGGCAACAGCCGCGCCGAACGCTGCGGGCTCAGCGGCGAGTTCACCTTCGAGATGTACGCCCACGAGAACGGCCTGCCCAAGAAACCGGCCCCGGAGTTCTACGCGGCGGTGGTCGCGGCAGCCGGGGCGCCAGCCAGCCAGATTGTGTACGTCGGGGACTCGTGGGAGCACGACGTGGTGGCACCGCAGCGAGCGGGCTTGCGATCGGTGTGGCTGAACCGACACGGTCTGCCTCGGCCGCACGGCCACACACCCGACGCCGAAGTGTCCAGCCTGGCCGACCTGCCCGCCGCGCTCGCCAACCTGCCGGCCGTGCGGGCCGACGTACCGGCCGTGCTGACTGAAGTGCCGGCTTCGCGGGCCGACGTGCCGGCTTCGCGGGCCGACGCGCCGGCCGCGCTGATCGACGTGCCGGCTTCGCGGGCCGATGCGCCGGCTTCGCGGGCCGATGCGCCGGCTTCGCGGGCCGATGCGCCGGCTTCGCGGGCCGATGCGCCGGCCTCGCGGGCCGATGCGCCGGCCTCGCGGGCCGATGCGCCGGCCGCGCTGATCGACGTGCCGGCTTCCCGGGCCGATGCGCCAGCTTCGCGGGCCGGTGCGCGGGGCGCTCTGCGGGCTTGATCGACTCGATTTTCTTGAAGGTGGGGTGTCGAGGTGCGGTGGAAGGCGCGGTTTGCGGGAACCCGAGTCGATCATGCTCATGTGGGCGATCCCCGTCGCCATCCGCGGCTGACCAGCGCGTCCCGCACCTCCCGAAGCACCGCCGGGAACTCACGGTTCAGCCGTCGGCTGGTCACGTGCAGGACCAGCCAACCCGCGTTGACCAGTAGGTTCAGCCGACGGCGGTCGCGGTGCAGTTGCTCTGCGTCGGAGTGCCACTTCCCGTCGTACTCCACCGCTACCCGATATTGCGGCCAGGCCAGATCGGGGTGCAGGACAACGCCGATGGGCAGGCGTACCGGATGTTGCACCACGGGGCGCGGCAGCCCACCCAGCACCAACCGCACGCGTAGGTGCGACTCTGGCGGAGATTCGGCTCCGCCGTCGGCCAGGTCGAAGACCCAGCGCGCTCGTCGCCCACCGGGCCGATCGGCGTTGCGGGCAGCCAGGGCGGCCAGGGTGTCGCGATCGGCCAGCCCCTGCCCGAGCAGCGAGTCGACGATGGCGACGGCCCGAACCGGATCGAGCCAGACAGCCGTTTCCCAGGCGGCCCGCCCAGGGTCGGACCGGGGGATGAGGACATCCTGCTCTCGAGACCCGAGTGTGCTGGCCGCCGTCCACCCAACGCCCGGCCGGGCCGTCGCGATTGCCCCTGCTCTGATGGACGCCGCCGGGCGGAACAGTTGTCGTGTTGGGCGTGGTGACGTTCCGCCGGCAGGTGGGCGCTCTGCTCCCATAGGTCGCGCCGCATCACGTGGACGTCCAGCGCTCGACGGCCGCCCTGCGGCTGGTGGCCGTCTTGTGTCCGGTGGTTGGCTCGCGTCCGGTGGTTGGCCCGCGGCTGGTGGCCGTCCTGCGTCCGGCGGATGGCCTGCGGCTGATGGTCGTCTTGTGCCTGGCAGTCGCCGTGTCGTTGGTGGGGGCGCGGCCGGCTCTGGGGTTTCGCTCGCCGTTAGTGGGGTGAGGGCGTTGACGTGCACACTGAGGCCGCGCTGTGGGCCGACCCGCAATGATCGGGGCACGAGGACGTGCACATCGTCGGTGAAACTTGCGGCGTGTAGGACGCCGTGGAGGTAGGCGGCCGACGGGCCGCCGACGACCACTCCGGGCGGTAGCCGGAGGAGTGCGGCGCGACACGCGAGGGCGTGGTCCCGCTCCAGCCGCGCATCGGCGTAAATGTCGTGGCGCAACCGCACCCAGGCGGAGTTGCGCAGCTGATGTTCGGTGAGCAGGCCGTCCCGGACGGCGTCGGAGCCGCGGAAGACCTGCCAGCTCAGGGCATCGGGGCGATGCGGACGTGGTGGCATGCCAAGCAGCCTGCCGACCACCCACCGGCCACCGAAACCCCTGTGGACAACCCGGCCCGCGCTTCCCGCCGGACCTGTGGACAACCACGAACCCGCCTGCCGATTGTGCTATAGCCCCGGCCGGATCGACCGACACGGGCGCCTTTGGACCGCCCGCCGGTGGTGATCCACTCGCGTTTCTGAAAGTCGGGCGGTCGTTGGCCTTGGGACATCGCGACTTTCATGAACCCGAGTTGATCAAGCCAGCGAGGTGGTGGTCGCGGGTTCGGGATCAGCTGAGGGCTGTGGTGATGGCTGTGGCGGCGGCCTGCACCTGGGGGCCGATCGTGTCCACGTCCAGCGGGGCGAGCGCGACCACGCCGACGCTGGCCTCCAGGCCGGGTACGCCGAGCACCGGCGCGGCCACCCCGTACGCCCCGGCCTGCAACTCTCCGCTGCTGCTGACCGGCGCAGCCTCCCCGGATCGGCCGGCCAGGATGGCTCGGCCCGCCGCCCCTCGGTCCAGGGGGTGGCGGGCCCCGGCACGGTACGCGACGTGGAACGACGTCCAGGTCGGCTCGACCACGGCCAGGGCGACGCCCTCGCCACCCTCGACGACGGTCAGGTGTGCGGTCGCGCCGGCCTGCTCGGCGAGGCGGCGTAGCGCGGGCAGGGCGCCTTCGGCGAGCAGCGGCTGGGCGCGTCGGGCCAGGTGCAGCAGTCCGGCGCCGAGGTGTAGCCGTCCGACGCCGTCGCGGCGCAGCATGCCGTGCCCGGTGAGCGGGCCGACGAGCCGGTAGACGGCGGCCCGGCCGATGCCGAGCCGGTTGGCGGCCTCGGTGACGGTCAGGCCGCCCGAGGCGTCGGCGACCAGGTGCAGCAGCCGTAACCCTCGGTCGAGGGTCTGCGACATCTCCCCGGGGCGTCCCGCGACGGCACCGACAAGCCCGGCCGGTCCGAGCGCGCCGGCCGGTCCGACCGCGTTGGCCTGCCCCGGCACAGCGTCGGTGGGGGCGCTGGGGTGGGTTGGGGTCTCACCGGAGCGTGCGGTCGCGTCCACGTCTGGCAGCGTACGACCCGGCACCGGCCGATCCGGACAGGCACGGACAGCTACCCTTGTACGGTGACGCTACGCCTGTATGACACTGCCACCCGATCGGTGCGGGACTTCGTCCCGCGGGAAGCCGGCAAGGTGGGGGTCTACCTGTGTGGTCTCACGCTCCAGTCTCCGCCGCACATCGGCCACCTTCGCTCCGGCGTCAACTATGACGTGTTGCGACGGTGGCTGCAGGCCGCCGGCTACGAGGTCACCTTCATCCGCAACCTGACCGACATCGACGACAAACTCCTGGTCAAGGCGGGCGAGCAGGGTCGGCCGTTCTGGTCGATCGCGTACGCGAACGAGTTGCTCCTCGCCGAGTCGTACCGGGCGTTGAAGGTGCTGCCGCCCACCTACGAGCCGCGGGCCACCGGGCACATCCCGGAGATGCACGAGCTGATCACCAAGTTGGTCGCCGACGGGCACGCGTACCCGGCCACCGACGGCTCCGGCGACGTCTACTTCGACGTGGCGTCGTGGCCGGCGTACGGGTCGCTGTCGGGTCAGTCTCCGGACGCGATGCAGTCGGCCGGGGACGCGCCGGACCGGGGCAAGCGGGACCCGCGCGACTTCGCGCTCTGGAAGGGTGCCAAACCGGACGAGCCGGCGGACGCCTACTGGCCGTCGCCCTGGGGGCTGGGCCGCCCGGGTTGGCACATCGAGTGCTCGGCGATGTGCTGGCGCTATCTCGGCCCGGAGTTCGACATCCACGGCGGCGGTCTGGACCTGACGTTCCCGCACCACGAGAACGAGATCGCCCAGTCCAAGGCCGCCGGTCTGCCGTTCGCCCGCTACTGGGTGCACCACGGGCTGCTGAGCATCGGCGGGGCCAAGATGGGCAAGTCCGCGGGCAACGCGCTCAACCTGGCGTACGTGGACTCGCTCGGGGTGCGGCCGGTCGAGCTGCGGTACTACTACGCCGCCGCGCACTACCGCTCGGTGATCGACTACTCGGAGGACTCGCTCCGCGAGGCCGCGACCGCGTACCGCCGGATCGAGGGTTTCGTGCAGCGGGCGGCCGAGCGGGTCGGCGTCGAGCAGCTCGGTGAGCTGCCCGGCGGCTTCGTCGCGGCGATGGACGACGACCTCAACACGTCCGCCGCGCTGGCCGTGCTGCAACAGCACATTCGGGACGGCAACACCGCGCTGAGCGTCGGCGACGATGTGACCGTCCGCACCACCCTGGCCGCGGTGCGGGCGATGCTGGATATCCTCGGGATCGACCCCCTCAGCCCGGACTGGACCGGCGGTGGCCGCACGGGTGATCTACGGGCCGTGGTGGACTCCCTGATCGCGTTGGCCCTGGAGCAGCGCGCGCAGGCCCGGGGCCGCAAGGACTGGGCTGCCGCCGACGCGGTACGGGACCAGCTCAAGCTGGCCGGTGTGGTGGTCGAGGACACCCCCCAGGGCCCCCGTTGGACTATTGGAGAGCAGGACTGATGGCCGGCAACTCGCAGCGCCGTGGCCGGCGACTGACGTCGAAGGCAGGCGCCCCCAAGGGCACCGGCGGCAAGAACAAGGACTCGCTGGCCGGGCGGGGGCGCACCCTGCCCGCCGACGAGCGGCCGTGGCACAAGGGCTACTCGGGCACCGAGAAGCTGCCCCAGCGCACCGCCTGGAAGCAGGACAAGGAGCGCCGCGCGGCGGCCGACGAGGGGCGCGCCCCCAAGATCGGTCAGCCGGGCAGCAAGGACACCACCTGGGGCAGGGGCGGCGGTCGGGGCGTACCCGGGGGTCGGGGCGCTGCCACCGGCGGCCGTGGGGCCGCCGGCGGGCGGGGCGGCAAGCCCACCGCGCGGTCCGGTCCTCGGGTCGCGCCGGGGCGCAAGTCCAACCCGAGCAAGGACACGCCGGAGCTGCTGGTCGGGCGTAACCCGGTGCTGGAGGCGCTGCGCGCCCAGGTGCCGGCCACGGCGCTCTACGTCGCCCAGGGCATCGACATGGACGACCGGATCAACGAGATCATCCGGACCGCCGCCGACCGGGGCATCGCCAACCTGGAGATCAGCCGGGCCGAGCTGGACCGGATGACCGGCGGCGTGCTGCACCAGGGCGTCGGGTTGCAGGTGCCGCCATTCGCGTACCAGCCGTTCGAGGACATGGTCGCCGCCGCCCTGGAGCAGCAGGCCCCGTTGCTCGTCGCGCTGGACGGGGTCACCGACCCGCGCAACCTGGGTGCCGTGATCCGGTCGGCCGCCGCCTTCGGCGCGCAGGGTGTCTTCGTACCCGAGCGACGGGCTGCCGGGATCACCGCGACCGCCTGGCGGACCAGCGCCGGCGCGGCCGCGCGGGTGCCCGTGGCGCAGGTGACAAACCTGACCCGGTCGCTGAAGGCGTGCCGGGACGCCGGCTTCATGGTGGTCGGCCTGGACGCCGACGGTGACACCGACCTGTACGACCTGGAAGCCGCCGTCGGTCCGCTCGTGGTCGTGGTCGGTTCCGAGGGGCGCGGGCTGTCCCGCCTGGTCGGGGAGACCTGCGACCTGACCGTCAGCATCCCGATGATCTCCGAGGTGGAGTCGCTGAACGCCAGCGTGGCCGCCGCGGTCACCCTCGCCGAGGTCGCCCGCCGCCGCTCGGTCGAGCTGTAACGACGTCGACGAGGCCCCCTCCCGCCAGGTGCGGGAGGGGGCCTCGTCGTCAGATCTGCCGGGTCCAGGACACGAAGAGCAGCGTCCCGGCGAGCGCCATCAGCAACACGGCCGGGATCAACCAGCGCGGACCCCGCTCCCCGTCCAGACGTCGGGTCAGCCGCTGGTGCACGGCGGCGATGCCGACCAGTACGGCCAGGCCGACGGCGGCGGTTGGCAGGCCGATGAGAAAGTGCGCCAGCCACGCGCCGCCCCGGGTCGGACCACCCCAGGCATCGTCGTAGGGCCCGGAGACCACCAGGCCGTAGAGCACGCCACGCAGCACCAGCAGCAGTTGGACGCCGAGCGGCAGCAGGGCCACCGCGCCGAGGAGCAGGCTGAGCAGCGCGTGGCCGAGCACCGCGACCGGGCCGGGCCGCCGGCTGGGCACGGGCGTCGGGGGCGCGCCGAGCAGCCCGGTACGCAGGGCCCTCCATCGCGCGACGGCGGCACCTGCCCCGCCCCACGGGACGGTCACAAGCGCGAGCAGGGCGACCGGCACCAGCGTCGCGCAGTAGGCGAGGCTGCGGGCGGCCAGGCGAACCACCAGGTACGGCCGGGAACGGTTGATCGGTTGAGCGGTGGCGGTGGCGGACACGGCGTCTCCTCGGGTTGGGCGTGCCGCGAGGCTATGGGCGCGGCCCACCCTGCCGAGTCACCCCACAGAGCCACATCCGCGCTGGCTCCGGGGGGTGAAGATCCACCACCGGTACGACGACAGGGGCGGCCCGCCGAAGCGGACCGCCCCTGTCGGTTGAGCGTTACGTCAGATCCGGCTGCCGGTGGCGGCGTGGAAGACGTGGCTGCGACCGGTACGCGGCTTGACGAACACGGTGTCACCCATGTTCGGCATGCTGCGCCGGTCGGTGCGGACGACGAAGCGCTCCGAGCTGCCACCCAGCGCGGCGTGGCCGTAGACGTTGGCGTCCGAGCCGAGGTCCTCGACGAGCTCGACCACGACCGGCATGCCGCCCTCGGTCGGGCTGACCAGGTCGCAGTCCTCCGGGCGGAAGCCCACGGTCACCTTGCCGTTGCCACCCTCGCTGCGGGCCGCCGCGACCTGCTCCCGGGTCAGCGGGATGTTCAACTCGGCGAACTCGGCGCCCTGCTCGTTGAGCGCAACGGTCTTGATGTTCATGGCCGGGGAACCCATGAAACCGGCGACGAACACGTTCGACGGGGTGTCGTAGAGCGCGCGGGGGGTGTCCACCTGCTGGAGGACACCGTCGAGCAGCACGGCGACGCGGTGACCCATGGTCATGGCCTCGACCTGGTCGTGCGTGACGTAGACCGTGGTGACGCCCAGCTTGGCCTGCAGGGACGCGATCTGGGTACGGGTCTGCACACGCAGCTTGGCGTCGAGGTTCGACAGCGGCTCGTCCATGAGGAAGACCTGCGGCTCGCGGACGATCGCGCGGCCCATCGCGACACGCTGACGCTGACCACCGGAGAGCGCCTTCGGCTTGCGGCTGAGGTACTCCTCCAACTGGAGCAGGGCCGCCGCCTCCTTGACTCGCCGGTCGATCTCCGACTTGGAGGTCTTGCGCAGCTTGAGGGCGAACGCCATGTTCTCGTACACCGTCATGTGCGGGTAGAGCGCGTAGTTCTGGAAGACCATCGCGATGTCGCGGGCCTTCGGAGGAAGGTGGGTGACGTCACGCTGGTCGATGTAGATCGAGCCGGCGTCCACGTCCTCCAGGCCGGCGAGCATCCGCAGGCTGGTGGACTTGCCGCAACCGGAGGGGCCGACCAGGACGAGGAACTCGCCGTCGCCGATCTCGAGGTTCAGCTCGTTGACGGCGGGACGCTCTTGGCCCGGGTAGACCCGGGACGCCTTGGAATAGGTGACCGTAGCCATGGTGAAGCGCTTCCTTTCACCGGCAGGAACGTGCCGGACGATCCGAGTGAAGGAGCGACAGGCACGTATCCGTGCCGGTCAGCGGACTGCGGCTCGCGCGCGGGGGCGCCGGGCTGTCGTCCGTGTGAGTGAACCGTAAACGGGTTTGCCCGTGCTGCCAAGGCGGGGTGCCGCCCGACCTGGCCGACGGCCTACGCATTCCGGGCACTCGGGCACGCTCAGGCATCAATCGACGCACCGGTAAACCCGTACGCGTCGGGTTGTTGACGTTTCCAATGCTCGGGGGGCATCGCGAGCGGGATATCCGGACGTCACTCGCTATGCTGACGTCGACGCACGCGCCCCTGTAGCTCAGCTGGCCAGAGCACTCGCCTTGTAAGCGAGATGTCGCCGGTTCGATCCCGGCCGGGGGCTCCATATCCATCAGGGTTGGTCGCCGTGGTGGCCGTCCAGCCCGACGTCGGGTTTCGACACGCTGGTATGCGACCCGCCGCGACGCCTGGTGGAACGGCGGGGGATGCGTGCGCGTCAGAATTGGTGTGAAGCTGCGCGCCGCGATCCTGTCTGTCCTGACCGCTCTCAGCCTCAGCCTCGTCGTGGTCGCCTTACCGGCAGAGCCGGCACTGGCGTGCAGTTGCGCGCGAGCCGCCGAGGCGGACGAGCGGGCCGACCTCATCATCGTCGGCACGATCACCGAGGTGATGGACACCGGGGTCCAACTCGCGGTGGCGTCGGTCGAGAAGGGCAGCCTTCCGGCAGGGCCCACGCTCAAGCTGAGGGTGGGCCGCAGTGAGGCCAGCTGCGGCTACAACTTTCGTGTCGGCACCCGATATCGCGTGAATTCCACCGGCGGGGCAACTGGGCTGTGCTCGGGAATCAGAGTCGCACCTGCGCCTGCGCAGTCGCGGATCACACCGTCCGCTTCGGTGCCCGCCCCGACGCCTGCCACGGCCGCACCTACGCTCGATCAGTCGTCGGGCCGATGGTTCGCGACCGGTGCCTCTCTGACGATCCTTGCTGCGGGAATTGTCGTTGCGGTCCTGCGGCGGCGTCGGACCAGAGCTACCAGCCACCTCTAAGGCGAGTCCGTGTACCGGCCGTATGCTTGACGGCGGTACGCGAGCGTCAGCCTGCGGCAATGTCAGGTAACAGAGCGGATGTGCAACCGAGTCGATGAGTCGCGCGGTGGAGGAGTCGAACCGGGCGATGCTGCGTGCCCGGGACGCGATGGACCGGGCGTATGCCCAGCCGCTGGACATCCCCGCGCTGGCCCGGATCGCGTACGTCTCCGAGGCGCACTTCATCCGCACCTTCCGGGCCACGTTCGGTGAGACCCCGCACCGTTACCTGCAACGTCGCCGGGTGGAGCGGGCGATGACGTTGCTGGTGGAGACCGATCGGGACGTGACCGACATCTGTTACGCCGTCGGCTTCGGCAGCCTCGGCACGTTCAGCCGGACGTTCCGCCAGATCGTCGGCAAGTCGCCCTCGGATTTCCGGCGGGACCGCGTCGCGCCGGCCAACGTGCCGTCGTGCTTCACCAAGGCCTGGACCCGACCCAGCAGTTTTGGATAAGCCGCAGGTCACGGTCGACCTCTACCGTTGTCGGCATGACGATGAACGCGATCAGCCGCTCCCAGATCTACGTCCTCGACCAGGACGAGGCGCTCGATTTCTACGTGAACAAGCTCGGCATGGAGGTCAACACCGACCAGGATCTCGGCTTCATGCGGTGGCTGACTGTCAACCTGCCCGGCGACCCGGAGCGGGAGATCCTGTTGGAGAAGCCGGGCGCGCCGGCACTGGATCCGGCCACCGCCGAGCAGGTCCGCGAGCTGCTGACCAAGGGCGCCCTGGGTGGGTACCTCTTCATGACCACCGACGACGCCCACAAGACGCACGAGGAACTCGTGGCGAAGGGCGTCGAGATCACCGACGAGCCGACCGAACGCCCGTACGGGATCGACTTCGGCATCCGGGACCCGTTCGGCAACCGGATCCGCATCGGCCAGATGTTCCCGCGGGGCTAGGGACGAACGCGGGGGCGAACCGCCGGTTCCGGTGTGGTGAGGTGGGCGGCATGGCGACCCGGCTGCTGTACCTGACCCGACATGCCGAGCAGGACCTGACCGCGCTGCGGGAGTCGGATGCCGGGGAACCGGACACCGGCCTGTCCGAGCGCGGCCGGCGGCAGGCCATCCTGCTCGGCGAGCGTCTGCGGGGCCGGCGGTTCGCGGCCATCCAGCACGGGCCGCTGCGCCGGGCCGCGCAGACCGCCGAGCTGATCGCCGGGTCGCTGCCCGAGGTGCCGGTGTACGAGACGGAGTTGGCAGGTGACCACCTCCCACACGACACGGATCCGGTGGGACTGCCCCCGGCGTACGCGACGTTCCTCGGGCAGTTCTCGGCGACCGAACGGGTCGACGGGCCGCAGGTGACGGCGGCGGCGGTACGGCGGTTCGCCGGCCCGGTCAGCGACGGGCCCACAGGTGACGAGCCGGTTCGCGAGTTGGTCGTGACGCACAGCTTTCTGATCGCCTGGCTGGTGCGGCACGCGCTGGACGCGCCGGAGTGGCGTTGGATGGGCTTGAACCTGCACAACGCGGGCCTGACCGTGATCCGGTACAGCCCGACCGGGCCGCCGAATCTGATCGCCGTCAACGACGTGGCCCACCTTCCGCCGGAGTTGCGGGGCACCGGCCTGCCCCCGGACTACCTGGTCTGAGTGCCGGTGGTCCGCAGCAGCAGCTTGACCAGGGCCTGTGTGGCCGGCGGTGGCGCGGCGTCGGCCGGGCAGTCGACGAAGCCGGTCTCGACGCCGCCCACGGTGAGCCGGTAGCTGAACGCGTCCGAGCAGGTTGTCGAGCTGGTCGGCCGCCGTGCCTCGGCGGCCAGCCGGGGGTCGGCGGCCAGTCCCGTCAGGCGGCCGAGGTCGGCGGGGTCGAGCTGGCCGCCGCGCCGACTGCCGGCCCGGTCCACCGCGGTCCACCGACCGTTCGGCTCGACTGTCACGGCGTCACCACGGCCGGCGAAGCCGCCGGAGGTGCGCAACATGACCTGGGTGGGCGTACCGCTGGTCGTGGGGACGACGGGCGGCGGCGGGGTGGCGGTGATGGCCGGGCCGGTAGCGGTGGTGACCGGGGGCGGGAGGGGGGTGGGGGCTCGGTCGACGCCGGTGCAACCGGTCAGGACGGCGGTCAGGAGCGCGATCGTGACGGCGGTCGTCGATGCGGGTCTCATCCCCGTCGGACGCACCACCCCAAGCAACGGTTCCCCCACCCCACCCCGGACGGAAGCGGTGTGAGCCGTTTCTGGCGTTTCCGTTACGAGCTGACGGAAACTGTCCAAGATTGCTTCAGAATCGTGGCCGTCAGGGTCGTCGTAGCGGCGTGCGCCGCCGGTTCGGCCAGATCGGTGACGTCGCACAGGTGACGGGGGAGGGGCGGACGTGTCGGACGCGGAGGTGACAGTCGAGGTGACCGGACCGGTCGCGACTGTGGTGATCCACAACCCGGCCCGGCGCAACGCGATGACCGCCACCATGTGGCGTCAGCTCCCCGAGTTGCTCGACCGGCTGGAACCCGACCCCGACGTCCGGGCGTTGGTGCTCACCGGCGCGGGCGACGCGTTCTGCGCCGGTGCGGACCTGGGTGACCTGGGTGACCTGTTGGACGCCGGTGACACCAGCATCGCGGCGGCCGCCGAGGAACGGCTGGCCAGCTTCGCCAAGCCGACGATCGCTGCCATCCGGGGTGCCTGCGTCGGCGGCGGGGCCCAGCTCGCGGTCGCCTGCGATCTGCGGATCGCCGCGGACGACGCCCGTTTCGGCGTACCGCCGGCCCGGCTCGGGCTGGTCTATCCGGCACCGACCACCCGCCGGCTGGCCCGGCTGGTCGGTCCGTCCGCCGCCAAGCACCTGCTGTTCACCGCCGAGCTGATCGACGCTGAGCGCGCCCTGCGGATCGGTCTGGTCGACGAGGTGCTGCTGGGCGACCGGCTCTCCGCGCGGCTGGACGAGCTGACCGCGATGATCGCCCAACGGTCGCCGCTGAGCGTCGCCGCCGCGAAGGAGATCATCGACGACCGGGCCGGGCCGGCCCGGATCGCGTGGTGGCACCGGAAGGTTGTGACCACCGGAGAGGCCCGGGAAGGGGTCGCGGCGGTGGCCGAGCGGCGTACGCCCCGCTTCGCCTGGCGGCCCCGCTGAGGGGACGGTAGCCGCACCTCGGTCCCACTCATCGCGACACCTCGATCCGGGGTGGCCCGTGGCCGGCCGGTACGGCAGGCTGTCCGTCGTGCAGCGTGATCAGTTGCTTGCGGGCCGCTATCGGCTCCTGGAGCGCCTTGGCAGTGGCGGCATGTCGGCGGTGCACCGGGCGTACGACGAGGTGCTCGAACGGGACGTCGCGGTGAAGGTGCTGCTCGCCACGGACCACGGTGCACGGCAGCGGATCCGGGGTGAGGCCAAGGCCGCGGCGCGTTTGTCGCACCCGCACGTCACGAGCGTCTACGACTTCGGCGAGTCGCTCGTCGACGGTGCGCAGGTCCCGTTCGTGGTGATGGAGCTGCTCGGCGGTCTCACTCTCGAACAACGGCTGGCGACCGGGCCGTTGCCGCCGCGTGCCGGCTTACGGGTCTGCGCCGAGGTGGCCTCCGCTCTCACGGCCGCGCACGCACAGGGGTTGGTGCACCGCGACATCAAGCCGAGCAACGTGATGCTCACGCCCACCGGCGCCAAGGTGCTCGACTTCGGCATCGCGGCCGTCGCCGGCGAATCGGAGATCGACTTCGAGGGGCGGCTGCTCGGCACGCCGGCCTATCTCGCCCCGGAGCGACTCGAGGCCGGCGAGGTGCTGCCGGCCTGCGACGTGTACGCCGTGGGCCTGCTGCTGCACCGGGTGCTCACCGGCCGGCTGCCGTGGCCGGCAGAGACGCAGACCGGGATGCTCCGCGCGCACACGCACGTCGAGCCGGACCCGCTGCCGGAGATCGACGGCGTGCCGCCCGAGGTCCACCGGCTCTACCGCTGGTGTCTGGCCCGCGACCCCGCCGACCGGCCACCGGCTGCCGAGGCGGCCCGCATCCTGCTCGCCGGCATGAGTGGAGCGACGTCCGAGGGGACGGGCGTCAGCCCGGCACCGGGAGCAGGCTCACGGAAAACGGGCGTCACCGCGGCACCGGAGGCCGGCTCAGCCGAGCCGACCGACACCACGACCGTCGACTCGGCCGCTCCGCCGAGACGCCTGTCGTGGCGTCGTCGTCGGGCCATCCTGGTGGTCGGCGGCGCGGTGCTCACCGCGATCACGATGGCCGGGTCGCTCGGTGACGTCGGCAATCGTCGACCGGGGCAGGGCGCTCCGTCGACCGGCCGGGGCCCGGGCACCACCGCCGTGGGGATGCCACGCGCCGCGGAGCCGGCCGACGAGATCACGACCGGGCCGTCCGCCGTCCCGCCGGCCCAGGAGACCGCGCCTGCTGCCCGGACCGGCCCGCCGACCGGTCCGGGCACGACGGCGACCCCGGCCCCGACAGCGGCCCCGACCGCTACCGCGCCCGGCCCCGCGCCGACCACGCCCGGCCCGGCCGCGTCGACGCCCACCCTTTCCGCGGACGTGCCCGTGCGGGCGCAAGGAGGGACGATCACCGTCCGCTGCGTCGGGAAGTCCGTCGAGGTGCTGGCGGTGGCGCTCGCGCCCGGGTTCCGGGCCGAGGCCTACGACCCGGGCCCCGCGAAGCAGATCCAGGTCGAGCTGGTGTCCACCGAGCACCGCAGCGAGATCCGGGTGCAGTGCCCCAACGGCAGCCCGAACTCGAAGGTCAAGGAACGCGCACTCTGACCGGGGGCCGGCGGGTGCCGCGCCCCGGGACGTACCCGGGACGCGGCCCCCCGTTCCCGCCGGCCGGTCCGTCACCTCCCGGCGAGCGCCCCCCAGCCCGGGTTCACCGGCTCCCGGCGCAGCGGCATGCCCGCCTCCGCCGGCGTCCGGTCACCCTTGCGCTGGTTGCAGCCGTAGCAGGCGGCCGTGGTGTTCCGCCAGGTGTTCCGGCCGCCGCGCGAGCGGGGCAGGATGTGGTCGATGGTGGAAGCCGACCCACCGCAGTACGCGCAGCAGCGGTCGTCGCGGCGCAGCACCCCGGCGCGGGACCAGGCCGGCCCGGCGCTGAACCTCCACCTGGTGACCACGTAGCGGACCAGCCGCACCACCCGGGGCATCGGGAAGACCCCGATCACCTGGTCCGGCTCGGCCTCGTGGATCTCGGCGACCCGGCGGCAGAGCATCCGTACGGCATGTTGAACGGTGACCCGGTGCAGCGGGCCGAGGTCGGCGTTGATGACGAGGACGGCGTCCACCGGGGCTCCTTTCACGATGGTGACGGACAGCGAAAAGCCGCCCGGTCCGGCTGGTGGACGGGGCGGCTGGGCGCGTACGGGTACGCGTCAGTCGGGCCGGCCCGCCCGGGGACCTTCCGCTCGGCAACCGTCGCCGGGCAGCGTCGACGGCACGGTGCTGACGTGCGACATCGTCATGCTCTGCTCCCGTGGCGGTGGTTGACCTTGCCCGATCACGGTAGGTCGGGGCGGGATAGACGGGCAACGTATTTCGATCGGCTGCCCGGCTCCTCCGGGCGGCGCGGACGGCGGGTCCGGGGCGCGACGACCGCCGTGCGTCGGGCGGTGCTCAGCGGCCGGTCCAGCCGTAGGGCCATGCGCGCGGTGAGTTCGGCGTCCAGCAGGGGCCTGTTGACCTCGCCGGCGACCGCCAGCGCCGGCCCGGAGACCGACCGCCAGATAGCGGCGAGCCCGGCGCCGAGACCCACCAGGGCGACGGTGGCCCGGGTGGTCGGTGAGCCGGCGGCCGCGGCGGCGCTCACCCCGACCACCGCGAAGAGCACCAGCAGCAGGGGTACGAGCACGGGCCAGAAGATGCCGCGCGCCGCCTGTGCCACCAGCCGACGATCCCGGATGATCAGGTTGCGGGCGATCACCGCGTAGTCCTCCTCGTCGAGCAGGTCGCGGGGGTGCAGGCCGCCGGTGAGCACGTCCCGCCAGAGGTCACCCTGGGCGCGCAGGGCCCGGCTCAGCTCGGCGGGCGCGGGTTCGGCCGGGTCCCCGTGGCCGGCCCGGTCGACAGCTGTCGCCCAGGTGGCGAGCGACCGGCGCACCACCGCGGCCGAGTACGGCGGCAGCACGCTCGCCAACTCGTCCAGCCAGCGGCTGATCTGGATCTGCCGACCGCCGAACTGCCGCAGCAACTGGGTGGCGTCGCCGGCTCGGACGGTGTCGGCCACCGATCGGCCCAGTCGGTAGGCCAGCCCGACCCGGTGGTTGGCGGCCATCGCCCAGCGCAGCACCTCGACGTTGAGGTCGTCGAGGGCGAGCAGCAGCGGCACCGGGTCGGCCGGCTCGGGCCGGCCCACGTCGGGTAGCAGGGTCCGGGCCGCGGCCGTGTCGGGCACCGGCCCGGTGTGTCGGGTGAGTTCGGCGATCTGGGCCAGCGCGACGTCCACCCCGTCGAGGTACATGCGCATCCGCCGGTGGGCGGACATCTCGGTGAGGTTGGAGAGCTTGGCCGGCGGTACGGGCGGTCGAGCCTCGGCGGGGACGCCGAACTCGGCGTGCTGCCCGTGGTGGTAGGCGTCCGCCATCCACCAGCCCAGGCGCAGTGCGGTGACGATGCAGGCGCGTTCGTCCCGGATCAGTGGGTACGCGTCGTCGCGGCCGCTCTCGTCGACAGGCGAGTCGTTCTCCGCGCCGGCGCGGTGCAGTGGTGACATCCCCCGCTGCCCTCCCGCCCGGTCGATCGACGGTTGATCAACCAAGCGTACGGCAGCGTACGGATGCTTATGTTGTGTTTTGTCGGTTCGGGGTGCGGCGACCGGCAAGCAGCCCTCGGGGCCGGATCGAGCGGACCGGCTCCGCCGCCCCGCCCTCCGCGCGCAGGATGTGGTTCGCGGCGACGATGCCCGTGGCGGCGGAGCGTTCCATCAACGCGCTCGGGAAGTCCGTGGCGATGCCGTCACCGGCCAGGTAGAGGCCGGACGCGTCGGTGCGTACCCCCGGTCGCCAGGCGTGGCTGCCCGGCGTGAACGCCGGCGCCTGCGCCTCCACCCGGGCCCGCAGCTCGCGAACCCGCAGGTCGGCGGCCTCCGGCCAGAGCGCGACAAGCTCGCGGCGCATCCGCTCGGCCAACTCCTCGGCCGGCACCCCCGGCTCGCAGGCATACGCGTGCAGCTCGATGACCGACCCGCCGGTCTGTCGCGCCCACCGCCGCGGCTCGTCCTCCAGCCGGTGGTAGAGCGTCACCGAATCCAGCGTGGGCTGCCGGGACACACCGTTGAACACCGCCCGCTCGGCGGCCACGTCCCCGGCACACCAGTACCGTGCCACCGCGTACGGCGGGCCGGGCCGGCCGAAGGCGGGCATCCGGGCGGCCATCTCCGGTGCCCGCTCGACCAGATCCGGGGAGGCGGCGACGAGCGCGGCAAGCGCCGGCGGATCGACGGCCAGCACCACGTGGGCCGCCGGGTGGCCGTCGCCCTCGGTGGTCGTCACCCGCCAGCCGTCGCCGTCCTGGTGCACCCCCGTCGCGGCGCAGCCGGTCAGCACCCGGCCTCCGTGCTTCTCCACGTGCCGGGTCAGTGGCTCCCAGATCGCCGTGGCGTAGTCCTCGTCCGGGCAGTCGAACGCCAACCCCTCCGGGTTGCCGAGCAGATAGAAGTGGAACTGGGCGACCATCTCGGCGGCCGACATCTCCGCCTCGTGGTTGAAGAACGAGTGCGAGAAGACCTCGAACAGCATCGCCCGAGCCCGGTCCGGCAGCCGCAGCGACGCCAACAGCTCGTCGGCCGTGGTGTCGTCCAACTCGGCGTAGGTGCGCACCGGATCGTAGGTGAGCAGCGGCAGCGCGGCGTCCCGGTCCATCAGGCGCAGGTCGCCCAGGCGCAGACTGGGGCTGCGCAGCAGCAGCGCGAGCAGGTTCGCCGGCGGCGCGGGCGGCAGCTTGCCGAACTCCTCGGTCGGCCACTGGGCACTGAGGATCGGGTAACCCGGAATGGGCTTGAGGAAGCCCAGGTCAGGATCGATCCGCCGGAGGATCGACCGCCAGTTGTAGTACTGCCGGAAGAACGCGTGGAAACCGTGCTCGTTGCGCTGACTGCCCTCGGCGAGCGTTTCCGGCCAGGCGCCCAGTCGACCGCCGAGCGTCGGTGCCGCCTCCAGCACCGTGACCGCCACGCCGCGCTCGGCCAGCACCACCGCCGCCGACATGCCGGCGATGCCGCCACCCACCACCACCGCCGCGGTCGGTCGCGGCACGCGGTCCGCGCCACCGCCGCCCGGGTCCACCAGATGCTGGCGTACGCCGATGAGCCGGCCCACCACTTGCGACAGCGCCATGGGCACCTACCTCTCTCGCCCCAGTCTCCTCTACGGCAGGCAACGGCGCGCGCGGTCGGAGGCGGGCCAGACGTACTCCAGGTCCGGCGGAACGTCGTCGCCGAAGAGGGGCCGGTAGTGCGCCGGGTCCTTGCGGACCAGCGACGAGCGGTGGCTCAGGTGCAGCTCGTCGCGGCCCAGCCACGGGGGCAGCTCACCAGCCTCGGCCAGCTCGTCCTGGGTCCGTACGACGCCGGCCCCGCAGGCGGCCGCGAGGTCCACGGTCATCGTGGTGGCGCAGGTGTCGGCCCGCCCCGGCTCGGTCCACACCGCGCACATGTCCAGCCCGTAGCGCGTCAGCGCCTCCTCGTACCCGGCCCACATCTTCACCGCCGGGTGGTTGCGCCAGCCGTACCCGGGTCGGGTGAGCCCACGCAGCACCTGGATGGCCTCCACCCGCTGCTTGCCCAGCCGCTTCTGGTCCAGCGTCCGGGCGCTGGCCAGGAAGTCCGGGTACGGGAGGAACGTCTGCATGCCGCTGCTCTACCCGTCGCCGGAGCGGGCATGCCTGGTCGGGGATGATCCGGACGGGGTCGCCCACCGTGGCCGTGCTGATTACGATCCGGGCATGGCGGAGCCGTGGCGGGACCGGGCGCGACGGGCGGTCGAGTGGAACTGGCGGCTGCGCTCCGCCGGTGATCCTCGCCCGCACTACGTGATCTGCGGCAAGGACGCGCTCGCCTACTACGTGGCCCGGGCGCTGCTCGAATCCGAGCTGCCGGCGGGTGGGGCCCGGGTGACAGTCGTGGTGCCGGAGCGTTACCGCAGCAACGGCCCGGACGTGGCGGGGCTGCGCGGGGTCCGGGTGGTCCGCTCGGATCGGCTCGACGTGTCCACCTTCGAGGCCGCCGGCCTGTCCGGGGCGACCGGGCTGGCCCTGCTGCACCAGGACGACGTCGGCAACCTGCACGCGGCGCTCTGCGCGCAGGCCGTCGACCAGCAGGTCCGCCAGGTGCTGCGGATGTTCAACGGCACCCTCGCCGACGGCGTACGCAAACTGATCAAGGCGCCGGTCGAGGTGCTCTCCGACGCCGAGATGGCCGCGCCGGCGTTCGTGGCCGCCGCGCTCGGCGAGGTCGACCCCAGCTCCTTCCAACATCGGGACAAGACGCTCCGGGTGGCGCGGCGGGCCGACGTCCGCCCGCAGGACGTGGTCTGCGCCCTGGCCCACCTCACCGAGGCGCAGGGGGTGGAGCTGCTGCCGGCCGAGCAGGCCGGCGCGGACCTGGTGCTCGCCGAGGCGACCGGGCAGCCGCCGGGCACCGAGGTCGCCGCCCGTCGGCTGGTCCGGGCCCGCCGGCGGCGTCGTCCGGTCACGGTGCTGCTGGGAGCGGTACGCGGCTTCGCGACCCGCAAGATCGGCGTCGCGGTGATGCTCGTGCTCGCGGTGATCGTGGTGCTGGGGGCGCTGATCTCCCGCACCGAGGACGCCTCCCCCCTGGAAGCGCTGTACCTGACCCTGGTCACCACGCTCAGCGGCGCCGACCCGGACACCACAAAGCCGGCCGGCGCGCAGATCATGCAGGTGGTGCTCAACCTGGCCGGCTTGGCGCTGATCCCGCTGATCACCGCCGTCGTGGTGGACGGCATCGTCAACGCCCGGCTGGCCCTGCACACCGGCCGGGTGCAGCCCGCGCGGGCCGGGCACGTCGTGCTGATCGGCCTGGGCAACGTCGGCACCCGGGTCATGGCCCAGCTCCGGGAGTACGACGTCGAGGTGGTGGCGATCGACAAGGATCCGGCGCCACGCGGCGGCGCCCTGGCCCGTCAACTGGAGGTGCCGGTGATCGTCGGCGACGCCGCGCTCTCCGAGACGCTTGTCGCCGCGTCGGTGGCCGACTGCCAGGCGCTTGTGGTGGCGTCCACCGACGACGTGGCCAACCTGGAGGCGGCGCTCGCCGCCCGTGACCTCGCCCCCGACCTGCGGGTGGTGCTGCGGCTCTTCGACGGTGACTTCGCCGAACGGGTGGAGGAGACGTTCGCGCTCGGGGTGTCCCGGTCGGTCTCCTACCTGGCCGCCCCGGCCTTCATCGGGGCGCTCACCGAACGCGCGGTGATCACCACGATCCCGGTCGACAGGCACGCGCTGCCGGTCGCCGAGGTGCCGGTAGCCGCAGGCTCCGAGCTGGACGGCCGACCGCTGGACGTGGTCAACCGGGACGGGCAGGTCCGGTTGATCGCCCGTACCCCGGCCGGCGGCGGCAAGACGATCTGGTGGAAGGACCTCGATCCTCGCCAGGTGATCTTCGCGGGCGACCGGCTGACAGTGGTTGCCCGTCGGCGCGGCCTGGACTGGCTGACCAGGCAGTGCGCCCCGCCCGCCCATCCGGGCCCGGCGCCTCGGCCGGCGGGGACGGTGCACGGCACGGTGCCCATTCCGGCGGCGACGCCGCCCTCGCTGCCAAGCCAGACAGGCTCGGCGCATCCCGTTCCTCCCAGCGGGGGTGCTCCCTCGACATCCACTGACGGCCCGGCGGAAGAATTCGAACTGACCCGCCGGCATGACGGCACCGCCGAGGTGAGCTGAAGCCGTCTATGGCCGGTACCGGGTGACAATCAGTGCCATGCGTTTCCGCGTCCTGGGGCCGACCCAGGTGCTGCTGGCCGACGGGCGCGAGATCGCCCCGGGTGGTCCACGGCTGCGCGCGCTGCTGGCGCTCCTGCTGCTCGACGCGGGCCGGGTGGTGTCCGCCGAGCGGCTGATCGACGGTCTGTACGGCGAGCACCCGCCCCGGGGCGCCGCCAACGCGCTTCAGTCCCTGGTGTCGCGCCTGCGTCAGGCGCTGCCCGCCGAACACACCCCGGTGGAGTTCCACCCGGCCGGCTACCGCCTCGCCGTGGATCCCGCGGACGTCGACGCGTACCGGTTCGAGCGGCTCGCCGAGGTCGGACGGCGCGCTCTCGCCGGCGGTGACTGGCCCCGCGCGGCGGCCGTGCTGCGCGAGGCGCTGGAGCTGTGGCGTGGTCCCGCCCTGGCCGACGTCATCGACGTGACCGGCGTACCCGCGCAGGCGGCCCGGCTGGACGAGCTGCGGCTGGCCGCCACCGAAGATCGGATCGAGGCGGAGCTGGCGCTGGGCGGGCACGCCGAGCTGGTCCCGGAGCTGCGGCAACTGGTCGTGGCGCATCCGCTGCGGGAGCGGTCGCGAGGCCAACTCATGCGTGCCCTGTCCGCGCAGGGCCGACCGGCCGAGGCGCTTGCCGAGTTCGAGGACGCTCGGCGCGGCCTGGCCGAGCAACTCGGGGTCGACCCGTCGGCGGCGCTGGCCGCGATCCACCTGGCCGTGCTGCGCGGCGGGGACAGCTCCGCCGGGCCGCGCGGTGGGGACAGCTTTGCCGGGCCGCGCGGTGGGGACAGCTTCGCCGGGCGCCCGCCGGCCGGGCCGGTGCTGCCGAGTCAGCTCACCACCTTCGTCGGGCGGGAGGAGGAACTCACGCGCGTTCGCGCGTTGCTCGGTGAGCGGAGACTTGTCACCCTCACCGGCCCCGGGGGAGCGGGCAAGACCCGGTTGGCGATCGAGGCGGCGGGTCGCTCGGACGGCGAGGTCTGTTTCGTCGAGCTGGCCGGGCTGGCCGATGGGTCGGACGTACCGCAGGCGGTGTTGAGCGCGCTGGGCCTGCGGGACGCGGGCCTGCGGGCCCCGGCCGAGCCGGGCCGACAGTCCACCGACCGACTGGTCGAGGCACTCGCCGAACGGCGGCTGCTGCTCGTGCTCGACAACTGCGAGCACGTGGTCGCCGACGCGGCCCGGCTAGCCGCACGGCTGCTGGGCGCGTGCCCCGCGTTGCGGGTGCTGGCCACGAGTCGCGAGCCGCTCGGGCTGGCCGGCGAGGCGTTGTGCCAGTTGTCCGGGCTCACCCTGCCGCCACCCGACGCGTCGACCGAGCAGGCCGACGACTACGCGGCGGTCCGCCTGTTCGTCCAACGGGCCGCCGACGTCGCACCCGACTTCACCGTCACGCCGGCAAACGTCGACGTGGTGCTGCGGATCTGCCGTACCCTCGACGGCCTGCCGCTGGCGATCGAGCTGGCCGCCGCGCGGCTGCGGGCGTTGCCCGTCGCCGAGGTGGCCGCCCGTCTCGACGACAGGTTCCGGTTGCTGTCCATGGGCAGCCGGGCCGCGTCACCCCGACACCGCACGCTCCGGGCCGTGGTCGAGTGGAGCTGGGATCTGCTCGACGATGCCGAACGGATACTGGCCCGCCGGCTGACCGTCTTCGCGGGCGGCGCGACGCTGGAGGCCGCCGGGCAGGTCTCCGGTCTCCCCAGCGCCGAGTTCGTCGACGCGCTCAGCGGTCTGGCCGACAAGTCCTTCGTGGAGTTGAGCGGTGGCCGGTACCGGATGCTCGAAACGGTGCGCGCCTTCTGCGCCGAACGTCTCGCCGAAGCCGGTGAGGCCGACGAGCTGCGCCGCGCGCACACCGCGTACTTCCTGGAGCTCGCCTGGACCGCCAGCGACCACCTGCGCCGAGCGGAACAACTGCACTGGTTGCGACGGCTCGACGCCGAGCGGGACAACCTGCACGCGGCGTTGCGTCGTGCCACCGCGGCGGGTGACGCGCCCGAGGCCGCCGGGTTGGTCGCCGCGCTGTCGTTCTACTGGTGGTTACGCGGCATGCGTGGCGAAGGGGCCCGGCTAGCCGCCGACGTCCTCGACGTGCTCGGTGCCGAGGCGCCGCCCGGGTTGGGCGAGGAGTTCGCCCTCTGCGTCTACAACGCCGCGCTCGCCGGTGCCGGCCACCTCCCGTCGCTCGGTACGCAGGGGTCCGTGATCCGCAGCCTCGACCGGCCCCCTCGACAACCGTTCCTCCTGTATCTGTCGGGGATCTCGACCGGACCCCCGCCCGGCGGAGCCGATGACGTCGAAGAGCTGATGCGGGAGCTGCGGCGGCTGGTCGGCCCGGACGTCTGGATCAACGCGCTCGGCGCGATGGGGCACGGCACGGCGCAGATGTGGGGTGGTCAGTCGGACCGTGCCGGGGCCGCGCTGGCCACCGCGCTCGACGGCTTCCGGAGCACCGGAGACCGGTGGGGTTCCATGATCACACTTGGCGCGCTCGGCGAACTGGCCGCCTGGCACGGTGATCCGGAGGCGGCGGGCGACCACATGAAGCAGGCAATGGGCTTGGCCGAGGAACTCGGCTCAGCCGTCGACCAGGCCGACATGCTGCGTACGCGGGGTGAGATAAGGCTGCGTGCCGGTGACCTGGCGGCAGCCCGGGACGACTTCGCCGGCGCGCTGCTCCTGGCGCAGGGCAGTGGCGCGCCCGAGTTCGTGTCCGCCGCCCGGCTCGGCCTCGCCCAGGTGGCACGGCTGCGTGGTGATCTCGCCGAGACGAGGCAGCTCTGCGAAGCGGCGTTGGCCGGCGGGCTCACCGGCTGGTACGTCGGCGAGGCGACGCGCTCGGAGATCATCCTCCTTCTTCAGCAGATCACCGAGGAGGAGAAGGCCGGTGCCGCGAGCCGGCCCGGTGCGCCGCCGTCAGCGGACGGTGCGTGACCCGTCAGCGCCGGACCGCACCCTCGCGGCATGACGACATTCGACGTGACAGCCGAAGGGCTGGGCAAACGGTACGGCCCCACCCGAGCGCTCGACGACTTCGACCTGACCGTGCCGACCGGCACGGTGTACGGACTGCTGGGGCCGAACGGCGCCGGGAAGACGACTGCCGTACGGATCCTCACCACGCTGCTGCGCTTCGACACGGGCCGGGCCACCGTGGCCGGGTTCGACGTGCGGCGTCAGCCGGACGAGGTGCGGGCCCGGATCGCGTTGACCGGGCAGTACGCCGCAGTCGACGAAACTCTCAGTGGGCGGCAGAACCTGGAGTTGTTCGGCCGGCTGTTCCGGCTGGGTCGACGGGCGGCCCGCCAACGCGCCGACGAACTGCTGCAACGGTTCGGGCTCGACGAGGCGGCGGGCCGGTCGGCAGGTGAGTATTCGGGTGGGATGCGCCGCCGGCTGGACCTCGCGGCCAGCCTGATCCGTACACCCCGGGTGCTCTTCCTCGACGAGCCGACCACCGGTCTGGACCCGCGTAGCCGCAACCAGGTGTGGGACCTGGTCCGCGACCTGGTCGCGGACGGGACCACGGTCCTGCTCACCACGCAGTACCTGGAGGAGGCCGACCAGCTCGCCGGCCGGATCTCGGTGATCGACGCCGGTCGGGTGGTGGCCGAGGGCTCGCCGGACGAGTTGAAGGCGATGACCGGCGGCGACCGGATCGAGGTGGTGGTGCGGGAGGCGGCCGACCTGACCCGGGCTGCCCGCATCGTCGCGTCGATCTGTGCTGCGGAGCCGGGGCGCGATCCGGAGGTGCGGCGGCTCAGCGTGCCGGTGGCCGACCGGGTCGCCGGGCTTGTCGACGTGGTGCGGGCGTTGGACGACGCCGGGGTCGCGGTGGAGGACATCGGCCTGCGGCGCGCGACGTTGGACGAGGCGTTTCTGTATCTGACCGGGCACCGGCCGGACGAGGCCCGTGAGCCCGTCGGCGTTGGACGAAAGGCGGACGGGGCATGACGGCGGCGGTGGTTGACGGCTGGACGATGACCAGGCGGAACATGATCCACGTGATCCGCGCACCGGAGGAGCTGATCCTCTACTTCTCGCTGCCGATCATGTTCGTGCTTGTCTTCGGGTACGTGTTCGGCAGCGGCATGCAGGTGTCGGGTGGCGGCAACTATCGCGAGTTCCTGCTGCCCGGGGTCTTCGTGATGACGATGCTGTACGGCCTCGGCGCCACCGCGACCGGCGTGGCGCTGGACCTCAGCCGGGGTGTGGTCGACCGGTTCCGGTCGATGCCGATGGCCCGGTCCGCCCTGATGACCGGCCGCGGTGTCGCCGACCTGCTGCGCGCCCTGCTCGAGATGTCCACCCTGCTGGTCTGCGGCCTGCTCGTCGGGTGGCAGTGGCGGCAGGGTGTCGGCAAGGCGTTGCTCGCCGTCGGGCTCCTCCTGCTGCTGCGGATCGCGATCACCTGGGTCGGGATCTACCTGGCGCTGCTGGTGCGCAACCCGGACACGGTCGGCATGATCGTCTTCCCGGTGGCTTTTCCGTTCACCGCGATCTCCAACGTCTTCGTGTCGCCCGAGCTGATGCCGTCGGTCATCGGGACGATCTCGGAGTGGAATCCGCTCTCGGCCACCGTCGCCGCGATCCGTCACCTGTTCGGCAACCCCGGTCTGGGTGGCGACTCCTGGCCGGCGGAGCACGCCATGCTGTTGGCGGTGCTGTGGCCGGTGCTGCTGATCGCGACGTTCGCGCCGCTCGCGGTGCGCCGATACCGGCGGCTGAGTCGCTGACCCCGGGCCGCCGGTGGCCTGCTCAGGTCACCGGCGGGCGGGGCGTAGCGCGTACCACGCGGCGCCGACGGCGAGCACACCGAAGCCGGCGAGGACGCTGCCCGTCGGCAGGTTGACCGCGAGCAGCAGACAGCCGAGCAGCCCCAGGCCGGCGAGCACCTGCACCGGCAGTTTCCGCGCCCACTCCCGGCCCAACGTCAGCGCCGCCGCGTTGGTGATCGCGTAGTAGACAAGCACTGTGCAACTCGAGAAGCCGATGGCGTCGCGCACGTCACCGAGCAGCACCACCACGACCACCACGGCGGCCACGGCCAGTTCGGCGCGGTGCGGCACCTGGCGTACCTGGTGCACAGCGGCAAGCGCGCCGGGCAGGTCCCGGCGGCGAGCCATCGCCAGGGTGGTCCGGCCGACCCCGGCGACCAGGGACAGCAGGACCCCGACGACCGCGATGGTGGCTCCGGCGCGGACCAGCCAGGCCAGGCCGGGCAGCCCGGCGGCGGTCACCACGTCGACAAGGGGCGCGGCGGACCCGGCCAGCCGGTCGGCGCCGAGCACGCCGAGTGCGACCACGGCCAGCACCAGGTAGATCGCGAGCACCACCCCGAGCGCCAGCGGCACCGCGCGGGGAATGGTCCGCCGCGGGTCACGGACCTCCTCGCCGAGCGTGGCGATCCGGGCGTACCCGGCGAACGCGAAGAACAGCAGCCCGGCGGCGGTGAGCACGCCCCGGGCGGAGCCGCCGGGCTCGCCGAGCCGATCCAGGCGCACCGGCCCGCCCACCAGGCCGACGACCGCGACCAGGGCCAGCACCGCGAGCACCAGCACGACAAGTGCCCTGGTCACGGTGGCCGTCTTGCCGATGCCGCGCAGGTTCACCGCGGTCACCGCGAGCACCGCGCCGACGGCGACCAGCCGGGCCTGCCCCGGCCACAGGTACGCCCCGATGGTCAACGCCATCGCCGCGCAGCTCGCCGTCTTGCCGACCACAAAGCCCCAGCCGGCCAGGAACCCGGCGAACGGCCCGAGGCGCTCCCGACCGTAGACATAGGTGCCGCCGGACTCCGGGTACCGGGCCGCCAGCCGCGCCGAACTCGTCGCGTTGCAGAAGGCGATGAAGCCCGCCAGCACCAGCGCGGGCAGCAGGCCGGCGCCGCCGGCCGCCGCCGCGGCCGGGCCGAACACCACGAAGACGCCCGCGCCGAGCATCGAGCCCAACCCGATGATCACCGCATCGGGTACGCCGAGCCGCCGCGCCAGTTGATCCATGGGACCCAAACCTAGGGGTACGAGGTGAACGGCCGGTCCCATGCGCGTAACCGCCCGGGGAGCGGGACGTCGTCCCACGGCACCCGATGCAGCAACCGGTCCAGGAGCAGGCCCAACAGCAGCCCGGCCACCGAGTCGGTCAGCCAGTGCCAACCCAGGTAGGTGGTGGTGGTGAGGACGACAAGCGGCGGCGCGACCCGGATCACGGTGATGAGCTGGGCCGGCAGTTGCCGGCCGAGGCTGCGGGCCAGCGGGGCCAGCAGCAATGCGATGACGCCGTACCAGACGATGGCGTTGGCGACGTGCCCTGACGGGTAGGACTGGGCGAACCGCACCGGCAGGTCGTCGTGGAACAGCGGCAGGGTCTGCTCGGGCGTCAGGAACGGCTCCTTGACGCTGGCGCTCGGTGCCGCCCGGGCCGTCCAGACCTTGAGCGGGCCGATGGTCAGGAGGGTCAGCACGAACCCGACCACCGGCGGCAGGATCGGCCGCAGCGACCGCAACCGGACGGCCAGCAACACGCCCAGCCCGGCGGCGATCAGGGTCAGCGGGCTGCCCTGGCCGAGCAGGTTGAACACCCGGGCCACCCAGTAGGCGACAGTCGGCCGGTGCCCCTCGGCCCAGTCGGCGACCGCTCGGTCCAGCCCGAAGAACTGGTCGGCGGCTAGCGCCACAGTCAGACCGACCAACCCGACCAGGAGGAGGGCGTCGAACCACCAGCCGGCCGGGCGGACGGGCCGTAGCCGCAGGTCACGTCGTACCGCCGTGGGTTTGAGCACGCGACCACGCTACCGGCCCGGCGCGAGGCCGGGGTGGTCGGCGCTGTGGGCCCAACCACGATCAGAGGCGGAGGCGGGGGCGAGGCGTCATGCTTGTGCCCGTGCGGATCACGTCTGCCCTCGTGGACCCGGCGCTGCTCGACCTGCCCTGGTCGACACCGCTGGAGGAGTGGCCTGCCCAACACCTGGTGGCGCTGCCGCAGGGCATCTCCCGACACGTCGTCCGGTTCGTCCGGCTTGGTGACTACGTCTACGCGTTCAAGGAGACCCGCGAGCGGATCGCCGAGCGGGAGTACGACCTGCTCCGGGCCCTGGAGCGGATCGACTTCCCGTCGGTCGAGGCGGTGGCGGTCGTCGCCGACCGGCAGACCGAGGACGGGGAAGCCCTGGAATCCGTGCTGATCACCCGGCACCTCCAGTTCTCCCTGCCGTACCGGGCGCTCTTCTCGCACACCCTGCGGCCGGAGACGATGAGCCGGCTGCTCGACGCGCTCGCGGCCCTGATCGTGCGGATGCACCTCACCGGGTTCTTCTGGGGCGACTGCTCGCTGTCGAACACGCTGTTCCGCCGGGACGCGGGGGCGTTCGCCGCCTACCTCGTGGACGCGGAGACCGGCGCGTTACACAACTCGCTCTCCAACGGTCAGCGCGGTGAGGACCTGGAGATCGCCCGGGTGAACATCTTCGGTGAGGCGTTGGATCTGCAGGCCGCCGGTCTGCTGCACGAGTCCATCGACCCCGAGGTGGTCTGCGAGGAGGTCGTGCAGCGCTACGAGCGGCTCTGGCACGAGATCACCTACGAGCAGGCGGTCGAGCGGGAGGCCCGGCACGACATCGAGGGCCGGATCCGCCGCCTCAACGAGCTGGGCTTCGACGTGGCCGAGGTGGCCATGTCCTCGATCGACGACGGGCGTTACCTGGTTCGGCCGAAGGTTGTCGACGCCGGCTACCACACCCGCCGGCTGCTGCGGCTCACCGGTCTCGACGCCGAGGAGAACCAGGCGCGCAAGCTGCTCAACGACCTGGACGCCTACCGGGCGGAGAGCGACCTGATCGACGAGCAGCAGGCCGCGCACCGCTGGCTCACCGAGGTCTTCGAGCCGGTGGTCCGGGCCGTACCCGCGAATCTGCGCCGCAAGCTGGAGCCGCAGGAGCTGTTCGCGCAGATCATCGAGCACAAGTGGCTGCTCTCCGAGCAGGCCGGCCGTGACGTCGGGATGCGCCACGCGGTTCAGTCCTACCTGGCCGACGTGCTTGTGCACCGCCCCGACGAGCAGGCCATCCTCGGCGTCGACGTCCCCGCCTTGAGCTGATCCTCGGCTGGCCCTCTGCCTCGGGACGGTCCGACCTGCCTTCGTTAGAACGGGCTGGATCGCCGGGCAGGCTGGGGTCACCAGTGTGGTTGGTGGCCCCTGTAGAGCTGCCCCAGATATGGGGCGGTCTGCGATGTCCTGCCGCTGACCTTGATCGGCTGGCGACTCGTCCGAAGACAAGCTGCGGCGGCTGGCCCAATCGGCGAGTTGTCGCATTGCGGCGTTGCCGGCCCCGCAGGTCTGCTGTCCCGTGGCTTCGCCTGTCCCGCTGGTCTGCCCGCTCCCGCTGGTCTGCCCGCTCTCGCTGGTCTGCCCGCTCCCGCTGGCCTGCGTACCTCCGCAGGTCTGTGCGTCCAGTGGCTGCGCCTGCCCCATATCTGGGGCAGCTCTACAGGCCGCCAAACAGGCATGGCTTCCGGCGTCGCGGCGGCCGGGTATGGCCTGTGGCGTGGCGGCGGCTGGGTGAGGCTTCCGGCGTCGCGGCGGCCGGGTATGGCCTGTGGCGTGGCGGCGGCCGGGTATGGCCTGTGGCGTCGCGAGGGCTGGGTGAGGCTTCCGGCGTCGCGGCAGCCGGGTATGGCCCGTGGCGTGGCGGCGGCCAGGCACGGCCTCCAGCGGCACACTGCCGTCGAGCGTTGTCACCCGCCTGATGGCGGTAAGCGTGCGAGAAGGGCTCGCGCTCACTCCACCCAGGAGCCGCCGCGGAGGACCCGGACCACGTTCAGGTCGGCGTCCAGCACCACCAGGTCGGCGCGCAGGCCAACCTGCAGGGAGCCCACCTGATTGCCCAGGCCGATGGCGCGCGCGGGGGTGGTGGCCACCATCCGTGCCGCGTCGGCGATCGGGATTCCGGCGTTTACCGCGTGCCGCAGCGCGGCATCCATGGTCAGCGTGCTGCCGGCGATGGCACCGTCGCGGGCGAGTCGGGCCACTCCGTCGGTCACGGTGACGGCCTGGCCGCCCAGCTCGTACGAGCCGTCGGGCATTCCGGCGGCGGCCATCGCGTCGGTGATCAGCGCCGCCCGGTCCGGGCCCGCGGTCGAGGCGGTGAAGGTCAGCATCCCGTCGTGCAGGTGCACCCCGTCGGCGACCAGTTCGCAGATGACTGTGGGCGCGTCGAGCAGGGCGACCACCGGCCCTGGCTCGCGGTGGTGCACCGGGCGCATGCCGTTGAACAGGTGGGTGCCGACACTGGCACCGGCGGCGACCGCGGCACGGGTCTGCTCGTACGTCGCGTCGGTGTGGCCTACCGCCGCCACCACCCGCTGTGCGGTGAGCAGCTTGATCGCCTCCAGCGCGCCGTCGCGTTCCGGGGCGAGGGTGACCATCCGGACCGCGCCCCGGCCCAGCTCGATCAGCTCGGTCAACTCGTCGGTCGACGGGTCGCGCAGGTACTCCGGGTTCTGCGCTCCACAACGGGCCGCGGAGAGGTAGGGCCCTTCGAAGTGGACTCCCGCCAGCACGCCCTCCTCGACGAGCGGAGCGAACGCCTCGGTCGCCGCGCGCATCAGCGGGAAGGGCGCGCTGACCAGGCTCGCCAACAGGGTGGTCGTGCCGTGCGCGAGGTGGAAGCCGGCCGCTGCTCGGGCCTCGTCGGCGTCCCCGGTGGTGAAGGTGTGTCCACCACCGCCGTGGGTGTGCATGTCGACGAAGCCGGGCAGGATCCAGTTGCCGTCCCGGACCGACGGATATTCGGCGACCGCGGTGATCCGATCTCCGTCCCACTCGACGCAGCCCTGTCGGATGACACCGTTCGGGGTCACCACTCGGCCGTCCACCCGCACGGTCATCGCTCCTCCTGATGGTCACGGACGCGCACGGCGTCATCGTCACGGACGCGCACGGCGTCATCGTCACGGACGCGCACGGCGTCCTGGTCACGGACGCGCACCGCGTCCAGGGCGAGCAGGGCGGCGCCGAGGCAGCCGGCCTCGTCGCCGAGGGCTGCCGCGACCAACCGCGGCTCCCGATGGAAGGTCATCCGCTCGTGCAGCGCCGCCCGCAGTGGGGTCAGCAGCCGGTCCCCGGCCTGGGCCAGGCCGCCGCCGAGCACGATCGTCGCCACGTCGAACAGGGCCTGCCCGGTGGCGAGGCCGTCGGCAAGCGCCTCGATCGCCTCCCGCCAGACCTGGCCGGCGAGCGGTTCGCCGGCTGCGGCCCGCTCGGCGACATCGGCCGCCGTCACGGGAGCGTCCGCCGCCGCACCAGCCAGTTCGGCGTAGCGGCGGCCGACGGCGGCGGCCGACGCGATCGTCTCCAGGCAGCCGGGGCGACCGCAGCCGCAGCGCGGGCCGCCGGGCCGGACCAGGATGTGGCCGATCTCCCCGGCGGCGCCGTGCGCGCCCACGGACGCCGAGCCGTCGACCACGTGCGCGGCGGCGATGCCGGTGCCGATGGCCACGAACAGCACGTGCGGAGTACCGCGCCCGGCGCCGAGCCGCGCCTCGGCGAGACCACCGACGCGCACGTCGTGGCCGAGCGCCGTGGGCAGGCCGAGCCGCGCCACCGCCAGGTCCCGCAGGGGTACGTCCCGGAAGCCCACATTCGCCGACCAGACCGCCACGCCGCGCGCCTCGTCCACCACTCCGGGCACGGCGATGCCGACCGCGATCGGCGTGAGCCCGTCGGCTCGGGCCCTGTCGGCCAGCCCGACGGCCACGTCCAGGATCGTGCCGACCACGGCCGCCGGGCCGCGCGCGGCGTTCGTGGGGTGCCGCTCGGTGCGTACCGCGACGCCGTCCGGTCGGACCAGGGCGCACTTCATGCCGGTGCCGCCCACATCCAGCGCGACGACGACCTGGTCGGTGGCCCCGGCGTCGCCGCTTGTCACGCCAGCACCACCGACCGGGACAGGTGTCGGGGCGCGTCCGGGTCCAGGCCTCGGCTGGCCGCCAGCGCGACCGCGAAGCGTTGCGCCAGGATCAGGTCGGCCATCGGGTCGACCGGGGTACGACCGGCTGACCAACTGCCCAGCACCGTGCGCCAACCGTGCGTGCGGCTGTGCACGAAGGCCGCCCCGGTGGCGGCCACATCCTCGGGTAGCCCGTCGGGCAGCTCGCCGAACGCCCAGACCAGTCTGCCGGGCGCGGCGACCGAGATGGGACCGTGCCGGTAGTCCATCGCCGGGTACGCCTCGGCCCAGAAGGTGGCCGCCTCACGGCACTTCAGCGCTGCCTCCTGGGCCAGCCCGATCGTCCACCCGCGACCGAGGAAGGTGGCCTGCCCGATGGTGGCCGGGTCGATCGGCAGCGGGGATCGCACCGCGA
Source organism: Micromonospora sp. DT228 (assembly GCF_049841595.1). Taxonomy (NCBI): domain Bacteria; kingdom Bacillati; phylum Actinomycetota; class Actinomycetes; order Micromonosporales; family Micromonosporaceae; genus Micromonospora; species Micromonospora sp. DT228. The sequence goes on from NZ_JBNCKO010000005.1 coordinate 246,632, forward strand.
CTTCGGCGTCGGCGGCGAGCGCGGTCACCGGGTCGCCGAGGTGGGCCCGGAGCAGGGCCAGTGCGGTGGTCGCGAAGCGGGTCTGCAGCACCGACCGCTCGTCGGCGAAGGGCATCGTCACCGCGGCGGTGGCCAGCTCGACCGCCGGTGACGCCGGGTCGCCCACGATGACAGTGGTCGGAGTCCGCCCGCGCAGCGCGGCGAGCAGGTCCAGCACCTCGGTGGTGGTGCCGGAGCGGGTGATCGCGATCAACCGGTCGTAGTGGCGGCCGGCGGGGAACTCAGACGCCTGGAACGCGTCGGTCTCACCCTGGCCGGCCTGCTCGCGGCGGCCCGCGTACGCCATCGCCATGAACCACGACGTGCCGCAACCGACGACGGCCACCCGCTCGCCGGGGCGGGGCAGGTCACCGTGGACGACGCCGGCCAGCGCGGCCGCCTCCCGCCAGCAGTCGGGCTGGCTCGCGATCTCCGCGTCCACGTACGCCATGGGAACTCCTCGCCGGTGCGCAATACGGCTCGTTAGGCACGCATTTCGCGCGTCATTCTGCGCGAACGCCGGTGGCCGTGGCAACTGACCAACCGATCGCGCAGGACTGCTTTTTGCGCAAGCCTAGTTTCGCGCACTAGTGTGCACGCAATCAATCACCGTCCGTGCAGTCACTGGGAGGGCCCCCGCGGTGGACCGGTACGCCAGATGGAACGCCCTGCTCGAGATGCTGACCGACAACGGCCGGGTCAGCGTCGAGGCGGCAGCCGAGCGGCTGGACGTCTCCCAGGCCACCATCCGGCGTGACTTCGACCAGCTCGCCCAACAGCAGATGATCACCAGGACCCGGGGCGGCGCGGTCGCGAACGGCGTGTCGTACGACCTGCCGCTGCGCTACAAGACGGCCAAGCACTCGGCGGAGAAGCAGCGGATCGGCGCGGCCGCCGCCGCGCTCGTCGCACCGGGCACCGTGGTGGGCCTCAACGGCGGCACCACGAGCACCGAGGTGGCGAGGGCGCTCGCCGTGCGTCCGGACCTGAACACCAGCGCCGAGGGCGCCCAGCTCACCGTTGTGACAAACGCGCTGAACATCGCCAACGAGCTGCTGGTCCGGTCGCGGATGAAGGTCGTGGTGGCCGGCGGCGTGGTGCGCCCGAAGTCGTTCGAACTTGTCGGCCCGCTGGGTGGGGCGCTGCTGCGCGAGGTCACCCTGGACGTCGCGCTGCTCGGCGTGGACGCCATCGACCCGCAGCTCGGTGCCGCCGCCCACCACGAGGGGGAGGCCGCGATGAACAACCTGATGGTGGCCCGGGCCAAACGCGTGGTGATCATCGCGGACTCGTCCAAGCTGGGCGGTCACGCCTTCGCCCGGATCTGTCCCATCGAGCGGGTCGAGACGCTGGTGACCGACTCCGGAGCCGCCCCGGAGCTGGTGGACGCGTTCCGCGCCGCCGGCGTACAGGTCATCTGCGCCTGAGCGGTAACGCTCCGTCGATGGATTAGCCCATTCGGCGCGTCGATGCATACCGCGTATTGCGCGCGTCTGCATACCGCGTATGGTGTCGGCTGTCACGCCCACCCATCGGGGGAGGTGCAGCTTGCCTGCTGTCCTGGAGATCGAAGGTCTACGTAAGACGTACAAGAGTCGTCGACGCGGTACCCGCAACGCGCTCGACGGCTTCGACATGCGGGTCGACGCAGGGCAGGTGCACGGCTTCCTGGGCCCCAACGGGTCCGGCAAGACGACCACGCTGCGTACCCTGCTCGGCCTGATCCGACCCGACGGCGGCCGGATGGCGCTGCTCGGACACGAGGTTCCCGACGCCCTGCCCACCGTCGCCGGCCAGGTCGGCGCGATCGTGGAGAGCCCGCAGTTCTTCCCGCACTTCACGGCACGGGACACGCTGTCCCTGCTGGCCGGGGCGGGCGGGGTGCCGGCCGTCCGCGTCGACGAGGTGCTGGAACTCGTCGGGCTGCGCGACCGGGCCGACGAGCGGGTCAAGACGTACTCGTTGGGCATGAAGCAGCGGCTCGCCGTGGCCTCGGCCCTGCTGAAGAACCCGAAGCTGCTCATCCTCGACGAGCCCGCCAACGGCCTCGACCCGGGCGGCATCCGGGAGATGCGCACGCTGATGCGCGGTCTCGCGGAATCCGGGATGACAGTGCTGCTGTCCAGCCACATCCTCGGCGAGATCCAGCTGATCTGCGACTCGGTCACCATCATCTCGCTGGGCCGGCGCGTCGCGTTCGGTCCGGTCGACGAGGTCCTCGCGCAGCACTCGTCCGGCGCGGTCCGGGTCCGGCTGGAGGCCGTGAGCGACCTGCCCGCGGCCGCCGAGGCGCTCACCACGGCCGGCATCGGGGTCACCGGTCACCCCGACCACCTGATGCTGACGGGCGTCGACAAGCCGGCCACGGTGACCCGCCTGCTCGCCGAACGCAACCTCTACGTCAGCGAGTTGGCGCCGATCGCCGTCGATCTGGAGAGCGTCTTCCTCGAACTGACGTCCACCGCGCCGGTCCCCGGTCAGCACCGCCAGGTCGACGAGTCCATGAAGGTCGGTGGGGCGGGTCAGCCCGACACCACCGCGGGAGGGTGGGGCGCGTGAGCCTCTTTCGTACAGAGCTGCGCCGGCTCACCAAGCGGCGGTTCACCAGGTACATGACGCTGCTCGGCCTGCTGGTGCTGGCCGCGGTGGTCGTCGGAGTGTTCTTCAGCAACCAGAAGCTCGACGCCGCGCAGTACGCCAGGGCCGAGCGTCAGGCCGACCAACAGCACCAGGAGCAGGTGCGCTGGAGCGAGCAGGCGCGGGTCGACTGCGAGCGGGCCAAGGCGGCCGGTACGTCGAACGACGACCGTTACCCCGACGACTGCTCGCAGATCACGCCGCCGCCCCGGGAGGAGATCCAGGCGCAGTGGTTCCTGCCCTCGACGTTCGACTTCCGGAAGACGTTCGACGAGACGCTGATTCCGTTCGCGGCGATCCTCGCGCTTGTCGGGTTCGTGGTCGGCGCGTCCTTCATCGGTGCCGAGTGGAGCACCGGCGGCATGATGAACCTGCTGCTCTGGCGGCCGAAGCGACTCACCGTGCTGCTCACCAAGCTGGCCGCGCTGCTAACCGGCATGCTGGCGGTGACGCTGCCCGCCGCGGTGCTCTGGTTCGCCGGGTTCTGGGGGGTCGCCACGTTCCGCGGCAGCACCGAGAAGATGACCTCCGGCGCCTGGCAGTCGTTCGTGCTGACCGGGGTGCGGGGTGTGGTCCTGGTCCTGGTGCTCACCACCATCGGCTTCGCCCTGGCGTCGCTGGGTCGGCACACCGCGATGGCCCTGGGCGGCGTGGTGGCGGTGATGGTGGTCGGCCAGTTCGGCCTGGGCATCCTGCTGGGGTTGGCGAACGTGCGCTGGCCCGAGGCGTACCTGCTGCCCACCTACCTGCTGGCCTGGGTGTACAAGAGTGTCAAGTTGCAGGACTGGGACTCCTGCAGCGCGACCTTCAACGGGTCGTGCGAACCGGAGACCCTGGTCATCACCTGGCAGCAGTCCTCGGTGCTGCTCTCGGTCGCGGTGGTGGTGATCCTCGGAGCGGCGCTCTGGGCGATGCGTCGCCGCGACATCACCTGACCCGACCGATCTGACGCGGCGCGGCCGGCCCGGCCGTCGGGGTTCCCGGCGGAGCGGGGCCGGCCGCGCCGGCTGGTGCGGCCCAGGTCGTCCCTGGCTAGGCTGAGGCCATGTCCGCCGACGCCACCCCGGCCGCCCCCGAGCCGTCCACTGACGCTCGTCGCGGTGACGTCACGGGTGCTGTCGCGCCTGCGGTGCCGACTCCGCGGCCGGTGCCGCCCATCGAGAGCACCGACGATCCCGAGCCGGACGACGAGGTCGACGTCGCGCCCAGCGCGCCGATAGCCGCGCTTACCGAACGGGAACGGGCCATCCTCGCCTTCGAGCAGCAGTGGTGGCGACACGCCGGCGCCAAGGAACAGGCCGTCCGGGACACCTTCGGGGTCTCGTCGACCCGGTACTACCAACTGCTCAACGGGCTGCTCGACAACCCGGCCGCGTTGGCCGCCGACCCCGTGCTCGTCGGCCGGCTCCGCCGGTTGCGCTCGTCGCGCGCCCGCAACCGTCGCCGCTGACCGCCACCGCCCGGCCAGCCCGGCCCGGTCCGACCCGCGAGGAATGTCGCGGCGTCGGTGGTGTTCGGCGAGTTCGCGCCAGCGGTTTGCACACCCGGACACCCGGTCGGGTGACAACAGAGCGTGATGCGGAACACCTCGCCCGCCCGACCGGCCGGTACCGCTGTCCGGACCGCCAGTGGATGGCCAATGGGGTGGACTTCGGCCGATGAGAGCGGCAGACTGCGGCACGTGGCGGGTGCGGTCCGGCTGGAGCCGGTGGACGAGCAGAACCTGGAGCCGTTGCTCTCCGTAGCGGCGGCGGAGGCGGAGCCGAGCGACGTGATGCCTCCCGTCGAGGCCCCCGCCGGCTGGTCGCTCGCCCGTCGAGAGGCGTTTCGGGAGTTCCATCGGGCCAGCTTCGGCGGACTGGACGGCCCGACCCGCTCGCAGATGTACGCGATTCTCGTCGGCGGCGAGGTGCTCGGCATGGTTCGCATGACGCGCTGTGACGAGCCCGGCACAGTGGAGACCGGCATGTGGCTCGGTCGCTCGGCGCGCGGGCAGGGGATCGGCGCGGCGGCCCTGCGGGAGTTGCTGAACGCCGCCGCTCGGGCGGGCATGCGGGTGGTGGTCGCCGAGACGACCCCGGACAACATCGGCGCGGTCGCCGTGCTGCACAAGTGCGGCGCCAAACTGTACGAGGACGACGGCAAGGTGCGTGCCGAGATCTGCCTGGACTCGACGCCGCCGGCGCTCTGAGGCGCTCCGGGGTGCCCGGGTCGGTCGGCGGTGACCGCGGGGGCCACCGCCGACCGCCTGGATCAGGCCGGCACCCGGACGATGTCGTAGTCGGTGGTCGGCGTCGACTCCACGTCGAACCGGCCGTTCACCACGTACAGCGCCGAGCCGAGCAGGTCACCGGTGGCCGGCGACCGTAGCTGCGGTCCGGTGATCTCCCGCTGCACAGTCCCGGCGGTGTAGCCGGCGTTGAGCCGGACCACCGCGATGACGTTTGTCAGGTTCCGGATCACGTACAGGGTGCGACCGCGCAGCACCAGCCCGTCGGCCCGGTCCACCGAGTAGCCGCCGAGGTCGAAGACGCTGCTGCCGCCGGTGCGCGGGTCGACGCGGACGAGCTGGCCGGTCAACATCTGCGCGACAAGCAGGTCGCCGTCCGGAAGCGCCACGATCCCGTTGTTGAACGCGTCAGGTGTCGCGCCCGGACCGGTCAGCGGCAGCACCCGGGCGGCGGCGGGGGCGGGCAGGCGGCCACCCGGGCCCAGCGGCACCACGTACAGCACCGGCCGGGTGGAGTCGGTGAAGTAGACCGCCCGCTTGGTGATCACCATGTCGTTGACCAGGGTGTTGGGGTCGGTGGTGAACGGGTAGTGGGCCAGCCTGGCGCCGGTGCCCGGGTCGTACACGCTGGCTCCGCCGCCGGTGAAGTCAGCGGTCCAGAGTCGACCCCGCTCGTCGATCTTGAGCCCTGCCTTGGCGGCTCCGGGGGTGCCCGGGATCAGCACCGAGCCGCGCCCGGTACGAAGATCACCCCGCCACACCGCGCCGTCCAGGACAGACCCGACGTACACAGTCGTGCCCCGACCGATCGTCAACCCTTCCGGGGTGAACCCGTCGGGCAGGGCGATCCGGGCCGGGAACGGCTTCGCCGGATGGGCGGTCGCCGGCGTGCCGACCGTGGCCAGGGTCGCCGCCGCGACCAGGGGGACGAGAAGAAGGGACAGTAGCTTGCGCAAGGAACACCGCCTGACGTCCAGGTGGAGGACTCCACAGAGGAATGTGACGCCCTAATAACACTCCGGAGCCGCCAAAAGGTTGGAACGGCGCTCAGTCCCGCCGGGCGGCGTACGCGGCAAGCGCCGCGACCTGGGTCGGGTCCAGCGACGGGCGCACTCGGGCCCGTGCCGTCGCCACGTGCCCGGCGGTGACCGTGGCGGCGGCGAGTGACTCCCGCATCGCGGCCAGCGCCGCCTCCCGGACCAGCGCCGCGCAGTCCGCCGCGGAGAAGCCGGTCAGCTCGTCGCCGAGGGCCGCCAGGTCGACGTCAGGTGCCAGCGGCACCTGCCGGGACGCCGCACGCAGGATCTCCGCGCGGGCCGGCCCGTCCGGCGGTGGCACGTAGACCAGCCGCTCCAACCGGCCCGGTCGCAGCAGCGCCGGATCCACCAGGTCCGGTCGGTTGGTGGCACCGACCACCACCACGTTGCGCAACGTCTCCACCCCGTCCAGTTCGGTGAGCAGCGCGGCGACCACCCGATCCGTGGTGCCCCCGTCGGTGGCCTGCCCGCGTACCGGCGCCAGGGCGTCCACCTCGTCCAGGAAGATCAGGGTGGGAGCCGCCTCCCGGGCCCGGCGGAACAGCTCGCGGACCGCGCGTTCGCTCTCACCGACCCACTTGGAGAGCAGTTCCGCGCCCTTCACCGACAGCACGTTGGCCCGCCCCGACCCGGCGAGCGCGGTGACCAGGTAGGTCTTACCGCAGCCCGGTGGCCCGTAGAGCAGCACACCGCGCGGCGGCTGCACCCCGAGCCGGGCGAAGGTGTCCGGGTAGGTCAACGGCCACAGCACCGACTCGGTGAGCGTCTGCTTGACGTCGTCCAGGCCGCCCACGTCGTCGAGGGTCACCGAGGCCAGATCCAGGGTCGAGGCGGCCATCGTGGTCGGCCGGACCACCTCCCGGGCGGCGGTGAAGTCCGCCATCGACACCGTCGGCGTCTCGGCGGACTTCTGCCGCAGCGCCGCGCGTACCCCGGCCTCCCGGACCAGCGCGGCCAGGTCCGCCGCGACGAACCCGGGGGTACGCGCGGCCACCTCGTCCAACCGGACGTCGTCGGCCAGCGGCACCTGCCGGGTGAGCACGGTGAGCTGTTCGCGGCGCAACGCCTGGTCGGGAAGAGGAATGCTGATCCGCAGCGACAGCAGGTCCGGTGCGCGCAGCGCGGGATCGACCGCCTCCGGTCGGCCGGTGGCGCAGACCACCGCGACACCGGCCCGGATGCACTCGGCGAGCACCTGACGGAACACCGTCGCCACCGGGCCGGGGCTCTCCGCCGGTGCGAGCGCCTCGACGTCGCTGACCAGCAGCACCGCCGGCCCGCCGGCTCGGGCCGCCGTCGCCGCGGCGCGCAACCGGTCGGCGGCGGCCTGGTTCGTCGACGCGGCCACCTCGGGCGCCCACAGCGGGTGTACGCGGGCGCCCACCCGGGCGGCGACGGCCCGGGCCAGCGCCGACTTTCCGGAGCCGGCCGGACCGACGAGCAACACCCCCAGCGAGATGGCGGTGCCCAGCCGGCCCAACACCTCCCGGTGGTGGAAGCCGAGGTCGAGCAGTTCGGTCAGCTCCTCGGCCTGGGTGCGCAGCCCGGGCAGCTCGTCCACGTCCGGGGTGTCGTCGGGTTGGTCCACCGCCGGGGCCGCGTCATCCGTCCGGGCCGGCCGCGTCCACCCGGCGTCGACCGGGGCGGGACCGCCGTGGGTGGCCGGGCCGTGCTCCCAGCCGATCACCGTGTCCATCGTGACAAGAGCGCCGGCCGCCGGCTCGACCGTGCGTACGGTGAGCAGAGTGCTGGTCCAGGCGAAGCCGACGGTGTTGGCGAGGCTGCGTCGCGCCACCTCGACCAGGCTGCGCACCGAGGCGTCCGGCAGCACATCCTGTGGCAGCAGCGACACGTCGTCGCCGCCGGTGAGCACCTTGCCCAGCAGGGCCAGCCGGAGCATCTCCGGGCTCACCGCCGCGACCACCTCCACCGGCCCGGCCAGGATGATCCGGCCCGCCGGCACCAGCGGCACGGGGCCGACCCGCACCTGAGCGCCGTCGCGCACACCCAGGTTGCCCAGGGTCAGGTCGTCGGCGTACAGCAGGGCGCTGCTCGCGCCCGGCCCGGCGGTCGCCACGATCCCCGCCGTCTCCCGGCGGCCGGTGAGCCGGATCGGGTCGCCGGGCCGCAGCCCCAGCGCGGTCAGCGCCTCCGGATGCAGCCGCACGATGCCCCGTCGGGCGTCCAGCGCGGCCGGCCGTAGGCTCGCCGTCAGGGTCAGGTCGGGTTGCGCCACCGCCCGACCGTAGCCGCCGCCGGCCAGCCCCGCCGGTCAGCGCCGCGGATCCAACTCGTCCAGCAGCGACGGGTCCCGCCGGATCAGCTCGGCCAACCGGGCCGCCGGGTCCGGGGTCAACCCATCCGGGCCGGGCGCCCACTCGGGAACCGTCCGGCCGGACAGCGGCCAGGCCGGCGGGGGTTCCACAGGCGCCGCCGGGGGCACCGGCCCGACCGTGACGTCCGGTCCGTCCCAGGAGACCCGCATGGGGTACGTCTGCCCCTCGTGCTGCACCTGCACGGTCACCACCAGCCCGGGGTAGCCGCCGACGACCTGACGGACCGCCTCGGCCACCTCCTCGACCGGACCCCACCCGGCGGCCTCGCCCGGGGAGTCCGTCCCCGCGTGCCGGGGGTCGTGCCGTCCCGCCCCGCCGCCGCGAACCTCGTCCGGGTTGGGCCCGGGAAGGCCCGGCGGCGGCATGCTGTCGTCACGGTCGTTGGTCCGCCGGCGCCGCGCCTCCTCGCGCCGGGCCAGTCGGGCCAGCGTCTCGTCCAGGTCGCCCCTCACCAGATCACCTCTTCCCGCACGGCCGGAGCCGGTCGGCTCAGGCTTGCCTGTCCCGGGTGGCACGTTCCAGCGCGCGGTCCAGGACGACAAGCAGGGCGTCCCGCACCGAGAGCCGGTCCCGGGCGTCGAACTGCACAAGCGGCACGTTGTCACCGATGGCCAGCGCCCAGCGGATCTCGCCGAGTTCCAGGGCCAGCCGCCCGTCGAAGGCGTTGACCCCGACCACGAACGGCAGCCCGGCCCGTTCGAAGAAGTCGATCGCGGGGAAGCAGTCGTCCAGCCTCGCGCTGTCCACCACCACCAGCGCGCCGAGCGCCCCGCGGGCCAGGTCGTCCCACATGAAGCCGAACCGGGCCTGCCCCGGCGTGCCGAACAGGTAGAGCTTCAGACTGCGATCGATCGTCACGCAGCCGAAGTCCATCGCCACCGTCGTGGTGGTCTTCGTGGAGCGGACACCCGGATCGTCCACGCCGATCCCGGCGCTCGTCATCTCGGCCTCGGTGGTCAGGGGAGCGATCTCGGAGATCGCACCCACGGTGGTGGTCTTGCCCACCCCGAACCCACCGGCCACCAGGATCTTGACCGGGATCGGCGGTGCCGCCGGCTTACCGACCGGCGGCGAGGACGTCCCCGCGCCGGACGGCGGCTGGTACGGCGGTGGCGGCGGGCCGGCGCGTCCGACCGCCGGCCCGCTGCCCGGCGTGACGTAACGGGCGGCGGCGCTGTTTGCGGCGACCCCGCCGAGCGGGGCGACCGGCCATTCAGGAGATCGCACGGAGTCCATCAATCACTCGCAGGATGAGGTCGGGGTCGGCGGCGTCGTTGGTGTCGCCGACGTGCACGTCCAGGTGTCCGGCCGCCCGTAGGTCGCCGACCAGGACCCGCGTCACACCGAGGTGCAACCGGGCGCGGGCCGAGATCTCGGCGACCGAGATCGGTTCGGCGCAGAGCGCGATGATCGCCTGGGATTCCGGTGCCAGCAGGGCACCGCGCGCGCCGGTCGGCCAACCATCATCCGTACGCGCGGTCACCTGCGTCTCCAGCCCGATCGCCGGGTCGGCGCCCGCCACCCGTCCGGAGGTGAGCACGAACGGACGGGGACCGGCCGGCCGACCACCGTCCGGCTCCGGCGACGCCGGCGCCACCACCTCGGCCGCGTCGGTCGCGGAAGCCGTGTGCAGGTACGGGCGGATCCGGGTCCTCGGTTCCGGGTCCGGATCCTCACCGGCGACGTCGGGGGTCACTGCTGAACGGCGTTCTTCAACTCGACGATCAGCCGCGGGGTCAGGGCGCCACCGGCCCGCCCGGCGAAGAGCGTCATCTCGTACGCGACGGTGCCCAGGTTGGCGGACCGGTCGGCGACCACCCCGAGCACGGAACCGCTGCTGATCGCGCTGATCAGCAGGTAGCCGTCGGCCATGTCGACGATCACCCGGTTCAGGCCGCCGAGCGCGTACCAACTGGCCGCCCCACCGGCGAGACTCGTCATCCCGGAGACGACCGCGGCCAACCGCTCCGCGTTGGACCGGTCCTTGATCGCCGACATGGCCATCAGCAGGCCGTCCGAGGAGACCGCGATCGCCTCCAGGACGCCGGCCGTGCCGGAGGTGAAGGAGTCCAGCAACCAGTTGAACGTACGGGCCTCCGGGCTGAGGTCCCCGCTGGCGCCGGACTGACTCTGGTCGACGTTGTCGTGCAGGAAGGGACTGGTCACCGTGATGATCCTTCTTCGTTCCGGCGGTCTGGGCCGACTTCGCGGAGGGCGCGGGCCACGCCCTCCTCGAACTCGCTGATGCGCTTGCGGACCTCGGCCGGGTCACCGAGGTGCGTACTGGGTGGCTGACAGGCCGGGACGACCGTGAGGTTCGCCCCCGGCACCCGTCGGCTCAGTCGGGGCCGACCCGGGGTGGCGTCGGACGGACCGGCGCCACCGGCCACGGTAGGGCCCACGCCTCCCGGTGTGCGCGGGAGGTCTGCGCCGTTGCGCTCGGCCCGGCGTACGCCGGCCTGGAACGCCTCGACAAGCGCCCGGGCGGCGGCGGGGTCCGCGCCGGTGGCGTCCACCGGCCGGGGTGGCGTGGCGGTGGCGTGCAGGCTGGCCCCGGGCACCCGCTGTCGGACCCGCGGTGTGCTCGGCGCGCCCGACGGTTCCGGCTCCTGGACCCGCGGTGTGCTCGGTGCGGCCGACGGTTCCGGCTCCTGGGGGGTCGCCACGGGCTGCTGTTGCGGCTGGCCGGGTCCGAACGCGTTCCAGGACGGGCTGGCCTCCAGGCTGCGGGTGGCCCGGTTGAGCAGGTCCGAGTCGAAGCGGGCCGGCTCGTCGACGGTCGCCGTGACGGACCGCGCGGCGCGCTCGGACGCGGCCGCCGTACGCCTGTCCCGTTCCGGCACCGAGGCCCGGGCGACGGTGCTCCCGGCCGGGTCGGCGCGGCGCAGCACGAGTGACGTCGACGGGATCTCCAGGTGTGCCGTCACCCCGCCGCCGGCGGTGGCGGCCAGGCCCACCTCCCAGCCGTGGCGGCGGGCCAACCGGCCCACCACGAACAGACCGAGCACCTCGGTTGGCGCCAGGTCGAGTCGTTCCCGGCGGGTGATCCGGGCGTTCTCCTCGGCCAGCCGTTGCTCGCCCATGCCGATGCCGTGGTCCACGACGGTGATCCGCGCGCCGACGCCGGACGTTTCGGCGGCCACCAGCACCCGGGTGTGCGGCGGCGAGAAGGCGGTGGCGTTCTCCATGAGTTCGGCCAGCGCCAGGATGAGGTCGCCGACGACTGCCGGCGCGGCCGAGATGCCCGCCGGCACCCGCACCTCCACCCGGGTGTAGTCCTCGATCTCACCGAGCGCCAACCGGACCACGTCGGCCAACGGCACCGGCGCGGTGTGGGCGTCGGCGCCGGCCGAACCGGAGAGCACCACCAGGCTGCCGGCGTTGCGCCGCAACCGGCTGGAGATGTGGTCGAGCCGGTACAGGTGCTCCAGCCGGCCCGGGTCGGCCTCCTGCTGCTCCAGCCGGTCGATGAGCGCGATCTGCCGACCCACCAGGTTCTGGGTACGCCGCCCGACGTGGCCGAACATCTGCGCCACGTTGCGTCGGCCGGCGACCTGCCGCTCGACCAGCCGTGCGGCGGTGCTCTGCACCCGGTCGAAGGCCCGCGCCAGGTCACCGATCTCGTCGTTGGCCCGGATGTCCACAGGTTCCAGCCGCACCGGCTGGGGGCTCTCGCCCTCGTCGTCGGTGACCCGGACCAGCTCCGCCTCGGCGACCCGGGCGACCCGGTCGGCCGAGCGGGTGAGTCGGGTCAGCGGTCGGGCCACCGTCCGCGCGACAGCCGCGCTGAGCAGCACCACCAACGCCAGGATCAGCGCCGTGGTGGCCCCGACCAGGTACGCGGCCGTCAGCGCGCGTCGCTGGTCGGCGGTCACCTCGGTGAGCACGTCGGCGACAAGCTTCTTTTCCACGAACTGGCCGAGCCGGATCATCGTGCGGACGGCCGGGAAGAGCGCCTCCATCGGCACGTCGCGGACCGCGGCGGCCGGGTCCCGGGCGCTCCTGACCAGGAAGTCGGAGCTGGTACGCGCGGCCACCGCAGCATCGTTGAGCTGGGCCACCATGAGCTGCTCGGGTGTGATCAGGCTGCGGAAGCGCTGGTTGTCGACCTGGAGGGCGGCGATGCACGCCACGTACCCGGCGATGGTGTCCGAGCTGCCGATCGCCTTGACCAGCAGGCTCAGGGTGGCGCACGCGCCCAGGCCCTCGTCGACGCGGAGCAGCCCGTCGAGAGCGAGCACCTGACGACCCGGCAGCGTCTCGGTGTCGACGCCGAAGACCAGCCGCAGCGATTCGATCAACCCGACGTTCACCGGGCCGAAAGCCTCCATCACCTGGCCCGGGTTCGCGACCCGGGCCAGCACGGACGTGCGCAGGTCGATGAGGCTGGACACGCCGTCCAGGGCGCGGTCGACGCGGTCGGTGAGCGCGCCGCTGCGTCCGGCCCGCAGGTCGGCCACCCGGTCGTCCACGTCGGCGGACTTGCGGACCACCTCGCCGCGCTCGACCCGGCCGAGCAGGAAACCGACCGAGAGGATGCGTTCCTGTTGCAGGTCCTGGACCAGGCTGCCGACCCGGCTGGCGAGCCGTACCCGCTCGGCGGTGTCGCTGGCCCGCTGCGCCGCGGCCACCCGGTCGAGCATCACGGGCACGGCCAGGCCGACCATGCTGAGCAGTGGGATCACCACGAGCAGCGCGAGCTTGCCGCGGATCCGGAGCCTACCGAGCAGCATCGAAGGCCCCCCACTGCGCGGGCTCCGAGTCGCGGGCCACGCCGGCCGGTTGCAGCGCGCGTGGGTCGCTGGGCACCGGCTGCCAGGAATCTGTCGGCGACGGGGCGTCGGCGCTCTCCGCGTGGTTCGCGGCCATCGTCGCCCGGCGTCGGGCCCGGCCACGGGCGGCCAGCAGCAGCGCGGCGAGCCAGCCCAGCAGCAGCAGGGCGAACGCCCCGGCCCCGCCGATCAGCCAGCGGTCCCGGTCGAACTCGTCGATGCGCTCGACGAGCAGGGCGTCCAGCTCGGCGAGGATGACCGGCTGGAGTTGGCGGGCCGCGCGGTGCGTGTTGAGCCCGGCGGCGCTCAACTGACCGGGGTCCACCACGCTCGTGTCCTTGGCCGGGGTGGAGTACGCGGCAAGCGCCTCCACCGAGCGTTGATAGGTGTCGAGTGGGGTCAGCACGTTGGCGCCGAGGTCGGTGCTCTCCGAGCCGTCCACGGCGGAGCGCAGGTTGTCGACGAGGTCACCGGCGGGTGCCAGGGCGGCGACCCGCATCCCGGTCAGCTCCATCAGGCCGCGTGGTTGCTCGGCGGCCGGCCGGCGGGCGACAAGCGTGCCCAGGTCGGCGAGCCGGCCGGCGGCCACCACCGCCTCGGGCAGTTCCTGGCCGGCGCTGTCCTGGAGGAAGAAGGAGTCAGCGACGGGATCGCGGACCAGCCCGGAACTCTCCCGAACCTTGCGGTGCAGTGCCAGCAACAGGTCCGAGACCTCGCTGTACGCCGTGTAGGCGGCCTCCGGGTCGGCGGGGCTGCGGCCGCGCAGCGCCTCCAGCTTGGCCCGTACCCCGGCCCAGCGTTCCTGGCTGAGCAGCTCGTCGCCGATGCGGGCGTCCACCGCGGCGGCCTCCTCGACCGCCCGGTTCAGCGGGTCGCCGGACACCTGTCGATTGCTGATCGCGGCGGACTGGGCCTCCACCAGGGCGTCGGTGACCGAGCCCAGCGCGGTGAGGTACTGCACGCCGAGTCGCTCCCGGACGGCCAGGTTCCGGTCGTCGGTGGTCTGCCGCCAGGCGGACGTGACCAGCAGGCCCACGGGTGCCAGTAGTGCCCCGATGAGCAGCAACGGCAGCAGTCGGCCCAGGGTGGACGGACGTCGACGGGCCCGCGGCGCGGGGACTGTCATGGTGGTGTCTCCTCCGGCATGGGGCGCGGGTCGGCGCGGCGTCGGGCGGCCCGACAAGTCCCGTGCACCGGACCGGAAAACTAACCGACCCCCCTGCTGGTCAGGCCGAGGTGGACGAGTCAGGTTCGCGTCACTTCGAGCAATGTCACCATTCGCCCGCGTTCCCGACACGCTCCGTTTCGGCAGTGGGTGTGACATGGAGGGATCCAGGGGGATATCCGGCAAAGATCGGAATTCACGGGATCCGAACTCAACTCACTGGGCCGCGCCGGACATGGCGCGCTCGCTGCCGCCCGCGCACCGATCGGGGCAACCGGACGGACGTACGGCGGATCTCAGCCAACGCTCAGGCTGCGGGCCGTAGCGTGTGCCGCATGACAACGCCGTCGCCGGCCGCGTGGTTCCGGCGTGCCCTGCCCACCCGCCGCCGCACGATCGCCGCAGCGGCGGCCGTCGTGCTGCTGGCTGCCGCCGTGACCTGGGTGGTGTGGCCACAGGGACCGGGCGTACGGAGCACGAGCGAGATGCTCACCGTCCGCTCCGGACCGTCCGACGACCAGCCGGTGGATCTGGACACGACCTTCTACCTGCCCGCCGACGCCTCGTCCGGTCGGAAGGTCCCGGCGGTGATGTTGGCACACGGGTTCGGCGGCACGAAGGAGTCGGTGCGCTCCGACGCCGAGGAGTTCGCCGGGCGCGGCTACGCGGTACTCACCTGGACCGCGCGGGGGTTCGGCCACAGTGGCGGCGAGATCCACCTGGACAACCCGGACTACGAGGTGCGCGACGCGTCTCGGCTGCTGGACTGGCTGGCCGCCCGGCCGGAGGTGCGTACCGACGCCGCCGGTGACCCGAAGGTCGGTGTGGTCGGCGGCTCGTACGGCGGTGGGTTGGCGCTGCTGCTCGCCGCCCAGGACCAGCGGGTCGACGCGATCGTTCCCATGATCACCTGGAACGACCTGTCCCGCGCCTTCCTGCCGGAGAGCACCGGCTTGGCGCCGACCGAGGGTGTGTTCAAGAAGGGCTGGGCCGGTCTCTTCTTCGGCGGCGGCGGCAACGTGGGCTCCGGCCCGGCGGGGCTCTCCGGCGGCACCGCCGCCCAGCCGCAGGGCGCACCGGCGTCGGCCGGCCCGCCCAGCCCGGGGCCGGGCGCCGGTCCGGGCACCGGTCCCGGTGGTGCCCCGGCCGGTGCGGCCGACCCCTCCTGCGGCCGGTTCGCCGCCGACGTGTGTGCCGCGTACCTGCGGATCGCCACCACCGGGCGGGCCGACCAGGCGGCCGTGGACCTGCTGCGCCGCTCCAGCCCGGCCGGTGTGCTGGACCGGATCAAGGCGCCCACCCTGCTGGTGCAGGGCGAGGCGGACACGCTGTTTCCCCTCGGCGAGGCGGACGCGAACGCGAAGGGCATCGCCGCCACCGGGACCCCGGTGCGGGTCGCCTGGTTCACCGGCGGGCACGACGGTGGCAGTGGACCTCGCTCCGACGAGGACCGGGTGAAGTTCCTGACCGTCCAGTGGCTGGACCACTACGTCAAGGGCGAGGGCGACGCGCCAGGAGACGACTTCACCTGGTCGCGGATCGCCGGGTTCGACGCGCTCGACCGGGGTCTGGTCGCCACCGGATTCCGCCGCGCGGACTATCCGGGCCTGGCCGGCAACGCCCGCCGGGAGGTCACGGTCGCCGGCCCGGCACAGCCGATCGCGAATCCGCCGAACGGCAACCCGGCCGCCATCTCCTCGGTCCCGTTCGCCGGTGGGCTCACCTCCCTGCTGGACGGCGTGGCCGGTGACGTGCCCGGCCAACACGCCCGGTTCGAGTCGACACCGCTGACCGAGGCGGTGGACGTGGCGGGTGCACCCACCGTCACCCTGCGCGCCGCATCGCCGACCGGCACGGCGGTGCTCTTCGTCAAGCTCTACGACGTCGACAAGGACGGCGCGGCGACCCTGCCGAACGGGCTGGTCGCCCCGATCCGACTCACCGGCCTGCCGCAACGCGTGCAGGACGCCAGGCCGGTCACCGTGACGCTGCCCGGGATCGTCCGCCGGGTGGAGGCCGGGCACCGGCTGCGACTGGTGGTGGCCACCTCGGACCAGGCGTACACCACGCCCGCCGAGCCGACCGTCTACACCGTGTCGGCGGACGGCGCGGTCACCCTGCCCACTGTCGACGGCGAGCCGATTCCCACCGCCGCGACGCTCTGGCGCTGGGTGCTCGCCGGTCTGCTCGCCGCCATCGTGATCGGCCTCGTCGTGGTCGTCGCCGTGCTTCGCCGCCGGCATCGCCGCCAGGACCGGTCGGTGCATCCGGAGTACGCGGACACGCCGTTGGCCGTGCGCGCGTTGCGCAAGGAGTACGCGGACGGCTTCGTGGCGGTGTCGAACGTCGACTTCGAGGTGCACCCCGGTCAGGTGGTCGGTCTGCTCGGACCCAACGGCGCCGGCAAGACCACCACCCTGCGGGTGCTGATGGGGTTGACCCAACCGACCGCCGGAGAGATCTACGTCTTCGGTCGCCGGCTGGTGCCCGGCTCGCCGGTGCTGTCCCGGATCGGCGCGCTTGTCGAGGGGCCCGGCTTCCTGCCGCACCTGTCCGGGTTGGAGAACCTGAAGGCGTACTGGCGGGCCACCGGCCGGCCGTGGGAGGACGCCCAGTTCGACGCGGCCCTGGAGATCGCCGGTCTGGGTGACTCCGTACAGCGGAAAATCAAGAACTACAGCCACGGTATGCGCCAGCGCCTCGCCATCGCCCAGGCCATGCTCGGCCTGCCCGAGCTGCTGGTGTTGGACGAGCCGACCGACGGGCTCGACCCGCCGCAGATCGCCGAGATGCGCCGGGTGCTCCAGCGCTACGCCACGGACGGTCGGGCGGTGCTGGTCTCCAGCCACCTGTTGGCCGAGGTGGAGCAGACCTGCACCCACGCGGTGGTGGTGAACAAGGGCCGGATCGTGGCGTCCGGGCCGGTGGAGGAGATCGTGGGCGAGTCGCCGAGTGTGCTGTTCGACGTCACCGACCCGGTGGCGGCGCGGGCGGTGCTGGACCGGCTGCACGGGGTGCGGGTGCTGCCGGAGAGCGACGGCCAGTTGGTCGTCGACACGAACGGCACGGCCCGCAGCGAGGTGGTGGCCGAGCTGGTACGCGCCGGCATCGGGGTGGACCGGGTGGTGCCGCGGCGCCGCCTGGAGGACGCGTTCCTCGCCCTGGTGGGCGACAACTCTCGGGGAAGCGGTGACCGGTGATGGTTGTTTCCGACGCGGGTGCGGCCCAGGGCTATCGGCCGTCGGCCACCATGCCGTTCGCGGCGGAGTTCCGCCGACAGGCGTCCCGGCGGCGGACCCAGCTGGCGCTCGGGTTCATGGTGTTGCTGCCGCTGATCATCCTGATCGCGTTCCAGTTCAACTCCGGCGGCGGCGACGACGACAACGGCAACAACGAGTTCGCCAGTCTGGTCGACCTGGCCACCTCCGGCGGCCTCAACTTCACCCTCTTCTCGATCTTCGTGTCGGCGTCGTTCCTGCTGGTGGTGGTCGTCGCGCTGTTCTGTGGCGACACGGTGGCCAGTGAGGCGAGTTGGGGCAGCCTGCGGTATCTGCTGGCGATTCCGGTGCCCCGGGCCCGGTTGTTGACGGTGAAGCTGGTGGTCGCGCTCGCGTACTCGGGGCTGGCTCTTGTGCTGTTGGCCGGCACCGCGCTGTTGGCCGGCACCCTGCGCTACGGCTGGTCGCCGCTGCGCAGCACGGTCGCCGCCGAGCTGGAACCCACCGAGGGGCTGCTCCGGCTGCTGGCCGTGCTCGGCTACCTGGCGGTCGTACTGCTTGTGGTGGCCGGGCTGGCGTTCCTGCTGTCGGTGACCACGGACGCCGCGCTCGGCGCGGTCGGCGGTGCGGTGTTGCTCTGGATCCTGTCCAGCATCCTGGACCAGATCACCGCCCTGGGCGCCTTGCGGGACTTCCTGCCCACCCACTTCAGCACCGCCTGGCTGGGGCTGCTCTCCACCCCGGTGCAGACCGACGACGTGGTGCGCGGCTGCATCTCGGCGATCGGTTACGCGACGCTGTTCTGGGGGCTGGCGTTCTGGCGCTTCACCCGCAAGGACATCACGTCATAGCGGCGGGGCTCACCGCCGGCTGTCGGGTGGGCTCACCGACGACGGCACCGCGCTGGGCACCGGCGGCGGGGCCGGCCGGTCCGGCACCGGCGTGGCCGGGTCGGCCTTCTTCCAGGCGCTGACGCCGATCCGGCCGGTGTTGCCCAGGTCGATCGGCCCGTCCGGGTCGACCTCTTCGCCCGGCTGCCCGGCTGCGGGCGCCACCGTCAGGTACTCGCCGTTGGTGGCCACCACCGTCGAGTCGGTGACCAGGTTGCGCCAGAGCACCACGGCCGTGGCCCGCTCGTCGGGGGCGAGAGTGATCTGCCGGGGCGGTTGGTCGAAGCCCGAGGTGATCTCCTTGCCGCCGTTGACCACGCGTAGCAGGACCGGCTCGTGCTGGTCGTCGAACACGTGCAGCACCGGGTACCCGTTGAGCTGGTACGGGCGGTCGCCGCAGTTGACCAACTCCAGGCCGAGGGCGCGTAGGCCCATCGCGGCGTCCCCACCGGTCGAGCGGATCCGGACACCGGAGGCCGGGCAGTCGGCCAGCGGGTCAGCGCTCGTGGACGGGCTCGGTGCGGACGGCGGCCGGCCCGAAGGGTCCCCACCCTGGCCCCGATGGTCGCCGGGGGTGCAGCCGCCGAGTAGGAGGGCCGCGGCGACCGCTGTGCTGGCCCGTCGCCGTGCTGCTGTGCTGGCCCGTCGCCGTGCTGCCATGATCATTCACCGATCCTCGCCCATGTGGGCGTCCCACCGCAGCCCGGCCCCCACCGCAGCTCTGCCTCGCGCCGGCCTGCCGTCCCCCTGACTGGGCCCTGTAGAGCTGCCCCAGATTCGGGGCGGCGTCGCTGCCCTGCCGGCTGGCGGACCTCCGGGTGCGCCTGTGGGGCTGAATCGTCTGTGCCATCGCGTGCCCCCGTCGCCAACGGCCAGGATCATGTCCAGGTTGTAGACCTTGACCCCCACGCGGCGCCTGCCGGCCACCCTCGGCGGGAACTACCAACTCAGAGTTGACAGTTGCCTCGGTCACTCACCAGCAGGATCGGTCACTCTTTGCCCCCCTCGGTGAGGGCTTGGGTGATCTCGGTGGCGTCGAACCGGGCGGGCTGGAAATCGGCGGCCGAGGTCAGTCCGAGCCAGTCCAGCCGGTCACCGTGCTCGGGGTGGCCGGGATCGCTCAGCACTTCGACCAGTTCGGCGTAGCCCCAGATGCCGCCGCAGTCTTCCGGCGGGGCCGCCCGCCGCCCGCCCGTGCAGCGTGGGTACGTGATGGGCTGGCGAGCCAACACCTTCTCCACGACGATGTCGTGTGTCCAGTCGTCGCCGAAGTCGTACGTGTATGTGAACCGGTCGCCGACGCTTGGCGCGACCTGTTCCAGGGTCACCGGGGCTTCGGCGCGGTAGCCCAACTCCCGGTCGGCGACCCCGAAGTCGCCGTACGCGGTCTCGAAGACGTGCAGGTGGGAGTCGTGCCATCCGAAGGCCACCTGAATGGTGTGGTGCAGGTCGGCCAGGCTGGTGTCGGCGGGCAGTTCCAGACGCCGCCAGATCGGCGGCTTCGCACCCCGCAGACCGACCTTGAGCTGGTAGACGGGCGCGGCTGGGCCAGACTTCTTCCGTTTCGCCGGCAGCTTTTGTCCGGCGGTACGTCGACCTGGGCGGGTTTGGATCTGCTGTGTCTGCCCGGCGAACTGGGTCATCATCTCCAGCAGGTCGAGGGTGGGTTGACGGGTGTCGGCGTCGTGCTCGGCCGGCGGGCGTGTCGGCTCGGGTAGCGTGCGGATCCGGGCTCGCAGCAGCTCCGCCAGCATGTGGTAGCCCGGTCCGTCCTCGTCGGCGAATTCGTCGTCGAACTCCGCGGGGTCACGTTCCTGGTCGTGGTCCGCGCGGGCGTCGAGGGCCCGTTCGACCTGCCACCGAAACTCGGCCGGGTCCAACAACTCCTCGGCGACCGTCAGACCGGCACGATTGCCGTTCTGCTGGATGGTGCTGACAACCTCGTTCATGGCATCGGCGGGAAAGAGCACGATGTCGGCCGCCGCGTCACAGTCGAGGTGGTCGACGTGGACGACGAAGCCGTACGAGCGCCCGGCCCGCTCGAAGTCGCAGACGAGCATGGACGCGCTGCCAGCCGGATCGGCGAAGCGTCGACCTGGGCCGACCCGCACAGGCTGACGCAGCTCGCTGGCCCAACTCGGCGCTGGCACGCCCGCGTCCACCAGACGCTGGGCGGCAGCCGCAGCGGCGGTGCTCGGCCGGACGGCGTCGATCGCGAGCAGCACCGCGAGCGCTTCCGGCGTAGCGATGTCGGCGACGGCCGGCAGCAGGTCCCCGTTGAGCGCCTCGGTGAAGCCTTCGCCGGCCAGGTCACCGGCGGACAGGAACGTCGCGGCAAACAACTCGGCCTCGACGGGATCCTCCGCCTTCACCAGGTCGGCACCCTCGGCGACCAGGTCGTCTATGAAGTGCTCCGGATCAAAGTCAGCATCTGAACACGCCGGGCAGTCGCACTGAATCACGTCGGCGGGTCGGACGCGACGCACGACCTGCTGGCCAGAGCGGGCGGACCTGGCGCGCTTACGACGGCGGCTGTCAGGACTCATCCGAACATGTTTCCACGGCTGCGGGGTCGGCTTCACACAACGCGCCGAGGTGGCCGGTCCCAGGGTGCAGCGCGCGCCGCCCGACCGCCCGACCGCCCGGCGATCATGAGGTTATTGCTGTTCATCTCGGCGTGTCGCAGCTATAACCTCATGATCGACGGGCGGAGTGTGAGGATCCGGGCACGAGCCGTCCGTTTTGGCCCCGCGCTTGGGCGGGCGTGCCGCAGGAGGTCGGTCTAGTGATGATCGACTCGGGTTTCTGGAGGCCGGGGCATTCCGGCGCGTGCCCAAGGGCGCCCGTTGAGTAGGCCGTACCCACAGTATGGGAGCGCGCCCACGGCGGTTGGTGCGGCTCGGATTTGGTCCTATCCACAGCTCAGGGGTTATGGCGGTGCGCCTGCGGCGCTTCCGGCGCTCGACCCCGGACTGTGGACACCGGTACATTCCGACCGGGGACTTTCCCACTAGCAAGGAATTTGTAAGCGTCGATAGTTTCATGCCTCACATTGAAGAGATCCGGATCCTTCGATGGAGGTTGTGATGAACGTTTCTCGGCTCGGCGGGCCGACCCTGTCCCTGTTCCGCACCGTGGTCGGCCTGCTGTTCACGTTGCACGGTCTGACCTCGGTCTTCGGGTTGTTCGGCGGCAACCCGATGACCGGTACGGCGATACCCCCTGGCGCCTGGCCGGGCTGGTGGGCCGCGCTGATCCAGCTGATCTGCGGCGCCCTGGTGCTGGCCGGGCTCTTCACCCGACCCGCCGCTCTTCTCGCGTCCGGCTCGATGGCGTACGCCTACTTCGTGGTGCACCAGCCGGACGACCTCCTGCCGCTGCACAACGGGGGTGAGCTGTCGGCCCTCTTCTGCTGGTCGTTCCTGCTGGTCGCGGCCCTCGGCCCGGGTTCCTGGGCACTCGACACGCTGCTCGCCCGTCGCCGCGACGTTCGGCCCGCGCCCGCGGTGCCGGCAACCGAGCCCAGCTCGATGGTCATCTGACCGCACCGTACCGCGCGTCGCCGGAGCCTCGACGAGGCGGCTCCGGCGACGCGCCCGGTCGGGGCCGTCCTCGCCGGTGGTTTGCGAGGGCCGCGCACCGGAGCGCGACGGCCGAGGCGACCCAGCGGGAACGTCAGGCCGAGTTGTGCGTACTGAGCACCGCGTCCAGGAGACCTGGGTAGAGGCGGTCCAGCTCGTCGCGGCGGAGCCGGACCAGGCGGCTGGTGCCGGCGGCCCGGGTGCGGGTCAGGCCGGCCTCGCGCAGCACTTTCAGGTGATGGCTGCGGGTCGCCTTGGAGACGCCGAAGTCGAAGCTGCCGCAGGTCGCCTCGCCATCTTCGGCAAGCGCCCGCACGATCTTCAGCCGCACGTCGTCGGCGAGTGCGGTCAGCACGGTGGTGACCGGTACGTCGGTCAGGTCGGGTTCGTGCGGCTCCATGTGACCAGTGTAACCCTTGTTCGACAACTATCGAACAAGCCCCTATGGTCGGTGTCGTTGGTTCGACGATACTCGAACATTGGAGCTGACGATGCGATCCCGCGCCGCCGCCTATCCGCTGCTCGCCGTACTCGGTTGGGGCGTGATGTTCCCGGTCCTGGCCAGTGCGCTGACCCGGGTCGACCCCCTCAACCTGACCACCGCCCGTTACCTGCTCGCAAGCGTCATCCTGGTCGCGATTCTGCTGCTCCGCGAAGGTGCCGGCGCGCTGCGGCACGGCGGCCGGACCGGCGAGATCGTGCTGCTCGGCGTGGTCGGCTTCGCCGGCTTCAACGTGCTCACCAACCTGGCGCTCGAACACGCCGCCCCGCAGCAGATCGCTCTCTTCGTGGCCACCACCCCGCTGATCACCCAGTTGGTCCGGTGGGCCCGGGACGGCGTACGGCCGAAGCCGCTCCTGCTGGCCCTCTCCCTGGTGGCGCTTTTCGGAGTCGGCCTGGTGATCACCCGCGGGAGCCTGGCCGGGCTCGGCCAGTTCGGTCTCGGTGGACTGATGATGATCGGCGCGGTGCTCGGCTGGGGCATCTACACGCACGGTGCCAGCCGGTTCGGCGACTGGTCACCGCTGCGCTTCACCACCCTGACCGCGCTCGCCGGCACGGCGGCCATGCTGGCCGCGAGCATCGGCGCGGACGCCCTCGGCTGGCAGCACGCGCCGGCCGCCGCCGACCTCGCGGCGGTCACCCCGCAGTTGGCGTACGCCGTGGTCGTCGGCGCGGTCATCGCGGTCCTGGCCTGGAACACAGGTGTGCAGCGGCTCGGCGCCGCCAACGCCGCGCTGTTCATGAACCTGGTCCCGGTCACCACCTTCGCGGTGCAGATCGTCCGCGGCTACCGCCCGGAGCCCATCGAGCTGGTCGGAGCCGCCATCACGATCGGTGCGCTGGTCGCCGCGAACCTCGCCACCCGGGCCCGGATCCGGCCTTCGTCGCCGCCGCAGTCGAGCGCGATCACGGACCGGATAGCGGTGGTCGATCCGGTCGCGGTGAGCGCCCGCTGACCCACCCCACCAGCGACCAGGCGCCGCAGCCGGGGAGCGCCGCCGCCGGTAACTGGCTGAGTTGTTCGGCTCACAGCGTGGGATCCGCGGTAGAGGCGGCGGACATAGTTGCCTAGACTCGACGGCACAACTGCATACCTCATCCAGAGGGGCTGAGGGATACGGCCCGACGACGCCCCGGCAACCACCCCGCGCGCTCACCGCTGAGCGACCCGCGGGGCAGGTGCCAATTCCGTCCCTGCCGCACCGTGCGATGTGGGGAAAGATGAGAGGACTCTCGACATGACGTCGACGCTCGCCGCCTCCGGCATCGACACCTCCGCCAGCCCCGCCCGCGCACTGGTCTGTCGCGCCTGCTCGGCCCGTTACCCGCTCGTCGCCCAGCACGCCTGCTACGAGTGTTTCGGCCCGCTGGAGGTCGACTACGACACCGCCGCCCTGGCCACCGTCACCCGCGAGCAGATCGAGGCCGGCCCGGAAAACATCTGGCGCTACGCCGCACTGCTCCCCGCCGGTCAGGACCCGGCCAGTCGGGTCACCCTCGACCCGGGGCTGACCCCGCTGGTGGCGGCCCCGCGCCTCGCCGCCGAGTTGGGCATCACCGCATCGCTGTGGGTCAAGGACGACAGCGGCAACCCGACCCACTCGTTCAAGGACCGGGTCGTCTCGGTGGCGCTCACCGCCGCGAAGGCGCTCGGTTTCACCCGGTTCGCCTGCGCGTCGACCGGCAACCTGGCCAACTCGGTGGCCGCGCACGCCGCCCGCGCCGGGGTGCCCTCGGTGGTCTTCATCCCCAGTGACCTCGAGCAGGGCAAGGTCATCACCACCGCCGTCTACGGTGGCGAACTGGTCGCCATCGACGGTTCGTACGACGACGTCAACCGGCTCTGCGGCGAACTGGTGGAGACCGACGAGTTCGAGGACACCGCGTTCGTCAACGTGAACGTCCGGCCGTACTACGCGGAGGGCTCCAAGACCCTCGGCTACGAGGTGGCCGAACAACTCGGCTGGCGCATCCCGGCGCAGGTGGTCATCCCGATGGCCAGCGGCGAGCTGCTCACCAAGATCGACAAGGCGTTCTCCGAGTTGGTGGAGATCGGCCTGGTCGATGCGCCGGCCGGCGGCTGGAAGGTCTTCGGCGCCCAGTCCGCCGGCTGCAACCCGATCGCCACCGCGCTGCACGCCGACACCGACACGATCATCCCGGTCAAGCCCACCGGCATCGCCAAGTCGCTGAACATCGGCGACCCGGCCGCCGGCGTCTACGCCCTGGAAGCGGTCCGCCGCACCGGCGGCTGGATGGAGTACGCCGACGACGACGAGATCCGCGCCGGCATCCGCGACCTGGCCCGCACCACAGGCGTCTTCGCCGAAACCGCAGGCGGGGTGACCATTGCGGTGCTCCGCAAGCTCGTCGAATCCGGCCGGCTCGACCCGACCGCGGAGACCGTCGTCTTCAACACCGGCGAAGGCCTGAAGACCGTCGACGCGGTCGCCGGCCAGGTCGGACCGACCCACCACATCAAGCCTTCGCTGCGCGCCGCCCGCGACGCAGGTCTCCTCGGCTGACCCACCCGCGACCCGCTCACCGGCCGGCCCGTGCCGGGTTGGCTTGATGGAGGGGGTGGGGGTCGTCCGGAAGGAGGAGCGAGTGGATCAATCGCGTAACTGGGGTTTCGCTGTGAGTGTGGAAAACCCACCCCTGCGGACTTGACGGCAGGAACCGGACGGCGCAAGATGCTCCGTGCGGGAGGGCATTTCGCCGAAGACTTTTGAAGTTCTTGCGACCCAACGCCGGAGGCGTTGTGCGAGTGTCCCTCCCGACCACGTTCGATCGGGCCAGCGATTAATTCGCTGGCCCGATCGCTTTCCCGGGGCGCAGGCTCAGCGGCATGAGCATCACGATCGCGTCGTTCGACGGCACCGACCGAGCCGCCGTCGACGAGGCGTACCTGATCGGCGCGGCGGCAAACGACGCCGATCTGCCGGACCTGCCGCCCTTCTGCCGGCGACGCTTCGACGCGTTCTTCCACACGCCGATGCCCGGTACCGAGTCGCTCTGGGCGCTGGCCCGGCTCGACGGGGTGCCGGCCGGCTACCTCCAGGTTGACCTGCCGTACCTCGACAACCCCGACAACGCCACCGCCGAGCTGACCGTGCATCCGGAGCTGCGGCGGCGGGGCGTCGGTCGGGCGTTGCACGAGTACGGGGTTCGCCTGCTCCGCGAGCGTGGCCGTAAGCGGGTGGTCGCGATGGCCGTCTCCGCGCTGCCCGGCGGGCCAGCCCGAAGCGGGGCGGGCGACGCGTTCGCCGCCGCCACCGGTGCCCAGCCGGCCCTGGCCGAGGTGCGTCGCCGGCTCGACGTCGAGGAGATCGACCGGGTCGCGCTGCGGGCGGCGCTGGCCGAGGCCCAGCCGCGGGCCGAAGGCTACCGGTCGGTCTGCTGGCAGGGGGCGACCCCGCAGGAGTACGTCGCGGACATCGCCTACCTGGACGGCCGGCTGCTCACGGACGCGCCCATGGGGGACGTGCAGTGGGAACCGGAGCAGGTGGACGCCGAGCGCATCCGTGGCAACGAACGGGCGTTGGACGCCCGGGGCCGGCGGTGCTACCACCTCGGGATGCGTCATGAGGCGACCGGTCGACTGGTCGCCTGGACCCTGCTGGACGTGGGCGCCTCCGCCGACTGGCACGCGTACCAGCAGATCACCATCGTCGACCCGGATCACCGTGGGCGCCGGCTCGGCCTCATCGCCAAGGCCGAGAACCTGCACCACCTGCTCACCCACGAGCCCGCGGTCCGCATGATCGACACCTGGAACGCGGCCAGCAACAGCTACATGGTGGCG
Organism: Micromonospora sp. DT228; assembly: GCF_049841595.1. Taxonomy (NCBI): domain Bacteria; kingdom Bacillati; phylum Actinomycetota; class Actinomycetes; order Micromonosporales; family Micromonosporaceae; genus Micromonospora; species Micromonospora sp. DT228. Next base: position 272,846 of record NZ_JBNCKO010000005.1, read on the forward strand.
ATCAACGAGCAGCTCGGCTTCCGCCCGGTGGACGCCTGGACCGACTGGCAGCTCGCGCTCTGACAGCCATGCGCCGCTGCCCAACATTCGCGCTACTGCTCGCGAACCGGACTGCGGCATGATGGCGGGCATGACGGAGACCCCGCAGCCCCTGTACGACAGGCACGCCGACACCCTCAACCGTGCGCTGACCGCGATCACGGAACGGGGCTACTGGTCCGCCTATCCCGAATCTCCCAGCCCCCGGGTGTACGGCGAGACCGCCGCCGCCGACGGCAAGGCCGCCTTCGAGGCGTACCTCGGTGGTGATTTTCCGCTCGACCAGCCGGGCGCTGGCGCTCGGGTCGCCACCGAGGCGAGCCCGTTCGGGGTGGAGCTGGCGGTGCGGTACCCGCATGCTGGCCCCGGCGAGCTGATCGACGCCGCCGCCGCCGCGCTGCCGGCCTGGCGCGACGCCGGCCCGCAGGCCCGCGTGGGGGTCTGCCTGGAGATTCTCGACCGGCTGCACAAGCACATCTTCGAGCTGGCCAACGCGGTGCAGTTCACCAGCGGGCAGGCGTTCGTGATGGCCTTCCAGGCCGGCGGCGCGCACGCGCTGGACCGGGCGCTGGAGGCGCTGGCGTACGCGTACGCCGAGATGACCCGGCACCCGGCCACGGCCGGCTGGGAGAAGGCCGCCGGTAAGGGCGACCCGCTGCGGATGACCAAGACGTTCCACGTGGTGCCGCGTGGGGTGGCGCTGGTGATCGGCTGCAACACCTTCCCGACCTGGAACTCGTACCCCGGGCTGTTCGCCTCGTTGGTCACCGGCAACCCGGTGCTCGTCAAGCCGCACCCGCGCGCGGTGCTGCCGCTGGCGATCACCGTTAAGTACGCCCGGGAGGTGCTCGCCGAGGCCGGGTTCGACCCGAACCTGATCATGCTGGCGGCCGAGGCTCCCGGTGAGAAGCTCGCCAGCGACCTGGCCCTGCACCGCGCCGTGAAGATCGTCGACTTCACCGGTTCCACCGAGTACGGCGACTGGCTGGAGACGCACGCCCGGCAGGCGTCGGTCTACACCGAGAAGGCCGGCCTGAACACCGTCGTCATCGACTCCACCGACGACTTCACCGGCATGTGTCGCAACCTCGGTTTCACGCTGACCCTGTACAGCGGTCAGATGTGCACCACCTCGCAGAACATCCTCATCCCCGCCGGGGGCATCGAGACCGACCAGGGGCACAAGAGCTTCGACGAGGTGGCCGGCGGGATCGCCGCCGCGGTCGGCAAGCTCACCGCCGACCCGGCCCGAGGCGTCGAGCTGACCGGCGCCATCGTCAACGACGGGGTGCTGGAGCGGCTGGCCGAGGTGACAAAGGTCGGCGAGCCGGTGCTGGAGTCGCGGGCCGTGGCCCACCCGTCGTACGCCGACGCGGTGGTGCGTACCCCGACGATCGTGAAGCTGGCCGCGGACGACACGGAGACGTACGGCCGGGAGTGGTTCGGGCCGATCTCGTTCGCCATCGCGACCGACTCCACCACCCACAGCCTGGAGTTGCTGCGCCGCACCGTCGGCGAGAAGGGCGCGCTCACCGCCGGGGTCTACTCGACCGACGAGGCGGTGTTGGACGCCACCGAGGCGATCGCGGTCGAGGTCGGGGTGCACCTGTCCTGCAACCTCACCGGCGGGGTCTTCGTGAACCAGTCGGCGGCGTTCTCCGACTTCCACGGCAGTGGCGCCAACGCGGCGGCCAACGCCGCGCTCACCGACGGGGCGTACGTGGCGAACCGCTTCCGCATCGTGCAGTCGCGGCGTCATGTCTGAGTTTTAGTTGCGGCTGGGGTTTCCGGGGCAGCCCGACCCGCTCCGGGCGGTCAGGCTTGATCCCTGCGCGGGTCGGGCTGCCCCGGAAACCTCGGCGGGCGCGGTGGGCGGCGGCGTGTCTGGCCCGGGGCACTGCCCTTGGTCATGATCGCGCTCGATCCACGAGTAGTGGCCTCCCGGCGGCTACATTCAGGTGGGGTGTCTCGCGAGAAGTTCGCGCCGATCTTGCAGTTTCGGTTGTCGATATAGGTGATATACCCCTTGTGTCGGGACAGAAAGTGCAAGATCGCGGAGCGGGGGCAGTCCGGACCCGGCAATCACCACGTCCTGGTGCCGGGCTTGAGGCCGCATAGGCGTTCTGTTGTATGCCACAACTTCGTGATCGGCGAGGCGGCGCGGTTGACGAGCAATGGTTCCGCCCACAGCAACGGTGTTGTCCTGGATTTCAACGTGGTTGCGGTGGCGCGCTGCGGCCGGCCAGGCGCGACCTCGATCACCAACCGCCCCTCGGGCGCGGTGCACGAGTCGCCCCCTTTGCTCTGCACCCCAATAGGCACCGGTCACAGACCGTAGCCGTCGCACCCACGGGTGCAGAGCAAAGGACCCCCGACCACCCCCGGACACGCAGTGCCTGCCCCGCCGACCGGCCACCCCTGGCCGATCAACCTGGGTCGAAGGACAAGACCACCCCAGCACAACAGCATGAAAGGCGAGACAGTGCCCATTGACGAACAACCGCTCGCCCTAACACAACGGCGTTGACATCATGGACGTAGCGCGATCATCGCGGCCCGGCCCAACGCGATGGTTCGGCTGGTCAGGCCTTTCGGCGCATTTGTAGTTCGGTCAGGGCTGGGACGGTGGGGTGGGGGACGCGTACGCCCGTGTCGGTGAAGCCCAGCCGTTGGTAGGCGCGGTAGGCACGGTCGTTGCCGACCACCACCTCCAGCAGCAACTCCAGTCGGCCACAGGCCCGGGACCAGGCGGCCACCCCGTCGATCAGCTCGCCGAGCAGGCCACTGCCGCGCCAGGCCGGCGTGACGTAGACGGCGTAGATCACGGTGAGCCCGGGTTCGTTGTGCGAGACCGTGCCACCGGCGTGCCCGACGAGCCGGCCACCCGGGTCGGCGATGAACTGCGCGTTACCGGGGCCGGCCGAGGTGTACGCGACCCGGGCGGCGAACTCGGTGTGCGGCCGGGCCGCCGCGTCCGCCAGGGTCTCCAGGAAGGCCAACGGCGCGTCGGCGAGCATCTCCAGACGCAGTGCCCGCATCCGGGCGGCGTCCTCCGGCCGGACCCGGCGGATCTCCGCCTGCCGTAGGGCGGTCGCGCCCGTATCGGTGGTCATGCCCGCATGCCTACCACAGGCCCGGTGGCCCGGTCCGCCCGGTGGCCCGGTCCGCCCGGTGGCCCGGTCCGCCCGGTGGCCCGGTCCGCCCGGTGGCGCGGCGTCCGGCGGCGGGGCTTTCGGGGGCTGTGTCGCGCAATCGCCGACATGGATCCGGTGGATCGAGAAGCCGGCCGACAGGCGCAGTCCGATCGCCCCGGAATATGCCCGATTTGTGGCCGTGCGCGGCCGTCACTCCTCGTGTAGCGTGCGATTTCGGTCACCTTTTTCCAATGGTCGCCATCGATCGCTGAGGGTGGTGGCCGGTGGGCGTCCGGCCGTGCCGTGCGCCAGGTCAGGCAACACCGCGCATAGTGAGGGAAGTGCACCGTGGCACAGGGCTCCGTGAAGTGGTTCAACGCCGAAAAGGGCTATGGATTCATTGCCGTCGACGGCGGTCCGGACGTGTTCGTTCACTTCTCCGCGATCGAGATGGACGGCTACAAGGCGCTGGACGACGGCCAGCGGGTGGAGTTCGAGATCGCCCAGGGTCAGAAGGGCCCGCAGGCCGAGCACGTACGCGTCATCGCCTGAGCTTTCCTCCTTGATCGGCTCCGCGCGTCGGGGCTGCGACACGGGCGCACAACCGGGAAGATCGTGGCCGTTCCAGCCAATGCTGAGGAGCGTTCATGACTGACCAGTGGCCCCCGCCCACCCCACCCTCCGGGCCGGGGGAGCCGGGTCCGTCCGATCCGACCGTGCCGTCCGATCCGACCGTGCCGTACGGCAGTTCCGGCGTGACTCCGGAGACGCCATCCGAGCTGCGGCCGGGCGTACCTCCGGTCGGCCCGCCGCCCGGCTGGGATCCGGCGCAGGGCGCCTGGGGTGCGCCGCCGCCGGGTTGGACGTTCCCGCCCACCGGCGGCTACCCGCCCGGGTCGGGTCCCTACGGTGCAGTGCCGTGGTATCCGGGGTCGCCGGTTGGCTGGTACCCGCCGGATTACGGATTCGATCCGAACGACCCCCTGGTCACTCCCCGTGGCGCCGGTCTGGCCGGCTGGTTCAACAGGTGTCTGGGAGCGTTGCGCCGTAGCTGGCGGCAGTTGGTGCCCATCATGCTGCTCACCCAGGTGTTGCCGGCGGCCGTGCTCTCGGTGCTCGCCCTGGGCCTCGACCCGACGGCGAGATGGGAAGCCGAGGTCGGATCGGACCCGACTCCCGTGCTGCCGGACACGTTCGCCGTCGATCTGGCGGGTCTTCTCGCCGTGGCGATCGGTGGCAGCCTGTTGGTCGGGCTGGTGCAGGCCATCGGGTGGGCCGCCGGCAGTTGGGTGATCACGCAGCAGGCGTCCGGTCAGCCGGGCAACCTGGAATCGGCGCTGCGGTACGGCCTCCGTCGGGCACTCGGGCTCTGGGGCTGGACCCTGTTGACCAGCTTGATCGCCGGCATCGGTTTCTGTTGCTGCGTGCTGCCGGGCATCTATCTGACGTTCGCCCTGAGCATGGCCGGCCCGGTCTATCTCTTCGAACGCCGCGACCCCATCGGCCGGTCGTTCCGGATGTTCCACGACCGACTCGGCCTCCTGCTCGGTCGGGTGGCTCTGGTGGCCCTGGCGGTCATCGTCGTCAACGTGGTCACCGGCGCCCTGGAGGGGGCGGGCACCCCCCTGTTCGGCACGGATCCCCTCACGTCCCCGGGTACGGCCGTCGGGGTGGTGGCGGTGATCGGGGTCACCGCCGTGCTGGCCCTGCCCGCCCACCTCGCCCAGATGGTCGGTCTGCTGATGACGTACGCCGAGCAGCGAGCCCATGAGGCGCCGGTGAACACCGTTGGACTGGCCGCGGAACTCGGCTGAGCGGCGGCATCGTGCTTGCACTCGGCAGGGGAGAGTGCTAAACAAGTCATTGGCACTCGCATACCGTGAGTGCCAATGGTCGGGACGGTGGGGCCAGGTTGCACCGGCGTGGAGACGCCGGGGCGACACATGGCCGGTCGTCGCGGGCTATCCGGCCCGGCCGAAGGACGTCGTCGTCGCCAGGTGGCGACGTCCCAAGGTGCGTACACCAGGCGGCCCATCCGGGGCACACATCTCGGGTGGCCCGTGAGTGTCCAGGAGGACAACGCCGTATGGCCAAGATGATCGCGTTCGACGAAGAGGCGCGCCGCGGCCTCGAGCGGGGCATGAACCAGCTCGCCGACGCCGTAAAGGTGACCCTCGGCCCCAAGGGCCGCAACGTCGTGCTCGAGAAGAAGTGGGGTGCCCCCACCATCACCAACGATGGTGTGAGCATCGCCAAGGAGATCGAGCTCGAGGACCCGTACGAGAAGATCGGCGCTGAGCTGGTCAAGGAGGTCGCCAAGAAGACCGACGACGTTGCCGGTGACGGCACGACGACGGCGACCGTCCTGGCCCAGGCCCTGGTTCGCGAGGGCCTGCGTAACGTGGCCGCCGGCGCCAACCCGATGGCCCTGAAGCGGGGCATCGAGGCCGCGGTCGCGAGCGTCTCGGAGGAGCTGTCCAAGCTCGCCAAGGACGTCGAGACCAAGGAGCAGATCGCCTCCACCGCCTCCATCTCCGCTGGCGACAGCACCGTCGGCGAGATCATCGCCGAGGCGATGGACAAGGTCGGCAAGGAAGGCGTCATCACCGTCGAGGAGAGCAACACCTTCGGGCTGGAGCTGGAGCTCACCGAGGGTATGCGCTTCGACAAGGGCTACATCTCGGCCTACTTCATGACCGACCCGGAGCGTATGGAGGCCGTCTTCGACGACCCGTACATCCTGATCGCCAACAGCAAGATCTCGTCGGTGAAGGACCTGCTCCCGATCCTGGAGAAGGTCATGCAGTCGGGCAAGCCGCTGCTGATCATCGCCGAGGACCTGGAGGGCGAGGCCCTCGCCACCCTGGTGGTCAACAAGGTCCGTGGCACCTTCAAGTCGGTCGCCGTCAAGGCGCCGGGCTTCGGTGACCGCCGCAAGGCCATGCTGACCGACATCGCCATCCTCGCCGGTGGCCAGGTCATCAGCGAGGAGGTCGGCCTCAAGCTCGACGCCGCCAGCCTCGACATGCTGGGCCGCGCCCGCAAGGTCGTGGTGACCAAGGACGAGACCACGATCGTCGACGGTGCCGGTGACGCCGAGCAGATCCAGGGCCGGGTCAACCAGATCCGGGCCGAGATCGACAAGAGCGACTCCGACTACGACCGGGAGAAGCTGCAGGAGCGGCTGGCCAAGCTGGCCGGCGGCGTTGCGGTCATCAAGGTCGGCGCGGCCACCGAGGTCGAGCTCAAGGAGCGCAAGCACCGCATCGAGGACGCCGTTCGCAACGCGAAGGCCGCCGTCGAGGAGGGCATCGTCCCGGGTGGTGGCGTCGCGCTGGTGCAGGCCGGCAAGACCGCCTTCGACAAGCTCGACCTGGTCGGCGACGAGGCCACCGGTGCGAACATCGTCAAGGTGGCGCTGGACGCCCCGCTGCGGCAGATCGCCGTCAACGCCGGCCTCGAGGGCGGCGTCGTGGTGGAGAAGGTTCGTAACCTCGAAGCGGGTCACGGCCTCAACGCCGCCAACGGCGAGTACGTCGACCTGCTGGCCGCGGGCATCATCGACCCGGCCAAGGTGACGCGCTCGGCGCTGCAGAACGCCGCTTCCATCGCGGCGCTCTTCCTCACCACCGAGGCCGTTGTCGCGGACAAGCCGGAGAAGACCCCGGCTGCCCCGGCTGGCCCGGGTGGCGGGGACATGGACTTCTGAGTCCAGTTCCGACACCGAACGGGGCGGGCCGCTGACGCGGTCCGCCCCGTTCGTCGTCAGGTCGGTAGTGGGCGCTGGTTGCGCCGCTTCTGCGCCCGGCTGTACGGCGGAAGCAGTTGGATCGGCGCGTCCACCATCTCCCGTGGCTCCTCGACGACCGCCGACTCGTCGTCGGTGGTCATCTCGGCCAGTTGCTCGGCGTCGCCGTAGTCGAGCCTGTCGAACGGCAGTTGGCCGGGGAGTTCGCCGATCGGTTTCCAGGTGATCGGCGGGCCGTCCTCGGTCTGGTCGTCATCCGTGGTCATGGCTGCCTCCTCTACCAAAACGGTAGGGGGCGTCGATGGCCGACGCGGGCGAATGACTCAATACACTTTTTGCCCTGGTTACGCCGGCGGCAGGGTCCGCCGGTAGAGGAAGAAGACCCGCTCGATCCGGGCACCCGCGCTGCCGGAGTAGAACGGCACCGGCCCCACCCAGCCGATCTCCGCCCGGGTCAGCCCCGCCGCCCGCTGGTCGGCCAGGCAGCGCCGCAACAGGACACCACCGATGCCCGACCCCTCGGCGGCCGGCGCGGTGCCCATCGGCCCGAACCAACTCGGCCGGGACGACCCGTACGCGGCGAAGCCGAGCACCTCCCCGCCCCGCTCCGCGAGGTGACAACCGGCGCCGTCCCGCCCCACCGATCCGGCCAGCTCGCCGTCCCAGGTGCCACCGAAGGTGGACCGAGCGAACGCGGTCAACGCCGGCAGGTCCGCCGGCTCCGCCCGGCGTACGGTGACGCCCTGATCGGCCAGCCGCCGCTCGGCAGCCTCGGTGGACCGCAGTGCCGGCGACCCGTCGTACGACAGGTCGGCGGTCATGTTCCAGGCGGTCCGGTCCTGCTGATAGCCCAGCGCGAGGGCCGCGCAGACCGCCGGGGTGTAGCGGACGTCGATGCCCGGCCACGCGTAGTACGGCGGGTTCCCGGCCAGCAGCACCTCCGTCGCGCCACGATCGGCCAGCACCCGCTCGGCCTGCCGCAGCAGCGCCCGGCCGACGCCCCGGCGGCGGTGCTCCGGAAGGACCGCGACCAGGTCCACGTGCCCGGTACCCGGCTCGGTCGACGACACCGAGCAGAGCAGCACCCCGACCAGGTCCGCACCCCGGTACGCGCCCAGCCCCACCAGCGGCCGGTCGGCGGCGGCGGCCCGGGGCCAGAGGACGTCCACGATTCCGGCCGCCTCGGCGGCGTCCTCGGGCAGGTCGAGGGCCCGCTCGCAGAGCCGCGCCACGGTGGTGGCCAGGTCGGGGGTCAGTTCGGTGACGGTGATCTCGGCGTCCATGGTCGCCGACCCTAGATCACCGGGCGCCGGTCCGCGTACCTCACCGCCGGGCGGCCTGAACGGCCGCGTAGGCATCGACCTGGCCCGAGCCGGTGACGTTCGACGGGCCACCGCAGGCGTCGGAGGGACTGTCGGAGCGGTAGGTGGGCGTCGCCTCCGTCGCGGTGTCCCGCAGGATCTGCCGGGTGCGGTCCACGTCGCCGACGAGCGCCGGGTTCGCCGACCACATCAGCGCGACCACCCCCGCCACCTGCGGGGTCGCCATCGAGGTGCCGTCCAGCGCCGCGTACGTGCCGCCCGGCATCGCCGACACCACACCCACGCCCGGGGCCAACACGTCCGGCTTACCCGCAACTCCTGGCACCGGACCGCGCGACGAGAACTCCGCGACCCGGCGTTGGTCGTCCACCGCGCCCACCGTCAGCACGTCCGCGTACGGCGCCGGCGGGTCGTCGATCGACGCGCACCACGGCCCGGTGTTGCCGGCGGCGGCGACCACGAAGATCCCGGCGGCGTCCAGCGCGGCGGTGGCCGGGCGCAGCACACCCCTGTCGCAGCCCTCGATCGGCGGGCAGCCCCACGAGTTGGTGAGCACCTGCGGGGCACGCTCCGGACGACCGTCGGTGAACGGGTCGCCCCCGGCCGGGAAGGGCGCCAGCATGAACTGGAGACAGTCCAGGTAGTGCGCGGGGCTACCTAGGTTGCGGTCCAGGTTGACGCAGCCCACCCACTGCGCGTCCGGTGCCACCCCGATGCCGTCCCGCCCGACCGCGCTGCCCACCGTGTGGGTGCCGTGCCCGCCCTGGTCGGTCGGGCTCCGGGTGCCGTCCCACGGGTCGTACCAGGAGTCGTCGCCGCCACGGAAACCGGCGCGCAGGGCCGGATGGGTGCCGTCCACACCCGAGTCGGAGCTGCCGACCACGATGCCGGTGCCGGTCACCCCGAGCTGGGACCACACCCGGTCGGCGCCGATCTGGAGGATGTTCCACTCCGGGCCGGTGGGCTTTGGCGCGCTGCCCCGGTTCTGCCCGGCCGGGGCCGGCAGCGGGCGCAGGCGCTGACTGACAAGCACCCGGGCCACCTCCGGCCGGCGGGCGAGCCAGGCCCGCACCGCCGGGCCGCCGTCCACCTCGACCGCGTTGACCAGGTAGTACGACACCGGGTCGAGTCGCAGTCGGTTCAGCCCCCGCAGCAGGTCGGCCTGGCTTTGCTCGGCGGTCGTCACCAGCCGCCGGTAGACCTCCGCCGCGCGGGCGTCCCGCCCGGCCCGACCCGGCTGCCCGGCCGGCAGTCCGGTCAGGTCGGCCTGTGCGCGCAGCACCACGAACAGCCGCTCGCCGTACAGGCCGGGCTGGCCGGGGCCCAGGTCGACCACGCCGAACGCCACCAGCAGCACCACGGCCGCCACCGCCGCGACCCGACGGCTCGGGGTGCGTGCCGTCGGCCGGGCGAGCAGCACCGCGTACCCGATGGCGACCAGGACCGCGACGGCGAGCCCGACACCGGCGGCGGCCGCCACCCAGAACGGGACGTCGCGGGTGCCGACCAGCAGCAGAGTGATCTCCTCCGGGTCGGTGAAGGCCAGCGGGCCGAGCACGGCCAGGCCCACCAGCCAGCCGGTCGCCGATCGGCCGGCGCGCGCGGCGTCGGCGGGATCGGCGGTGGGCCGCCACGTCGCGGCCCAGAGCGCGGCCAGGGCGAAACCCGCAGGTGGCAGGGTCAGCAGCGCGGGCAACTGCGCGCCGGACTGGCCGGCGCCGGCCGCGAGCAGCAGCAGCGCCACCCCGGCGACCAGGCCGCCGACCAACACCAGCCGAGCCGGCCGGGGCGGTCGGCCGACCGCGAACCGGGACCAGAAGATGGGGTCGAGCAGGGTCGCGGCCAGCACCCCGAGCGCGGCCGTCGCCAGCAGCGCGAGCGCCGTCTCCAACAGGCCACCGAGCGCACCCAACCAGGCCCACGGCAGCAGCAGGGCCAACCCGGCGGCGACCGCGAGCAGCGGCACCGCGCCGAGCCGCCGTGACCGCCCGACCGGCTCCGCGTTCCCGGTGGCCTCGTGCCGCCTTGGGTCGCGGTCTCCGGTCGCTTCGGGCCGGGTGGCGTCGCCGTCGTCGGTGGGTGCCGGGCCGCCGACAGCGCCGGCCGCTGCGGGGTACGCCCACCGGCGCGCCGACCAGCGCACGGCGAGCGCGCCGAGCAATGCGACACCGGCCAGCGTGGCGAGGTACGCCTCGTGGTGCACCGGCGGCACGACCCGCAGCACTGTGAGCACCCCGAGGACGAGTGCGGCGGTCAGCCAGAGCCGCCCGGTGGCCCGGACCGTGGTGGATCGGGGCAGCATGGCCAGCAGCAGGGCGGGTGTGCCCACCAGCACGACGGGGGCCAGGCCGAGCACCGGCCAGAGCCAGCCGACCCGGTCCCGCCCGAAGCCCAGCAGCAACTGATCGGTCAGCCAGCCACCGGTCTGGGTGGCCACGGTGACCGCGACCGTCCAACAGCCGACGAACACGGCCGCGACCACCGGCCACGGGGAACTGCGGTCGCTGACTCCGGGGTACGCGGGGTGACCGTGCATCCGAGAACCTTACGACCACGATGAACGGTTCCCGCTCCGCGTCGACGTGCCGTGCGGTGATCAAGTGATGAGAAATAGGTCTGGAGCGCCGCTGACACCTACTTTTCATCACCTGATCGAGGAGTGGGAGCGGCGGCTGGAACTGATCATCGAACCGGGCGACGGCCGGGCGGCGAATGTCGACACGGTGGCATGGCGGTTACGGTGGACGGGTGCGTGACCCCAATATCTCCCGATCCGTCGCCGGTCAGCTCTCGCCGGTCCGCCGTGCGTCCGACCTGCGGCGGCTGCGCGCCGAGCGCTTCGACGTGCTGGTCATCGGTGGCGGGGTGACCGGTGCGGGGGCCGCCCTGGACGCGGCGTCCCGGGGCCTGAAGGTGGCGCTGGTCGAGGCGCGTGACCTTGCCGCCGGCACCTCCAGCCGGTCCAGCAAACTCATCCACGGTGGCCTGCGCTATCTGGAGCAGTTGGAGTTCCACCTGGTCCACGAGGCGCTCACCGAGCGCGGCCTGCTGGCCACCCGGCTCGCGCCGCACCTGGTGCGCCCGGTGCCGATCATGGTGCCGCTGCCGGCCGGGCGGGGCCTGCGGGACCTGCCGGCCCGGATCCTCCGCCGCTCGTACTACGGCGCGGGGGTGGCCGCCTACGACGCCTTCGCCGGGATCTTCGGCGGTGGCCGCGGCATGCCCCTGCACCGGCACCTGACCCGGGAGGGCGCCCGGCGGATCTTCCCGAGTCTGCGGCCCGACGCGCTCGCCGGGGCGATCCGCTACTACGACGGGCAGGTCGACGACGCCCGGTTGGTGGTCACGCTGGCCCGTACCGCGGCCAGCCTCGGCGCCACGGTGGTGAGCAGCGCGCGCGCCGTCGGGCTGATCCGGCAGGCGCGTGAGGTGACCGGCGTACGCGTGCGCGACCTGGAGGCGCCGCAGGGCTCACCGGACGCGGAGTTCGAGGTGCACGCCCGTACCGTCATCGCCGCCACCGGGGTGTGGAGCGACGACATGTCGCGGATGCTCAACGACGTGGGCCTGCGGCCCGGCGTCCGGGTGCGTGCCTCCAAGGGGGTACACCTGGTGGTGCCCCGCTCGGCGATCACCGGCGAGACGGGGCTCATCCTGCGGACGGCGAAGTCGGTGCTCTTCGTCATCCCGTGGGGCGGGCACTGGATCATCGGCACGACGGACACCGACTGGCGGCTGGACCGGTCCCACCCGGCCGCCTCGGCCCGCGACATCGACTACCTGCTGGAGCAGGTCAACACGGTGCTGGACCGGCCGTTGACCACGGACGACATCGAGGGGGTGTACGCCGGGCTGCGCCCGTTGCTGGCCGGCGAGGCCGACTCGACCTCGAAGCTCTCCCGTGAGCACGCGGTCTTCGAGCCGATGCTCGGGCTGCTGCTGGTGGCCGGTGGCAAGTACACGACGTACCGGGTGATGGCGTCCGACGTGGTCGACCGGGCCGCCCGCCGGCTCGGCGGCACCCGCCCGTCGCGTACGGCCGATCTGCCGTTGCTCGGTGCGGATGGTTACCCGGCGATGTGGCGGGACCGGGCCGACCTGGCCCGCCGGCACGGTGTGCCGGTGGGCGTGGTGGAGCATCTGCTGGAGCGGTACGGCACCCTCACCCTGGACCTGTTGGCGCTCATCGACGCCGATCCGCTGCTCGCGTCTCCACTGGCCGGTGCGCCGGAATACCTGACGGCGGAGGTCGCCTACGCGGCGCGGGCCGAGGGTGCGCTGCACCTGGAGGACGTGCTGACCCGGCGGACCCGGATCTCGTTCGAGACCAGCCACCGGGGGTTGGAGTCGGCGGAGCACACCGCCGAGTTGATGGGCGCGGTGCTCGGCTGGGACGCGGCGACTCGGGCCCGGGAGGTCGAGCACTACCGCGCCCGGGTGGAGGCGGAGCGGCAGTCGCAGTTGATGCCGGACGACGCGGCGGCGGACGCGGCCCGGCTCGGCGCTCCGGACGTCAGGGGTTTTGCGGCCGACCGGGGTGGCGGCGATGATCAGGCCGAGCTGCGGCCGACCGCTAGGTGACGAATTGTAACGTTACCGATGGGTAACCATCGATACCGGCCCGGATGGTGGTTTCGAACGCTACCTACGGTGGGGTAGGTTTCCGCGCGTGCTTCTCCGCGCGCACCCTCGTCTCCTTCTACCGGTCCTCGCCGCCGTCGTGGTTGGTGCCCTGACCGGGTGCTCGCTGTTCGACCGGGGGCCGCGCGGGAATCCGGCGGCCCAACCGTCCGCCTCGGCGGGTGGCGGCGCGCAGTTGGAGATCCCCACCACGGTCGCCGTCGGCCAGGTCAGCCTGATTCAGCGGCTCGGCGAGGACGGCCCACTGCGCACCCTGAGCGTCGAACGCGGCGGCGCGTGGCAGTGCCTCGACTGCGCCGGTGACGGGGTCACCTCCCGGGGCACCCTCGCCCCGGAGCTGACCGAACGGCTCCAGGTGCTGCTGGCCAACCCGGCACTCGCCGACGAGACCGATCAGGCCCGGAGATACCGCAGCACCTGCATCGACGCGCTCACGTCCAGCCTGCTCACCTCGACCGGGCTGATCACCTCACAGGACTGCCCGGGTGAGGAGCGCACGCCGGTCGCCGGGGAAATCCTGCTGCTGCTCACCCAGGCGACCCCGGCCGAGGTCAAGGGCTGACGCCACACCAGCTCAGAGCACCTTGCCGGGGTTGAGCAGACCAGCCGGGTCCAGCGCCGACTTGATTGCCTCGTGCACCCGGACGCCGACCGGCCCGATCTCCCGGGCCAGCCAGTCCCGCTTGAGCAGCCCCACCCCGTGCTCGCCGGTGCAGGTGCCGCCCAGGTCCAGACCGAGGCGCATGATCTCGTCGAAGGCCCGCCGGCCCCGCTCCACGCTCACCGGGTCGGCCCGGTCGACCACGATGTTCGGGTGCATGTTGCCGTCCCCGGCGTGCCCCACCACACCGATCGGCACCTCGCACTCCACGGCGATCCGGGCCACCCCGTCCAGCAGCGCGGCGAGCGAGCCGCGCGGCACCGCCACGTCGTCGATCACCAGACCGCCGTTGCCGCCCGGGTAGGCGTCGGCCGCGAACTTCTCCATCGCCGGGTGGGCCAGCCGCCGGGCCTGCAACAGCGCCGCGGCCTCCACCGCGTCGGTGGCCGCGTACACCTCGTCGGCGCCGGCCGCCGCGCACACCTCGGCCAGGTCGGCCAGGTCGTCGGCGGCCCGGCTGCCGGTGTCCGCGGCGGCCAGCAGCAGGGCCTGCGCGTCGGTCCGCAGCCCCATCGGCTGGTACGCCTCGATCGCCCGCAGGTGGGTCTGGTCCAGCAGTTCCAGCAGGCTGGGGGTGAGCCCACGGGCCGCGATCTCGGCCACCGCCGAGCCGGCAGCCGCGGTGGACCCGAAGACCGCCACCAGGGTCAACGACTCGGCCGGGGCGGGCCGCAGCGCCACGGTCACCTCGGTGATCACCCCGAGGGTGCCCTCCGAGCCGACGAAGAGCCGGGTCAGGTCGTAGCCGGCCACCCCCTTGGCCGTCCGCCGGCCGGTGCGCAGCACCTCACCCGAGGCGAGCACCACCTCGAGGCCGAGCACGTACTCGGTGGTCACCCCGTACTTCACGCAGCACATGCCGCCCGCGTTCGTGGCCACGTTGCCGCCGATCGTGGACGACTCCCAGGAGCCGGGGTCGGGTGGGTACCAGAGCCCCTGCTTGGCCACCGCTCCGGCGAGCGCCGCGTTGACCACTCCCGGCTGGACCACCGCGATCCGACTCACCGGGTCGATCTCCCGGATCTCGTCCATCGCGACGGTGCTCAGCACCACCGCGCCGTCCACCGCGTTCGCCGCGCCGGCCAGCCCGGTCCGCGCGCCCTGCGGCACCACGGGTACGCCGTGTCGCGCCGCCGCCCGGACCACCGCGACCACCTGTTCGGTGCTACGCGGACGGGTCACCACGAGCGGGGTGCCGGCCGCGCACAGGTCCGCCTCGTCCCGCTCGTGCATGCGCAGCAGGTCCGGGTCGGTGAGCACGGCGTCGGCGCCGAGCGCGGCGCGGAGATCGTCCAGGAGCGTGGTGGGGGCCATGAAACCGAGGCTAGGTCGCCGGCAGCCGATCATCAACGTGATCAACTACGCGGGATAGCTTGGACGTCATGCTCTATCTGGACCGGCCGGCCTGGCCGTGGCGCGGGCGGCTCTGGTCACACCTGATCAGCGACGTCTCGTACGCCGAGCTGCACGCCTTCGCCGAGGCGCTCGGCGCGCCCCGGCGCGGCTTCGACCGGGACCACTACGACATCCCCGCCGACCGGTTCGCGGCGGCGGTGTGGCTCGGCGCCCAGGTGGTGCCGAGCCGGGAGCTGGTCCGGTTGCTCCGCGCCGCCGACCTGCGCCGCCCGAAGCACCTGGTCAGCCCGCGCCCGTCGGCGCCACCGCAGCGGTGAGCGTGGCCAGCTCGCGGCGCACGTTGCCCCGGGCCGGCTCCTCCCAGCGGGCCGCCAGCGGCGGCAGCCGGAACAGCGCGGGCAGCGCCAGCAGGCCGCCCAGCACCGCCGCCCGTCCAGCCCGGAAGGCCGGCTCCGGCACGTGCGCGTACTCCCGTCGGATGGCCGTCGCGTACCTGTCGTAGGCCGCCGGGGGCGCGGCCAGCACGGCGAGGTCCGCGTCGCAGAGCAGCGCGCCGTCCCGGTCGTCCGGATCCACCACGTGCCCGGCGGTGAGCAGCACCAGCCGGCGTACCTCGGCCGCCGTGGGCACCGGCACCCCGAGCCCGCTGAGCACGCTCTCGGCCAGCGCGGCGCTGTCCTGTTCGTTGGCGTCACCCGTGGCCCGCGGGTCGTAGACCGCGTCGTGCCACCAGGCCGCCAGCCGGACCAGGTCGGGTCGGTCGGCCAGCTCGGCGTGCGTGTCCACCACGTCGAGCACAGCCGTCAGGTGAGCGACCGTGTGGTACTGCCGGTGCGGCTCTTGCCACCTCTCGAGCAGCCGTTCCCCGGCTCGGGTCCACCCCGCACCCGGTTTCGCACCAGCACCCCGGGCTGCCGCCCGCCACCGCTCCAGCAGATCGGCCACGGGCCGAGTCTGCCGTATCCGGGCACGGCGCGCGACGCGGAAGGATTCAGCCGGCCTGTCCCGGGTAGTCGCGCCCATGGCCGTGGCCCGGGACAAGCGACCACCAGTGGTGCGACGTACCGCGCTGCGCGACGGGCTGGTGGACGTCGACGGCGCACGGATCGCCGAGGCCACCGAGCAACTGCGCGATCGCGGCCGGGCCACCCTGCACGACCGGCTGCACCGGGTGCGGATGGCCGGCGGCCTGGCCGTGCAGGCGGGGCTGGCCGCCGGGCTGGCGTATCTGATCTCGCACAAGGTGCTCGGCAACCCGCAACCGGTCTTCGCGCCGATCTCCGCGGTCGGCACGCTCGCCGCGTCGGTGGGACAGCGGTTCCGCCGGACCATCGAGCTGATCGCCGGGGTGGGGATCGGGGTGGCCATCGGCGACTTCCTGATCTATCTGCTCGGCACCGGGGCCTGGCAGCTCGGCCTGGTGGTCACTGTCGCGATCCTGTTCACGATCTTCGCCGGGGCGAGCGTCGCCATCGTCATCCAGGCGGCGGCCACGGCGGTGCTGATCGTGACGCTGAGCCCGTCCACCCAGAATCTGGAGATCCCGCGCTTCGTGGACGCCTTCCTCGGTGGCGGAGTCGCGCTCCTGGTGACCGCCGTGCTGCTGCCGCTGAACCCGCTCCGGGTGATCAACCGGGCCGCCCGGCCGGCACTGGACCTGCTCGCCGCCCAGCTCGACCTCACCGCGGACGGGCTACGCAGCCGGGACCGCGCCAGCGTCCAGCGGGCCCTGGACCGGCTGCGCAACAACAAGGAGGAACTGGCCACGTTGGCCGAGGCGATCGAGGGGGCGAAGGAGACCGCGACCCTCTCCCCGGCCCGCTGGCACCGCCGCAGCGAGCTGATCCACTACGCGGAGGCGGCCGACCCGATCGACCGGGCGATGCGCAACACCGGCACGCTGATCCGTCGGTCCGTCACGTTGATCGAGGACGAGGAGCCGGTGCCGGATCCGATGCCGGACGCGATCGGCCACCTCGCCGAGTCGGTCCGGCTGCTCAAACACGAGTTCGCCGCCGGTGAGGAACCGGAGAAGGCCCGGGAACGGTCGCTGCGGGCGGTCAGCGAGGCCGGTCGGGCGTACGGCGCCGGCGTCGGCTTCTCCGGCAGTGTGGTCGTCGCCCAGATCCGGACCACCGCCAGCGACCTGCTGGTGGCCTCCGGGATCGAGCAGGAGGAGGCGAACCGGTGGATCCGCACCGCCTTCGGGGAGCAGGAACGCCCGATGGGTGAGCCGGCCGAGCCGGGCGAGGCGCCGAAACCGCCGACCGCCCCGCCCGTCGGCTGACCGTCTACCGCGCGCCTCAGCCCAGGTCGGCGAGCGCGGCGAGCAGCCGGTCCACCTGCTCGGCGGTGCTGCCCAGGCCGATGCTGGCGCGCAACGCCGTGGGCGGCAGGTCCCGCCGGCCGGTACGCCCCGCCGCCTCGGCGAGCAGCCGCCGGGCCAGCGGGTGGGCACAGAACAACCCGTCGCGTACGCCGATCCGGTGCGCGGTGGCCAGCCGCGCGGCCACGTCGGCGGAATCCCGGCCGGCGACCACGAACGAGACGATGCCCACCCGGGGCGCGTCCGGGCCGAAGGTGCGCAGCTCCACCACGTGCGGCAGCGCCTCGATGCCGGTGCGCAGTCGCGCCAGCAGCGCCTGCTCGCGGGCGGCCAGCGCGACCCGGTCG
The DNA here is from genome assembly GCF_049841595.1 of Micromonospora sp. DT228. NCBI lineage: Bacteria > Bacillati > Actinomycetota > Actinomycetes > Micromonosporales > Micromonosporaceae > Micromonospora > Micromonospora sp. DT228. Next base: position 290,420 of record NZ_JBNCKO010000005.1, read on the forward strand.
GCCGCGCCGAGCGCCGCGCACACGGCCGCCAGCGCGACCGCGCCGAGCAGATTCGGGGTGCCACCCTCGTGTCGGGCCGGACCGGTTGCCCAGGTCACGTCGTGGGTGGCCGGGCCGACGTGGCTGGTGGCGCCTCCACCCGCCAGGTACGGCGGAGCGGCGTCCAGCCAGTCCGCCCGGCCGATCAGCACACCCGCACCGAACGGCGCGTACAGCTTGTGGCCGGACACGGCCAGGTAGTCGACGTCGAGCGCGAGCCTGTCGACCGGGGCGTGCGGGGCGAGCTGCGCGGCATCGAGCACGATCCGGGCGCCGTGCCGGTGTGCCACCCGGGCCAACTCGGCGACCGGCCACCGCTCACCTGTCACGTTGCTCGCGCCGGTCACCGCGACCAGCACCGGCAGCGCCGGGTTGCTGCCCCGGCGCAGCTCGGTGAGGGCGGCGGCGAGGTCGCGTACCGCCCCGGCGGGATCGGCGGGGACGGGCAGCCGTACCGAACCGCGCGGCCAGGGCAGCAGGTTGGCGTGGTGCTCGCCCGCGAAGGTGACCACAGTGGTGCCGGCCGGCAGCGACCGCGCCAGCAGGTTTAGCGCGTCGGTGGTGTTGCGGGTGAAGATCACGTGATCGTCGGCGCGGACGCCGAAGAAGTCACCCACCGTCTGCCGGGCCTGCTCGTACGCGAGTGTGCAGCGCCGCGACAGCGCGCCCGCGCCGCGGTGCACGCTCGCGTACCAGGGCAGTAGCTCGGCCACCGCGTCGGCGGCGGCCCGCGCGCACGGTGCGGTCGCCGCGTAGTCCAGGTTGGTCTCACCTGGCACGCCGAGGACGTCGAGCGGCACCGACGCGGGCGCGACGGTGGGCAGGGTGGGCAGCGTGGGAACGAGGGTGACGGGCACGCCGGAACCTCCGGGGTCAGGGACCCCGGGTGCGGCATCGGGACGGGGTCCGCGCTTGCCCAGCACACCGATCGGGCTGGGCCCGGTCATCACCCGGGGCACCCCACCGCGAACTCGACGAGGGTTGCCGGCCAGCAAGCCGGGGCTGAACGCTGGCACTCGTGACCTCCCGGCAGCATAGCGGCAACCGATGCGACCGGACCAGCCGGCGGCGGATGGCTACGCTGACCGCATGGCCGACACCCCGCCCGGTACGCCCCTGCCGCCGTCGCCCGCGCCCGCGGCCCCGTCCGTCGGCCAGGCGGCCCGGATGCCGCTGCGCCGGCTGGGTTGGCGGCGGTTCCTGGCGCTGGCCGCGGTGGTGCTGCTCATCGCCGCCTGCGCGGTGTTCATGGTCTTCACGCTCGGCCGGTCGCTCGGTGTCCAGGCCCTGCTGATCGGGGTGGCCGCCGCCATCCTGCCGGTGCCGGTGCTCGTCGCCTGCTTCCTCTGGCTGGACCGGTACGAGCCCGAGCCGCTGAAATATCTGATCTTCTGCTTCGCCTGGGGAGCGTTCGTCTCCACCGCCGCCTCGCTCACGGTCAACGAATTCGCCGCCGGGCTGTTCGCCGACTGGGGGCTGCCCGACGCGCTCACCGGCGTGCTGGTGGCGCCGTTCATCGAGGAGCTGACCAAGGCGCTGGGCCCGATCCTGCTGCTGGTGTTCCGCCGGCGGGAGTGGTCCGGGATCACCGACGGCCTGGTCTACTGCGGGTTGTCCGCGGTCGGCTTCGCGATGGTGGAGAACATCCTCTACCTGGGTGGTCTGGGCTACGCGTCCGGAGCCGACCGGTACGGCCCGGTGACCGGCATCAACCAGGTCATCGGGATCTTCATCCTGCGGATCCTGCTGTTCGGTTTCGCCCACCCGCTCTTCACCTCGATGACAGGTGTGGGGCTCGGCATCGCGGCCCGGACGGCGGACCGCCGGGTCCGGGTTCTCGCCCCGATCGGCGGCCTGCTGCTGGCGATGATGTTGCACGGCACGTGGAACCTGCTGCCCACGCTGACCCAGGCCACCGGCGAGGCGGTGATCATGCTGTACGGCTTCCTGGGCCTGATGGTGCCTGTCTTCTTCGGCATGGTGGGTCTCGCGGTGTGGCTGCGCGCCTGGGAGGGGCGGCTCACCGAGCGGACCCTGCCGGACTACGTACGCGCCGGCTGGCTGAGCCCACCCGAGGTGGCCGCGCTGAGCAGTCTCGGCCGGCGGCACGCGGCCCGCAGTTGGGCGCGGCGGGTGGCCGGCGACGCCGGGGTGCGGGCGATGCGCGGCTACCAGTCCGCGGCCACCCGACTGGCCCTGCTGCGCGACGGCTCGCTGCGTGGCCTGGACCGCAAGCCCGCCGACCAGGAACGGACCGCGCGGGAGGAACGGGAGTTGCTGGACGCGATCGGCGCGTACCGGTCGTTCTTCGTCGGCCGCGACCCGCAGGCCCCGACGGGGATCTGGGACGGCAGCCGCTACCACCTGCGTTTTCCCGACGGCACCCAGCGTGCGGTGGACGCGCCGGACGAGCCGGTGGTGCCGATCCCGGTGGTGCTGGCCCCCGCGCCGCCGCCTCCGGTGGGCTATGGCCCGCCGCCCGGCTGGCCCGGTCTGCGCTCGGCTCCGCCGTGGCCGCCGGGTCACCCCTGACGGCAGGCGCCCCGGCCGGTGGCCTCAGGTCATCAGGGAGGTGAGGAAGTCACCGAAGCCCTGAAACATCGCCATCAGCGCGCCCCCGATGGCCTTGAAGATCTGCGCGGCACCGTCCGGCCGGAAGGCCATGAAGTAGATCAGGAACGCGACACTGCCCCAGGTCAACAGCTTCTTCACGAATATTGGCATCGTCCCTCCCCAGGGCCACGGTCGCCGGATGGCTTCCCTTCGTGCGGCTGGGCAAACGATGCGCGGCGCGGCGTGGTGGCCGGGGGAGGTGCGTCAGAGGTAGAGGCCGGTGGGGTCGTTCTCGATCCGCTCGGCGGCCACCGCGTGCACGTCGCGTTCCCGCAGCAGCACGTACCCGCGGCCGTGCAGCTCGACCTCGGAGCGGTCGTCCGGGTCGAAGAGCACCCGGTCGCCGGAGACGATGGCGCGCACGTTCGGCCCCACCCCTACCGCCGTGGCCCAGGCGAGGCGCTTGCCGACCTGGGCGGTCGCCGGGATGACGATGCCGGCGGAGGAGCGGCGTTCGCCCTCGCTGCCCTCCATCCGCACCAGCACGCGATCGTGCAGCAGGCGAATCGGCAGGCCGGCGTCCAGATCATTGTCGGCGGTCACGCCGCAGACGCTACCGTGTGGCCGACGGCGGGTCCGCCGGTGGTTACGCCGGTGGTGGTCTGGGCATTGTGTGGCGGAACTGCCCTACGGTGTCCGGGACGGACGTATGCTCTCCGACCTGTCGCCGTTGGCGGGCCGGTTTCACTGCCAGGAGGTGCGCTTGAGCCGCTTCGAGCGGGTACGCGGGCGGCTTCGTCGCGCCTACCAGGCACGACAGGAGTCGGCCCCCGCCGACGAGGGCGTTTCGGCCGACGAGTTGGGTGACGTGTCGGACGCCGCCCGGGTGGCGTCGCCGGCCGTGCCGGGGCCGACCGCACCGCCGAGCGCCTCGGTCTACGGCGCGGAACCTCCGGTGGACCTGCACAGCTCGACCTCCAGCCGGGACGACGCCGACGTCCCGCACGGGCTGCGGATCGCCGCCGCCTGGTGCTGGCGGCTGATCGTGATCGGTGTGGTGGCCTGGGCGCTGGTCAGGGTCGTCAGCACCGTCAAGATCGTGATCATTCCGCTGGCCATCGCGCTGCTGCTCTCCGCGCTGCTCGCGCCGGCGGTGGGCTGGCTGCTGCGGGCTCGACTGCCCCGGTCGCTGGCGACGGCGGTGGTGCTGGTCGGCGGTCTCGTCGCGGTGATCGGCACGCTGACGCTCGTGGTCAACGAGTTCATCCGAGGTGTGCCGGAGCTGAGCGAGAAGTCCTCGGAGGGCGTCCGGCAGATCCAGAACTGGCTCAAGACGGGTCCGCTGCACCTCTCCGACACCCAGCTCGACCGCTACATCAACGAGGCGCAGAGCTGGATCAACAACAACACCTCACGGTTCACGAGCGGTGCCCTGAGCACCGCCGCCACGCTTGCCGAGGTGCTGACCGGCACGCTCCTGGTGCTCTTCGCGACGTTCTTCTTCCTGCGCGACGGCAACCGGATCTGGCGCTTCCTGGTCCGGCTGTTGCCGGTGGCCGCCCGGTGGAAGGTCGACGACGCGGGCCGCGCCTCCTGGCAGACGCTCGTCGCCTACGTCCGCGCGACAGTCCTGGTGGCCTTCATCGACGCGGTCGGCATCGGCATCTTCCTGGTCATCTTCGACATCCCGTTCGCCTTCCCGCTCGCCGCGCTCGTCTTCCTGGGCGCGTTCATCCCGATCGTCGGCGCGGCGCTCTCCGGTGGCGTGGCGGTGCTGGTGGCGCTCGTCGACAGCGGCCCGGTCACCGCGCTGATCATCCTGGGCGTGGTGATCGGTGTGCAGCAGGTGGAGGGCCACATCCTCCAACCGCTGATCATGGGACGGGCGGTCGCCCTGCACCCGCTCGCGGTGATCATCGGCATCGCCGCGGGTGTCGTCCTGGCCGGCATCACCGGAGCGCTGGTCTCCGTGCCGCTCATCGCGGTGCTGAACACCGCGGTGCGCCGGCTCGCCGCCCGCAGGGTCCCGGACACCCCGCCCGACGCGGTGGTCGTCGCCTCCCAGGCCCCCTGATCCGGGTTAGGACTTGGCGAGGCGTTGCAGAGCGCCGCGGGCCACCTCGGGGCGGGTCGTGTACCAGAACGGCGGCAGTGAGCGGCGCAGGAACGGCCCATAGCCACGAGCCGTCTCCAGCCGGGAGTCGAGCACCGCGACCACACCCCGGTCACCGGTCGCCCGGATCAGCCGGCCCACGCCCTGGGCCAGTCGCACCGCCGCGATCGGCACACTGACCGCGGAGAAGCCGGAGCCACCGCCGGCGTCCACGGCCGCGGCACGGGCCGCCGCCAACGGCTCGTCCGGGCGCGGGAAGGGCAGCCGGTCGATGACGACGAGCTGGCAGGCGTCACCCGGCACGTCCACGCCCTGCCAGAGCGACATCACGCCGAACAGGCAGCTCGCCCGCTCCTCCCGGAAGCGGCGGACCAGCAGCGGCAGCGCCTCCTCGCCCTGCAACAACACCGGCAGGTCGGTCCGCGCGCGCACCAGCTCCGCCGCCTGCTGCGCGGCCCGCCGAGAGGAGAAAAGCCCGAGGGTACGACCACCGAGCGCCTCGACCAGCGCGAGCAACTCCTCCCCGGCGGCGTCGGGCAGCCCGGAGACACTGGGGCGGGGCAGGTGCGCGGCGACGTACAGGATGCCCTGCCGGGCGTAGTCGAACGGCGAACCGACGTCGAGTGACCGCCAACCGGGGCCCTCGGTGGCCGGTACGACGGCGTTCGGGGCGGCGTCGCCGGCGAGTCGACGGCCCGGCGACTCGGCGACCGGGCGACCCGGACCGGTGCGGGCGGCCTGGGCGGCCGCGGCGGGGGTCGGCGGTGCGGGCGGCGGCGCGTCCAACCCGAGGGCGCGGGCCACCGTGTCGAACCGACCGCCCAACGCCAGCGTCGCCGAGGTGGCGACGACTGTGCGTTCGTCGTACAGGTGGGTGGCGAGGGTGCCGGCCACCGACAGCGGCGCGACCACAAGCGCCCGGCGGCTGCCGCTGTCGTTCTTCTCCACCCAGGCCACGTCGTGGTCGGCCTCCTCCAGCAGCCGTTGGGCGGTGGTGGAGAGCTCGTCCAGGGCGGCCTTGGCCTGCTGCTTGCGGACCGGGTCGGGATCGTCGGACTTGATGTCGCCGATGGCGTCCAGGGCGGCACGGGTCGCCGCGTCGAGCAGCGTGCACGCCTCCCGCAGCGGCGTCGGCAACCCGGCGGTGATCCGCCCGGCCGGAGCCTCGGCCAGCCCGACCGCGAGCGCGTCGCCGGCGGCGGTGAGCGCCTCGGCGGTCTCCGGCCGCAGCAGCGTACGGGCCCGCCGGGTGGTCCGGTCGATCAGCTCCGGCACCAGCTCCGCCTGAGCCGCGGAGGAGACCCGGTCGGCCAGCTCGTGCGCCTCGTCGACGATGAGCAGCTTGTGCGGCGGCACGATGTGCCGGTCGGCGAGCATGTCGACCGCGAGCAGGCTGTGGTTTGTCACCACGATGTCGGCCTCCCGGGCCCGCGCTCGCGACGCCTCGGCGAAGCACTCCTGCCCGAAGGGGCAGCGGGTCGCCCCGACGCACTCCCGGGCCGGCATCGACACCAGCCGCCAGGCCTGGTCGTCGACGCCTGGGTCCAGCTCATCCCGGTCGCCGGTGGCGGTCCGCTCGGCCCAGTCGCGCAGCCGTTCGACCTGCTTGCCCAACCGGCCCGCCTCACCGAGCCACTTCGTGCCACCCCCGGGACGGGCCGCGGGGGCGTCGAAGAGGGTGTCCTCCGGCTCCTCCTCGGTGGAGTTGTCCAGTCGGGCGAGGCAGAGATAGTGGTGGCGACCCTTGAGCACCGCGAACGTGGGCCGACGGCCGAGCACCGGTTCGACCGCGTCGGCCAGCCGGGGCAGGTCGTGGTCGACAAGCTGCGACTGCAACGCCAGGGTGGCGGTGGAGACCACCACCGGGCCGTCCACTGTCAGCGCCGGGGCGAGGTAGGCCAGCGACTTGCCGGTGCCGGTGCCCGCCTGCACGAGCAGGTGCTCGCCGCCGGCGACGCACTCCTCGATCGCCGTGGTCATCTGCAGCTGGCCGGGGCGTTCCGCGCCGCCGGGCACCGCGCCGACCGCCGCCGCCAGCAGCTCCGTGCCGCTGGGCCGGGCACCCCGCCGCCGGCCCTTGGCGCGGGCCGACGGAGTGGCGGAACCGGTGGTGGTGCGGGGCGGAGTCACCGTGCGACGGTACCCGGCGCGGCCGACACCGGCCGTGCCCCTCCGCCGCGTGGCGCGCTGCCGGCCACGCTAGTTGTCGCGGCCGCGCCGCCCGGTTACCGCCACGCTACGACGGGTGGGCAGTATCGGTTAGGGTGCGAATCATGCCGAGCGACATGGTCCGAGTGATCTACCGCAAGTACGACGGCAGCGCCCACCGCGACTACCCGGCCCGCCGGCTCACCGAGGACGACCTCGGCATCTGGCTCGGCGTGCCCCAGGGCACCGAGTCGGTCTACCACGGCCGCCCGTCGGTGGAGAAGATCCCCTTCGTTCTGCTGGTGCCACACCGTGCCTGGTGGACGGCCATGTTCAACCCCCCGCCCCGCACCAGCGAGGTCTACTGCGACATCACCACCCCGGCCCGCTGGGAGTCCGACGACACGGTCCACCTGATCGACCTGGACCTGGACGTCGTCCGGCGTCGGGCCACCGGCCTGGTGGAGCTGCTCGACGAGGACGAGTTCGCCGAGCACCGGGTCCGGTTCGGCTACCCGGACGACGTGGTGGCCGAGGCCGAGGCCGCGGCCCAACGACTGCTCGGAGCGCTGGGCGACGGCACCGAGCCGTTCGCCACCTCGTACCGCAAGTGGTTGGGCCTGGTGGTCTGATGCCGCGCCGGCCGGCTCACCAGCGCGGTGGCCAGCCGTCGTCGTCGCCGAGCGGGGGCAGGCCGGCCAGTTTCTCCGGGTTGATCTGGTTGTAGATGGCGGTGATCCGGCCCTGGTCCACCGCGAAGACGGTGACCAGGCGGATCGGCCGCCCGTCGCTGTGCACGGTCTCCATCTGCAGGCCGAGCGCGCCATCGACGAGCACGAGCCGGGCCAGCACCCGGTCGGCGTACCGGCCGGCCCGGCCGAACAGGCCGAGCGTGAAGCGACCCACGGCGTCCGCGCCGACGACCGGCTGGCGGGCCGAGGGGTAGTGCCCGCCCGAGTCACCGACGAAGACCACGTCCGGCGCGAGCACCTGGAGCAGTTGCTCCAACTCGCCGGACTCGGTGGCGGCGACGAACGCTTCGAGTACCCGGCGCTGCTCGGCCAGGTCCGCGGTGTGTCGGGGCACGTCCGGCGCGGTGACCGCCCGGCGTGCCCGGTGGGCGAGCTGGCGGGCGGCCGCCTCGGTGGTGCCGAGCACGTCGGCTACCCGGGCGAACGGCACCGCGAACACGTCGTGCAGCACGAGCGCGACCCGCTGCTCCGGCGCGAGCCGCTCCAGCACGACGAGCAGCGCCGTGCCGACCTGGTCGGTGCGCACCGCCCGCTCGGCCGGATCGGGCGCGTAGCCGTCCGTCGGCGTCACCGCGCCCAACGGGCTCACCACGGGCTCCGGCAACCACTGCCCGGGGTACGCCTCGCGGCGGACCCGCGCCGAGCGGAGCACGTCCAGGCAGATCCGGGCGCAGGCGGTGGTCAGCCACGCGGACAGCTCGCGGATCTCGGCGCGAGCGCTCGGGTCGGCGAGGGCATTGGCGTAGCGCAGCCAGGTTTCCTGCACGGCGTCCTCCGCCTCACTGCGGCTGCCCAGCATCCGGCGGGCCACCGAGAGCAGCCGCCCCCGCTCGGCCTCGAACTCCGTCGCCAGATCCTGCACGACCCACCACCCTCCCCGCCGGCACCACCCTGACGTCCATCCTCCCGCCGACCGGACGCCCTGGCTGCCCCGTGCCGGGCGGCGGCCGGCCCGTGGACCGCGCCGACCGGGGGTGTCGGCAGCCCTGTGCGCGGTGGCGGGCTGGCCCGCCACCGGTCCGATCGGGGGTGGGGTGAGGGGTGGGCCTCGGCGGGCGGATCGCCCGCGATTGGGCGATGATCCGTGGATGAGCGCACCCCAACAAGGGCAGATCGTGGCACCGGACGGCGGTTCCGTTCGGGAGTTGCTGCGGGTCACCGCACCTGTGGACCTGGGCGCGGTCGACCCGCGGTCCACGCCCGGCGTGCCGAGCGCGGCGGGGCGCGGCGAGCACCGTAAGGCCTGGGCGCGGGAGCAGGTGGAGTTGGTCGGCGGCGAGCTGGGCCGGCAGCAGGAGATGCTCTTCGCGATGGCCAAGAGCGGGTCGGACCGGCCGGCACGCCGGGTCCTGCTGGTGCTCCAGGCGATGGACTGCGGTGGCAAGGACGGCACGATCAAGCGGGTGGCCGGCGCCATGAACCCGCTGGGCCTGCACATCCGCTCGTTCGGGCCGCCGACCCGCCAGGAGTTGCGGCACGACTTTTTGTGGCGGATCCGGCGGGAGTTGCCGCCGCCGGGGTACGTGGGGATGTTCAACCGTTCGCACTACGAGGACGTGTTGATCGCCCGGGTCGGCTCGCTGGTGCCGGAGGCGACCTGGCGGGCCCGCTATGACGAGATCAACGCGTTCGAGCGGGAGTTGACCGAGGGCCGGACGACAGTGCTCAAGGTGATGCTGCACATCTCGTACGCCGAGCAGGGCAAGCGCCTGCTGGAACGACTCACCGACCCGCGCAAGCACTGGAAGTACAACCCCTCCGACGTCGACTCCCGGTCGCACTGGGACGACTACCAGGCCGCGTACGCCGAGGCCCTCAGCCGGTGCGGCACGGACGCCGCGCCCTGGTTCGTGGTGCCGGCGGACCGCAAGTGGTACCGGGACTGGGCGGTGGCTCATCTGCTGCGTGAGACGTTCGACACCCTCGACCTGGGGTATCCGGCTGCCGATTTCGATGTCGATCGGGAGCGGGAGCGGTTGGTCGCTGGGGGAGTGGGTGCGGGTGGGACGGCCGAGATGAACAGCAGATGAACGACCGGTGAATGACGCCTGGCCAGGGGTGGGCCGTCGAATTCGCGGTTCCGGCGTTTCCTAGCATTCACCCAGCGGGTGCCCGACGGGTGCCGCCACCCTTCCACCGACGCGACGAGGTCTGTGCTGTGAAGTTTTCCTTCCGCCCCACCGAGGGCGCCTTCTACGAGCTCTTCACCAGGGCCGCGCAGAACCTGGTCCGAGGCACCGCGCTGCTCAACGAGCTGGCCCTGCCCGGCGTGGACGTGCAGTCCGTGAGCGAGCGGCTGACCGAGGTCGAGCACGACAGCGACCAGATCACCCACGACCTCTACAAGAAGATCAACTCGACGTTCATCACGCCGTTCGACCGGGAGGACATCTACCGGCTGGGCTCGCTGCTCGACGACGTGATGGACCACCTGGAAGCGGTCGGCGACCTGCTCTACCTGTACGGGCTGACCGAGCTGCCGGCGCTGCCCCGCGAGCTGCACGAGATGGTCAACGTGCTCGACCAGCAGGCCAAGCTGACCGCCGACGCGATGCCCCGGCTCAAGTCGATGAAGGATCTCGAGGACTACTGGATCGAGTGCAACCGGCTGGAGAACGAGGGCGACCGGATCAACCGGCAACTGCTCGTCCGCCTCTTCTCCGGCGAGTACGACGCGTTGACGGTGCTGAAGATGAAGGAGGTGGCCGACGAGCTGGAGGCCGCCTGCGACGCCTTCGAGCACGTGGCCAACACGGTCGAGACCATCGCGGTCAAGGAGTCCTGATCCGGTGACTTTCACACCCGAACTCATCGCCGTGCTGGCGGTGATCGGGGTAGCCCTGGCGTTCGACTACACCAACGGCTTCCACGACGCCGCCAACGCGATCGCGACAAGCGTCTCCACCCGGGCGCTGACCCCCCGGATCGCCCTCGGCCTCGCCGCGGTCGGCAACTTCGTCGGCGCGCACTTCGGCGCCGGCGTGGCCAAGACCGTCGGCGACGGCCTGGTCACCCTCCCGACCGGCGTGAACAGCCTCGGCGTGGTCTTCGCCGGGGTGCTCGGCGCGATCGCCTGGAACCTGATCACCTGGTACTTCGGTCTGCCCTCGTCGTCCTCACACGCGCTCTTCGGCGGCCTGGTCGGCGCGACCCTGCTGTCCACCGGCGGCATCGTGCAGTGGGGCAACATCGGCGAGAAGGTGCTGCTGCCGATGGTGCTCTCGCCGATCGTCGGCCTGACCCTCGGCTACCTGCTGATGCTTGCCATCCTCTGGCTGTTCCGGAAGGGGCAGCCGGGCAAGCTCAACCGGGGCTTCCGGTGGGCGCAGACCGTCTCGGCGGCCGCCATGTCGGTCGGCCACGGCATGCAGGACGCCGCCAAGACCATGGGCATCGTGGTGCTGGCGCTCTACACCGGCGGTTTCCAGGAGAGCAAGACGCACATCCCGGGCTGGGTGTTCTGGACCTCGGCGACGATGCTGGCCCTGGGCACGTACGCCGGCGGATGGCGGATCATCCGTACCCTCGGTCGTAAGATCATCGACCTGGGGCCGCCGGAGGGCTTCGCCGCCGAGACGGTCGCCAGCGCGGTGCTCTACTTCAACGCCCTGGTGCTGAAGGCGCCGATCTCGACCACGCACACGATCACCTCGGCGATCATGGGCGTGGGCGCGACGAAGCGGCTCTCCGCGGTCCGCTGGAACGTCGCCGGCAACATCGTGCTCGCCTGGATCATCACGTTCCCGGCCGCCGCGCTCATCGCCTGCGTCACCTACCTGCTGGTCCGGCCGCTCTTCGGCTGACCGTCGCCCAGAAGGGGCCCCTCCGCGAGGAGGGGCCCCTTTCTTTCACTCGTACCGCACGCCGATCTGCTCCCGCACCGTGTCCAGCAGCGCCATCACCTCAAGGGTCGTGGCGTGCGGCACCAGTGGGCTCTCGGTCAGCCCGGCGGCCAGGCAGCGCTGCACCTCGATCGCCTCGTACTGGTAGCCGTTGCCGGCCCCGTCGGCGACGATCGTCTCCGGCTCCACGCCGGCCCGGTGCAGGACCACGGAACCCGGCCGGAAGAACGGCTCCGGCAGGTCGATCCGTCCCGTCGTGCCGGTGATCGAGGCGGTTTGCCCGCTCAGCCCGACCATGCCGCAGCTCAGCGTGGCCAGCGCTCCGGTGTCGTAGCCGAACAGGATCCCGGTGTTCTCGTCCGTCCCCTCCGGGCCGAGCTGCGCCCAGGACCGGATGTGCTGCGGCACGCCGAGCAGCAGGTGGGCCAGGCTGATCGGGTAGATCCCCAGGTCGAGCAGGGCGCCCCCGCCCAGTGCGGCGTTGCGCATCCGGTGCTCCGGCGGAAACGGCCCGGCCACCCCGAAATCGGCCCGGACGCCGGTCACCGTGCCGATCGCCCCGTCCGCGATCAGCTCGACCACGCGCAGGATCAGCGGATTCAGTCGCATCCACATGGCCTCCATCAGGAAGACCCCGGCGGCGCGGGCCGTGTCCACCAACTCGGCGCTGCTGGCCAGGTCGAGGGTGAACGGCTTCTCCAACAGCACCGCCCGGCCGGCGGTCAGGCAGGTCATCGCCGCCTCGTGGTGCGCGGAGTGCGGGGTGGCCACGTAGATCGCGTCGACCTCCGGGTCGGCGGCCAACTCCACCCAGGATCCGTAGGCGCGCTTGGCGCCGTACGTGTCGGCGAAGCGCCGCGCGCTCTCGACGGCGCGCGAGCCGACCGCGACCAGCTCGGCGTCCGGCACCAGCCGGAGGTCTTCGGCGAAACGGCTGGCGATGTGGCCGGTGGCCAGGATGCCCCAACGAGTCATGCCGAAACGCTAGCGGAGCCAGGTGAACCGCCCGCCGCCCGCCTGCCCGCCGCCCGCCGCCCGCCCGGCGTGATCAACACCGGTTTCGTGATGTCGTGGCATCATGCCGTGGCTGATGCCGCGGTATCCAGGAGGTCGAGTCGATCACCACGCCCGGCAGTCGAGTCGGTGGGAACTAGGCTCGCGGCATGACGATCAACAGCGACGGCTTCGCCGCGCCGGCCGCGCTGGTCGAGCACGCCCGCCGGTTCCAGGCCGAGGGTGGCACCCCGGCGGTGCCGCGGGTCGCCGCCACCGTGCTGCTGCTGCGCCCGACAGGCGTCGACTTCGAGGTGTGCGTCATCCGCCGGGTCGCCACCATGACCTTCGGCGGGATGTACGCCTTCCCCGGCGGCGGGGTGGACCGCTCCGACTCCGCGGCGCACCTGGACTGGGCGGGCCCGGCCCCGACCGAGTGGGCGGGCCGGCTCGGGGTGACCCCGGAAGCCGCCCAGGCCGTGGTCTGTGCCGCCGCCCGCGAGGTCTTCGAGGAGGCCGGCGTGCTGCTCGCCGGCCCGGACCCGACGACAGTGGTGGGCGACGTCAGCGGGGACGACTGGGAGGCCGCCCGGCAGGACCTGGAGGGGCGACGGCTGGGCTTCGCCGAGCTGCTCGCCAACCGACAGCTCACCCTGCGGTCGGACCTGCTGCTGCCGTGGAGCCGGTGGATCACCCCGGAGTTCGAGCCGCGCCGCTTCGACACGTACTTCTTCGTGGCCCTGCTGCCGGCGGGACAGCGGACCCGCGACGTCTCCGGCGAGGCCGACCAAACGCTCTGGATCCGCCCGGCGGACGCGCTTGCCCGCGCCGAGGCGGGCGAGCTGACCATGCTGCCGCCCACCCTGGTCACGCTTGCCCAGGTGGCGGCGGCCGGCGACCTGGCCGGCGTGGCCCGCGCGGCGGCTCAGCGGGACGCCGCGACCCCGGTCACCCCACGCCTGGACCTCCCGCCGAACGGCGAACCCCGCTTCGTCCTGGGCTGACCGCTTCGTCCTGGGCTGACCGCTGACCGCTGACCGCTGACCGCTGCCCGCTGCCCGCTGCCCGCTGCCCGCGCTGCCCGCTGCCCGCTGCCCGCGCTGCCCGCGCCACCCGCGCCGCCCGCGCCTTTGGGTGCAAGTGTCCTGCGCGTGCCGTCAAGATCCGCACAACTTCAGGGATGCTGCTGCCTCGGGCTCGCGGGAGACGGCAATATCCGCGTAGTTGCGCAGATCTTGGCCGTGCCGTGCGGGCTGGGTCGGGGCCGTCCCCGGGCCGGGCTGGAACCACGTCGGGTACGCGGAAGGGCGCCGGTCAGGTCGACCGACGCCCCTCGCGGACCGGGAGTCAGCGGCTCAGCCGAAGCGGCCGGTGATGTAGTCCTCGGTCTTCTTCACGCTCGGGTTGCTGAAGATCTTCTGGGTGTTGTCGTACTCGATCAGGCGGCCCGGGTCGCCGGTCTTCTCGATGGAGAAGAAGGCGGTCCGGTCCGACACCCGTGCGGCCTGCTGCATGTTGTGGGTCACGATGATGATCGTGAACTTGTCCTTGAGCTGGAACATCAGGTCCTCGATGGCCAGCGTGGAGATCGGGTCCAGGGCCGAGCACGGCTCGTCCATCAGGACGACCTGCGGCTCGACCGCGATGGTCCGGGCGATGCAGAGCCGCTGCTGCTGACCGCCGGAGAGGCCCGCGCCGGGCTTGCCCAGCCGGTCCTTGACCTCGTCCCACAGATTGGCCGAGCGCAGCGCCTTCTCGGCCGAGTCCTCCAGGATCGACTTCTTCCGGACGCCGTTGAGCTTCAGGCCCGCCACCACGTTCTCGAAGATGCTCATGGTGGGGAACGGGTTCGGCCGCTGGAAGACCATGCCGATCGTGCGCCGGACCGCGGTGACGTCCACGTCCCGGTCGTAGATGTCCTGGTCGTCGATTGTCAGGCTGCCCTCGACCCGAGCCCCGGGCAGCACCTCGTGCATCCGGTTGATCGACCGCAGGAAGGTCGACTTGCCGCAACCGGACGGCCCGATCAGGGCGGTGACGGTCTTCGGCTCGACCGTCAGGTTGATGTTCTCGATCGCCTTGAAGCCGCCGTAGTACGCGGTGACGTTCGAGGCGGAGACGCGCTTGGCCATGGTGGTACCTCCGGGGTTCATCGGCTGAGCCGGTTGCGACGGGCCAGCAATTTCGCCGCGATCGTCAGGATGAGCACGAGGGCGACCAGGGTGAGTGCAGCGGTCCACGCCCGCTCCGGCGCGTACTTCGACGCGCTGCCGGCCTGCTGGTAGACGTAGAGCGAGAGGGACGACTGGTTGTTCTCGAACGGGTTGAAGTTGATCGCGGCGCCACCGCCGGCGATCAGCAACACCGGAGCGGTCTCGCCGGCCGCGCGGGCGATGGAGAGCATGACGCCGGTGACGATGCCCGGGAGCGCGGTGGGGAGCACCACCCGCAGGATGGTCTTCCACTTGGGCACGCCGAGCGCGTACGCGCCCTCTCGCAGTGGCGCGGGAACGAGGCGCAACATCTCCTCGGTGGAGCGGACGATCGTCGGCAGCATCAGCACCGCGAGGGCCAGCGCGGCGGCGAAGCCGGAGAAGCTCGGCCGGCCGTCGTTGAACCACGGCGACACGATCAGCACCCAGAACGCCAGCACGAACAGGCCGCTGACGATCGACGGGATACCTGTCATCACGTCGACGAAGAACCGGATCGCGAAGGCGAACTTGCCCCGCCCGTACTCGACGATGTAGATGGCGCAGAGCAGGCCGAGCGGCACGGTGATCAGGACGGCGATGCCAACCTGCTCCAGGGTGCCGATGATGGCGTGGTAGGCGCCGCCGTTCGGGTCCCGGGCGCCGATGTTGTTCATCGAGGTGAGGAAGAAGTCGCCGTCCAACCGCTGGACGCCCTTGCTGAGCAGCGTCCAGACCACCGAGACGAGCGGCACCACGGCCAGCACGAACGCGGAGTGGATCAGCGCGCTCCAGGTGCGGTTGCGGGCCGCTCGTCGCCCCTCGACGGCGTTGGCCGCCGCGAAGAGCCCGGCCAGGTAGAGCAGCGCGCCCAGCACGATGACGAGGACGGGGCCGCCGATGCTCGCGCCGTAGACGATCGCGGCGGCGAGGGCCAGCGCGGCCACGGCGATGGCCGGCGCGGCGTACGCGGGCAGCCGCCGGGCCCGCAGCGTATCCGGCTGGACCGGCGGCCGGGTGCGGTGTGAGGTGACCGTGGTGCTCATGCGGCGGACTCCGTGAACTCCCGGCGGCGGTAGATGATCGCCCGCGCGATGATGTTGACGACCAGCGTGATCGCGAAGAGCACCAGGCCGGATGCGATCAGGGCGCCGCGACCGGTGTCGTTCGCCTCGGCGAAGCGGTTGGCGATGTTGGCGGCGATGGTGTTGCCGCCGGACTCCAGCACGTTGAACGAGATGCTGTAGGTGGCCCCGAGGGTCAGCGCCAGCGCGATGGTCTCGCCGAGTGCCCGACCGAGTCCGAGCATCACGGCGGCGATGATGCCGGGCCGCCCGTACGGCAGGACCGCGGTGCGCAGCATCTCCCACCGGGTGGCGCCGAGCGCGAGAGCGGCCTCCTCGTTCGCGGTGGGCGTCTGGAGGAACACCTCGCGGGTGAGCGAGGTGATGATCGGCAGCACCATGATCGCCAGCACGAGGGAACCGAGCAGGATGGAGTTGCCGTACGGGCCGTCGCCGCCGAAGATCGGGATCCAGCCGAAGTACGTGTTGAGCCAGCCGGACAGGTCGGTGACCGGCCCGATGAGGTAGTCGCGCCCCCAGAGGCCGAACACCACACTGGGTACGGCGGCCAGCAGGTCGATCAGGAAGCCGAGCGCGTTGCCGAGCCGCCGGGGCGCATAGTGGGACAGGTAGAGGGCGATGCCCATCGCCACCGGGACCGCCATGAGCAGCGCCAACGCGGCGGTGAGCACCGTACCGAAGGCGAGCGCGCCGATGCCGAACGTGGGCGGGTTGTCGTTCGGGAACCAGCCCTCGAAGGTCCAGAAGCTGGCGCTGTTGGCACGCAGGGCCGGGATCGCCTTGGCGATCAGGAAGACCGCGATGGCGACGATGATGACCAGAACCGTCGTGCCGGCGGCCAGGGTGAGGCCGTGGAAGGCCCGCTCGGCGCCGAAAGCGCGGGCCCGGGGCAGTGCGCCACCGCCGCCCAGCCCGGAACCGTCAGGGGAACGGGTGCTGACTGGTGCCTCGGCCACACGCGCCGAGGCACCGGCGGGCCACTCGTGACTCTGCGTCACGCGCGTCCCGCCGGTGCCGGCGTCGGCCGAGCGGTGAGGGGTTTCACCCATCTGCTCGCTCGATTCGGTTGCGGAGGTATGGGGTCGGGTCAGGAGAGGTTCTTGACCGCGGTCTCGACCTTGGTGCGGACCGTCTCCGGCAGCGGGGCGTAGCCCAGCTCGGTGAGAGAGGCCTGGCCCTCAGCGCTGGCAGCGTGGCCCAGCAGGCCCTTGACCAGCTTCAGCTTGTCGGCCGCGAGGCCCTTGCTGCAGACGATCTCGTACGTCGCCAGGACGATCGGGTACGCCCCGGCCTCCTTGGTGTTGTAGTCGATCGACATCTTGAGGTCGTCGCCCTGGCCCTCGATCTTGGCTCCGGCGATGGTCTTGCCGGCCGACTCGGCGGTCAGCGCGGCGAACTCGCCCGCACCGTTGCCGACCTTGGCCATCTTCAGGCTGGCGTTCTCGGCGTACGACCACTCGACGTAGCCGATGGTGCCGTCCGTGCTCTTGATCTTGCTGGCAACGCCGTCCGACTTGGCGGCGCCCACGCCACCCGGGGCCTTCCAGGCCTTCGCGTTGCCCAGGGTCCAGTCCGCCGCGGCGGTCTTGGAGAGGAACTTGGTGAAGTTGTCGGTGGTGCCCGACTCGTCGGAGCGGTGCACCGCCTGGATGGCGGTCGACGGCAGCTTGGCGTCCGGGTTGTCGGCCTTGATCGCCGGGTCGTCCCACTTGGTCACCTTGCCGGCGAAGATCTTCGCCAGGGTGGCCGGCTTGACCTGGAGGTTGTCCACGCCGTTGAGGTTGAAGGCGATGGCGACCGGGCCGATCACCATCGGCAGGTTGATCGCGGCGCCGCCGGCGCACTTGGCGTCGGCCTTCGGCTGCTCCTCCGGCTTGAGCGCGGAGTCGGAGCCGGCGAAGTCGGCAGTGCCGTTCGTGAACGCCGTGATGCCGGCGCCCGAGCCGGACGGCTCGTAGTTGATCGTGACGCCCTGGCACTTCTGCTGGTACGCCTTGATCCACTCGTCCATGGCGTTCTTCTGCGCCGAGGAGCCCTGGGCGTTCACCGTGCCGGTGGCGCAGTCGACCGCGGCGGTCGAGCCCGAAGCGCTGGTGCTGGGCTCGTTGTTGTCCGAGCCGCATGCACTGAGACCGAGCGTCGCAGTAAGAGCGAGGCAGGCAATAGTGCCGTACCGCTGGAGCTTCACCTGAGGGGTTTCCCTTCGCGTCTGACTTGGCACCCCGAACCCGGGGCCCGAGGACCGGCACTGACCGGCTGACACGAAAGTTAGAAGTGCCAGGTAGCCGGTTCGCCGGTCGCAAGTGAACGCGAGGTGAACACGTACGGCCGTCGAGATGACCGCTTGCCGAGGGTGAGTTGTCCGTTAAGTGAACCCGGATGCACCTGTCGGATGTATGGGTATATTTCCGGTTCGCTGTTATGTCGCCGACGTCCGGCCGTTACCCACCGGTGACCCGGCCGGAGCGCCGGTCCACGGTCAGCCCAGGTGGTAGTTGATGTGCGCGGACCAGCGGGCGAAGCCCAGCCGCTCGTAGAGCGCGACGGCTCCGGTGTTCGACTCGTCCACGTAGAGCATCACCCGGTCCAGGCCCCGCCGGTCCCGCAGGTACGCCAGCCCGGCGGTGGTCAGGGCCCGGCCGAGCCCGCCGCCGTGCGCGGTCGGCTCGACCCCCAGCACGTACACCTCGCCGATCCGGGCCGACCCCGGGCGTTCGTGCACCTTGGTCCAGTGGAAGCCGAGCAGCCGACCGGTGGCGGTCTCCTCGGCGAGCAGGAAGCCGGCCGGGTCGAACCACGGCTCGCCGAGGCGGACCCGCAGGTCCTCCGAGGTCCACCGCCCCTGCTCGGGGTGCTCGGCGAAGGCGCGCGAGTTGAGGGTCAGCCAGGCGGCGTCGTCCGCCCCGGGCCGGAACGCGCGCAGCGCCACCCCGTCGGGCAGGCGCGGCTCGCCCAGCGGGGCGGCCAGGGGGCGGCGCAACTGCCAGAGCGCCCGCGCCCGGGTGAACCCGAGATCGACGCCGAGCGCCGCGGCCGAGGGGTGGTCGCCGTGCGCCCACGCCCGCAGCGGCCCGGTGGCCGAGGCGAGTACGCCCCGGGCCAGCGCGCGACCGGTGCCCTGCCGTCGGTACGCGGGGTGCACCACCAACTCGACCCCGATCCCGCCGACCGGGTCGGTGGTGTCCAGGTGCGCGTACCCGGTGAGGGTGCCGTCGTCGGCGCGGGCGATCAGGTGCAGGGCCGGGGCGTCCGGGTCACGCAGGCGGAGCAGGACGTGCTCGTCCAGCGGGTCCGCGCCGTCGGTGTCGCCCGCCGCGCTGGCGAGGGCCAGTATCTCGCCGATCTCCGCCGGTGCCAGTCGGTCGGTCCGGGTCACCTGGTCGCTGGTCGGCTCCGCGCTGCTCATTCCGCCACCGTAACCGCTGCCTGTCCGGACGCCCGGACCGTCGCCGACACCGACCCGCAAAGCCGTGCCTCACGTCGGGTCGGTGGGCAGCGCCTCCAGCTCGAATCTGGCGGTCAGGTCGGGCAGGATCCGGCGCAGCGCGTCCACGGTGCCCTGCCGGTTCCCGCCGGCGTCGTGCAGCAGCACCACCGAACCCGGTTCGGCCTGCGTCAACACGGTCGCGGTGATCTTCGCGGCGCCGGGCAGCTCCCAGTCCGACGGGTCCACCGACCAGTGCAGCGGGGTCATGCCGAGTTGCCGGGCCACCGACACCACGGGGTACGTCCAGGCGCCGCCCGGCTGGCGGTACCAGACGATCGGCGCGTTCGGCGCCGCGGCCCGGATCGCCGCGTTGGTGCGCAGCAGGTCGGAGCGGATCGCGTCGGCCGAGCGGGCGCCCAGGCCGACGTCGTGGTGCCACGAGTGGTTGCACAGGGTGTGCCCCTCGTTGACGATCGCCTGGATCAGGTCGGGGTGGTTCTGCGCGTTCTCGCCGACCACGCAGAACGTGGCGTGTACGTCGTACTCGCGCAGGAGGGCGAGGACCTGTGGGGTGTAGCGCGGGTCGGGGCCGTCGTCGAAGGTCAGCGCGAGTCGTGGGGAGCCGGAGGTGGCGTGCGCCCCGAACAGGTTGTCGGTGCCCGCGTCCTGCCCCGACCCGTCCTGACCGGTCTCGGCGGGGCCGGTGCCGGCGCTCGGGGTGCCGGTGGGCGCACCGCCGCTGGGCTCGCCGCCGCTGGGCTGGTCGGCGTAGTGCGGCCCGTCGGCGCTTGTCGTGGCCCCGGCGGAGTGCCCCGGCGGAACCTGGTCGGGGACGAGACTGCGGCCCAGCGCGTACGCCGAGCCGAGCAGTGCCGCCACCACCACCGTCACGATCCCGACCGCACGCGCGGTCGAGTTGCCGGGCGTCACGGCATCCGCCCGGCTGGCCGGTCAGTCCGGCCCGTCGCCCCCGTGGTCACTGCGCGCACAGCCGCCCCCTTCTCCGACAAACCCGGCAGTCAGAATAGGACTGCCAAGCTGCGCAAAAGGGGCATATGGGAAATCGCTCGCGGCGACCTCGCGGATCAGACCGGCAGTGGCGCGTGCTCCGCCTCGGGCAGCGATCGCGACGGCGGAACGACGAACTTGTAGCCGACCTGGCGAACGGTGCCGATCATCGACTCGTACTCCGAGCCGAGCTTGGCGCGCAGTCGCCGGACGTGCACGTCCACCGTGCGGGTGCCGCCGAAGTAGTCGTAGCCCCAGACCTCGCGCAGGAGCTGGTCCCGGGTGAACACCCGACCCGGGTGCTGGGCCAGGAACTTCAGCAGCTCGAACTCCTTGTAGGTCAGGTCGAGCGGGCGACCCTTGAGCTTGGCCGCGTACGTGTCCGGGTCGATGTTCAGCTCGCCGGCCCGGATCGAGCCACCGGCGCCCGCGGTCGCGTTGCTCAGCCGGCCCACCGCCAGCCGCAGCCGTGCCTCGACCTCGGCGGGGCCGGCCGACGCGAGGATGACGTCGTCGACGCCCCAGTCCGCGTTCAACGCGATCAGGCCGGCCTCGGTCACCACCGCGACAAGCGGCACGCCGAGCCCGGTGGCGTGCAACATTCGGCAGGTCGCACGGGCCTCGCTCAACTCCGACCGGGCGTCCACCATCACCGCGTCCGGGCTGGGGCCCGCGACAAGTGTGCGGACGTCACGCGGCGCGGTGCGAACCGAGTGCGGCAACAGGTCGAGTGCCGGCAGCACAGCCGACGGTTCGCCTGCGCGCGCAGTCACCAGCAACAGGATCTCCACGATCACCTCCGTCCCGGCGGCGCACGGCCGCACGCGACCAGACACACTCACGAGGGAGCGCGCTGAGAAATTGCGTGGTCCCGGCGTCGCTGACGGGCGGGGTAACGGGTTGAGAGTAACCGATCGCCTCGGCCGCGCCGGCAGTCCATTTCCCGTTTGTCTATCTTGCCCCTGATCGTGGCCCAGGTTTTAACGTTGTCGAAACCCGTGACCACCGCGTCGGGCCGTCGGTCTGGCACGATCGGGTCGTGTTTCCCTCCACGTCGCCCGAGGCCGGCCGCGAATCGTGGCCCGCCGGGCCCCACCCGGGCCCGGCCGCCACACCGACCCGCGGCCAACCGCCCGCGCCGCGTACCGGCCCGGCCACCACCGACGGCGAACGCCGCGAACGGGGTGGGCCTCGTCGGGCCCGTCGAGCCGGTGAGCCGGCCCGCCGATCCGAGGACGAGGTCGACGAGCCGGAGGAGGAGGTCGTACCCCCGGTCGAGGTGCGCCGCCAGTTGGCGGTGACGATCGCCGGCTTCGCCGCGCTGCTCGGTCTCGGTCTGGTGCTCGGCGCACAGACGTCGGGTCCCGGTCACCGCCTGCCGTTCGCCTTCATCATCTTCGGCGTCCAGTTGCTGTTCGTGCTGGCCTGGACCATGGCCATGCGACCGCCCGCGCTGCTCGTGGTCGCCGGGATCAGCGCCACTGTCGCGGCGCTCGTCGACATCGCCGCGGTGCAGACCGACGTCGCCGGCCTGGCGCCGCTCGGCTACCTGGCCGCCGGCGGGTTCCTCGCCGCGGTGCTCGGCCAACTGGTCCGTCGGGTCGACCGGGTCCGGGTCACCGACTCACTCGGCGCCACGCTGCTCATCGTGGTCGGGGTGGTGGCCTTCGGCACCCTGATCGTGCTCAGTCGGATCCCGGCCGGCACCCAGGCGATCACCGTCTGCCTTTCCGCCAGCGGCGTCGCGCTCACCGTCGCCCGGTTGACCGACGCCGTGCTGCCCTGGCCCCGGCTGGCTCCGCAGGTGCCACGGGGCGCCGCCGGTGTGGTGGCCGGCGCGATGGTCGGCACGCTCACCAGCGCGCTTTTGGGCAGCTATCTGGTAGCTCCCTTCACGCCGACCCGGGCCGCCGTGATCGGCCTGGTCGCGGCCGTCACCGCCGTCCTCTCCGATCTCGCCGTGGGGTACGCGGAGGCGGGGCGGCTGATGGCCGGCGAGACGCCCACGATGTGGGTGGCCCGGCACATGCAGGGTCCGCTCGGCGGCTTCGCCCTCGCGGCGCCGGCCGCGTACGCGATGTGCATGCTCTTCCTCTGAGTCACGGTTGAGCGCTGGGTCGGTCGGGTACCTACGGGTGGGCCGCCCTGCGGCGTCGGTACGAACGACCTGTCGCGACACGACGGGCGGAGACAGGAGGCGGCGTGGCGCAGGACTATCCGGTGGACGAGGCGCGACCTCGACGCCGTGGCCGCAAGCTGCTCATCGGGCTGTTCGTGTTGCTCCTGCTGCTGGCCGGGTTGCTTGTGGTCGCCGACCGGGTGGCCGTCGGGGTCGCCGAGCGGATGATCGGTGACCGCGTCCAGCAGGAGGTCACCAAGCAGGGCGCGCAGTCCACCAGGCCGGACGTGGAGGTCGCCGGAGTCCCGTTCCTCACCCAGGTGCTCGACGGCCGCTACCAGCGGATCTCGATCAAACTGCGGGACGTGCAGGCCCCGGTCCAGGGCGACACCGTGCGGTTGTCGGTGCTCAACGTGGACGCCCGCAACGTGCGGGCCTCGCTGGACACCCTGCGCTCCGGCCAGGGTGACGTCGTGGCCGACACCGTCGACGGCACCGGCACGATCAGCTACGAGAGTCTGGCGGCGCTGCTGAAGCGCCCTGGGCTCGCCCTCGGCGAGCAGAACGGCAAGCTCGCCATCACGGGCCCGATCGACATCTTCGGTCAGAAGGTCACGATCAGCGGCACCGCCGACGTCACGGTCGCCGACAACGGCGCGGTCGCCCTGCGGTTCAACGACCTGGACGCCGCTGGTCTGCCGAACCTGCCGATAGCCCGCACCGCCCTGAGCAACTTCGCCAAGAGCATCTCCATCGACGTGCCCCTGCCGGATCTGCCGTTCCAACTCGCCGTCCGGGAGGTCCGTCCGCTGCCGGAAGGGCTGGCGGTCACCGCCGACGCGAAGAACGTTCCGATCAATTCCGCGAGCTGAGGGGGGCCCGGGCCGGACGCCGGCCCGGGCAATTCCCGGATGGTGGTCGGCTCAGTGGCAGCACGGTCACCGGCTGGTAGGCTCCCTGCTCATGGGGACCCACCTCACCAAACGGCGCGCGGTCGACCTGTGCCGCGTGGCCACCTGCCTGTGTCGCCCCGTCATCTGACGGCGGGGCTGTCTCCGGCCGCCTGACGGCGGCCACCGGCACAGGGTTCTCGCACCCTCCGGTAATCCCACCGAACGCCCGGCAGCGGCGCCGTCGCACGAACCCGTGATCCCGTCCTTCCGCTGGGTCCCGCGCGTGGTGCGACAGTCACACCCATCGATACGCGCGCGTTGGCTCACCATCCATCCTCACCAGGGAGTGATTCGATGAGTCGCGACACCGCACTCGTTTCGGCCGAGTGGGCCGAGAAGAACCTCGACGCCCCGGGCGTCGTCTTCGTCGAGGTCGACGAGGACACCTCGGCCTACGACACCGGCCACATCGCCGGCGCCATCAAGATCGACTGGAAGACCGACCTCCAGGACCAGGTCCGCCGGGACTTCGTCAACAAGACCCAGTTCGAGGCGTTGCTCTCCGAGCGCGGCATCAGCAACGACGACACCGTCATCCTCTACGGCGGCAACAACAACTGGTTCGCCGCGTACGCCTACTGGTACTTCAAGCTCTACGGCCACCGCGACGTCAAGCTGCTCGACGGCGGTCGCAAGAAGTGGGAGCTGGATGCCCGCCCGCTGGTCACCGACGCGGTGACCCGCCCGGCGACGCAGTACGTCGCGCAGGAGCCGGACACCTCCATCCGGGCGTTCCGCGACGAGGTCGTCGACGCGATCGGCACCAAGAACCTCGTCGACGTGCGCAGCCCCGACGAGTTCGCCGGCCGGCTGCTCGCCCCCGCCCACCTGCCCCAGGAGCAGGCGCAGCGGGCCGGCCACATCCCCACCGCGATCAGCGTCCCGTGGTCGAAGGCGGCCAACGAGGACGGCACCTTCCGCTCCGACGACGACCTGCGCCGGATCTACGGCGACGCGGGCCTCGACGACGGCAAGGAGACAATCGCCTACTGCCGCATCGGCGAGCGCTCCTCGCACACCTGGTTCGTGCTGCAGGAGCTGCTGGGCCACCGCAACGTCAAGAACTACGACGGCTCCTGGACCGAGTACGGCTCGCTTGTCGGCGTGCCGGTCGCGCTCGGCGACGAACCCGGGGAGGCCTGATCATGACCCTCCCCACCGCCGCGGGTTGCGCCGCACCCGACCAGGCCGCGCCGCTGCCGGCCAGCCTGGACCTGGAGAAGGAAACCGTCATCACCGGCATCGTCCGCTCCGCTGAGGACGAGCCGGTGCCGGGCGCGTACGTCCGACTGCTCGACTCGACGGGCGAGTTCACCGCCGAGGTGGTGACCTCGGCCGCCGGCCAGTTCCGGTTCTTCGCCGCGCCGGGTTCGTGGACGCTGCGGGCCCTGTCCCGGCACGGCAACGGCGACACCGCGATCACCGCAGGTCGGGGTGTCAACGAGGTTGGTGTCACTGTCGCCTGACCCACCGCTCTGATCGACCGGGGCCGGTCACCCGCACGGGTGACCGGCCCCGGTCGTGCGCTCGGCGCAGCACGGGCGGCGTGGGCGGGCGCCCGCCGACTCCGTCCCGGTCGGCGGCCCTCGTCGGCACGCCCGGCTCCGCCGCCGGGCCGGCGGCGGACCCGTGACACCATGACCGGGTGAGCGGTGCTGTCCAGACAGGTTGGGTCTCGTCGGCCGGTCCCACCGTGCCGGCACCCGCCCCGCGGCGGGGGCGGTGGCTGTTGGCCGCGACCGTGGCCTGGGCCGTGCTGCTGGCCGCGCTCACCTGGATGTCGGTCCGCACCGACCCACCCACGGTTCGCGAGCAGCGTTCCCTCGACCAGGCCGGCCCGGTGGTCGACCGGGCGGTCGGCGAGCTTGCCCGGGCGGCCGGCGCCGCCGGCCTGCTGGAGCTGAGCCCGCCGCGGATCGCGGCGGGCTGCCGGGTCACCCCCCTCGCCGAGGGGGCGAGGCTGCGCCGTGAGATCGGCGTGCTCGCGCCCCCCGGCACCGAGCGGGCCGTGTTGGCCGGCATCGCCGACCGGCTGCCGGCGACCTGGCAGGCCGGCGTCGGCTCCGGGCTGAACGGCCCACAGTTGCGCGCCGACGCCGGTGAGTTCGTGGCCGTCGGGGGACGGCCGACCGTGGACGGCCGGGTGCTGCTGTTCGTCGACACCGGTTGCCGGCCGGTCGGCTCCGGCTACCGGCCAGCTCAGCCGACCGCCGCCGGTCCGGAAGCCGCCGCCCTGACCGCCGCGCTGGCGGCGCTCGGCCGGCCCGCTGACGCCGCGCCGGACCTGGTCACCGCGCCCTGCCCGGGCGGCGGGTCGGCCCGCACCGTGCGGTCGGCGGGCGGTCCCGGCCCGGAGGCGTCGACGGACGCCCTCGCCCCGCTGGCCGGCACGACCCCACTGCTGGACAAACCCCCGGTGTACGCGTACCGCACCGGCCCGGTCACGGTGCTCGCCGACCTCGCACCGGAGGACACCCGGCTGGCCGCCACCGTCGGCTGCCCGAGCTGACCCGAACAGGCCCCTCGGGTCAGCCGTCGCCCGGCTGGTCCGGCTGTTCCCGGCTGCGCCCCAACGCGTCGACCATGCCCCACCGGCCGGGGATGTCCAGCAGCTCGACCCGACCCATCCCCGGTGGCACGGCCGGGTCGATGATCAGGTGCTCGCCCTGCGGCTCCAACCCCAACATCACCCGCAGCAGCAGCAGTGGCGTGCCTGTCGACCAGGCCTGAGGGCTGCACGCCGTCGGATACTCCACCGGGTAGTCGGTGAGATTCCGGTCGTAGCCGGCGAACGCCTCCGGGAGTCGCCCCTCGAAGTATCGGGACGCCGCCAGCAACGTGTCGCAGAGCTTTCCCGCCTCGTTCCGGAAGCCGTACCGCCACAACCCCCAGGCGATGATCGAGTTGTCGAACGGCCAGACCGTGCCCACGTGGTAGCCGATCGGGTTGTACCGTCCCTCGTCCGCGGCGAGCGTGCGCACGCCCCAGCCGGAGAACAGTCGCGGCCCGAGCAGGTGCTCAACCACCTTGCCGGCACGGGACTCGTCCACGATGCCGCTCCACAGCAGGTGCCCGATGTTCGAGGTGAGCGCGTCCACCTGCCGGCCGTCGGCGTCCAACGCGACCGCGTAGTACTCGCGGTCGGCGATCCAGAAGTCGCGGTCGAACCGCCGCTTGAGGTCGGCGGCCTCTCCCTCCAGCCGGTCGGCGAACTCCGGGTCGTTCCAGAAGGTCCGGGCCATCCGGGCGGCCCGCATCTTCGCGTCGTACGCGTACCCCTGTAGTTCGCAGGTCGCCCGGGGGAAGCCGGGAAACTGGCCGTCGGCGTACGAGATGGCGTCCCAGGAGTCCTTCCAGCACTGGTTCTGCAGGCCGGTCTCCGGGTTGCGGGTCTGGTACCAGAGGTAACCGGTCCCGAGCAGGTCGCCGTACGTGTCGATCCACTCCAACGCCGCGCGGACCTGCGGTTCCAGCCGACGGACCAGCGCGGAGTCGCCGGTCCAACGCTCGTACTCGTCGACCAGGATGATGAACAGTGGCGTCGAGTCGGCCGACCCGTAGTACGGCGAGTGCGGCTGCTCCTCGAAGCCGGCGGTCTCCCCGTACCGCAGCTCGTGCAGGATCTTGCCGGGTTCCTCGTCCCGGAAGTCGTCCACCCGGTGCCCCTGGAGCCCGGCCAGCATCAGGATTGTCGGAGGGACCAGCTCCGGCAGGAACGGCAGCACCTGTAGTGAGGTGATGATGCTGTCCCGGCCGAACAGGGTCATGAACCAGGGCAGTCCCGCGGCGATCAGCCGTACGCCCAGGGCGATCGACTCGTAGCGCAGGGCGGCCAGGTCGTTGAGGCTGCGCCGGTACGCCCCGGCCAGCGGCTCGCAGTCGCACCCGAGCTTCGGCGCCCGGTCGATCAGCTCCTGCTGTTCGGCCCGGATGACGTCCGCGCTGCGGCTGCCCCCGTACGGCAGGGTGGCCCGGATGTCCTCGCCACGGGCCCCGTAGACAACGCTCGACACGTGCAGCCGGGTGGTCCACTGGCTGTTGCGGGCGATCCGGATCCGGAAGCTCATCCCGGAGGCATCGACCTCCGCCGGCGCGCTCGTGGTGACCACCATCTCCCGATGGAACGCCTCCCGCCGGTAGGTCAGCCGCAGCTCGTTCTCCGCGACCGAGACGGTGGTCCGGCCCCGCTTCTGCCGAGAGTTCTTGATCTCGAACAGGTCGGCGAAATCGGCCCCGATCTCGATGCGGACGGTGCACTCGACGTCCGCGCCGAGGTGGTTCAGCACGGTCAGCTCCTCCTCGAAGCTGCCCACGATCGCCCGGCTGCGGATCACCGACGCCTTGGCGTCCAGGTAGTGCGTGGGTTCCCCGGGGGCGAGGAAGAACTTGGTGCGGTACGACTCGGTGTCGTCGACGGAGAGGGCGTGCAGCCGTTCGCCGTCCAGGGTCAGCACCCAGGTGGACAGAAAACGGGTGTCGAAGGAGAACAGCCCGGTGGGGAAGTCGTAGGACGGTTCGATGTCCCCCCGCCGGTCGCTGACCAGGAAGGTGTTGCCGTCCAGGATGCTGACGAGTTCCTTCATGCCGGTCGCCCGGCTGTCCGGCGCGCCGTTTCCCGGGGGTCGCGGGTGCCGGGCGGGTCCGGGAAGAACCGGCGGAAGGCGAGGAACAGCACCACGTTGCCGCTGAACGTGCTCTCGTTGCGCAGCACCGCCGCGACAGCCTGGGCCTCGCCGACGATCAGTCGGTCGAAGAGGGCGGCACTGCTGTACCAGATGGCATCGGCCGGCCCGCGCCCTCGGCTGACCTGCACCGACCCGGGCCGCATCCGGACCAGCCAGTGCTCGGTCTGGTCGTCGTCGCCGAGGTCGATCTGAAGGGTTCCGTCGGCCAGGCCGCCCAGGATGTCGGGGGCGCGGGACGGCAGCGCTTCGAAGAACCTCTCCGTCGCCTCGGTCACATCCGAATCGTAGGCAGCCGCCCGGGATGTCGGGTCGGTATCGGCACTCCGCTCGAATCGCCAGACCGCGCCGGGCGGTCAGTAGACGAGCGCCTGCGCGCCCTCGGCCATCGCCTCCTCGACGAAGACGGCGGCCCCCGCGATCCGAACCCCGGGCAGGACGTCGTCCGGGCCGATCTCGCGTCGGGCCGCGCACTGGGTGCACGCGGTCACCCGACCACTGGTCAGGATGACGTGCAGCAACTCGGCCAGCGGCGCGGAGTGCGGCAGCTCGAACTGCTGGGCGCGACCGGGCAGGGCGAACCAGGTCGACTCACCGGTCAGCCAGAGCGACACGTCCACTCCGGCCGCGACCGCCGTCGCGGCGACCGTGAATGCCTGCGCGCACCGCTCCGGGGCGTCCGCCCCAGCGGTGGCCTTGACGACGAGAGTGCGGGCCATGTGGCCCAGCATAGGATGGCCGGGATGGTTACCGAGATCGGGTTTGTCAGCCTGTTGGTCGCTGGCCTGGGCGGGCTCGCCGGTGGCCTGGTCTACCTTGCCGTACGCATTTCGAGAGGACGCTGGTGAGCGCGAGGAGTGAGCCGGGGTTGCGAGCCCCGCAGTCGCGAACGAAGGTGGCACTGTGAGCGATGAGAACCCGCTGCAGCCGCCGTGGCTGAACGCGCCGCCGGTCGAGGAGTACCCGTTCGAGGAGAGTCACGACCTGCGGGTCGGGCCGAAGCTGCACCCGGCGCTGGATGGCCTGCTGCCCTACATCGGCCTCTGGCGTGGCCGGGGCAAGGGTGGTTTCCCCACCATCGAGGATTTCGACTACGCGCAGGAGATCCGGATCAGCCACGACGGCCGGCCGTTCCTGCACTACGAGTCCCGCGCCTGGATTTTGGACGAGCAGAGCAAGCCGGTCCGCCCGGCCGGTCGCGAGATCGGCTGGTGGCGGCCGGTGCTGGTGGACGGACGGGCGACCGATGAGCTGGAGGTGCTGCTGACCACGCCCACGGGGGTGATGGAGCTGCACCTGGGCAAGCGCACCGGCACCCAGGTGGAGTTGGCCACCGACGCCGTCGTGCGGACTCCGACCGCCAAGGAGGTCACCGGCGGGAAGCGGCTCTTCGGCATCGTCGAGGGCGCGCTGCTCTACGCCCAGGAGATGGCCGCGATGGGGCACGGGCTCAGCCCGCACCTCTCCGCCCGGCTCGTCCGGGTCGGCGGCTGACTAGCTGGGAAAACCCAACAGCGCCTGGAGGGCGGGGGTGCGCGGGCAGCGGGCCCGACGCACCCCGTCCAGCGTGCGGACCTCGACGGCCCCGCGCACCGACGAGGTGAACCACACGCCGTCCGCCGCGTGCAGCTCGGCCGTGGTGACCATCCGCTCGGCGGCGCCCAGGCCCAGCTCGGCGGCGTGGGCGAGCAGCCAGGCCACGGTCGTGCCGGCGAGGATGCCTGTGGTGGCGGCCGGCACCGTGCAGAGCGTGTCGTCGGTGAGCCACACCACGTTGGCCCACGGGCCCTCCAGGGCGTAACCATCGGAGGAGATCCAGAGCACGTCGTCCACCCCGGCCCGGTCGGCCCAGCGGCGGGCGGCGCTGTTGACCGCGTACGACGTCGACTTGATCCCGGCCGGCAGCCAACTCAGCCCGTTGCGGGCGTCGGCGGGCACCCCCAGCGGCAGGGTGGCCACACTGATCCCGGCCCGCCGGGCTGCCCGGGAGGCCGCCGGCACCTGGGCCAGCGTGGCGTAGACCGTCGGCGGGCCGCCGCTCTCCGGGCCTCGCGTGCAGACCAGCCGAAGCGCCCCCTCCACAACCGCTGGCCAGCCCGCGCACACCTCGTCGAGCAGGTCGACGAGCGCCGCGGTGGGCGGCACGGCCAGTTCGACGGCGTCGGCCGCGGCGACGAGCCGGGCCAAATGTTCGTCGCGCAGCCACGGCCGGCCCTGCCGCAGGTGCAGGGTCTCGAAGAGGCCGTCGCCCCGGAGTACGCCGAGGTCGTCACCGCGGAGCACCGGGTCACCGGCCGGCACCGGCCCGCGTCCGAGGACGACGATCCGCGCGGTCGGATCGGCACCGACCTTCCCGGTGGGCGACATCACCATGACCATCGAGCGTAGCGGCGGTCGATCGCGGTGCGCGGACCGGCATGGTGGCCGAACTATGATCGGACGGTGTCCGAATCCTCCCTCGCGGAAATGCTGCGGGCCCGCGGGCTGCGGCTGACGCCCCAACGGCAGCTCGTCCTCCAGGCGGTGCTCGATCTGGGGCACGCCAGCCCGGAGCAGGTGCACACCGCCGTCCGGGAGGTCGCCGCCGGCGTCAACATCACCACCATCTATCGCACGCTTGAGCTGCTGGAACGGCTCGGCCTGGTCACCCACACGCACCTGTCGCACGGCTCACCGACCTATCACGCCGCGGGTGAGCACCAACACGTCCACCTGGTCTGCCGGGAGTGCGGGGCGATCGACGAGATCGATCCGGGCCTGCTCCGGCCGTTGGCCGACGAGTTGGCCGCGCAGCGGGGTTTCCGAGTGGATATCGGGCACGTGTCACTCTTCGGCGTCTGCGTACGCTGCGAGAACGGGGACAAAAAATGATCGACATCGCGGGTGCGGTGGCCGTCGAGCGCATCGACGAGGCCAGCCGCGACCAGCCGGATCCGGCGCACGTCGCGGCCGGGGTGCGGGGCGTGGCCGCGCACTACGGGGACCCGCTGCGCGAGCAGCGCACCCTCGACACCGAGGTCGGCCTTGTCGACAGGTCGCACCGGGGGATCATCGCGGTGCCCGGCGAGGAGCGCGCCGGCTGGTTGCACACGATCACCTCGCAGTATCTGACGACGCTGGCCGCAGGTGAGGGCACCGAGCTGCTGGTGCTCTCCCCGCACGGCCACGTCGAGCAGCACGCGCTTGTCGCGGAGGACGGCGAGACCGCCTGGCTGGACACCGAGCCGGGTGCGACCGAGGGCCTGCTCGGTTACCTGGAGAAGATGCGGTTCTTCAGCCGGGTCGACCCGCGCGACGCGACCGCCGAACGGGCGCTGCTGTCGCTGGTCGGGCCGGCGGCGACCGAGGCGCTGGCCACGCTCGGCGTGACCGGGCTGGCCGCACCGGACCTGGTCGCGGTGCCCGGTCCGAAGTTCGCCGCCGGCGCCGTGCCACCGCGGGCGAGTGTCCGGTACGACGTCAAACCGCTGCCGATCGGCGGCTGGGCGCGGCGCGGCCAGCTCGGGGTGGACCTGCTGGTGCCCCGCTCGGCGATGGAGCAGGTGGTGGCGGAGTTGCGCGGCGCGGGCGTGCCGGTCGCCGGCCTGTGGGCGTACGAGGCGATCCGGGTGGCCGCCCGGCAGCCCCGGGTCGGGGTGGACACCGACCACCGGACCATTCCGGCGGAGGTGGACCTGATCGGCCCGGCGGTGCATCTCGACAAGGGTTGTTACCGGGGGCAGGAGACGGTGGCCCGGGTGCACAACATGGGCAAACCGCCGCGTCGGCTCGTCCTGCTGCACCTGGACGGGGTGACCACCGATCAACCGCCGACGGCCGGTACGCCGGTGACCCTCGACGGCCGGACGGTGGGCTTCGTGGGCACCGCCGTGCTGCACCACGAGTTGGGGCAGGTCGCCCTCGCGGTGGTGAAGCGGAACGTCCCGGACGACGCCGCGCTGCGGATCGGCGAGACGGCGGCGGCGATCGACCCGTCCTGAGCGGGCCGTCTAGGATCGCCGGCATGACGACAGGGACGTTGATCACGGTGGCTCCGACCGGCGCGGAGTCGGCCAAGGCGGAGGTGCCGGCACTGCCGGTGACCCTCGACGAGCTGCTGCTCACCGCCAAGGAGTGCGAGGCGCTCGGCGCCGCCGTGATCCACGTCCACATCCGCGACGACGAGGCCCGGCCGACCCTCGACCCGGTGCGTCTGGCCGACACGGTGGCGGCGCTGCGGGACAGCACCGACCTGATCGTGCAGCTCTCCTCCGGTGGCGCGGTGACCGATCCGGAGGCGGCCCGGCTCGCCGTGCTCGATGCCCGGCCGGACATGGCCTCCTGCACCATGGGCACTGTCAACTTCGGCGACGACGTCTTCCTCAACCGCTGGGAGTTCATCGTCGACCTGCACACCCGGATGCAGGAGCGCGGGATCGTTCCGGAGTACGAGATTTTCGACCTCGGTCACCTGTCCGCGTTGCAGCGACTGCTCGGCAAGTACGGGATGCCGGCCGGCGGGCACGTGCACGTCGACTTCGTGATGGGCGTGCCGGGTGGCATGCCGGGCACCACCGAGACGCTTGTCGCCGCCCACCGGATGCTGCGTGACCTGCCCGAGGGCACCACCTTCTCGGCCACCGGCGTCGGCCGCAGCACCCTCTCGGTGCTGTTGGCCGCGCTGTCGACCGGCGGGCACCTGCGGGTCGGCATGGAAGACACGGTGACGTACGCGAAGGGGCGTCCGGTGGAGTCCAACATGCAACTTGTCGCCCGCGCGGTGGGTTTCGCGCAGCTCGCTCAGCGCCCGCCGTTGACCACCAGCGAGGCCCGCGAGCTGCTCGGGCTGTAAGGCCGCGCTGCTCCTACGCTCCTGTCACCCGGGCGATGGACGACCTGGTCACCCCGCCGACGGGCACCCCGGGACCGTCGGTACCGTCCAGCGCGTGACGAAGACGTACGAGGGCGGCGCGCCGCTCGCCGAGGTGGTCCGGTCCGGGTTCGTGGAGGGCGCGCACCGTGGCTCGGTGGTGGTGCTGGACGCCGCTGGTGTGCCGGTGGCCGCCGCCGGGGACGTGACGTCGCCGGTCTTTCCCCGGTCGGCCAGCAAGCCGATGCAGGCGATCG
This sequence comes from Micromonospora sp. DT228, assembly GCF_049841595.1. Lineage (NCBI taxonomy): Bacteria > Bacillati > Actinomycetota > Actinomycetes > Micromonosporales > Micromonosporaceae > Micromonospora > Micromonospora sp. DT228. The sequence continues at coordinate 323,432 of NZ_JBNCKO010000005.1, forward strand.
GGATGCTTCGGGCCGGTCTGACGTTTACCGACCCGGCCGACCTGGCCCTGGTGTCGGCGAGCCACGCGGGTGAGGATTTCCACCTCGCCCGGGTCGGTGCGTTGCTGGAGCGCGCCGGGCTGGACGCGGAGGCGTTGCACTGCCCGCCCGACCTGCCGGCGGGCGCGGCGGCCCGGGAGGCCGTGCTGCGTGCCGGTGGTGGGCCGAGCAGGGTGCAGATGAACTGCTCCGGCAAGCACAGCGGAATGCTGCTGACCTGCGAGGCCGCCGGGTGGCCGCGGGATGGCTACTGGCGGCCGGAGCACCCGTTGCAGCAGCGGTTGCGGGCGGCCATCGAGGAGTTCACCGGCGAGCAGGCGGCGGCGGTGGGCGTGGACGGGTGCGGCGCCCCGGTGCTCGCCGTGTCGCTGACCGGTCTTGCCGGGGCGTACCTCCGGCTGGTCGACGCCGAGCCCGGCTCGGTGCCCCGCGCGGTGGCCGACGCCATGCGTGGGTACCCGGAGATCGTCGGTGGCACCCAGGCCGACGACACCCGGCTCATGCGTGGGGTCCCGGGCCTGCTGGCCAAGATCGGTGCCGAGGGTGTGATCGCGGTGGCCCTGCCGGGAGTCGGCGCCGTCGCATTGAAGATCGACGACGGCGCCGACCGGGCCCGGATGCCGGTGCTGGTCTCCGCGCTGCGCAGGCTCGGTGTGGGCGCCCCGGTGCTGACGGAGTACGCGGAGGCGCCGCTCTTCGGCGGCGGCGTTCCGGTCGGCGCGGTCCGCCCGCTCTGGTGACACCAACGGTCCGTGCCCCGGCGGTCGGAGCCGGCGGACCGCCCAACTGCCGCGTCGCCGTCCGATGCGCGGTCGGGGCCGCTCCGCGCCGCGTGTGCTGCTAGCTCAGGAAGTCGAGCAACGCGGCGTTGACCGGCTCCGGGCGCTCCAGCGGCAACAGGTGCGCGGCGTCCGGCACGTCCGGCAGCCGTACCGCGTTGGGGACCTCGGCGGCGATCCGGTCGGCGAGCCGCCTGATGTCCGGCACGTCCGCGGCCCCGGCGGTGGCCAGGACGGGCACCCTCAGCTCGCCGAGGCGACCGATCGCCGGTGGGGTCAGCTCGCCCACCTCGACCGCGCCGAGCGCCAGCTCGGCGGCGAGGGCGCGCTCGTCCATCTCCTGCGCGAACGCGATCAGCTCGGGGTCGACGTCCGCCGGCTGACGGGCCGGGCCGACCACCCAGAACCGCACCTCGCCGGCCGCTCCGGCGACGAAGTCGTCGGGGTCGACCTCGCCGACCAGGTTGTCCCAGAGGTCGTTGGCCTCCTCGGACCACTCGTTGCCGGAGACCGCGGTGCCGAACAGCGCGAGCGCGCTCACCCGTTCGGGGTGGGCCAGCGCGGTGTCGATGGCGACCGACCCGCCGAAGGAACAGCCGACCAGGGCGGCCCGGGGCAGGCCGAGCGCGTCCAGCAGCCCGGCCACGTCGTCGTGGTGCGCGAACGGGGTCGGGGGCAGCTCCGAGTCTCCGTAGCCGCGCAGGTCCGGAACGATCACCCGGTGCCGGGTGGCCAGCGCGGACACCTGCCCCCGCCACATCCGCCGGTCGGCGATGCCGGCGTGCAGCAGCACGACAGGCGAACCGGTGCCGGCCTCGTCGTACGCGATGCTTGCTCCATTGACTGTGATCTTGTGCACGAACGGACCGTACGGACCGGCGGAGCGGTGCGCAAACGGGCGCTGAGACGTTGCTAACTGTGGCTAGCATTTTGCTTGCAAGAGCTAGCGCGGCCGGTTAGCGTCGCTGTCATGGCCACACCGAAGGACCTTCCCGACGTCGGCGGGTTCATCCGCGATCTGCGGCGCAACGCCAAGATTTCGCTGCGGCAGCTCGCCGAGCAGGCGGGGGTCAGCAACCCGTACCTCAGCCAGATCGAACGCGGCCTGCGCAAGCCGAGCGCCGAGGTGCTTCAGCAACTCGCGAGCGCGCTGCGGGTCTCCACCCCGGCGATGTACCTGCGCGCCGGGCTGCTCGACGACAAGGAAGGCCACGGCGTGCTGGCCGCCATCGCGGTGGACGCCGACCTGACGATGGCCCAAAAGCAGTCGCTCAGCCAGATCTACGAGACGTTCCGCCGGGAGAACACCCGGCTGGCCGAGGCCCAGGCCGACGCCGAGGGCGCCGGCGCGACAACCCCGACCGGCGCGACCGGCGCGACAACCCCGACCGACGTCGCCGACCAGCCCGCCGACGTGGCCAACCTGGCCGCCACCGGCCCCACCACCGCAGGCGGCACCCCGACCGAGGCCGTGCTCGAGTCGGTCGCCGTCACCGAGGCGGGCACCGCACCCGCCCCGGGCAGCACCAGCACCCCCGAGAAGAAGGCCGCCGGTCCGGCGGCCCGCGAGGCCGCCCCGGTGGCCGAGGAGGAGACTTCATGAGCGAGCCGAAGACCAATCGCATCCCCGCCCCGCTCTACGCCGCCGCCGGCGCCGGCGAGCTGGCCATCGAGCACCTGCGCAAGCTGCCGGCCGTGGTCGGCGTCCTCGGCACCCGGGTCGTCGCCGACCTGGGCGGTCGGGCCGTGCTGACCGGCTTCGAGTTGCGGCAGAAGGCCACCGAGACGCTGCGTACCGCCAACGAGACCGCCGGGACCCTTCGCGAACTGGACCTGGCCAAGCTTCGCGAGTCGGCCGACCTGGCCAAGCTGCGCGAGGCCGCCGACCTCGACAAGCTGCGGGCTGCCGCGACCCGCAACGCCATCCTGGTGTACGCGGGCGCACAGGCCGCCCAGGAGCGGGCCTACGCCGCGTACGGCGCGCTTGTCGCCCGTGGTGAGCGGGTCGTCGGCGCCGGTGTGCTGGAGGCCGCAGACACGGTCAACGCCGACATCGAGGCGACCGAGGCCGTGACGCCGGTCACCGCCACCCCGACCGCCCCGGCGGCGACCCCGGCCGGCGTGTCGACCCCGGCTGACGTGTCGACCCCGGCCGCGGTGTCGACCCCGGCCGACGTGGCCGAGATCGCCGAGGCCAAGCCGGCCGCCGCCAAGAAGGCCACCCGTGCACCGAAGGCTGCCAAGCCGGTCGCGACCCCGTCGGCGAAGCTGCCCGGGGCCACCAAGCGGACCCGCCCGACGGCCGAGTAGTTCGTCAGGTCGACGACCCCGGCGGCGTCCTTGTCGGACGTAGCCGGGGTCCTCGACATAAGCTTGCCCGCATGGCCAACGCCGCGCCGATCTTCGCGTTCGAAGTCCGCTACGTGATCGAGCTGATCCTGCTCGTCTTCGCGCTGATCGTCCAGGGCGTCGCCCTGGTGCACGCGATCACCCAGCGCTCCGACGCCTTCCCCGCCATCGGGACGCTGCCCAAGGGTGGCTGGATCGCCATCCTGGCGGTCTGCCTCGTGCTGACTCTGCTCGGCTTCGGCCCGATCAGCCTCTTTGGTCTGATCGGCATCGCCGCCGGTCTGATCTACCTCCTCGACGTTCGGGTCGGTCTGCGCGACCTGAGCGACGGCAAAGGGTTCTGGTGAGAGGTTTTCGCTGGCCACCCCCACCGGACAGCGGCCCCCGCACCTGGGGTCCCGGCCCGGGTGGGCCGCGTACCGGCCGACCGGCGCTGCCGGAGCCGGAGACCGAGCTGGTCGCCACCCCGCACGGCGTACGGCTGGAACGGCTGGTCACCGGCACCGGTGACCCGGTCACCGTCTTCGCGCACGGGCTGGGCAACGGCATCGCCACCACCCGCCCGTTCGGTAGTGGGGTCACCGGCCGCAAGGTGTTCTTCCAGTTCCGTGGCCACGGCCGGTCCGACGCGCCGGACGGGCCGTGGGACTACCTGGACCTGGCCCGGGATCTGCGGGCGATCGCGGACCTCGGCGGCGCCAGCCGGGCATTCGGCGCAAGCCTCGGTGCCGGTGCCCTCTGCCGCCTGATCGCGGAGAGCCCGGAGCGTTTCGAGAAGCTCGTCTTCTTCCTGCCCGCGGTGCTCGACGAGCCGCGCGGGCCGGTCGCCCACGCACGGATCACGGATCTGCTGGAGGCGGTGCAGAGCGGGGAGGCCTCGGCGGTCGCCGACGTCGTCGCACTGGAGCTGCCCGCGGTGGTGCGCAACACCCCGGCCGGCTGGGCGTACCTGCGGCAGCGCCTCGACCAGCTGTTGCGCGACGGTCTGGCCGAAGGCCTGGCCACCTTGGCCGAGCAGACATCGCTGCGCCAGATCGGTGACCTCGCGGCGGTCACCGCGCCGGCGCTTGTCATCGGCTGCGCGGGCGACGACCTGCATCCGGTCGAGGTCGCCGAGCGGCTCGCCACCGCGCTGCCCCAGGCCACCCTGCACGTGTACGACAGGCCCGGCATCCTCTGGACGGACCGCGCCGACCTACGGGACCGCATCGCCGGCTTCCTCAACGAGTAACCTGCCCTGTCCTGGGCGTCACACAACACGGCCGCAGGCACCGACTCGACCTAGGGCGTGTGTCAAAGCCCCTGGCCGGCCTGCGGCGGGCCCAGACGACGACCGGCCGCGTTGGAGATTGGTCCGGATACAACACCGGTATCCGGACCAATCTCCGCCTTGCCGGACCGCCGCCTGGACTCCGCCTCGGCTCGACCGAGGACTTTGACACACGCCCTAGCCGACCCGACCCTGCGGGAATGGACGTGCACGGTCCTGCACGCCGACGCCGAGCAGGGCATCGTGCTGGACCGCTCGGCGTTCTAACCGTGGTCCGGCGGCCAACCGCCGGACCACGGCGTGCTGCTGTGGCAGGGCGTGCAGACCCGGATCGTCGGCACCCGCAAGGGCGACGACCCGTACCTGATCCCCGCCGAGGGTGACCCGCTGCCGCCGGCCGACCGCTCGGTCGCCACCCGGGTGCTGCCGCGCACCGAGGCGCTGTCCCTGCCGGACATCATCCGTACCCAGTCCAACCTCATTCCGCCGGACGCGCAGGAGGTCCAGATCGTCGACATCGTCGGGCTGGACGTGCAGGCCGACGGCGGCACCCACGTCGCGTCCACCGCGCAGATCGGCAAGGTGCAGGTCGTGAACGTGGAGAGCAAGGGCCGGGCCAACCGTCGGGTCCGGGTCCGGTTGGTGGACTGAGGGGGAGGTTGGTCGCCGGGTGGCGGGATACCTGCGGTGGCCCTGTAGAGCTGCCCCAAATATGGGGCGCGGCGCGGACGGCGGCGCGGACGGCGGCGCGGACGGCGGCGCGGACGGCGGCGCGGACGGCGGCGCGGACGGCGGCGCGGACGGCGGGGCGGACGGCGGGGCGGGGCGGACGGCGGGGCGTGGCGGACGGCGGGGCGGGCCGGACGGCGGGGCGGTGGTGTCGGCGGGGCGGGGCGGGGCGGACGGCGGGGCGGGGCGGACGGCGGGGCGGGGCGGACGGCGGGGCGGGCCGGACGGCGGGGCGGTGGTGTCGGCGACTGCGCCGAGGCGGCGGCTGCTGCCCCGTTTGTGGGGCAGCTCTACAGGGAGCGCCGAGGCGCACACACCCCCGCTCGGAAGATCAGGCTGGAGGTCCCCCCCCGGTTCGCCAGAGCGGTCCGGGAATTCGGACGCCGGTTGTCAGGTATCGCTGACAACCTCGCTGGTATGACACAACCGCTGACAGGAAAGATCGCGCTCGTCGCCGGCGCCACCCGGGGCGCCGGTCGACAGATCGCCGTCCAGCTCGGCGCCGCTGGCGCCACCGTCTACGCCACCGGCCGCAGCAGCAGTGCCGGCCGCTCGGAGATGGACCGGCCGGAGACCATCGAGGAGACCGCCGAGCTGGTCACCGCGGCTGGCGGCACGGGCATCGCCGTTCGGGTCGATCACCTGGTGCCGGAGCAGGTCCGCGACCTGGTCGCCCGGATCGACGCCGAGCAGGGCCAGCTTGACGTGCTGGTCAACGACATCTGGGGTGGCGACCCGCTGGTCACCTGGGACAAACCGGTCTGGGAGCAGCCGCTCGACGCCGGCTTCCGTACCCTGCGGCTGGCCATCGACACGCACATCATCACTAGCCACTTCGCCCTGCCGCTGCTGATCCGCAAGCCCGGCGGTCTGGTGGTGGAGATGGGCGACGGCACCAAGGCGTACAACGACGACAACTACCGGCTGTCGGTCTTCTACGACCTGGCAAAGGTATCGGTCAACCGGCTCGCGTTCTCCCAGGCCCACGAGCTGAAGCCGCACGGCTGCACGGCGGTGGCGCTCACCCCCGGGTGGATCCGTTCGGAGGCGATGCTTGAGCACTTCGGCGTGACCGAGGACAACTGGCGCGACGGCGCCGCCACCGACCCCAACTTCCTCATCTCGGAGACGCCGGCATTCGTTGGCCGTGCGGTGGCCGCGCTCGCCGCCGACGAGGAGAAGGCCCGCTGGAACGGCCGGTCCGTCGATGCCGGCACACTGTCCAAGGTGTACGGCTTCACCGACGTCGACGGCAGCCAACCGGAGGGCTTCCGCTACATCACCGAGGTGGTCGACGCGGGCAAGCCGGCGGACGTCACCGGCTACCGGTAGAGCGCGCCGAGGCGGTCGGCCGCCTCGGCCACCAACTGCCGCAGCTCGGGTGGACCGAGCACCTCCACCTCGGGGCCGAGCCCCAGCAGTTGGTGGTACGCCACCGGGACCGACTCGACGGGCAGCCGCGCCACCACCCAGCCCTGCCCGTCGGGTGGGCCGGCGGCGGCGACCACCTCGTCGTACACCTTGGGGGCATCGACCAGGTGTCGGAGCTGGCGCAGGCCGGCGGGGCTCAGCCGGACGGTGACCTCGGCCCGCAGCATGGTCCGTAGGAACGACCCGGCCTGCTCGCGCCAGTGCCCGGCCAGGTCGAAGCCCTCGTCGCGGTCGAACTGCTCCTCGCCCACCTCGACCCCGGTGACCCGGTCCACCCGGTAGGTGCGCGCGTCCACGCCCACCCGGCCGACCAGATACCAGATCCCGCTCTTGAGGACCAGCCCGTACGGCTCGACCCGGCGGCCCACCTCCCGGTCGCCGCGTCGATAGCGCAACTCCACCACCCGGTCCGCCCAGACCGCCCGGGCCAGCTCCGGAAGCCAGCGCGGTGGCGCGGTCTCCCGGAACCAGCCAGGTACGTCCAGGTGGAATCGCTGCCCGGTACGGGCCGGGGCGTCGCGCAGGGCGGGCGGCAGCGCGGCGAGCACCTTCAGCTCGGCGGACGCGACCGCGTCGGCGAGCCCCATCTCGCCGGCCGGCCCGGGTAGCCCGCTGAGGAACAGTGCCTCCGCCTCGTCCCGGGTCAGCCCGGTCAGTCGGGTGCGGTAGCCGCCGAGCAGCCGGTAGCCGCCGGCCCGACCCCGGTCGGCGTAGACCGGCACCCCGGCGGCGGAGAGCGCCAGCACATCCCGGTAGACGGTCCGCTCGGAGACCTCCAACTCCCGCGCCAGCTCGCTCGCGGTCATCGACCCGCGCGCCTGCAACAGCAACAGCAACGAGATCAGTCGGGACGCGCGCACCCGCCCATCCTGCCCGGTGCCGCTCACCGCCCGCCGGGCGTCAGCAACCCCCGGTCGTACGCGGTGGCCACCGCGGCAGCGCGGTCGTTGACCCCGAGCTTGGCGTACACGTGCAGAAGGTGTGTCTTGACGGTGGCCTCGCTGATGAACAGGCGGGTCGCCGCCTCCCGGTTGGAGGCGCCCCGGGCCACCAGGGTGAGCACCTCCAGCTCCCGGTGGCTGAGCGGTTCCTCGGCGGGAGCGCGCAGCCGACCCATCAGCCGGCCGGCGACGCTCGGCGCGAGCACCGACTCACCCCGGGCCGCCGCCCGGACCGCGCGCACCAGATCTTCCCGAGGAGTGTCCTTGAGCAGGTAACCTGTCGCACCGGCCTCGATCGCCGGCAGCACGTCCGCGTCCGTGTCGTAGGTGGTGAGCACCAGCACCCGGGCGGCGCTGCCGGCGCGAGCCAGCCGGCCGATGGCGGTCACCCCGTCCATTCCGGGCATCCGTAGGTCCATCAGCACCACGTCCGGCCGCAGCGTCGCGACCAGGACCAACGCCTCCGAGCCGTCCGCGGCTTCGCCCACCACCTCGAAATCGGGGTCGCCGGTGAACATCCCCCGCAGGCCGTCCCGCACGACCGGGTGGTCGTCGACGATCAGCAGTCGTACCGGGGCGGTCAACCGACACCTCCGGGCAGCGCGGGGACGGACGCCGAGATCGCGGTGCCGTTGCCCGGCTCGGATTCGACGGCCAACTCGCCACCGACCCGGGTCACCCGCTGCCGCATGGCGGTCAGCCCGTACCCGCCGCCCGGCTCGCGGGGCGCAGGCCGGTCGGTGATGTCGAAGCCGGCCCCGTCGTCACGGACATCGAGCGTGACCACGTCCGCCATGTACGACAGGGTCAGCCCGACCCGCGACGCGGCGGCGTGCCGGGCGACGTTTGACAGCGCCTCCTGGGCGGCCCGCAGCAGGGTCACCTCGACCTCCGGGTGCAGCGGGCGAGGAGTGCCGGTGGTGGCCACGTCGGCCCGTACGCCGTTGAGGGCCGACCAGCGGCCGCCCAGCTCGACCAGGGCGTCCGGTAGTCGGGCCGTCTCCAACGGTTCCGGGCGGACCGCCTGCACCGAGCGGCGGGCCTCGGTGAGGCTCTCCCGGGCCAGGGCGAGCGCGTTGTCGACGTGCCGGCGCCAGTCGGCGGACCGGTCGCGGCTCTGCTCGGCCGCCTCCAGTTGGGTGATGATGCCGGTCAACCCCTGCGCCAGGGTGTCGTGGATCTCGCGCGCCATTCGTTGCCGCTCGTCCAGCACGCCAGCCTCCCGGGCCTGGGTGAGCAGTTGGGCGTGCAGCCCGGCGTTCTCCCGGACCGTCTCGGTGAGTTGGCGGTTGGCCTCGCCGAGTTCCGCCATCAACCGCTTGCGCCTGGCGTCCTCCTGCTCGGCGACCATCGCGAACCAGCTCAACGAGCCGGCCACCACCAGGTTGAAGAGCACCAGCACCAGCCAGAGCGGCAGGTGCGACGTCACCACCGACAGACCGCCGCCCTGCGACGTGGCGACCAGGGTGGCCGTGGTGACCACCCCGGCGATCCGCCAACGAGTGCGGAGCACCGGAAAGGCATGGATGTATCCGACCCAGGCGAAGAAGCCGTACCACGGACTGGCGGCCACCAGCACGGCGGCGAACGCGAGCAGCCCGGCGTAGTAGACCGCCATCAGCGTGCGCCGGCTCTGCCAGCCGGGATGCAGGGTGACGAACCAGGCGACCCAGCATCCGGCCGCCACGGCGACGGCGAGGGTGGGCGCGGCGGCGAGGGCCCGGGGTGCCGGTGCGACGAGGGCCAGCAGGGTCCCCAGAGTCAGCCCGCCGAAGGGGAACACCCGATAGAGGCTCGCCTCGCGCTCTCGCCAACTGGCCAGACGGTCGTGCCCACCGTTGCAGGTCATCGCATCTCCGCTCACTCCCAGCGGAACAGTCTCGCCGCGCTGGCGCCGGCCGCCACGGCGATCACCGCCATTATCGCCAGGTGCAGCGGCTGCGGCGACGTGCCGGTCCAGGCGTCGAGGAGCGCCTGCACCCCGGGCGGCGTGTAGTCGCCGATCCGCGCAACGACGTCCGGAAGCAGGAACCGGGGGAGGTAGACGCCGCCGAAGAACATGGTGACCAGGAACAGCGGTACGGCCAGGGCCTGGGCCGCCTTCGTCGTCCGGGCCACGGCGGCGACCAGCAGGCCGAGCGACAGCAGCGCCGCCGTGCCGAGGAGGAACGCCAGCGTGAAGCCGAGCGGGTGCCGGGGGAACGGGACCCCGAACGCGAGCCGGGCGACGAGGATGAGCAGCAGCGCACTGGCCAGGATCCCGGCCAGGGCCAGCACCAGTTGGGCGGCGAGCAGAGCCGCCGGGTGCGCCGGTGTCGTCGCCAGCCGGCGCAGTACGCCCCGTTCCCGGTAGGTGGCCAGCACGGCGGGCAGGGTGTTCACCCCCACCATGGCGAGGGTGACGACCAGCAGCGACGGGGCGAAGTAGCTGACGAAGGTCTGCCCGTCGAAGGTCGGATCCGGCTTACGGAGCGCGGGGATCAGCCCGAGCACCGTCAGGATCAGGGTGGGCATCCCGACGGTGGCGAGCAGCGTCGGCCGGTCCCGCAGGTAGAGGCGCGCCTCGATCCTCAGGATCTGGCGAAAGGCGTGCATGGTGGCTCCCTTCTCAGTTGGTGGAGCGGTGCCCGGTCAGCTCCACGAAGGCGTCGTCGAGGGTGGACTGCTCCAGCCGCAGGTCCGCGGCGACGATCTGGTGACGGGCGAGCACCGAGGTGACCGCGTGCAGCAACTCGCCGGTGCCGGTCACCACCACCTGGCTGCCGGTGCGCTGCACGGCGGAGACCTCGGGCAGGTCGGTGAGGAGCCGGTCCTCGACCGGGGCCGAGGGCCGGAACCGGATCCGCTGCTGCGGCGCCACCGTCGACACCAGGCCGGCCGGGCTGTCCAGGGCGACCACCCGGCCGCGGTCGATCACCGCGACCCGGTCGCAGAGCCGCTCGGCCTCCTCCATGAAGTGGGTGACAAGCACGATCGTCACCCCGCTGTCGCGGACCTGTTCGATCAGACCCCAGGTGTCCCGGCGGGCCTGCGGGTCCAGCCCGGTGGTCAGCTCGTCGAGGATGGCGATCTCCGGGTTGCCGACCAGGGCCAGCGCGATGGAGAGCCGCTGCTTCTGACCGCCGGAGAGCTTCTTGTACGCGGTGTTTCGCTTCTCGCCGAGGCCCAGCTTGTCGAGCAACGCGGCCGGGTCGGCCGGGTTGCGGTAGAACGAGGCGTACAACTCCAGCGCCTCGGTCACCCGAAGCCGGTCCGGCAGTTGGCTCTCCTGGAGTTGCACCCCGACCCGCTGGCGTAGCTGGGCGGCGTCCCGGCGGGGGTCGAGCCCGAGGACCGACACCCCGCCCCCGTCGGGGACACGCAGCCCGGCGACGCACTCCACGGTGGTGGTCTTGCCGGCGCCGTTCGGACCGAGGACGCCGAAGATCTCCCCGGCGTCCACGGCGAGCGACACGTCGTCCACCGCCACCAGGTCGCCGTACCGTTTCTTCAGGTGGTTCACCTCGATGACCGGCATCGTGCCGCCTTCCGCCGCCGCTGACTTCGTACCCCTCAAGGGTTGTCGGGGTGACCCGGCGGCGAATCGACCGGTCGGCGACGGGTCGCGGCGTCCCCGGTGGATCGCTGCCGTCCGTCAACCGGTTGATGTGTACGCGGTCAGTCGCTGCTAGCGCTCCGCCCGGCGGATTCGATCACGGCTGGTTAGGCTGCTCGATCGTGGATGCCAGCAGAATCGCCAGCCCGGTGACCGGGGTCGTCGGACGCTTCCTCGCCGGGGCGGGGCTGCTCCTGCGCGGGCTGGGCCTCTACGTGCGCAGCCCGGGGCTGATGCTGCTCGGCGTCGTGCCGGCGCTGATCTCCGGCGCGCTGTTCCTGGCCGCGCTCGGCACCCTGGTGTACTTCGTGGACGACCTCGCCGCGCTTGTCACCCCGTTCGCCGACGACTGGTCGAGCACCACCCGCAGCCTGGTCCGGGTGATCGCCGGGCTGGCGTTCCTGGGCGTTGGCGGCCTGCTTGGCGTCCTCACCTTCACCGCTGCCACCCTGGTCATCGGCGACCCGTTCTACGAGAAGATCTCCGAGCAGGTCGAGCAGCGGTACGGCGGCACGCCGGGCGCGGTGGACGTGCCGTTCTGGTCGTCGCTGCGCCGCAGCCTCGCCGACTCGGTACGGCTGGTGGCGCTCACGGTGCTTGTGGGAATTCCGCTGTTCCTCGCCGGCTTCATCCCGGTGGTCGGTCAGACTGTCGTCCCGGTCATCGGGGCGGCGGTGGGCGGGTGGTTCCTCGCCGTGGAGCTGGTGGGTGCGCCGTTCTACCGACGCGGCATGCGGCTGCCGCAACGCCGGACGATCCTGAAGGCCGACCGGGCCACCTCGCTCGGCTTCGGGGTGGCGGTCTTCCTCTGCTTCCTCATCCCACTCGGCGCGGTGCTGATCATGCCGGCGGCGGTGGCCGGTGCCACCCTGCTGGCCCGCCGCTCGATGGGCCAGTCGATCGAGGAGAGCTGACATGGAGATCACCCTTGTCGAGGGGGACATCACCACCCAGCGGGTGGACGCCGTCGTGAACGCCGCGAACTCGTCCCTGCTCGGCGGCGGTGGGGTCGACGGTGCCATCCACCGGCGCGGCGGGCCAGCGATCCTGGCCGAGTGCAGGGCGCTGCGGGCGTCCCGCTACGGCAAGGGCCTGCCCACCGGCCAGGCGGTGGCGACCACCGCCGGGGAGCTGCCGGCGCGCTGGGTGATCCACACAGTCGGGCCGGTCTGGTCGGCCACCGAGGACCGGTCGGCGCTACTGCACGACTGCTACGCCAACAGCCTCCAGGTGGCCGACGAGCTGGGCGCTGGCACCGTGGCCTTCCCTCTGATCTCGGCCGGCATCTACGGCTGGCCGGTCGACGACGCGGTCGGTCAGGCGCTGGCGGTGCTGCGCGCGGCCACCCCAGCGGCCGTCACCGAGGGCCGTCTGGTGCTCTTCGGCCCGGACGCCTATGCCACCGCGCGCCAGGTGATCGGGGAGCCGCCCTCCCCGTGATCACTTGCCTTCGCCTTGATCACTTGATGCTGAGTAGTCCAACACCCACGCTGCCGCGTCGATCATGAAGTTGTGGTCGGTGACAAAGCGCCCGTGTCGTACCGAAACAGGCACCACAACTCCATGATCGACGAGGTTGGGCTGCGCCCGCTCCGCGATCTTGCACTTTCTGTTGCGGCATAGCGGGTCATTTCGCTCATTACGGCAGCAGAAAGTGCAAGATCGGCGCGCGCGTGAAGAGATCGCTAACGCAATCCCGGAATACCGGTCAGGTCATCGTGACTGCGGGACGGTGCGCCTATGCCGCCCGTGCGTCATCCCACAGGGACTCGAAGTGCTCCACGTAACGATCAAACGGACCGCCGGCTTCCCGGCGTCGGAAGTGCATCGTTACCGAGTCCTGCCCCAGCCCCGCGCCGATGTGCGTGGCCACAATCGCCTCGTCATCGAAGACCCAGACGGACATGGCAACGTGCCGTTCTGACATTCGGGCGGCAAGGGGTTCCGGAGACTTCGCGATCTCTGCCTGGGTCATGGCGATGCGGGTCGCAAGCGTCAGAGGAGTTGCCTCGATACGCTCTCGCGCCGTAGTGACCTCGCTGCCAGGATCGCCGAGGAGAAAACGCACGTCGGCGCCGTTCTGTGCCTTCGCACCGAGCGTGGTGGCGGCGTTGGGGACCTCAAGCCATACGAAGTAACTCGTGTATCCGCCGAACCACAACCTCGTACCCGCTTTGTCGATCAATTCGCGGAACAGTGAACGCGGAAGGTCGGATCGGCGCGCGTACATGGCGACCAACTCACGGTCTGAACCGATCTTGACAGCGCGGCGGACGACTTCGGGCCATAGCACCCCTACATCCTGACCCAACACCCCCGCAGCCCGCATCCGGGAGCGAGGGTGAGGAATGCGGCCTCTGCTGATCCACCGCTCCACCGTCTTCGGGTCCACCCCGCACTTCTCGGCGAGGTCAGCAACGGTCAGGCCCGTCGATCGTAGGGCGTGGCCGAGGGTGTCGTTTCGCGTCATCGTAAGGGGACCTTTCCTAGACGTCCCCGATGGTCGCACACGGACGGTGCAGGCGTCCGATACGCGCTGAGACCGTGCAGTTGAGCAGTACCGCTGGTGGAGGCGACGCCCGGCGGCGGTGCTAGCCACCCAGGGCCGCCACTTGGGCGAGAACTCAGTGTGGCCCCTCCTAACGATCAGAGAGGAAGGCGTCGATGGGTGGCCGGGTGAGGGGATCTGCGCGGGAGGTGAAGTCGGGCGACGTGTTGCACCTGACCCGCGCGGCGAGTGTGCAGTTCCTCCGGCCGATCTTCGTCCGCGTGATCCGGCTTCCCGACTGGGTGACGTATGACGGCTGGCTCTGGATTGAGGGCCGCCCGGATCCCGCCGTGCTGCACACCCGCTTCCTCGGGTGGCTGTCCCTGGCCCGCCGATCGCGCCGGGCCGATCCCGATTGAGGGCGGAGTCCACCGTCGCCTCGAGAGTGACGTCAGGTCAGGTCAGGTCAGTTCGGCCGGGCAGGACCACTGGGACGTCACGGGCCGGTAGCCCAGTCGGGCGTTGATCGCCAGCATCGGCGCGTTCGCCTCGTCGTTCGACGTGTACGCGACGCGCACGCCGTTCGCGGCTGCCCGGTGCAGCGCCGCCGTCTTGGCCACCCCTCGGCCAGGCGGCACGGCCGCGCCGTCAGGCCGTGACCAGCTCGAACACGTGGCTGCCGGGTTTCACCGTGACGGTCCGCCAGCCGACGCCCGCGGCGGTCTGAGGGGCGGGAACGCCGCCGAGGCGGACCATCGTGATTCCCGGGTGGTAGAGCGTGACAGAGATGGGAGACCCGGTCGGGTTGACCAGACGGCCGCCGTTGCCCTTCGCCGAGATGCTCAGGTACGACGTGGTCGTGAAGCCGTAGCCACGCCACCGCAGCGACGATCCCTTGCGTACGAGGTACTGCGGGACCTCCACCTGTGCCGGGTCGTTCCCGTTGCTGGTCCGATACCAGGCCGCCCAGCCCTGCCAGGTCACATTCCTGAGGGTGACCAGGACGGCGCCGCTCGATTCCAACGCGCAGTCGGTGTAGCCGCTTGCGTGTGTGATGGTCGCGCCGGAATACCCGCTGCCCGTCACACGGTTCAGCAGCGCCTTGTCGTGGCTGTCGTCGAACGGAAACAGCACGGTGACGACGTTCTTCTGCGTGCCGGTCGGCGCGGGGTAGTGCACGAGGAGGTACCTGCCCTGATGGCTGTCGGCCCAGTCGGCCAGCGGGCCGTACCTCAGGGAGACGCTCTGTGGGGGTGTGCCGAGAAAGACGTTCAGCTTGACGTGCGAGGTGGTACGCGGCTCGACGTCGAGATCGAAGGTGTAGTCCCTCAGCGCGGGACTGGTCGCCGGGTCCGACCTGGAGTTGGGGTGCCAGGCCACGCACACCCGTGTGCCAGCAGCCGTCGGAGCCAGCTCGTCGAAGATCACCCAGTACCCCTGGGTGTCGCTGTTGGGGTGGAGGAAGACGAGACTGCGACGGTGCCTGCCGTTCGCCAGGGCCGTGCCGGAGTCCCCATTGGCATAGTCGACCCCACCCCAGAGCAGATCCTCGACGATTCCGTTGCCGAACGACTGCTGGTGGTTGTTGACCGTGGGGGGTGCGAAGTCGTCCGGGAAGTCCGGATAGCCGATCAGTGCGGTGTTGCTCAGCACCGCGAGGTCGCGAATCATCACGTGGCTGAATCCGGCGACGGCCTTGCCGGCACCGGCGTAACCCGAGTTGCGGAGGGCATGTTCGCCGTACGCGGTCAGGTGCAGCGAATTGGTGTCGCGGTGCTGGTGGCCGTCACCGGCCTTGCTGGCGTTCCACAAAGCTCCGGCAAGAGCCCGATGGTCGTGACTGTTCTGCAGGAACCAGGCACCGGCGCCCTGGAAGATCCGGCTCGGCACCGCGGCGCCTGGCGTGGGTACCTGCTCGGTCAGCGCGTAGGTGGTGAGGAGCGGCAGCGGCTCGACGGTCACCCGATTCAGGCTCCATGCGGCTCCTGTCGCCGCGGTGGCGCCGAACCTGCCGGCGCTGTACGAGCGGGCAGACCTGGTGACCGCGCCATCCGTGGTGGCGCTGTCGCCGAAGGTGTATTCGTCCCGATCGTAATCGTCGTTCGTAGTGTGCATGATCAACTTCGGCACCAGCTCGGAGAACTCGTCCTCGGCCTGCCGCGAGTGGAACTGCACTGACCGCTCCGCGCCGGCCAGTGTCGAGCGCAGACCTATCGCGAACGTGCGGACGCCCTCGGTCAGGGCATCCTTTACCGCGTCGGTGACGTCCAGCTCCCGCACGGCGCCGACCCGCAGGTCCGGCCAGGTGCCGAGCGATCGGGCGGCCTGCGGCCTGTCGGCCCAACTGGTCTTCTCGGCCATCTCCGGGTTGAGGTCCTCCCAGGTGCCCCTCGCCCGCAGGATCTCGACGGCGCATCCGGCCGAGCCGACATCCTTCACGTGCAACCGCAGCCGGGCCTGGTGCACCTCGGCAGCGGTGATTCCGTTGAGGTTGAACCGGACGTAGCTCTCCCGAGTGAAGTCGGGGGTGTCCAACTTGACGACAAGCGTCCCGGAGACGCCGTCGGCCACGGTGGCGTGTTGCCCGCCGCGGACGGTGATGTCGGCGTCGGCGGACAGGCGACGGCGGGGCGCACGGCGGGTCACCGGTGTGGTCAGGTAGCCCGCGTAGTACTCCATTCGCAGGCGGTGCGCCGGATCCTGGTAGAAGTCGATGTAGCCGGGCACGTTCTGGTAAAGCTCGGCCTTACGGCTGACCACGTCGAAGAAGTACGACTTCGAGTCGCGGTCGCCCGGCGAGCCGAGGCGATGGCCGACGTAGGTCGCCCCACCGAGCCCGGCCCCGCTGGGAACGCTCTGCTCGGCCAGGACACTTCGCAACTTCTGGATGGCCGCACCCAGCGCCGCCTGGTCCGACGTGTTGCCTCCGGACACCCGGTACGCGAGCCACGTGCCGTGGGCGCCAACCGGTGCCGCCGTCCAGGACGGGAAGGAGTTGTAGTTCGCGAAATCGGCGGCGATCTCAGCCAGCTGGTCCTCGGCGCGCACCTGCTGAGCCGGTGTCAACGACGAGTGGATGACGTCCAGGCCGAGGACGAGGTGAAACAGAGCATTTGCCGGAGGGACGGTGAGGGACCAGTTGGTGCGGTCAACTGGCTTGCGCTCGACCTCGTTCTGCAGGCGGCCGATCATGTCAAGGATCTTCGTGGCGTGGGCGGCGGCGTTCTGGGGCGCGTCCTCAAGCTCCAGCACGTACGCGAGCGAGCAGTATCCCGCGATGTGCGCGATCCGCTTCGCACGATCCCCGTCTGGCAGACCATCGTCGAATCTCATCGAACCGGCGCGACCGATGGCGTCGGCCCTCCAGCTGAGCCATGGTTCGGTGGCAGCCCGTGCGCGCAGGGCCGCGAACTCGGCGGCCGCGACGAGCAGGCACGGGCGTGCGGTGGCCGCGTAGGCCGGTACCTGCTCGATCAGGGGCAAGGCCCCAGCGGCTCCGACCAGAAACGGCAGACGCAGGACGTCCCGACGCTGAATCATGACTTCCCCCGCTGTCGTGAGTGCGCCCGGCGAGGCTACCCCCGGCCTCGCGCTGTCGCTGTCCCGCCGGGGGATTCCCGGTCAGCTCAGATCGGCCAGGCAGGACCACTGGGACGCCACCGGCCGGTAGCCCAGTCGGGCGTTGATCGCCAGCATCGGCGCGTTGGTCTCGTCGTTCGAGGTGTACGCGATCCGTACGCCGGTGGCGGCGGCCCGGTGCAGCGCCGCCATCTTGGTCAGCCGGGCCAGCCCACGCCCCCGGTACGCGGGGACGGAGCCCGTGTAGTCCGACCACATCCGGTCCCCGTCTCGCTTCACGAGGCTGAAGGCGACCACCTCCCCGTCGACCTCGGCGGCGATGCTTGACGCCCTGTCCAGCCCGAGGTTGTCCCACACGTCGTACTGCCAGCTCTCGTAGCTCTGCGCGTCGACCGGCACGTCGCCTGGCTCGTCGGCGGCCGAGGCCACATTCGCCACGTACAGCAGGTGGGGGTCCAGGTCGCCGATCGGGCGCAGCCGTACGCCCGGGGGCGGCTCGGGCAGCGTTGGCGTCGGATTCAGGTCGAGTGCCGAGTAGCGCACCTCGCGGCTGGGCTCGTAACTGTGTCGGCGGGCGAACGGCAGCGCCTCCGACAGTGCCATGGCACGCACCCGGCGGATTCCCAACGGGCGAAGGTGGTCGGTCGCGGCGGTCAGCAGTGCCGTCCCGAGGCCGCGCCGTCGGTGCTCCGGGTGCACGTGCAGCAGGTTGATGCCGCCGACGTTCGCGATCGACGTCGAGGTGATCCGTTCGGCGGACACCCAGCCGACCACCCGCGCGTCGACCTCGGCCACGAAGGCGGTCCAGGCCTCCCCGGGCGGTGGTTCCGCGATCATCTTCCGGGTCGACTCGACACCGCGCACCAGGTACGGAACGACCGTCGCCCGCAGCGCCACCACGGCCGGGGCGTCGTCCGGAGTTGCCACCCGGATCCGCATGTCAGGCCCCCGTCCGTACGGCGGCGACGGCCTCGACCTCGACGAGTTGGTCGGAATAGCCGAGTACGGCCACCCCGAGCAGGGTGCTGGGCGGGTCGTGGTCGCCGAAGAAGTCGCGCACCACCTCCCAGACGGTCACCAGGTCGGCCTGCCGGGAGGACGCCACGTACACGGTGGTCTTGACCACGTCGGTGGGGGTGGCACCCGCCGCGGCGAGGGCGGCCTTGAGGTTCGCCATCACCTGCCGGGCCTGCGCGGCGTGGTCGCCCGGCGCGACGGTACGACCCTCGGCGTCGAGCGGGCACGCGCCGGCGGTGAAGACCAGTCGCGCGGTGGGTTCGACGGTGGCCGCGTAGGCGTACTCGGCGACGTCGGAGAGTACGGGGACGTGCAGCAGCGCGACATGATCCGGCATACCGGCGAGACTAACCATGATCATCCGCTACAGCGAGAAAATTAGGCCCATGCCCGGTACGCCGAGGAGGCGCCAACATCAGGGTTGTAGGTGTCTCCGGACGTCATGAGGCCCCAGCAACCCTGAAGTTGTGCGGATCTCGCGGCGCGGGCGCGGGCGCGGCGGGCGCGCGGAGCGCGGCGGGACTGGTCAGGCGGAGGCGCGGCGGACCAGCTCGGTGGGGAGCATGACCGACTGTTCGATCGGTTCGCCGGCGGCGAGGCGGAGTAGCTGCTGGGTCATCCGCCTGCCGAGTTCCACGATGGGCTGCCGGACGGTGGTCAGCGGTGGCTCGGTGTACGCGGCGGTTTCGATGTCGTCGAAGCCGATGACCGCGACGTCCTCCGGCACCCGCCGGCCGGCCTCGCGCAACGTCCGCAGGGCGGCGTGGGCCATGAGGTCGGAGGCGGCGAAGACGCCGTCCAGGTCGGGATGCTCGGTGAGTAGCCGGCGCATCGCCGCCGACCCGGACTCCCGGGTGAAGTCGCCGACGGCGACCAGCTCGGGCAGCCCCGCGTCGGCGACCGCGCTGCGGTAACCGCTGAGCCGTTCGATCCCGGCGATCATGTCCTGCGGTCCGGCGATGGTGGCGATCCGCCGACGACCGATCTTGAGCAGGTGTTGGATCGCCGCGGTCACCCCGCCGACGTGGTCGACGTCGACGTACGGCACGGGCACGTCGCCGAGCGGCCGGCCGCTGACCACCACCGGGATGCCGAGCCGGGCCAGTGTGCCGGGCAGCGGGTCGGCACCGTGCAGCGAGGCGAAGAGCACCCCGTCGACGTGCCGGCCGGTGGTGTACCGCTCGACGCGGTGATGGCCGGCCGGTGAACCGGCGAGCATCAGCACCAGTTGCTTGTCGGCGGCCTCCAGTTCCTGGCTGACGCCACGGATGATGCCGGGGAAGACCTGGTCGTCGGAGAAGACCCGGGTGGCCGCTTCCGGCATGACCAGGGCGATCGAGTCGGTGCGTTGGGTGACCAGGCTGCGGGCGGCGAGGTTGGGCACGTAGCCCAGCTCGGCGACCGCCCGGGTGACCGCCTCCCGGATCGGCTCGGCGACCGTGGTGGAGCCGTTGACCACACGGGACACGGTGGCCCGGGACACCCCGGCCCGCGCCGCCACCGCTTCGAGCGTCGGCCGTTGCGCCGTCGTCATCGCGACTTCCTCCCGCTCGTCACAGCCGTTCCGAGTGCTCAACGCCGGCACCCGGCCTTCAGTGTGCGCCGCTGAGTCACGACAGCGTGACCGGCGCTCCCCACCCTGTCAAGAGAGCGCTCTCTCAGGATGTGGATCGCAGACCCTCGGGAACGGGCGAGGGCGCCACCCGGCCGGGGTGACGCCCTCGTCGAGACCCATCGATCACTTGGCTCGCAGGCCCTCCAGCAGAGCGCGATCGCCGGCCACGTCGAGCGTCTCGAAGCTCACCCGACCCCACAACGCCAGCAGCAGGTCGCTCGCCGTGCCGCTGACCTGTGCTCGGGCGTGATGATCGTCGTGGTCGAAGATGGTCGCCGTGTCGAGCAGCGCCACCCCCTCGCCGCGCAGCCGCAGATACCACTCCTGAGCCGCGTCGGTCGCGGTGAGCTGCACCACGCCGCGCCAGTCGCCAGGCGTCCGCCGCCGACCCGCCGGCAGCCAGGTGTCCAGCACCTCACTCACCCCGTCGGCCGCGAGCTTCGCCTCGACCGGCTCGCCGGCCGCGATGGCGAGTTGGGCGTCCCAACGGTGCACAGCCGTCTCGTGCGCCATCCGACGCGGCCAGAAGCCGGCCTTCTTCGGCTGCGGAGCCCAGTTCCACGCCGGGGCCTCCGGGTCGAGCCCGTCGAAGACCGTCATCAGCCGGTCGTACCCCTGCTGCCACAGCTGCAGCGGGAGCACCCCCGGGTCCGCCTCAAGCGGTTCCCGGCGGGCCGGCTGAGTGGTCAGACCGGCGCCGGCGAACGACGAAACCCAGTGGTAGATGCCAGCGAGGTGCAGTGTGAGGTCACTGACCGTCCAGCCCGGACAGGACAGAACCGGTGTCTCCGGCGGCGCATCGGCCACCGCCGCCGCGAATGCGGGACCCTCCGCTCGGAGCGCCCCGATCCAGAAATCCTTGCTGCCCTGCAGTCTGCTCATCGCCATCCTCCCGGGGGTGCCGGACGACCAGTGGGTGCCACGGCTATCAGTCAGCCTAAGGTGAAGGGCGTGCCAGACGCCTCCGCCCAGCCGACAACCGAAGCCGATCGTGCCATCCCTGGTCCACTGGCCAGTTACACCACTCTACGAATGGGTGGGACGGCCCAGCGGATCATGGCCGCCGACAGTGCCGACGGGATCGTCCGTGCCGTCCGTGCCGCGGACGAGCCGGTCCTGATCCTGGCCGGCGGCAGCAACGTGGTGATCGGCGACGCAGGCTTCCCCGGCACCGTCGTGCTGGTGCGCTCCCGTGGGCTGAGCGTCATCGCCGAGGATGCCGGATCGGTCACCGTACGGGTCGACGCCGGCGAGCCCTGGGACGACCTGGTCGCCGCGACGGTGGCCAACGGCTGGGCCGGGCTGGAGTGCCTCTCCGGCATCCCCGGCTCAACCGGCGCCACCCCGATCCAGAACGTCGGCGCGTACGGCCAGGAGGTCGCCGAGACGATCAGCGGCGTCGAGGTGTACGACCGGGCCGAGGGCACCCGCTACAGCATCCCCGCCGCCGACTGCGGGTTCGCCTACCGGGGCAGCATCTTCAAGTACCGGGACCGGTGGGTGGTGCTCTCCGTCGACTTCCGACTCACCCGGTCCCCGCTCTCCGGCCCGGTGCGCTACGCCGAGTTGGCTCGTGCGCTCGGCGTCGAGGTGGGTGACCAGGTGCCGCTGGCCGACGCCCGCGCGGCGGTGCTGCGGTTGCGCGCGGGCAAGGGCATGGTGCTCGACGCCACCGACCCGGACACTCGCTCGGTCGGCTCCTTCTTCACCAACCCGGTGCTGGACCAGGCGACGTACGAGGCGTTCCTGGAGCGCGCCGCCGAGCTGGGTGACCCGCCCGCCTGGCCGGGAGCCGACGGCATGGTCAAGGTGAGCGCGGCCTGGCTCATCGACAAGGCCGGCTTCGCCAAGGGTCACCCCGGCGAGGGCGGAGTCGCGATCTCCAGCAAGCACACCCTGGCCCTGACGAACCGCAGCGGCACCGCCCACACCGGCGACCTGCTCACCCTGGCGCGCGACATCCGCGACACGGTGCAGGCCCGCTTCGGCGTAACCCTCCACCCCGAACCGGTCCTCATCAACTGCGCTCTCTAACCCCCGTTCCCCTCCCCGCCGCACGCCCCCGCGATCTTGCAGTTTCTGCGGGGACATAAGAGCTGCAAAAGGGCATATCAACGACAGAAAGTGCAAGATCGACGAGGGCGGGGCGGGGGGCGCGGGGTGGGGCGGGGTGGGGTCGGGCGGTTACGGGAGGGGCCAGGGGAGGGTTAGTTCGCCCTGGCGCCAGCGCGTGGGGCCGCCGAGGACGGGCCAGCCGGTTTCGCGGAGATCTGTCACCGCTCTCAGCCAGCGTTGGCGGGGGCCGAAGGTGGCGTACGGGGCGGCGGCCTGCCAGGCGCCGTCCAGGGCGCGGATCAGGTCGTGCACCGGCTCACCGGGAACGTTGCGGTGGATCAGCGCCTTGGGCAGCCGCTCGGCCAACTCGGTGGGGCTGCCCAGCGTGCTGAGCTTGGCGGCCAGGGTCAGCGTCCGAGGGCCGTCGGCGTCGACAAGCAGCCAACTGGCGAGCCGACCCAACTCGTCGCACGTGCCCTCGACGAGCGCCCCACCCGGGGCGAGCGCGGCGGTCATCGTCCGCCAGGCGTCCGGGACCTCGCTCTCGTCGTACTGTCGCAGCACGTTGAACGCGCGGACCAGCACCGGCCGGAGCCCGGCCAGCTCGAACCCGCCGCGGGCGAACGTCAGGCCCGGCGGGTCGGCGGCCGGGGCCGCGGCGGCCACCCGGGCCGGATCGATCTCCAACCCCACCAGGCGTACGTCGGGACGTACTCCCGCCGCCAGCCGGGCGCGCAGTTCCACAGCGGTCACCGGGTTGGCGCCGTAACCGAGGTCGACGACCAGGGGGTCGCCCGCCGCCAACAGCCGGTCGGCGCAGGTGGCGACGATCCAGTTGTCCACCCGACGGAGTCGGTTCGGGTTCGTCGTGCCGCGCGTGACCACGCCGAGCGGCCGGCGCCGCGCCACAGGGCTCACGTCAACCTCAGGAGACCCGGTGCACCTTGTGCTGGGCGGCCTGCGCCCGCGGCCGGACCACCAGCCGGTCGACGTTCACGTGCTCGGGCCGGGTGGCACACCAGGCGATGCAGTCGGCGACGTCCTCGGCGACGAGCGGCCCCGGCACTCCGGCGTAGACGGCGGCCGCCCGCTCCTCGTCACCCTCGAAGCGGACCAGCCCGAACTCGTCGGTCTTCACCATGCCCGGGTCGATCTCGATGACCCGCAGCGGTCGGCCGCACAGCTCCAGGCGGAGCGTGCCGGCGATGGCGGTCTGCGCGTGCTTCGCGGCGGTGTAGCCGCCTCCGCCCTCGTAGACGGTCAGGCCGGCGGTGGAGGAGACCACCACGATGGTGCCGGAGCCGGACGCCTCGAGCGCGGGCAGCAGCGCCTGGGTGACCCGCAGCGTGCCGAGCACGTTGACGTCGTACATCCACTGCCAGTCGGCGACCGAGCCCGACTCCACCGGGTCCAGCCCACGCGCTCCGCCTGCGTTGTTGACAAGCAGGGTGACCGGGCCGGGTGCCTGGGCGGCGGCCTCGGCCAGCCCGGCCACCGACTCGTCCGAGGTGATGTCGCAGGTCACCGCGGTGGCCTGCCCGCCAGCGGCGGTGATCTCGGCGACCAGGTCGGCGAGCCGATCGGCGCGGCGGGCGGCGGCGAGCACGTGGAAGCCCTCGGCGGCGAGTCGGCGGGCAGTGGCCGCGCCGATCCCGCTGGACGCTCCGGTGACGATGGCGACAGCTGTCATTCCGACATTGTCACCCCGCCCGTGGGACCCGTTCCGACCGGGCGGGGGCGGCCATCGAACGGGTGCGGTGATGAGGTCCGTCACCCCCGGGGGCCGCGCCGGGGAATTTCCGAAGCCCGATGGGGAAGATGACACCTGGCGTACAGGTTGACCGAGAAGCGCCGGTCGTGCGAGACGGCATCTACCGTGACAAAGGAGCGGATGTGGCGGAAATGCACACCGGTGTCGGGCGTCAGCGAGGTGCCCAACCGTGGCCCCGGCCGCGCCGCATCGCCACCCTCTCGGTGCACACCTCCCCCCTGCACCAGCCCGGCACGGGCGACGCCGGCGGGATGAACGTCTACATCCTCGAGGTCGCCCGGCGACTCGCCGAAGCCAACGTCGAGGTGGAGATCTTCACCCGCGCCACCTCCGGCGACCTGCCCCCGGTCGTCGAGATGGCGCCGGGCGTGCAGGTCCGGCACATCACCTCCGGCCCGCTGGAAGGCCTCACCAAGGAAGAGCTGCCCGGCCAGCTCTGCGCCTTCACCGCAGGTGTGCTGCGCGCCGAGGCGTCCCGCCCACCTGGGCACTACGACCTGATCCACTCCCACTACTGGCTCTCCGGGCAGGTCGGCTGGCTGGCCAAGGAGCGCTGGGGTGTGCCGCTGGTACACACCGCGCACACCCTGGCGAAGGTCAAGAACGCCCAACTCGCGGCCGGCGACCGGCCGGAGCCCAAGGCCCGGGTGATCGGCGAGGAACAGGTGGTCGCCGAGGCGGACCGGCTGGTCGCCAACACCCGGTTCGAGGCCAGCGACCTCCTCACCCGCTACGACGCCGACCCGGGCCGGGTCAGCGTGGTGCAGCCGGGTGTCGACCTGGACCGCTTCCGACCTGCGCCGGGCAACCGGTCCGCGGCGACCCGCGAGGCTCGCCGTCGGCTGGGGCTGCCGGCCGACGGGTACGTCGTCGCCTTCGTCGGTCGGATCCAGCCGCTCAAAGCCCCCGACGTGCTGATCCGCGCGATTGCCGCGTTGCGCGAACGCGACCCGGCGCTTGCCGACCAGGTGACGGTGGTGATCTGCGGCGGACCCAGCGGCAGTGGGCTGGATCGGCCGACCGCGCTGATCGAGCTGGCCGCCACGCTCGGTGTCACCGACGGGGTGCGGTTCCTGCCACCGCTCACCGGGGACGACCTGCCGGCCCTCTACCGGGCGGCCGACCTGGTCGCGGTGCCGTCCCACAACGAATCCTTCGGCCTGGTCGCCCTGGAGGCGCAGGCCTGCGGTACGCCGGTGTTGGCCGCCGCCGTCGGAGGACTTGTCACCGCCGTGCGGGATCAGGTCAGCGGCGTACTGATAGACGGTCACGACCCGGTCGACTGGGCCAGGGCGCTGGGCCGTCTGCTGCCGGACCGAACCCTCCGGGCAGCGCTCGGCCGGGGCGCCGAGCAGCACGCCCGGCACTTCTCCTGGGACCGTACGGTCACCGGTCTGCTCAGTGTCTACGGCGAGGCGATCACCGCGCACCGCGCCCGGCTCGCGGCCGACCTGGCGGCCGACCCGGCGCTCTCCTGCTCCTGGTGACCGGGGGGCGTCGCCGTCGACAGGTGCGCCGGGCGGGTCGGTCGTAGAGTGGGTCCGGTGAGCCCGAAGAGCGATCTTGCGACCCTGATCGAGTCGGTCTGCGCGGAGCGGGAGTTGGCCTGGGAGTCGACAGGCCCCGACTCGTACGCGGTGACCCTGCCGGGCACGCACAAACTCAAGACGGTCTGCAACCTGATCATCGGTGCGCACGCACTGCGGGTCGAGGCGTTCGTGATGCGCCAACCGGACGAGCGCCGCGAGGAGCTGTGGGCCTGGCTGTTGCAGCGCAACGCCCGGATGTACGGCGTCTCCTTCTCCACCGACGCCGTCGGCGACGTCTACCTGACCGGGCGGGTCAACCCGGCCGGCGTGGACGCCGACGAGTTGGACCGGCTGCTCGGCTCAGTGCTCACGTACGCCGACGAGTCGTTCGACACGATGCTGGAGATCGGCTTCGGCAGCTCGATCCGCCGCGAGTACGAGTGGCGGGTCAAGCGTGGCGAGTCGACCGCCAACCTGGCCGCGTTCGCCCATCTCTTCGAGCCCTCCGGCTCCGGCCCCAACCAGTCCTGACCGCGCGCCTCGCCCCCCGCCCCGCGCCAAGATCGTGCTCGAACCAGGTTGTAGTGCCCCCCGGGCGCGGGGAGGCCACTCGATCCTGGATCGAGCACGATCATGGTGGGCTGACGGTGGTTCGGACTGCTCCTGACGGGTATGCCGCTCCGCGCGGTGCGGCGAGGGACCCCCGCGCGCCGAGGACGGAGTGTCAAGGAGCGGAGCGTCCCATGGCTCAGCGGAACAGCTCAGGTCGCGGCGCGACTGCGACCAGGACGAAGCGACAGGCCGGCAATCAGACGCCGGGTACCCCGGGTGTCTCCGAGTCGGAGATCTCCCGGATGCGGGTGGACGACATCCGCGGGCAACTACGCAAACGCGGGGTCTCCGGGATCTCCGCGCTGCGTAAGCCCGACCTGGTGAAACAGTTGGTGCGCTCGATGCGGGCCGGCTCGGGTCGAAGCAGCACCGGCCCGACGGGCCGGGCCACCGGCACCCGGGCGTCGGCGGGTCGCGCCGCCGCCACGAAGAAGTCGGCGGCGAGGCCCGCATCGAGCCGCGCGAAGGCCGCACCGGCGAACAAGAGCGCTCCCGCGAAGCGGGCCGCCGCAACGAAGGCGACCGCCACGCGGAAGTCGACGGCGGCCGTGAAGAGGGCGCCAGCGAAGAAGGCACCCGCCGCGAAGAGGACCACAGCGGCGACGTCGACGGCCGCCCGCAAGACCACGGCCGCGAGCCGGACCACGGCCGCGAGCCGGACCACGGCCGCCCGTAAGACCACGGCCGCGAGCCGGACCACGGCCGCCCGTAAGACCACGGCCGCCCGCAAGACGGCGACGGCGCGTACGGCGCCCGCGCGGAAGGCGCCGGCGAAGAAGGCGCCGGCCCGCCCGGCGGCCAAGCGCACGGCACCGGCCAAGAGTGCGGCGGCGAAGCGCACGACAGCGAAGCGCACGGCACCGGCCAAGAGCGCGGCGGCGAAGCGCACGACAGCGAAGCGCACGGCACCGGCCAAGAGCGCGGCGGCGAAGCGCACGCTGACGCCGTCGACCGGTGGCGGGACGACGGCCGGTGGGATCCGGACCGGACGGGGCACCGGACGGTCGGTCCGCAGCTCGCAGGTGATCTCGTCGGTCATGGACCGGCCCGAGCGGCCGGGGCGGAGTCTGATCACCACGAATCACGAGGTGATCCAGCGCTGGGCCCGGGAGCGTGGGGCCAAGCCGGCAACCATCGCGGGCACCGAGCGCGACGGTCGGGCGGGCGTTCTGACCTTCAACATCCCCGGTTACCGGGAAAGTAGCCGAATTCGCGAGATCACCTGGGATGAGTGGTTCTATACCTTTGATCTGCGTCGGCTGAACCTGATTTATCAGGAACAGTTGCGCAACGGTCGGCAGAGCAGCTTTTTCCGGACCGAGTCCCCCGATCGGGAGGACGGTTGAGGCGTTTGCGGGAATGGCTGACGGGTACCCGGCTGTTGCCAGAGATCGAGGCCCGAGCAGCGGATACTCGTCAGTTGTGACCGGCGAGACAGCGGTTCTGGGTTGAATCCAGAATCCGGGCGAACTAACTTTATTGCACCGCGCCACGCTTGGAAACGTTCGGGGGAGCGGCGGATCGATCAGATCCGCGCACCAGGCGAGGCGCGAGGGGACGGGTGGATTTACCGTTGGGGGACGGTGGCCACCTGTTTGGACCGGCGGCTGAGCGGGCGATGCTTACGGGGGTGAGTGTTGCCCGCCGCCGCCGGCCCCACCGGCGGGCGCCCACTACGACCTCAGGGCCGTGGTGGGCGCTTTGCCGTGTCGAGGGTCGTGGGGTGCGGCGGACGGTGTCTGCTCCCGGCGCAGCGCGGCGACGTGCCGTTCCCGGGGTGGTCCGGCGATCAGGTGCCCGACGGCCGCGGCCAGGCCCAGCCCACCCACGAGCAGCCAGTGCCGGTCGCCGAGGTGTTGCAGGCTCACCCCGCCGAGGGTGGGAGCGACGAACGCCGCAGCCGGGAACGTGAGGTAGAAGACCGCCTGATAGCGGGCGCGTAGCTGCGGCGGCGCCAGGTCGGCGTTGATCTGCGCGTTGGGCGGTGCGGCGAGCATCGAGCCGATCGTCCAGACCGCCGCGGCACCCAGGTAGACGGCCAGCTCGTCGGCGGCGACGAGCACTCCGAAGCCGAGTGCGAGCAGCGCGGTGGAGGCGGCCAGTACGACGTCCTTGCGGTGCCTGTCGATCAGCCTCGGCACGAACAGTTGCCCGATCACGATCAGTGCGCCACCGAGCGCCACCACCAGCCCGTACGCCGATGGTCCCAGACCGTCCGCGCGCATGGCCAGCGGCATGATCGTCGACGTCTGCATGGTGAGGACGGCCAGCACGAAGGTGAGCCCGACGAAGACCAGGAAGGTGCGGTCGGTGAGCGCGGTGTGCAGTCCTCCCGGTCGACGGGGCCGGAGCGACGCGTGGGTGGCCGGTGCGGAGTCGGCCGGCCGTAGGGTCTCCGGCACCTTCCAGCCGATCACGGCGGCCGCCGTCAGGGTGGCCCCGGCGTCGACGAGGAACAGCGCGGTGAAGCTCGCCTCGGCCAGCACCCCGGCGAGCAGCGAGGCGACCGCCATGCCCAGGTTGAACGCCCAGAACTGCAGGTTGAACGCGCGGGAGCGACGTTCGGCGGGCACCACGTCGACGATCGCCGCGACGAACGCCGGGCTGGGCATCGAGTGGACCACGCCGACAAGCGCGGAGAGCACCGCGATCAGGAGCAGGTGCTGGCTGAAGGCGAGCGCCACCATCAGGGCGACGGTGCTCAGGTGCGCGGCGAGCAGGGTCGACCGGCGGCCCCACCGGTCGGCGAGGACACCACCGAGCAGCACGCCGGCCGCGCCGCCGGCCCCGTACGCGCCGACCACGGTGCCGGCCAGCCCGATGCTCGCTCCGCGTACGTCGGTGAGGTAGAGCGACAGGAACAGCATCGCGAACGCGCCGGCCCGGTTGATCAGCAGACCGGCCCAGAGGTACCAGAAGGTGGCGGGAAGCCCGCCCGCGGTGTCGTGCCACAAGCGCCGCAGGGCGTGCACCAGGCCCCCATACAGTTCGCTTTCTTAACTGTTCCGAGTGCAGGGTAGGAAATCGGGCCGCCCCGGCGCCAGTCGTCAGGCGGCTGCCTCGGCGGGTTGCGGCGTCCGGCTGGTGTCGACAGGTGCCAGTGCCTCACCAGAGCGGCGTAGCGCGGCGGCCCGCCGCTCCCGGGCCGGCCCCGACACCAGGTGGGCGACGGCGGTCAGGACGCCCAGCGCGGCGCAGCCGTACCAGAGCGCGTCGTTGCCGACGTGCTCGCGGACCAGTCCGCCGAGGATCGGCGCGCTGGCCCCGGCGATCTGCCAGGACAGGGAGAACACGCCCTGGTAGCGACCACGCAGCTCGGCCGGTGAGAGTTCGGCGATGAGAGTGGAGTTGGACGGCGAGTTGAGCATCTCGCCGACCGTCCAGATCAGCACGGTCAGCCCGTAGAACCAGGCGGTGCCGGCGAACGCGGTCAGCCCGAACCCGACGCCCATCACCACGGACGCCAGCGCGAGCACGTGGGAGCGGCTCCGACCCCGGATCAGACGGGGTACGAAGAGCTGGCCGACCACGATGAGGACCCCGTTGAGCGCGATCACCGAGCCGTAGGTGGCCGGGCTCAGGCCGTCGTCGCCCATGGCGATCGGCAGCATCGAGATGTGCTGGAGGAAGACCAGTGCGGCGAACAGGTTGAGGGCCACGAAACCGAGGTAGACGCGGTCGGTGAGGATCGTGCGCAGGGCCCCCCGTGGGGCGCTCGCCGCGGCGGTGGCGGCACCACCGGACTGCCGTGTCTCCGGTACCCGGGTGAAGATGATCAGCGCGGTGACCAGCATGGTGCCGGCGTCGACAACGAAGAGCAGCAGGTAGTCGGCCTGCGCGGCGAGGCCGGCGAGGACGGCGGCGCAGGCGAAGCCCAGGTTGATCGCCCAGTAGTTGAGCGAGAAGGCGCGCAGCCGGTCCTTCGCCGGCACCACGTCGATCATCATCGCCCCGAACGCGGGCCGGGCCGCCTCGGCGAACATGCCGAGCAGCAGGGCGCCCAGCGCCACCGCCCAGAGGTCCCGGGCCAGGCCGAGGCCGAGCATCATCGCGGCCGCCCCCACGTGGGCGGTGAGCAGTGTCGGCCGCCGACCCCACCGGTCCGCGAGGGTGCCGCCGGCGGTCGTGCCGAACGCGCCGCCGACGCCCCACAGCCCGATCACCAGGCCCGCCTGGGAGGCCGAGAAGCCGCGTTCCTGGGTGAGGTAGATGGCGAGGAAGACGAGGACGAACGAGCCGAGCCGGTTGATCAGGGTGCCCGACCACAGGTACCAGAAGGTGGTGGGCAGTCCGCCGGTGGTGTCCCGGAACCAACTCCGCATCGTCCGCATCTGGCGCCCCCGCTTGCAAGTAATGACCGATCTGACTGTCGTGCCTTACAACCCTAGTGGCGGCCGCAGCCGCAGGTCATCCGTGTTTTCACGTGGTGGTCGTCACGACGGCTGCCCGCGTGTCCCCTCGGCGGTTGAGGCAGGATGATCCGCATGACTGCGAGCGAAGGGCCCACCGTCGGGACGCTGGTCCTGCTGCGACACGGTGAGAGCGACTGGAATGCCAAGAACCTCTTCACCGGTTGGGTGGACGTCGACCTGACCGAGAAGGGCGAGGGCGAGGCGCGGCGCGGCGGCGAACTGATGCGCGAGCACAGCCTGCTGCCGGACGTCGTGCACACAAGCGTGATGCGCCGTGCGATCCGCACCGCCGAGCTGGCGCTGAACGCCGCCGACCGACACTGGATCGCGGTGCGCCGGTCGTGGCGGCTCAACGAGCGCCACTACGGCGCCCTGCAGGGCAAGAACAAGAAGCAGACCCTTGACGAGTACGGCGAGGAGCAGTTCATGCTCTGGCGCCGGTCGTACGACACGCCGCCGCCGCCGATCGACGACAACGACGAGTGGTCGCAGGTCGGCGACCCCCGCTACGCGCTGCTGCCCACCGAGCTGATGCCGCGTACCGAGTGCCTCAAGGACGTCGTCGAGCGGATGCTGCCCTACTGGTACGACTCGATCGTGCCGGACATCCTGGCCGGCCGGACGGTGCTGGTGGCCGCGCACGGCAACTCGCTGCGCGCCCTGGTCAAGCACCTCGACCAGATCTCCGACGAGGCGATCGCCAAGCTGAACATCCCGACCGGCATCCCGCTGCGCTACGACCTCGACCCGCAGCTGCGCCCACTCACCCTGGGCGGCACCTACCTCGACCCGACGGCAGCGAAGGAAGCCGCCGCCGCGGTCGCCAACCAGGGCCGCTGAGCCGACGACGAAGGCCCCCGGGATCCCCGGGGGCCTTCGTCCTGCCTGGTTCAGCTCGCGGAGGGCCCACTCTGCCCGGTGATCAGGTAGATCACGTGCTCGCCGGCATTTACCGCGTGGTCGGCGAAGCGCTCGTAGAAGCGGCCCAGCAGGGTGGCGTCGATAGCGGTCTCCACCCCGTACGGCCAGTCGTCGCCGAGCAGCACCGCGAACAGGTTCTTGTGCAGCTCGTCCATGGCGTCGTCGTCGCGGTCCAGTTCGCCGGCCAGGTCGACGTCGGGCTTCGCCAGCACCGAGCCGATCTTCACGGCCATCCGGTCGGCGATCTCGGACATTTCAGTGAAGACCGTCCGCAGCTCGGCCGGGACGGCGGGGGAGGGGTGCCGGCGCAGCGCGGTCTTCGCCACGTGCTCGGCGAGGTCGCCCATCCGCTCCAGATCAGCGGCCACGTGCAGCGCGGTGATCATCGCCCGGAGGTCGGAGGCGACCGGCGCCTGTCGGGCGAGCAGGTCACAGACCCGCTCCTCGACGTGTCGGTAGAGGTCGTCGATCTCGGCGTCCCGCTCGATGACCGTCTCGGCGGCCTGCCGGTCGGCGGTGAGCAGGGCCCGGGTGGCCTGGCGCATGGCGGCGCGGACGCCCTCCGCCATGTCCACCAGCAGTTGGCTGACGATCTGGAGGTCGGCCCGAAACTCGTCGCGCATCATCACGTCCTGTGGTCGGTCGCCGCCGGCGGGTGCCGGCGCAGGGGGTTGAGCAGGTGCGACGCCAACGGTATGGGGCGTGGGCGGACCTCGGATGAACCACGGTGAACGACGCCAGACGCAGGGGTGAACACTTCTCGAAGTGCGGGTGGTTCGTCCCGTTCTGTGTGGTAGCCAGGTTAACAATGACCCTACGATCGCCGGGTGGAGTGGACGGTGGCGGTCGTGGTGGCCGTGGCGTTGGTGGCCGGGTTGGCCGCCGGTCTTCTGCTGCCCCGGTTCCTGCCCGTGCGGGACGGCCGCTCCACGTGGACGGGGAGCGTCAGCTCCCGCTGGAGCAGGGGGAGGCCCGCGATAGCCGACGAGCAGCAGGCCGGGCTCGGCCGCCGGACGATCGACTCACTCCGGGCCGGTGTCGTGGTACTGGACAACGACGACGTCCCCGTGTTGATCAACCCGGCCGCCCGCGCGATGGGGCTTCTGCGTACCGGCAGCACCCCCGGCTCGATCGCCGCGCACCCGCTGATCCGTACCCTCGCCGGCCAGGTGCGACGCACCGGGGTGCGGCGCGAGATCGAGCTGGACCTGCCCCGAGGTCGCGACAGCGCGGGGGAGAACCCGCTCGGCGTGCACCTGCGGGCGATGGGTCTCGGCAACGGCTTCGTCGCGGTGGAAGCGGTCGACGTGACCGAGTCGCACCGGCTGACCCGTGTACGACGCGATTTCGTGGCCAACGTGAGCCACGAGTTGAAGACCCCTATCGGGGCGCTACAACTGCTCGCCGAGGCGTTGCTCGACGCCACCGAACCGGCCGACGCGGCGGCGCCCGATCTCTCCGAGGACCTGGTGGCCGCGCGCCGGTTCGCCGAGCGGATCCAGCACGAGTCGACCCGGCTGGGTCGGCTGGTGCAGGAGTTGCTGGAGTTGACCCGGTTGCAGGGCGCCGAACCGCAACCACCACCCGAGCCGGTCGCGCTGGACTGGGTGATCGCCGAGGTCGTCGACCGGACCCGCACCACGGCTTCCGCCCGTGGGGTCGAGGTGACAGTCGACGGTCAGCGTGGCCTCACCGCGTACGGCAGCGACTCCCAACTCGCCACTGCGGTGGCGAATCTGGTGGAGAACGCCATCAACTACTCGGGTGAGGACACCGCGGTGCGGGTCACCCTCCGCGGCGACGACGAGCACGTCGAGATCGCGGTCGCCGACCAGGGCATCGGGATAGCCCCGACCGACGTGGACCGCATCTTCGAGCGGTTCTACCGGGCCGACCAGGCTCGTTCGCGTGCCACCGGCGGCACCGGACTCGGCCTGGCAATCGTGAAACACATCGCGAGCAACCATGGCGGACGGGTCGAGGTGTCGAGCACTCTTGGTGGTGGATCGACGTTCACCCTCCGGCTGCCCGCCAGTCCACCGGACGACCTGCTGGCGACACTGCCGCCGGTTGGGATCGAACCCGGTCCGGCTGGGCTACGGCAGGTCTGACAGCAATGAAAGGAAATCCCCGTTGAGCCGCGTTCTGGTGGTCGAGGACGAGGAGTCGTTCTCCGACGCCTTGTCGTACATGCTCCGTAAGGAAGGCTTCGAGGTTTCGGTCGCCGCGACCGGCACCGACGCCCTCACCGAGTTCGACCGGACCGGCGCCGACATCGTGCTGCTCGACCTGATGTTGCCCGAGATGTCGGGGACCGAGGTCTGCCGGCAACTGCGGCAGCGGTCGGCCGTGCCGATCATCATGGTCACCGCCCGGGACAGCGAGATCGACAAGGTGGTCGGGCTGGAGATCGGCGCCGACGACTACGTCACCAAGCCGTACTCACCGCGGGAACTTGTCGCCCGGATCCGGGCGGTGCTGCGCCGGCAGAGCCCGGAGGTGGCCGAGGCGGGGGCGCCGACGCTGGCCGCCGGCCCCGTGCGCATGGACATCGAACGGCACGTGGTGACCGTCGAGGGCGGGGCGGTGCAGTTGCCGCTCAAGGAATTCGAGTTGCTGGAACTGCTGCTGCGTAACGCGGGCCGGGTGCTCACCCGTGGCCAGCTCATCGACCGGGTCTGGGGCGCCGACTATGTTGGTGACACCAAGACGCTGGACGTGCACGTGAAGCGGCTGCGTTCCAAGATCGAGCCGGAGCCGTCCGCGCCGCGTTTCATCGTCACCGTCCGGGGCCTGGGCTACAAGTTCGAGCCGTGACCGGCGTACCCGAAGGGGGTCTGCGCTCGACGCAGGCCCCCTTCGGGCTGTTCGTGCTTGGTCAGCGGACGACCTTGAGGTTGAAGATGGCGGTGTCGAGCCGGCCGTAGAGCCGCAACCAGAGCGGCAGCAGCATCTCGGTGCCCCGCGCGGTGGAGAGGTCGCCGAGGTCGATCACGTCGGTGTGCCCGAAACTGATGAGCAGCCCGGTGACGATCCGCTTGGCCTCCGCGTCGTCACCGGAGACGAAGACGCTGTGCTCGCCATCGGCGAGCTGACGCGGATGGACCATCAGCTCGGCGGTCAGCGTGTTGAGCGACTTGACCACCAAGGTCTGTGGAAACTCGCGCTGGATGCGTTCGGCGAGGGAGTCGGTGTTGTGCACCGACAGGGTGGGCGGGAAGCCCGCGCCGAAGTCGAGCGGGTTGGCGATGTCGAGCAGAACCTTGCCGGCCAGGTTCGGTGCGCCGGCCGCGGTCAGCGCGGGGAGCGAACCGTTGCCGTTTGTGGCGTTCACCACCAGCTCGGCGGCGCTTGCCGCTTCGGCCAGGGTGGCCAGGCCGACCTCGGGGTGCTGCGCCACCCAGGCGGCCTGTGCGCCGGTCCGCAGGGCCACGACGTCACGGGTGCCGATGATGACCTGGTGGCCCAGCTCCGCCGTACGAGCGGCGATCGCCTGCCCGACCGAGCCGGTTCCGAGAACTGCGATACGCATGTCGATCGATCCTCCGTCGGTGTGCCGAGTGGACTCGTGCCGAGTGTCAGCAGGCTAACAGACAGGTCTGTCTACTGCTGCCCCGTGAAAAGCGTCGTGCGCATCCAGGCCGCGTGCCAGGGCGGGGCGGGGCGGGGCGGGGTATGGCCGGCGGCTGGGTGGTGCCCTGCGCAGCCTGTAGAGCTGCCCCAGATGTGGGGCGCGGGTCAGGCGGGTGGCTCCAGGAGGACTGGAATCGCGCTGCCCGCGCTGCCCGCGCTGCCCGCGCTGCCGGTGCTGCCCGCGCTGCCGGTGCTGCCCGCGCTGCCGGTGCTGCCCGCGCTGCCGGTGCTGCCCGCGCTGCCGGTGCTGC
>NZ_JBNCKO010000005.1:358674-500708 GCF_049841595.1 Micromonospora sp. DT228
CTGCCCGCGCTGCCCGCGCTGCCGGTGCTGCCGGTGCTGCCCGCGCTGCCGGTGCTGCCCGCGCTGCCGGTGCTGCCGGTGCTGCCGGTGCTGCCCGCGCTGCCGGTGCTGCCCGCGCTGCCGGTGCTGCCCGCGCTGCCCGCGCTGCCCGCGCTGCCTGCCCGCCCGCCTGCTTTGAAGGGTCCGCCCCATATCTGGGGCAGCTCTACAGGTGTCGCGGGGGGTGCACCCAGGACCGGACAGTGGACGCGCCAGAGGCGGTGGGACGCCAGGCGGGCCATGCCCAGGCGGTGCCGGCCGTTGACGCGGTGGGATTTGCAGACGGAACTGTCTGTAGGATCTGTGCCGCCACCAGCAGATCGAGGGAGTGTCGATGCCCGCGCCCCGCACCCCGGCCGGCTCGGCCCGGGACCGGATCCTGGACACCGCGTTCCGGCTGTTCTACGCGCACGGGCCGCGCGGCGTCGGCGTGGACACGGTGATCGCCGAGTCCGGCGTGGCGAAAGCGACGCTCTACAAGCACTTCCCGCGCAAGGACGATCTCGTGCTGGCGTACCTCGATCGGGTTGACCAGGCATGGTTCGGCGCGTTGCGGGCGGCGGCCCGGGACGCCGGCGACGAGCCGCGCGACCAGTTGGTCGGAATGTTCGACGCCCTGGTCGGTGCCTGTCGCCGGGACGGTTACCACGGCTGCGCGTTTCTCAACACCGCCGCCGAGTCACCTGCGGGCGGGCCGGTGCACGCCCGGACGGTCGAGCACAAGACAGTGGTTCGCGCCTGGGTGACCGAGCTGGCCCGGCAGGCCGGCGTAGCCGAACCGGAACTGCTCGCCCGGCAGCTCACCCTGTTGCTCGACGGCGGGCTCGCCAGCGGTGTGCTGGACGGCGACCCGGCGATCGCCGAGGCGGCTCGGCGCAGCGCCCGCACCCTGGTCGACGACGCCCTACGCTGACCCGCCGCCGAGCGCTCGACGAGGCCGGCGTCCCTGATCCCCACGCCGACTCTGCTACCAGATCTGCTAAATCTGGTCAGCGGGGTGTGGGGCGACCATGCCCTGCTTCGTCCGGGCCGCGCACAGCTCGGCCAGCCGCTCGTACGCGGCAGCGCCGACGAGCGCGGTCAACTCCGGGGCGTACGACAGGTACATCGGCTCGGCGCCGACGTGCGCGTCCGTCGAGGAGGTGCACCACCAGTCCAGGTCGTGCCCACCGGCGCCCCAACCGCGCCGATCGAACTCGGAGAGGGTGGAAACCAGCACCTTGGAGTTGTCCGGCCGCTTGACCCAGTCCTGATCCCGGCGGATCGGCAGCTGCCAGCAGACATCCGGCTTGTATTCCAACGGGTGCACGCCGTCGCGCAACGCCTGGCCGTGCAGAGCGCAGCCACCGCCGCCGGCGAAGTCGGCGTCGTTGAGGAACACGCAGGGACCGTCGGCGCCCTGGGTGGCGGTGCGGCGGGCCGGGTTCTTGCCGTCGATGGTGTCCTCGTCGGTCCAGTTCTTGAACCCGCGCCGAAAGTGCTGCCACGTCGCCGGGGTGAGCCGCTTGACGGCGTTGCGGACCCGCTTCTCGTCGTCCGAGTCGGTGAAGAACGCCCCGTGCGAGCAGCAGCCGTCGGCGGCCCGGCCGGCGATGATGCCGTGACAGCCCTTGCCGAAGATGCAGGTCCAGCGGGAGAGCAGCCAGGTCAGGTCGGCGCGGATCAGGTGCGTCTCGTCAGCGGGGTCGGTGAACTCGATCCACTCCCGCGGGAAGTCCAGTGGCACCTCACGGCTGCGCGGGTCGCCTGGGTCGTCCACCAGCACACGGAGCTCCATCGTCACCCGGCCCAGCGTACGCGCGGTGACGTCCGCAGGCCGGCGAGCCGCGCAAACCAGTTGCACCTAGGGTCTTCACCATGCGACTGGGTGTCCTCGACGTCGGATCCAACACGGTGCACCTCCTCGTGGTGGACGCGCACCACGGCGCGCACCCGTGGCCGGCGCACTCCGAGAAGGTGGTGCTCCGGCTGGCCGAGCAGATCGGCCCCGACGGCGCGCTGACCGAGGCGGGTGCGGACGGCCTGGTCAAGGCCGTGGGCATGGCCAAGGCGGCGGCCACCGGCCTGGCGGCGGACGACCTGATCGCCTTCGCCACGTCCGCGGTGCGCGACGCCACCAACGCCGCCGAGGTGCTGGCCCGGGTCCGGGACGAGACCGGCGTACGGCTCGCGGTGCTCTCCGGCGCGGACGAGGCGCGGTCGACGTTCCTGGCCGTCCGGCGGTGGTTCGGCTGGTCGGCGGGGCGGCTGCTGGTGCTGGACATCGGTGGCGGCTCGTTGGAGATCGCCGCCGGCATCGACGAGGACCCGGGCGTCGCGATCTCCCTGCCGCTCGGGGCCGGCCGGCTGACCCGGGAGCGGCTGGGGGTCGACCCGGCCAGCGCGGCCCCGCCGTCGGCGGAGGCCGTCGAGAAGCTCCGGGAGTACGTGGACGGCCGGCTGGACAAGGTGGTCGACCAGATCACCCAGGTCGGTTGGGACCGCGTGGTGGCCACCTCGAAGACGTTCCGGACCCTGGCCCGACTGGCCGGGGCGGCCCCCTCCGGCGCCGGGCTGTGGGTGCGGCGCAGCCTGACCCGGGCGGGCCTGCGGCAGGTCATCGGGTTCATCCGGCACATCCCGCCGGCCCAGTTGATGGAGCTGGAAGGGGTCAGCGCGGGTCGGGCGCACCAACTCCTGGCGGGTGCCGTGGTCGCCGAGGCGGTGATGCGTCGCCTGGATCTGGACTCGCTGGACATCTGTCCGTGGGCGCTGCGCGAGGGCGTCATCCTCCGTCGACTCGATCAACTCGAACCGATCTGACCCGGCGGCCGGTTTCGGGTGGTTTGCCGGTGCTCGTCGCAATGACGACAGCGCTGCCGGGCTACGCTGGCTGATGTGACTTCCCGCGTTCCCGTGCTCCTGTCCAGCTCGTCGGTCTTTCCCGAGCCGACCGCGGCGGCCTTCCAACTGGCCGCGGCACTCGGCTACGACGGGGTCGAGGTGATGGTCTGGACCGACGTGGTCAGCCAGGACGCGGGCGCGCTGCGCGGCCTCTCCGCGCACTACGGCACGCCCGTGCTCTCGGTGCACGCGCCCTGCCTGCTCGTCACCCAGCGGGTGTGGAGCCCGGACCCGTGGGAGCGGCTGCGCCGGGCCGCCGAGCTGGCCGAGACGCTCGAGGCGCCGACGGTGGTGGTGCACCCGCCGTTCACCTGGCAGCGGGACTACGCGCGCAACTTCACCGAGGGGTTGGCCACGGTCGCGGACCGGTTCAGTGGGCTGCGGTTCGCGGTGGAGAACATGTACCCGGTGCGGATGGCGGGTCGGCAGTTCGTCCCGTACGTGCCCGGATGGGATCCCACCGACACCGGCTACCCGTCGTACACCCTGGATCTGTCGCACTGCGCGGCCTCGCACAGCGACCCCCTGGAGATGGCCGACCGGATGGGCGCCGGGCTGGCGCACGTGCACCTGGGCGACGGCACCGGCGAGGGCCGCGACGAGCACCTGGTGCCCGGGCGCGGCACCCAGCCCTGCGGTGAGCTGCTCTCCTCGCTGGCCGGGCGTGGCTTCACCGGGGCCGTGGCGGTGGAGGTCGCCACCCGGGGCGCGAAGAGCCGCGCGGTACGCGAGGCGGACCTGCGTGCCGCGCTGGAGTTCGCCCGTCAGCACCTGACCGCGGCGTCCCCGGTCGACGCCTGACCACGTCCGCCCGCGACGGGCGGCGGTGTCAGCTGACCGGTGAGAGCGAGTCCACGGCGCTCGTCGGCTGCGCGGCGACCGGCACCTGTTCACCGACCGCCGCCCGTTTGCGGGCCCGGTGCGCCGCCACGTGCGAGCGGGTGGCGCAGCGCTCCGAGCAGAACCGCCGGCAGCAGTTGGACGACGTGTCCAGGTAGACGTTGCCGCACCGCTCGTCGGCGCAGACCCCGAACCGGGCACTGCCGTACTCGCAGAGCCAGACCGACAACCCCCAGACCGCGCCGGCCAGGTATTCGGCACTGACCGAGGCGCCCCGGCTGGTCACGTGCATGTGCCAGTCGCTGGAGTCGTGCCCGGAGATGCGCGGCTGCACCGGGAAGGCCTCGAGCAGCGCGTTCAGCTCGGTGACAGCCTGGCCGTCCCGCCCCGAGGTGCCGTACTCGAAGACGTCGCGCAACCGTTTCTGGGCTCGCCGGAAGATCGCGACGTCCCGGTCCGCGACCTCGTCGCGCATCCAGGCGTTCTCGTCGGGGAAGAGGGCCCGCAGGTCGTCGAGGTCGTCCAGGCGGGCGTTGACCAGGTCAACGCCGGTCCGGGCGTACGCGTCGAAGTTCACGCCCCAACGGTAGACGACTCATGGGGTGCGTGCCGCGTCGATGTAGTGCGGCAGGAACCTCGCGTAGCCGTCGGTGATCAGACTCGCGCTCTCCCGCACGCCCACGCCGGCCGACTCACCGTCGACGATCCAGCTGCCCAGCACCATCCGGTTGCCGTCGAACTGCGGCAACGCCCGGAACTCCTGGTAGCACCAGCCCTCGTCCCCGTAGATCCCCGGATTGGTGATCTCCTCGTCGGCGGTGACGATGCGTACCGAGCCGCCCTCCCGGCCGAGCAGCGGCTTGGCCACGTACTCCGTCATGCCGCGCGGCGAGTCGAGGTAGGCCGGAAGGAGCAGTTCGTGGTCGGGGTACAGCTCCCAGAGGACCGCGAGCAGTGCCTTGTTGGACAGCAGTAGCTTCCACGCCGGCTCGATCCAGGTGGTCGGGGTGCCCGGGGCCAGCGCCGCCGGCCCGTACGGCTCGGCCAGCATCCACTCCCACGGGTAGAGCTTGAAGCACGTGGTCACCGGACGGTCGTCGGCGTCGACGAAACGCCTGCCGTCCCAGCCGATCTTCTGGATCGGGAGCAGCTCGACGTCCAGGCCGGCCTGGCGGGCGGTCTCGGCGAGGTAGCCGGCGGTCACCTGGTCCTCGCCCGACTCCTCCTCGTTCGACCAGAGCACGTGCACCCGTCGGTCGTGCAGCCCGGCCCCGATCTTGGCCCAGGCGCCGACCAGTCGTTCGTGCAGGCTGTTCCACTGGTCCAGCTCCGGCCGGGTCTGCTCCAGCCAGAACCACTGGATGATGCTCGCCTCGACGAGCGCGGTGGGGGTGTCCGCGTTGTATTCCAGCATCTTCGGTGGCCAGGTGCCGTCGTACGCCAGGTCGAAGCGCCCGTAGAGGGTGGGTGGGGCCTCCCGCAGCGACCGGGCCACGGCGTCGGCCGCCCACTCCGGGATGCCGAACTCGGCGTACCGGCGGGTGGCCACCACGTGCTCGGCGGCGGCCACCGACATCCGGTGCAGCTCCTCGGTGGCCTCCTCCAGCCGCAGCACCTCGTCGAGGTCGAAGGCGTACGCGCCGGTCTCGTCCCAGTACGACATGATCCCGCCGTCGGGCAGCTCGGTGTCGACGTAGACCAGACCCTGCGCCCGGATGGTGGCGTCCCAGTCGGGTCGGGGCGTGACCTTCTCGCGGCGCACCTCAGCCGCCGCAGGACGCGAGGTGGGTGCCGAACCCACCACGATCGGGCAGGGTCGCCGTGGTCGGCTCCGGGGTGGCGCGGCCGGCGGCCGGGTCGGGGACCCGCAT
This sequence comes from Micromonospora sp. DT228, assembly GCF_049841595.1. Classification (NCBI taxonomy): domain Bacteria; kingdom Bacillati; phylum Actinomycetota; class Actinomycetes; order Micromonosporales; family Micromonosporaceae; genus Micromonospora; species Micromonospora sp. DT228. The sequence goes on from NZ_JBNCKO010000005.1 coordinate 364,308, forward strand.
CGCCAACGCGACCGTGTCGCCGCCGCCGACCGGCCCGAGGGCGCAGTCGTCGTCATCGTCGTCGTCAGAGGTCATGTTGCAGCCGGAGAGGGCGAGCGCGAGAGCGGTGAGCGCGCCGAGCTGCACGGAGGCCGACCGTAGCCGGCGGCGGGGGCGTTGGTCCACTGCATCGTTGTAGCCGATGGGCGCCACCGCCGCCGCCCCGCCCCCGGGTCCGGGCGACCCTCCCCGCCCCTCGGCGGGGGTCCTGGCAGGGGCGATACGCTCGGTTCATGCTCCGTTCCGTCATCCTCGCCGCCTCCCGGTCATCCCAGGTCGAGCGGCTCGTCGCGACCGCCCCGTACACCCGGGACGTCGTTCGCCGGTTCGTCGCCGGCGCCACCACCGACGACGCGTTGCGTGCGACCCGCGAGCTCGTCGACAACGGTCTCGCGGTCACCCTCGACCACCTCGGTGAGGACACCGTCACCCCCGAGCAGGCCATCGCCACCCGGGACGAATACCTGAAGTTGCTGAAGATGCTCGGCGACGCCGGGCTCACCCCGCCCGCCGAGGTGAGCGTGAAGCTCTCCGCTCTCGGACAGATGTTCGACGAGCAGTTGGCGTACGACAACGCGCGGGCGATCTGCACGGCGGCGGACGCGGCGGGCACCACCGTCACCCTGGACATGGAGGACCACACCACCACCGACTCGACGCTTGAGGTCCTCAGCCGGCTGCGCAAGGACTTCCCGTCGACCGGGGCCGTGCTCCAGGCGTACCTGCGCCGGACCGAGTCGGACTGCCGGGAGCTGTCCTCGGCCGGGTCGCGGGTGCGGTTGTGCAAGGGCGCGTACAAGGAGCCGGAGTCGGTGGCGTACCAGTCGGCCCGGGAGGTCGACAAGTCGTACGTCCGCTGCCTGAACATCCTGATGTCCGGCGACGGCTACCCGATGCTCGCCACCCACGACCCTCGGATGATCGCGATCGGCGAGGACCGGGCCCGCTGGTTCGACCGGGGCCCGGAGCGCTTCGAGTTCCAGATGCTCTACGGCATCCGCCCGGAGGAGCAGACCCGCCTGGCCGGCGAGGGCTACACGGTGCGCACCTACGTCCCGTACGGCGACGAGTGGTACGGCTACCTGATGCGCCGGCTCGCCGAGCGCCCCGCCAACCTGGTCTTCTTCGGCCGCGCCCTGATCTCCAAGAAGTAGTCCCCCCGGTTCGGCCGACGGACCGGACCGATCGGCCGGGGCGGCTTCGCCCCGGCCGGCGGATGGTCGTACCCTTCGGCGGGTGACTGACGGGGTGCAGCAGCCAGCACCACGGCGGCTCTGGCCGCTGTGGACGGTGCTCGTGGTGGTCGTCCTGCTGCTGGGCTGCGGCCTGCCGGCGCTGCTCGTCGTCGGCGTGATCCGAGAGGGTGGCGCCCGGTCCACGATCAGCCGGGCCGGGGCCTCGACGGCCGACGACCCCGCCACCGCCGCGGCCCGCGAGCTGACCGACCGGATGACCGCCCAGCTCGACAGGCAGTCCGCGGCGCTGCTCGGCGGCGACCGCGCCGGCTTCCTCGCGATCGCCGAGCCCGCCGTGCACACCGAGCTGCGCCGACGCTTCTCAGCACTCCGCGAGCTGAAGGTGACCGTCTGGCGGGCCGAACCGAGCGGCCTGCCCGCGCCGATCGTCGGCAAGCCGGGGGAGTGGCGGCTCCTGGTGCGCTTCCAGTACTGCTTCGTCGCGCCGAACTGCCGGCCCAGCCCGGTGCTGATCGGCACCCGCTGGCGGGAGAACGGCGACCAGCCCCGGTTGGTGGCCATGGAGGAATCCAAGTCGGTGGAGACCGGCACCCGGCCGTGGGAGGTCAGCGACCTGGCCGTGGCGATCGGCACGCGGACCATCGTCGCCACCACTCCGGCGCTGCGCGGCAAGCTGCCCGGCCTGCTGGCCCAGGCCGAGGCGGCGGCCAAGGTCGCCGACGGGTACGTGGTCGCCGGCCCGCCGCCGGACCGCTACCGGATCTTCTACGCCGGCCGCGCCGAGTGGAAGCGCTGGTACGGCGGTGACCGGCCGGGGTGGACCGGCGGTTACGCGGTGACCGTGGGCGGCGGTCACCACGAGGTGGTGCTCAACGCCGACGGGCTTCCCAGCAGCGGCACCGACGACCTGCTCCGACACGAGTTGACTCACGCGGCCTCACTGCCGGAACGCGGCTACCCCGGCAAGACCACCTGGTGGCTGGTGGAGGGGCTGGCCGAGTTCGCCGGTGCCGGGGGCCAGGCGGTCGACAGGTACGAAGGGCTCGCCGAGGTGCGCAAACTGGTCCGGGCCAGGTGGGACGGCAAGTTGGCGGGCGTCAACCCCGCCGACGACGCCTCCGCCGAGCAGGTCGCCGGCAGCTACGGTGTCGGCTACCTGGCCGTCCGGCACCTCGTCGACAGGTACGGGCCGCAGCGGTTGCTCGCCTTCTTCAAGGCTGTGGTGCACGAGCGCAAGACCCTCGACGTGGCCGCCGAGGAGGCGTTCGGCGAGCAGTGGTCGACGCTGCACGACGAGTGCGTCGCCTATGTCCGCGCCGCCACCGCCTGACGTGCTCGCGGGTGGCGCGACGGTGCGCCGTACCATCGATGGGTGCGCCGCCCTCAGTCACCTCGGCCGGGCAGCACCATCCGGCCTCGCCTGCTCGTCGCCCTGACCGCCGTCGCCGTCCTCACCTTCACCACCGCCGCCTCGTGCGGCGACGACGACCACGACCTCGCGCTGGCGTCGGCGGCCCGCAACCCGGTCAGCGAGCTGATCGATGCCCCGGCGACGGTGACCGCCCGCGCCGCCGCGACCCTCACCGCTCCCGCCGACGGCACGCTGAGGAGCCTGCGCGTCCAACCCGGACAGCGGGTGAAGAGTGGTCAGGTCCTCGCCGTCGTCGACTCGCCCACGGCCCAGCAGCGGCTGCGTCAGGCGAAGGAGGCGTTGGACGCGGCGAAGCGCGCCGGTCGGGGTGTCTCCACCGGCAACCTGACCAGCAGTCGACGTGGCACCGACAGGGCGGCGGACGAGGCGTTCGACGCCACCCGCAAGGCCGCCGAGAAGATCGCCGACCCGCAGGTGCGGGACGCCCTGCTGACCCAGGTGACGTCCGCGCAGCGGCAGTACGCCGCCGCGGCGCGCAGCGCCGACCAGGCCGTCCGCGCGGTGCAGCGGGGGATCAACGGGCTGAGCTCGGCCGTCGGGGCGCTCTCCGCGGCGCAACGGCTACAGGCCCAGCAGGCGTACGACCTGGCGAAGGCGACAGTCGACGCGCTGACCCTGCGCGCGCCGATCGCCGGCATCGTGCAACCGGGCGGCACCCGGGCCGGCGGTGGCCCGAGCGGTGGCCTCGCGGGGCTGTTGGAGCAGGCCGGTGGCGCCCAGGCGGGCGGCATCGACCCGTCCGTGTTGACGCCCGGCCAGGGCGGGCCGCCCGCCGGGGTGGACGACGCGGTCGCGGTCGGCGGCCAGGTCACCGCCGGCACACCCGTGCTGACGGTTGTGGACACCGGGCAGTTGGGGTTGCTCGCCGAGGTGGACGAGACCGACGTGCTGCTGGTCCGGGCCGGCGTGACCGCCACCGTCGAGTTGGACGCGGTAAGCGGCGCCAGTTACGACGCGACGGTCCGCTCGGTGGACGTGCTGCCCACCAACTCCGCCCAGGGCGGGGTGACCTACCGGGTGCGCCTCGCGCTGGGCGCCGGAAAGCTGGCCGAGGGCGCGCCGGCTCCGACGCCCCGCCCGGGCATGAACGCGATAGTGCACCTGCGGGTCCGTGAGGCCGCTGACGCGGTGACCGTACCCGCGTCGGCGGTGTTCTCCGCCGACGGCCGGGACGCGGTCTGGGTGGTCCGGGACGGCCGGGCCGGTCGGGCGGCGGTCACCGTGGGCGTCCAGGGGTCGGATCTGGTGCAGATCCTCAACGGCGTGCAGCCTGGCGACCGGATCGTGGTGCGCGGCACCGACCAGGTGCGTGACGGCCAGGAGGTGCGGTGACCGACGCCCCGCGCGCGATCGAGGCGGTGGAGGTGTCCCGGACGTACCAACTGGACGGGGTGTCCGTCGAGGCGTTGCGCGGGGTGTCGCTCGTCGTGCGAGCGGGCGACTACGTGGCCCTGGTCGGTCCGTCCGGCTCGGGCAAGTCCACGCTCATGCATCTCCTCGGCGGGCTGGACCGGCCGACCGGTGGCCGGTTGGTGATCGGCGGTCGGGACGTCAACGCTCTCGCGCCGCCGGAGATGGCCGCCCTGCGCAACGAGACGATCGGTTTCGTCTTCCAGGCGTTCCACCTGCTGCCGCGTACCTCGGCGGTGGAGAACGTGGCCCTTCCGCTTGTCTACCGGGGTGTGCCGGCGCGGCAGCGTCGGGAGCGGGCGGCGGCGATGCTCGGCCGGGTCGGCCTCGGGCACCGCCTGGACCACCGGCCCAACCAGATGTCCGGCGGGGAGCAGCAACGGGTGGCGATCGCCCGCGCGCTTGTCACCGAGCCGACGGTGCTGCTGGCCGACGAACCGACGGGCAACCTGGACAGCGTCACGGGCACGGCGGTGCTGGAGCTGTTGGAGCAGTTGAACGTGGAGTCCGGGGTGGCGCTGGTGATGGTCACCCACGACCAGGAGGTGGCGGCCCGAGCCCACCGGCGGATCACGATGCGCGACGGAGTGGTCGTGGCGGACAGCGACACCCCTCATGATCGACCGCCGTCCGTCGACACCTGTCGACCTGCGACACTGGTCTCCGCTCCCAGCGCGGAGCCCCGGTCCGCGTCCGGAAGCGGCCCGGGGCACCCGTCCGGTGGCTCCGGTGGCGCCGCCGGAGCCACCGGGCGCCTTCCGCGGGAGGCCGACCCGGACCGGCCCGAGGTCGAGCGGCCCGAGGTCGAGCGGCCCGAGGTCGAGAGGCCGGGAGGCGCGGCGTGAGGGTCGCCGAGGCGTGGCGGGTGGCGCTGGACGCCCTGCGGGCAAACCGGTTGCGCAGCGCGCTGACCATGCTCGGGGTGATCATCGGGGTCGCCTCGGTGGTCCTGCTGGTGGCCATCGGCACCGGCACCAAACAGAAGGTCGAACAGCAGGTCGAGGGCCTCGGCTCCAACCTGCTGCTGGTGGTCCCCGGCCGGATCGAGGTGGGCAACGCGCCGGTCGTCTCGCCGTTGACCCTCAAGGACGTCGACGCCGTCAGCCGGGTGGTTGGCGACCCCGACCTGGTGGCGGTCACCGTCGCCTCCGGAGCGACCGCGCGGGCCGGTGCCCGTTCCGATTTCACCACCGTGCAGGGGGTGCTGGAGACCACCCCGACGGTGTTCACGCGGTCGCTGGCCCGGGGCCGCTATCTCACCCGCACCGACGTGGACACCAGCCGGCGGGTGGCGGTGCTCGGCGACGCGGTGGCCCGCACGCTCTTCCCCGACCGGGATCCGCTCGGCCAGCAGGTGACGCTGGCCGGGGTGCGGTTTCGGGTGATCGGCACCTTCGCGCCCCTCGGGCAGAGCCTCGGCGTGGACCGGGACGACGAGGTGCACGTGCCGGTGACCGCCGCGCAGCGGCTCTGGGGCACCCAGCGGGTGGACGGCATCGCCGTGAAGGCCCCGGACCGGGAACGGATCGACGAGCTGGGCGAACGGATCGTCGCGGAGCTGAACCGCCGCCACCCGGACACCGAGTTCAGCGCGGTCACCCAGCAGCAGATCCTCGGTGTGCTCGGCGACATCCTCGGCATTCTCACCGGCGTACTCGCGGCTATCGCCGGCATCTCCCTGCTCGTCGGCGGTGTCGGGGTCTCCAACATCATGCTGGTGAGCGTGCGGGAGCGGACCCGGGAGATCGGGCTGCGCAAGGCCGTCGGGGCCCGCCCCCGCGACATCGGTGTGCAGTTCCTGCTGGAGGCGGTGCTGCTCACCACGATCGGTGGGGTGACCGGGATGGCGCTGGGCGTGGGCACCGCCCTGCTGATCGACGGGCTGTCGCCGATCCCGGCCGCGATCACCTGGTGGTCGTTGGCGCTCGCCTTCGGGGTGTCCGCGGTGGTGGGCATCGTCTTCGGGGTCGTCCCCGCGCAGCGCGCCGGCCGACTCGACCCGGTGGTCGCGCTGCGCGCCGAGTGAACAGCGTCGGAGCAACGGCGGCGTCGGAGCAACCGGACGCCGGGCGCGGGTGGGGAGATTCCGGGAGTGTGGATCGGGTGAACGGCGAGAAGAAACATGATCAGTTGTACGAAGGGATCGCGCCGGTCACAGCCGCCCCGCTACCGTACTGGTAACACGCGCGTCGCCGCCCGGCCCGGAGCATCCGTCGGGTTGGCACGCGCCGGGCATGGGATGGGTTGGTGAGCCATGGCCGGGTCACAGTCCGAGGGGCGGCTGTCGGAGGTCAGGTTCCTGACCGTCGCGGAGGTGGCGACGGTCATGCGGGTCTCGAAGATGACTGTCTATCGCCTGGTGCACAGCGGTGAGCTCACCGCCGTCCGGGTCGGCAGGTCGTTCCGGGTGCCCGAGCACGCGGTGCACGAATATCTCCGGGGCGCTTTCCAAGAGACCGCCTGAGTCGTCGTTCGGCTTCCCAGGTGCCGTCCAACCGGCATCGACGGGGGCGCGTTGGTCCGGCTGAGGCGCTCCGGCTACCCTGGAGCCCGACCGAGACCCCACCGGTGCGCCCCGCCGCCCAGACTGGTCCGGTCCGTTGTCCGCAAGCGGTCGCCGTCGCCACCTGCGTGGTGTCATCCGGTCCGCCCCGCACGTTGTATCGAAAGGCTGTCGTATGGGCTCGGTGGTCAAGAAGCGCCGTAAGCGCATGGCTAAGAAGAAGCACCGCAAGCTGCTGCGTAAGACCCGCGTCCAGCGTCGCCGTCTCGGCAAGTGATCGCCGCCGGGCTCCGTGCCCGGCGTTCGGCGGCACTTGCCAAACTGTCGACCCCCGGAGGCTCAGGTGATCAGGCCGTGGTCGTCCCGGCTCGGTCCATCCTGCCGGGGTAGGTGCGTCAGATGACCCCCGGTGGCACCTCAGGTGCTCCGGGGGTCGTCCTCGTCACCGGGGTAGGCCGCTACCTCGGTGCACACGTGGCGGCCCGACTGGCCGCCGACCCGCGTATCGAGCGGGTCATCGGCGTCGACGCACCGGACTCCGGCACCGAGTTCAGCGACCTGCTGGACCGGGTCGAGCGGATCCGCGTCGACCCGGGCTCGCTCGGTGGCCTCCTCGCCGACCTGGACGTCGACGCCGTCGTGCACCTCGCCCTGGTCAGCTCTCCCGACCCGCAGCACGGTGGCCGGTCCGCGATGAAGGACCAGAACGTCATCGGCACCATGCAGCTCCTCGCCGCCTGCCAACGGGCACCCCGGCTGCGCAAGCTCGTGGTCCGCTCGTCGACGGCCGCGTACGGGGTGTCGTTCCGGGATCCGGCGGTCTTCACCGAGGAGACCGAGCCCCGCGAGGTGCCGCGCGGCGGTTTCGGCCGCGACATTCTCGACCTTGAGGGGTACGTCCGTGGCTTCCGGCGCCGCCGGTCCGACGTCACCGCGACGGTGCTGCGCTTCGCCCCGTTCATCGGCTCGACCGCCGACACCACGTTGACCCGCTACTTCGCTCAGCCGTTCGTGCCGACCGTCTTCGGCCGTGATCCTCGGTTGCAGTTCCTGCACTTCGACGACGCGTTGGAGGTGCTGCACCTGTCGATCGTGGAGGACCATCCCGGCACCTACAACGTCGCCGGTCCGGGGGTGCTGTCGCTGTCGCAGGCGATCCGGCGGGCCGGTCGGGTTGCCGTACCGGTGTTGGAACCGGGTCTCTCCGGTGCCGCCGCGCTGGCCCGCAGCATGGGCTTCGGCCGTTACGGCCTGGACCAGGTCGACCTCTTCGTGCACGGCCGGGTGGTCGACACCAGCCGGCTTGAGCAGGAGTACGGCTTCACGCCCCGCTCCACCGCCAAGGCGTTCGAGGACTTCATCCGCGCCCACCAGGGCGGGGTGGTCGTCACCCGAGGTCAGTTGGCCGTCGCCGAGCAACTCGTCCTGGACGGCATCCGGCAGGTCCGCTCCGCGGTTCGGGAGCGGTCGTCGTGAGCGCGAGGAGTGAGCCGGTTTTGCGAGCCCCGCAGTCGCGAACCAGGGTGGCGTCGTGAGCGCGAGGAGTGGGCCGGGGGAGGGGCGCGAGCCGCAGGGGATCGGGCGTTTCGACGTACCGCGGCCGCCCGCGATGGACGTGGAGCCGGCGCGGCGTAACGGACATCGACCGGCCGCCCAGGTCGCGCCGACCCCAACCCCGACGCCGGCCGACTCTCCGGCTTCGGGCGGCACCGAGCCGGCGGTGCGGGACCGGCCGGGGGACCACTGGGACCGCAAGGTCGCGAACGGCCTGGCCTTCCTGCGGCGGCGCCTCTCCGGCGACTACGAGGTCGACGAGTTCGGCTTCGACTCGGAGTTGACCGACGCGGTCTTCCACCCCCTGCTGCGGCTGCTCTACCGGGACTGGTTCCGCACCGAGGTCAGTGGCATCGAGCACGTGCCCGTCGACGGACCCGCCCTGGTGGTCGGCAACCACTCGGGGACTGTGGCGCTGGACGCGTTGATCCTCTCGGCGGCGCTGCACGACAAGCATCCGGCCCACCGCTACCTTCGGCTGCTCGGCGCCGACCTGGTCTTCCGGATGCCTGTGGTGTCCGAGTTGGCCCGCAAGACCGGTGGCACGGTGGCCTGCAACCCGGACGCCGAGCGGCTGCTCGGCGGCGGCGACCTGGTCGGGGTGTTCCCCGAGGGTTTCAAGGGGATCGGCAAGCTCTACGCCGACAGGTACAAGCTGCAACGGTTCGGTCGGGGCGGTTTCGTCTCGGCGGCGCTGCGCACCGGCACCCCGATCGTGCCGGTCGCCATCGTCGGCGGCGAGGAGATCTACCCGATGCTCGCCGACATCAAGCCCCTGGCGCGGCTGCTCAAGCTGCCCTACTTCCCGGTCACGCCGACCTTCCCGTGGCTCGGGCCGCTGGGCATGGTGCCGCTGCCGAGCAAGTGGCTGATCGAGTTCTGTCCGCCGATCCCGACCGCGCACCTGACCGACTCGGCGGACGACCCGCTTGTGGTCTTCAACCTCGCCGACCAGGTGCGGGAGACCATCCAGCAGACCCTGCACACACTGCTGGAGCGACGGCCGGACCCGTTCGGTCCCTGAGGTTTCTCAGCCTGCGCGGCGGCGGCGCTGCAGGGCCAGGCCGGCGGTGACCGCGCCGACGACCAGTCCGGCCGCCGCCGTCGACGGTACGGCGATCTTGACCGCCCGGCGTCCGGTGCGGAAGTCCCGTACCTCCCAGCCGTGCTGGCGTGCCTGCCGCAGCAGGGCGCCGTCCGGGTTGACCGCCACCGCCCGGCCCACGGCGGAGAGTAGCGGCAGGTCGTTGGCCGAGTCGCTGTACGCCGCGCAGCGGATCAGGTCGAGCCCTTCCACGGCGGCGAGCTGGGTGACCGCCTCGGCCTTCGCCGGCCCGTGCATCAGGTCACCCACCAACCGCCCGGTGTACGCCCCGTCCACCACCTCGGCCACCGTGCCGATGGCACCGGTCAGGCCGAGCCGGGCGGCGATCACCCGGCCGATCTCCACCGGGGCGGCGCTGACCAGCCAGACCCGCTGGCCGGCCGCCAGGTGCCGTTGCGCGAGTTGGTGGGTGCCGGCCCAGATCCGGGGAGCCATCGTCTCGTCGAAGATCTCCTCCGCGAGGTGCTCCACGTCGTCGACCCGCCAGCCCTCGACGAAGGCCAGCGCGGCCTCCTTGGCCAGGGACATGTCGCCGGCGTGCTCCCTGGCCAACAGCCGGAACCGCAGTTGCTGCCAGGCGAAGCGGGCCAGGTCGGCGGTGGTGAAGTAGTTGCGGGAGGCGAGCCCACGGGCGAACCAGTAGATCGACGCGCCCTGCATCATCGTGTTGTCCACGTCGAAGAAGGCCGCAGCGGTCGGGTCCGGTGCGGGGGTGATGGCCGGGGTCAGGTCGGTCTCGGCCCAGCCCGCGGTGTGCCCGTGGGCGTCGGTGCTGACCGTCACCTTACGGCTGCGCGCCACTCGACTCCCTTCCTCACCAGTAACGACGGATGCCCCAGGGCGTGTCACAACCCCTGGCCGGGGCTTCTGACAGACGCCCTAGCGAGGGTAGCCGCCGCGCACGGCCGACCGGCCGGGCACAGAACGAACTGTGGCGAGGCCGGTCGGATGTGCGGTATAGGGGGTGGGGAGGTCAGCGAGCCCCGGGGCAGGCGCTCGGGTGCGGGCCGAGGGTGTCGCTTGCGGTCGGGGCCGGCAGGCCGCAGGCGATCGCCGCGCGCAGCGTGTCGGAGCGTTCCCGGATGCTGTCCAGTAGGCGCAAGGACCGCTGGGTCCGTTCCCGGTCGACGCGGGTGCTCCCGTCGAGCAGACCGCTGACCGCCCGGCGTTGGCTGGTGACGAACGTGTTGAGCGTGTCCAGGCTGCCCGGCTCCGCCCGCTGCGCCGCCGCGGTGGTCAGCAGGCGGACACCCTGCCGGGTGTCCGCGTCCATGTCGTCGAGGACGGCGCTGTAGCCGATCCGGTCGCCGCGCAGCTTGGAGGCCTCGCCGAGTCTGGTCCGGGCGAAGTCCAGGAAGAGTTGACCGCGGCTGATGTCGGAGCTGGCCAGGGCGAGCTGGGCCCGTTCGGTCGAGCGCTTCATGCCGTACAGCGCGTCGCCGGGTACCGCGTTCTCGCTGGCGGCGGAGATGCCGGAGACGGCGATGGCACCGGCGGCGATGCCGACCAGGATCGCGCCCCGGGCTCGGGCTCGCCGGGCGGTGACCGCCGGCAGCAGCCGCCCCCGGACGGTCGTGGCCGGACGCGTGGCGGCAGGTTCGCCGGTCGCCGGCGCGGTGCCGAGCCCTTCCCGTTCGGCGGTGGCGAGCAGCATCGCCCGTAGACCGGTCCGGAAGTCCTGGTCCACCTCGACAGCCGGGGGGTCGGTCCTGATCCGTTGGCCCACCGCGACGAGGGGCGCGAGCTGACTGTCCACCCGGGCTCGCACGTGGTGTCGCCGAGCGCCGTTGGCCTCGTCGAGAAGCTGCGCGAAGCGCTCGGCGCGCCGGCGGGAGAAGAGGATGTCGTCCACCGCAGGCACCTCCTCTCCCTGGTCACGGCCGGTCGGCCGCCGTCATTGCCGGGGACCGGGCGGCAGTGTGACACCACGGAGGTGAGGCGCCGCCGGCTTGCCGGTCGGACCTCGGTGCCCCGGCCTGCCGGGACAACCACCGGTCGCACCCGGAGAAACGCGGCGGACCGGGCACGGGTTACGGGCCTGGCGGGGCGGAAATTACAGAAAGTGATCGTCGTCACCGGGCGGGACCGACCCTGAGCTGCACGGACGTCGATCGACGTCCATCGGTCCCGCCGCCACAATCTACGGCTGAAAGCCGTCCGGAAGCAGCCGGGCCAGGGCGCGTACGGCGCGGTACTGGAGGGCCTTGATGGCACCCTCGTTCTTGCCCATCGCGCGGGCCGTCTCGGCGACCGAGAAGCCCTGGAGGAAGCGGAGCACTATGCACTCCTGCTGCTCCGGGTTGAGCTGCTTGACGGCCGTGAGGAGCGCGACGTTCGTGATGTGTTCCACCACCGCCGCCTCCGGGCTGCCCTCCGGCCCCCGGTCCTCCCGATCGGCGTCGAGCACGTCACCCGTGGTGACCTCCAGCCGGTACCGGCCCGACTTGAAGTGGTCCGCGACCAGGTTGCGGGCGATCGTCACCAGCCAGGCGCCGAGGTCGCGGCCCTGCCAGGTGAAGCTGCCGATCCGCTTGAGCGCACGCAGGAAGGTGTCCGAGGTGAGATCCTCGGCGAGTTGGCGGTTGCCGACCCGGAAGTAGATGAACCGGAACACGGTGTCCACGTACCGGTCGTAGATCAGACCGAACGCCTCGGACTCGCCGGCCTGGGCACGCTCGATGAGCGTCCAGACCTCGGTGGCCGGGTCGGACGGGTCCGGGCGGCTCGGGAAGCCGGTCGGGGTGGTGGCGGTGGTGGCCGGCACCACCGGGATCACCGCCGTCTCGCCCGCCGCCGGATCGGTGGTCACCGTCGGTGTGTCGCTGACCCGTCGACCCTGCGCCGGCATTGTCGGTCGGGGTGGCACGGCGACCCGGCCGCCGGTTGGCCGCGCGTTTCCGCCGGGCACCACGGGCCGCGGCGGCGGCTCGTTGTGGTGTGGCCGGCTGCGGGTGCGTTGGGTCGAGCCGTCGCCCCGCACGGCGGCGCCGTGTGGTTCGTCCAGCGGGGCACGGGCCGTCGGTCTCTCGTTGACGTGTGAGCGTGCCGGCTGGCCGGTCAGGCCGACCGGGCGTTCCGCGTAACCGAAGGTGGTCATCGAGTTGCCCCCGTCCCGTCGGTCGCCGGATGGGCCGGTCTGTGCGTTGTCGGGGCGGACCGACCGGGCAGCCGGTCGGGCAGGACGGTCGCGGGGGTTGCCGATGGGCGGCAAATCCCCTGGAGGTGCTGGTCCAATGCGCTAACAGGCACGGGGGCCTCCTCGGGCTGAGGGGTGTCGACTCACGGCAAAAGGGGTGAGCCGACCCGAGTGATAATAGGGCCAACGTCACCCGCGCGTGGCAAGTCCGTTACACAAGGCGGAAGTATTTCCCGCTCCGTTCGACCACTGCCGGACCGGTTGTCCGTCGTGTGCGATTGACTTTCCGTCGACCCGGTGTTCCTCGGTGGATGCCCTGGTCGCGGCCGGTCGCCCGTTCGGTTGACCCGATCGCCGCGGGTGGCCGTGCGAGCGTGGCCGAAACGTCTGCGGACGACGCCGCCCATCCCATCGGCGGGACTTGATCGGATCGCCGATGGCACATCGGACAGTCCCGTAGACGGGACGCTGCGGTCGCGCGGTCCGAGCACCTGTCCCGACCGCCGGTCGTGGCCGGTCGCCGGCCGCTGTGCCAGACTTGATCACCGCGCAGACCGAGTCGGCGGTACCGGGTGTGCCGCATCCGCGAACCGGCGAGACTGTGCGGGCGTACGTGGTGGCGGCGTCGGCGCGACCGGTGCCCATGCCGACCGACCTGCCGGCGAGCGCCGAAACCCCAGACGGAGGTAAGCGATGTCCAGTGACGCCCGGCTCGCCCTGATCACCCGACCCGGCTGCCACCTGTGCGACGACGCCAAGGCGGCACTCGACCGGGTGGTGGCGGTCACCGGCGACAAGTGGGTCGAGTGGGACGTCACCGACGACGAGGGGCTGGAGAGGGAGTACGGAGACCGACTGCCGGTGGTGCTGCTCGACGGCAAGGAGCACGGCTACTGGCGAGTCGAGGAGGACCGGTTGCTGCGGGACCTGACCACGCCACAGCTCTGAGGAGTGCCTATGGTGCTCTGATGACCTCCGCGCCGCCGCACCTCGTCTGGGACTGGAACGGCACCCTGCTCAACGACCTCAGCCTGGTGGTGTCCGCCACGAACGTCGTGTTCACGAGCCTTGGTGGGCCGACGGTCAGCCTGGCTGAGCACCGGGTGCGGTTCCGTCGGCCGATCGCCGAGTACTACGCCGAGGTGCTCGGGCAGGCCGTCGACGACGACGAGTTCGGCCGACTGGACAAGATCTTCCACGACGCGTACCGCACCGGTTTGACCACCTGTGAGCTGGCGGCCGACGCGCGCGCCGCGATGGCCGCCTGGCCGGGCAGCCAGAGTCTGCTCTCCATGTGGTTCCACGAGGAGCTGGTGCCGACCGTGCACACGTACGGGTTGACCGGCCACTTCACCCGGGTCGACGGGCTGCGGGCCACGGTCGGCGGCGGCCGCAAGGCCGAGTCGCTCCGGTCGCACCTGGCGGAGCTGGGCGTGGACGGCGCCTCGGTGGTGCTGATCGGGGACTCCATCGACGACGCGGACGCCGCGCTCGCGGTGGGCGGCCGTGCGGTGCTCTACACCGGCGGGTTCACCGACCCGGCCCGGTTGCGCGCTTCCGGTCACCCGGTGGCCGACACCCTCACCGACGCGGTCGACCTGGCGCGGGAGGTCAGTTCCGCAGGTAGGTGAGGACGGCCAGCACCCGCCGGTGCTGCTCGGTGTCCGGCGGGAGGGTGAGCTTGGTGAAGATGTTGCGCACGTGCTTCTCGACCGCGCCGTCGCTGACCACCAGGGCACGGGCGATGGCCGTGTTCGAGCGTCCCTCGGCCATCAGGGCGAGCACCTCACGCTCGCGGGGGGTCAGCTCGCGCAGCGGGTCGTCGCGGCGGCGTCGGGCGAAGAGCTGGCCGACCACCTCCGGGTCGAGCACCGTGCCGCCGGCCGCCACCCGGCGCAGCGCGTCCAGGAACTCCTCGATCGCGGCGACCCGGTCCTTGAGCAGGTAGCCGATGCCGCCGCCGGCGCCGCCGGTGGTAGCCAACAGATCATCGGCGTACGAGACCTCGACGTACTGGGAGAGCACCAGGATCGGGGTACGCGGCACCAGCCGGCGTGCCTCCACCGCCGCCCGGAGTCCCTCGTCGGTGTGCGACGGCGGCATCCGGACGTCGACGATCGACACGTCCGGTTGGTGCTCCACCACCGCCTTGACGAGCGCGTCGCCGTCCCCGACGGCGGCCACCACCTGGTGCCCACTCTCGGTCAGCAGCCGGACCAGCCCCTCCCGGAGCAGGACGGCGTCGTCGGCGATCACGATGCGCATGGCTGTGTTGTCTACCACGTCCGGCCGGTCATGTGTGCGCGGCGCGGGACTGATCACAGCGGTAGCTCGGCGCGGATCTCGGTGGGGCCGCCGACCGGGCTGATCACCGCCAGCTCGCCGCCGGCGGCCCGGACCCGGTCGGCGATGCCGGCGAGTCCGTGCCCCTTGGCCAGGTGTGCGCCGCCCTGCCCGTCGTCGCCCACCCGCACCTGGAGGTGGGCGCCCTGCCGGGCGACGGCCACCACGGCCTCGGTGGCCCGTGCGTGTTTGGCGACGTTCGTCAACGCCTCGGACACCACGAAGTACGCGGTGTTCTCCACCGCCGGGTCGAGCCGCCCGCCCGGGGTGCCGAGCTGCGGGTCCACCTGGAGTTCGATCGGGATCAGCCCGCGCCCGGCGATCGCGGCCAGGGCGCTGGGCAGACCCCGGTCGACGAGGATCGGCGGGGCGATGCCCCGGGACAGCGCCCGCAGCTCGGCCAGCGTGTCCCGGGTCTGGGTGACGGCCTCGTCGATGGTCAGGCCGGCGGCCTCCGGGTCGGAGGCGAGCTGCATCCGGGCCCGGCTGAGGTCCATGGCCAGGCGGACCAGGCGCTGCTGGGGGCCGTCGTGGATGTCGCGTTCCAGTCGGCGCAGCGCGGACGCCTCGGCGGACACGGCGGCCCGTTTCTGCTCCTCCAGCACCGTGATCCGGTCGCGCATCTCGGCCACCCCGGTCAGCATGGCCTTGGCGAAGCTGGCCTGCAGCAGCGCGCAGCCCCGGACCACGATCGGGAGGGTGATCAGGAAGAACACCCCGAGCGCGGTGTTCAGACCGATCCGGGCGGTGGTCGAGTCGCCGAGGCCGAGCAACTGCGCCAGGTCCTGGTCCTCGCCTGCCGGTCGGGGCAGCGCCCAGTCGTACACCCAGTAGAGCGAGCCGGCGATCGCGGCGGCCCACCAGATCACGGTCACCAGGAAGGTGGCCGCCGCCGCGACCAGCCGCAGGATGCCGTGTGCCAGGTCGAGCCAGGACTGGGCGTCCCGCATCGGCACGAAGATCCGCCGCCAGGCGTTCGCGCCCGCCTCGGGCAGCCGGTAGTGCGGCCGGATCCGGGGTTGCCGGAGCACCGCGGGCAGCCGCAGCCGTTCGATGTCGGCCAGCCCTCGGGCGGTGTACAGGGTGCCGCTGAGGATCGGCAGACCGATAACCGTCACCACCAGGCCGATGCCGACCGCGGTGCCGACGATGAGGACGACGAAACTGGCCACCGCCAGGGGTAGACCGAGTAGCACGTAGCCGGAGTCGACAAAGAGTTGGCGGGGAATGCTCGGTGCCAGCGTGGGTTGGTCGCTGGTGGCGGCAACGGCGGTCATGGGAAAAGGCTAGGCATTGCGGCTTCCGATCCCCATCCCGAAGCCCTGCCTCTCCCCCGTAGTGCTGCCCCTACCACCTGCGGAGCGACACTGTGAGGCTCGGCGCGGGATTGGTCAGAGAAGTCGGGATTGAGCAATAATTGGCCGGGCGGCGCGGGCGAAAGTCGCTAAATCGATCTTGCGGAATGGGGGTGCTGGTGGAGTCGCGGCGCGCAGCGACAAGATCGCGATTTGTGCACGTCTTCACAAGCGCCTACTCTGTGACTCCGACGCGCCCTGCTAGCACAGCCGGCAATCTCGGTCGCCAGCGGGAGTCCATAAGCGGCCGACCAGCGGAGTTGGCCGAGGATCGCACCGCACGGAGTCTCATGAGTCAGCACCGTCACCCAGGCGCGCCCGGCCGCGCCGGTGCCGTACCAGCGCTCCCGGATCTGCCCGAGGCCACCGTCGCTCGGCTTCCGGAATATCTGCGCGCGCTGCACAACCTCGCCGACACCGGGCACGAGACGGTCTCCAGCGAGGAGCTCTCTGCCGCCGCCGGCGTCAACTCCGCCAAGCTCCGCAAGGACCTCTCCCACCTCGGCTCGTACGGCACCCGGGGCGTCGGCTACGACGTCACCCTGCTGATCGAGCAGATCGAGAATGTGCTCGGGCTCACTCACCGCCGGGCGGTCGCCCTGGTCGGGGTGGGTAATCTCGGTCACGCTCTGGCCGGTTACGACGGCTTCGCCGGCCGGGGCTTCCGGATCGCCGCACTGCTCGACGCCGATCCCTCCCGGGTCGGCGAAGAGATCAACGGCCTGGTAGTCCGGCATGTCGACGAGCTGGCGACGGTCGCCGCGGAGGAATCGCTCGCGATCGGCGTGATCGCCACCCCGGCCGCGGCCGCCCAGCAGGTCGCCGACCAGCTCGTCGCCGTCGGCGTGACGAGCATCCTCAACTTCGCGCCGTGCGTACTCTCGGTGCCGGAGGGGGTCGACGTGCGCAAGGTCGATCTCGCCATCGAGCTGCAGATTCTGTCCTTCCACGAGCACCGCAAGGCGTCGCTGACCGCGCTGCCCGCCACCGGCGGGTCCGCTCTCACGGCCCTGCCGGGCGGGTTCGCGGCCACCGACACCCAGGAGGCGATCGGCACGTGAAACTGCTCGTCGTCGGCGCGTCCTACCGGACCGCCCCGGTCGCCACGCTGGAACAACTGGCCGTGCCTCCCGCCGACCTCACCCGCACCCTTGATCGCCTGATCGCCCAGCCCTACGTGGCCGAGGCGGTGATCGTCTCCACCTGCAACCGGGTGGAGGTCTACGCCGCCGTGTCCGGTTTCCACGGCGGGCTCGGCGACGTGTGCGCCGTCCTGGCCGATCAGGCCGGCAGCTCGCCGGCGGCGCTCGCCAGCCACCTGTACGTGCACTACGACACCGCCGCCGTGGACCACGTGTTCCGGGTCGCCACCGGTCTGGACTCGATGGTGGTCGGCGAGGCGCAGATCCTCGGCCAGTTGCGCGACGCGTACCACTGGGCCACCGGTGCCGACTCGGCCGGCCGCCTGCTGCACGAGCTGATGCAGCAGGCGCTGCGGGTCGGCAAGCGGGCCCACGCCGAGACCGGCATCGACCGCGCCGGCCAGAGTGTCGTCACCGCCGCGCTGGAGCTGGCCGCCGGGCACCTCGACGGCGACCTCGCCGGCCACCCGGCCCTGGTGGTCGGCGCCGGCGCGATGGGCTCACTCGGGGTGGCCACGCTGTCCCGGCTGGGCGCCGGCCCGCTCACCGTGAGCAACCGGGGCGCCGACCGGGCCGTCCGGCTCGCCGAGTCGTACGGGGCGAGCGCCGCTCCGATGACCGAGCTGGCCGACACCCTCTCCACAGTGGACATCGTAGTGGCCGCCACCGCGTCCACCGAACCGGTCCTCACCCGAGCGGTGGTCGGCGCGGCGCTTGCCGAACGGGACCCGCTCCGGGGCCCGCTGGTCCTGCTCGACCTGGCCGTCCCGCGCGACGTGGAGGACGGTGTCGCCGAGCTCCCCGGCGTCGAGGTGATCGACATCGACCGGATGGCGGCGCTGCTCGCCGACGGTCCGGCCGCCGCGGACGCCGCCGCCGTCGAACGGATCGTGCTGGGCGAGGTGGAGAGCTTCCTCACCTGGCTGCGCGGCGCCGACGTGGCACCCACCGTGGCCGCGCTGCGTGGCCGGGCCGACGACGTGGTCACCGCCGAGCTGCGCCGGCTCGCCCAGCGTCGCCCCGACCTCGGCGACGACCTGCGCGCCGAGGTGGCCCGCACCGTGCACCGGGTCGTGCAGCGGCTGCTGCACCAGCCCACCGTCAAGGTCCGCCAGTTGGCCGCGGAGCCCGGCGGCGACCAGTACGCGGCCCTGCTGCGCGAGCTGTTCGACCTCGAGGTGCCGCAGACCTCTCCGGTGGACACCGTGCCGGACGTGCTGACCCCCGACCTCGGCATGGCACTGCCCGGCATCGACCCGGTGTCCGGAGCCGACGCCGCCGAGCCCACCCCACCCTTCGGAGGTGCGCGATGACCGCCCCCCTGCGCCTCGGCACCCGGGGCAGCACCCTGGCGATGGCCCAGTCCGGCCAGATCGCCGAGGCGCTGACCGCCGCCACCGGCCGCCCGGTCGAGCTGGTCGAGGTGGTCACCGCTGGCGACCGTTCCAACGCGCCGGTGCATCGGCTCGGCGTCGGGGTGTTCGTCTCCGCGCTGCGCGACGCGCTGACCGCCGGGACCATCGACTTCGCGGTGCACTCCTACAAGGATCTGCCCACAGCTGCCGCCGCCGGGCTGCACATCGCCGCGGTGCCGGCGCGGCTGGACCCGCGCGACGCGCTGATCGCCCAGGGCGGCCGGACGCTCGCCGAGCTGCCGCCCGGAGCCACCGTGGGCACCGGCGCGCTGCGCCGGATCGCCCAGTTGCACGCGCTCGGGCTGCAACTGGAGGTCACTCCGATCCGCGGCAACATCGACACCCGCCTCGCGCGGGTGCTCGGCCCCGAGGCCGACCTCGACGCCGTCGTCCTGGCCCGGGCCGGCCTGGCCCGAATCGGTCGGGCCGACGCGATCACCGAGACGCTGGACCCGATGCTGATGCTGCCCGCGCCCGCCCAGGGCGCGCTGGCCGTGGAGTGCCGGGTCGACGACAACGACCTGGTCGAGCTGCTCGCGACGCTCGACCACGCACCGTCGCGTTCCGCGGTCACCGCGGAACGCGCGTTTCTGGCAACCCTGGAGGCCGGGTGCTCCGCACCCGTCGCCGCCTACGCCGAACTCGCCGAGGGCGACGACGGCGATGAGATCTACCTGCGCGGGGCGGTGATCAGCCCGGACGGCACGCGTGACCTCCGGCTGTCGCGCACCGGAACGCCCGCCGACGCGGCGGAGATCGGTAAGGCACTCGCCGCCGAACTCCTCGACCTCGGCGCCGACTCGATCCTCGGCCACGAAGGACACACCGGCCCGGGGACCCAGCAATTTGGGAGCACAGAATGACCCGCACCCGTAAGCCCGTCGGCCGTATCGCGTTCGTCGGGGCTGGCCCCGGTGACCCAGGGCTGCTGACCCGTCGGGCCCACGACGCCCTGGTCGACGCCGACCAGGTGATCTACGACCGGGGAGTCCCGGAGTCGTTGCTCGCCGTCGTACGCGCCGAGGCCTCCGACGATGCCGAGTTCACCCCCGCCGAAGGCGCGCCGGGGGACGTGGCGAAGGTGCTGATCTCCGCAGCCCGCTCCGGGTTGAACGCGGTGCACCTGGTCGCCGGCGACCCGTTCGGCCACGACTCGGTGGTCAAGGAGGTGCAGGCCGTGGCCCGCACCGCCGCCCACTTCGAGGTGGTGCCAGGTGTCGGCCAGGCCGAGGGTGTGGCCACCTACGCGGGTGTTCCGCTGCCGGGTGTGCGTACCGCAGCCGACGTCGAGGACGTCAGCGCACTGGACTTCGAGGCGCTGGCCGCGGCCGTCGGGCGGGGTTCGCTCGCGCTCGCCGTGGACGCCGGCGACCTCGCCGCCGTCCGGGACGGGCTGCTCTCCGTCGGGGTCGACGGCACCACAGGCGTCGGCGTGACCGGCGACGGCACCGGTGAGACCCAGTACACGACCACGTCGACGGTGGACAGCTTCGTGGCCGCCGCGCTCGGCTTCACCGGCCGGGTGGTGCTCACCGTCGGTGTCGGGGTGGGTCAGCGCGACAAGCTGAGCTGGTGGGAAAACCGCCCGCTGTACGGCTGGAAGGTGCTCGTACCCCGGACGAAGGAGCAGGCCGGCGCGATGAGCGCACGGCTGCGGGCGTACGGGGCGATCCCGTGCGAGGTGCCGACGATCGCGGTCGAGCCGCCGCGAACCCCGGCGCAGATGGAGCGGGCGGTCAAGGGCCTGGTCGACGGCCGGTACGCCTGGGTGATCTTCACATCGGTCAACGCGGTCCGCGCGGTGTGGGAGAAGTTCGCCGAGCACGGCCTGGACGCTCGGCACTTCGGCGGCGTCAAGATCGCCTGCATCGGTGAGGCGACGGCGGACGCCGTGCGCGCGTTCGGCATCCAGCCGGAGCTGATCCCCGCCGGGGAGCAGTCCTCCGAGGGTCTGCTTGCCGAGTTCTCGCCGCACGACGAGATCCTCGACCCGGTGGGCCGGGTGCTGCTGCCGCGCGCCGACATCGCCACCGAGACGCTCGCCGCCGGGCTCACCGAGCGCGGCTGGGAGGTCGACGACGTGACCGCGTACCGGACGGTGCGGGCCGCGCCGCCGCCCGCCGAGATCCGGGACGCGATCAAGTCGGGCGGGTTCGACGCTGTCCTGTTCACGTCATCCTCCACCGTGCGGAACCTGGTCGGTATCGCCGGGAAGCCGCACGCGCGTACCGTTGTTGCCGTCATCGGGCCCAAGACGGCGGAGACCGCGACGGAGTTCGGCCTGCGGGTCGACGTGCAGCCGCCGCACGCCTCGGTGCCCGACCTGGTGGAGGCGCTCGCCGCCTACGCCGTCGAGCTGCGCGAGAAGCTGGCCGCCATGCCGGCGAAGCAGCGCCGCGGCTCGAAGGTGCAGGGCCCGACCGCCCTGCGCTTCCGGTAGTCGTTCGAGGAGGGCCAGCCATGTCGTACCCCGAGATCCGGCCCCGCCGGCTGCGCCGCACCCCGGCGATCCGCCGGCTGGTGTCCGAAACCCGGGTCGACCCGGCCGAGCTGGTCGTGCCGATGTTCGTCAAGGAGGGGCTGACCGAGCCCCGTGCCATCGGGTCGCTCCCGGGGGTGCTCCAGCACTCCCGGGACTCGCTGCGCAAGGCGGCGGCCGAGGCGGTCCAGGCCGGCGTCGGCGGGATCATGCTCTTCGGCGTGCCGGAACGGCGGGACCCGACCGGCTCCGGCGGCATCGACCCGAACGGCATCCTGAACGTCGCCATCCGCGACGTGGTGGCCGAGGTGGGCGACGCCGCGGTGGTGATGAGCGACCTCTGCCTGGACGAGTTCACCTCGCACGGGCATTGCGGGTTGCTCACCCCCGGCGGTGAGGTCGACAACGACTCCACCCTGGCCGCGTACGCCGAGATGGCGGTGGCCCAGGCCGCCGCCGGGGTCGGCATGGTCGGGCCGTCCGGGATGATGGACGGCCAGGTCGGCGTGGTACGCAAGGCGCTCGACGCCGCCGGGCACCAGGACGTGGCCGTGCTGGCGTACGCGGTGAAGTACGCCTCGGCGTTCTACGGCCCGTTCCGGGAGGCGGTGGAGTCGGCGCTGGAGGGCGATCGGCGCACCTACCAGCAGGACCCGGCCAACCTGCGCGAGTCGCTGCGTGAGGTGGCGTTGGACGTCGCCGAGGGCGCCGACCTGGTGATGGTCAAGCCGGCGCTGCCGTACCTCGACGTGGTGTCGGCGGTGCGGGCCGCGGTGGACGTCCCGGTCGCCGCCTACCAGGTCTCCGGCGAGTACGCGATGGTCGAGGCCGCCGCCGCGAACGGCTGGATCGACCGGGAGCGGGTCATGCTGGAGACGCTCACCTCGATCAAGCGGGCCGGCGCGCAGGTCATCCTCACCTACTGGGCGGTCGAGGCCGCCGGGCTGCTGCGTCAGCGTTACTGAACGACTCCGCGGGTTCCGCCGGGGTGGCCGCCTCGTCAGCGACCGGCGCGGCGGCCGGGAGTCGCCGGCTGGTCAGCCAGGCGAGCGCCAACAGCACGGCCGACACCGCTAGCGCGAGCCGGGTGGCTTGCGCCAGTTCCGGCGCGAGGTCGAGCCGGCTGGCCGGGTCGAGTCGGTTGGCGGCCGTTATGCCTCCGCCGTCCAGGCTGGGAGCGAGCCGGTCCGTCAGCCAGGACAGGGCGGCGGCGATGAGCGCCGTGCGACTGCGTCCATGTCGCCGGCTCAGGGCTGAGCCCGGCGGGCGACGCGCAGCGCCTCGGCCCACCAGGCCAGCTCGCTCAGCGTGGCGTCGGCGGCCTGTCGCAGTGGCTCGTCATCGACCAGCCGACCCGTGTCGTCGAGCCGTTCCCACGGTGCCCGCAGCACCACCCCGGAGCGGGTCGTGGCGGCCTGCACCTCGGCGAAGACCAGTCGGAGCTGCTCGACCGCCCGGATCCCGCCGGATCCGGCGCCGTACGACACGAAGGCCACCGGTTTGCGGGCCCACTCCTGGTAGTGCCAGTCGATGGCGTTCTTCAGGGCGGCCGGGAAGCTGTGGTTGTACTCGGGTGTCACCACCACGAACGCGTCGGCGGCGGCCAACCGGGCACTGATCGGGCTGGCCGCGTTGCCCCCGGGAGGGGTGTCGACGAGGGGCAGCGGCACCTCGGCGAGGTCGACGAGGTCCAGGTCGAGGTCCGCTCGGCGACCCGCGTGGGCGACGAACCAGTCGGCGATCGAGCGGCCCACCCGAGGTTGACGGACGCTCCCGACGAGCACGGCGACGGTCGGCGGAGCGGTGTCCTCTTGCGTAGTCATGCCTCGGACGCTAGGACTTGAAGTAATGGTGAAGTCAATGGTGGCGGGGGAGTGGCGATGAGCACGTTGACGGTCGGCGAGGTGGCCCGGGAGAGCGGGGTCAGCGGCTCCGCCGTGCGGTTCTACGAGCGGCAGGGCCTGATCGCGGCTGCCCGCACCAGCGGCAACCAGCGGCGCTTCGACTCCGACGCGGCCTGCCGGATCAGGGTGGCGCGAGTGGCCCAACGCGTCGGCCTGACCGTCAACGAGATCCGTGACCTGCTCGCCGTCCTGCCATCCGATCCCGAGCTGGCCGACTGGCAGGGCCTGCACGATCGGCTGACCGCCGAGGCCGAGCGGCGCATCCGCGAACTGCACGCGGCACTTGACGACATCCGCTCCGGCCGCCGTCTCTGCGACCTCTGACGTCGCCCAGTCGACTCGCCCGGCGGTGTCCGGCCGCGAGGAGGCGCATCGATCGTGGCGCGCTTAATGGAGCGTGCACAGGATGTGGCCTCGGCGGCTGGCTCCGGGTTTCGTCTGGCCGGCCCCTGGCCCCGACCCTCCATGCCTACCTTTGCTCTGCACCCGCGGATGCGACGGCTACGGTCCGCGACTGGCGCATATTGGGGTGCAGAGCAAAGGAGGGAAGGGTTGGGCTACCGTCCCTGCTCCTTGGCGACGAGGACGTTATCCACAGGTCCTTTCGTTGTCCACAGGCTCGGCAGACGGGGCTGCGAGAAACGGAGCGAGCCGGGACGGTGGCGGCATGGACGACTCACCGATACCTCCGGATGCGGGAGCATCCAGCACCGCGCGGCGGCAAGTGATACTCAGCGAGCCCTCCGACACGCCGTGGCCGGTCGTCGGCATTGTCCGGGCGATCCGTCGTCACGCCGACCTGAGCCAACGTGAGCTGGCCCGGTGGGCGGAAGTGCACCATGCGACAATCGGCCGCATCGAGGCCGGTCAGACTGTTCCCAGCATCGATCTGCTCCGCCGGATCATCGCGGTCGCCGGATGTCGGCTGGCCGTCGTCGACGAGTTCGGCCGGGTGCTCAGACCGATGCGGGACTGGGAAGACACGCGCGACGGTGCGGGGCGCCGCTACCCGTCGCACCTGGACACCATCCTCGACCCCGAGCCGGGGGAGTGGTGGGCGGACATCTACGGGCTGGCCCGCCCACCCGAGACGTTCTACCGCAACCGGGAGGTTCGGGACGCGATGCGTCGGCGCAGTCAGTGGGAGGTGCGGGTGGCCCAGCACCGGGGCGATCCGCCGCCGCCACAGCTCTGGCGATACCGCTGACGCGTGGATCGGCGACGGCCCGCCGACCCCACTCGGGGCGGCGGGCCGTCATCGCCCAGACCCCGCGATCAGTCGTCGTTGGTGATCGTGCCGACTGCCAGCGGGTCGGCCAGTCGCAGGCCCGGTACGCCCGCCACCAGCAGCGTCAGCTTCTCGTCCGACTCCCGCTTGCGGTCGCCGCGCACGGTCACCGGGAACGCCACCGACGTCTGCCCGGCGGCCAACACCTTGCAGCCGGCGTACGTGTCGAAGTCCGCACCCGACTGTGCGCTGAGGCCGACGGTGGTGGCGCAGAGCAGCGCCGGCTGGGACAACGGCCGTGACACGGTCGCGGTGAAGGTGAGCTGCCGGGTGCCCTGGTTGCCCTCGACCACGGCCGCGTCGGCGACGGTGAGCGAGGCACGGGACCGGAACCGGGCCACCTGCGGGTCGTGGTCGCTGGACCCCCGTGACCCGTCGCCGGTGAACTCCGCCGGCCAGTCGGCGTTGACGTGCGCCGCCCGCACCTGCACGAGATCGCCGTAGAACGCGTCGTTGACGAACAGGTGGTCGAGTGTCTGCGCCTGCCCCTCGAAGCTGTACGAGTACGCCGACGCCGGCACCTCCGCGACCAGGTTGTCCCACAGGTTGTGCAGACCCGCCTCGTACAGCGGCGCGAGCTGGTCCGACGGCGTGGGCTGCGCGCCGGTGGTGCTGAGTTCCTGGTGCCCAAAGGGCAACGGATCGTCCGGGCGGGGGAAGACGTTCAGGTCCCCGCCGTAGACCACCCGGGCGCTCTGGTCCGCCGCCTCGATCGCGGTGACGATCGCCGCGCCGTAGCGTGCCTGCTCCCG
This sequence comes from Micromonospora sp. DT228, assembly GCF_049841595.1. Classification (NCBI taxonomy): domain Bacteria; kingdom Bacillati; phylum Actinomycetota; class Actinomycetes; order Micromonosporales; family Micromonosporaceae; genus Micromonospora; species Micromonospora sp. DT228. The sequence goes on from NZ_JBNCKO010000005.1 coordinate 389,361, forward strand.
CCGCTGCCCGACCCGGCTGTCCGGGCCGGAGGAGTAGTGGTTGCTGAGCGCGTACAGGGTGAACCGCTCGGTCGAACCGGGCGAGGCTGCCACACTGAACTTGCCCAGCTGGGGAGCGCGGGTGAAGACGTTGTTACCGTCCCGACCGGTCGAGGTGTCCACGTCGGAGGGCAGCACCGCGTTGAGCGCCTTCGGGTTCTGCACGTCGGCGTTGGCCGGCAGCCCCGCGGCGCGGTACTGGACGGTCGGTGCCGAGCCGAGCAGCGGGTCGTTTGCCGTCGCGGCCGCCAACGACAACCGGTCCGTGCGGTACAGGAAGGCCGCGGTGATACCGCGGGCGTCCGCGCCGGTCCGGTCATAGGCAGCGGCGTACGCCGGCCCGCCGGCCGCCGCCACCCGGAGCGCCAACTCCTGGATGCTGTCCGGAGCGCCGTCCGCGTTGTTCGTGTCACCGCAGCTCAGCGCGGCACCGGAGACCGTGCAGATGTCCTGGTCCTCGGCCTCCTGCACCAGGATCAGGTCCGGTGCGTGCAGATCGGAGACGATCTGGTCGGCGAGCGCGGCCAACTGCTCGCGGTAGTCCGCCTCGCTGCTCGGCACGTAGTCGAACGGCGGGTCGACACCCGCGCAGCCGGCGTTACCGGTGAAGTCACAGCCGTCGAACGGGTCGTCGCGGTAGTCGTACAGGTTCTCCACGTTGTAGGTGGCGACGGCCACCTCCTGCGACCGGTCGGCCGGCTTCGGCGGGTTGTTCTTCGACGGGTCGGCCCCGGCGGCGAACTCGGCCCGCTCGACCTGGACGCCGTACTTCTCGAACGAGTAGTAGACCCCGCCCACCGCGTCGGCGCGCAGCGTGTCGAAAGTGTGCGCCGGCGGGAGCAACGCGGCGCTGTCCCCGGCGGTCGCCTTCACGCCCATGCTGCCGAGCAGCGTCCGCTGGCCGTTGCCGTCGTCGAAGCGGCGGGTCGGGTCGTTGTCGAGCGGGTGCGAGTCCCGGAAGACCCGCCGGGCGTACGCGTCGGCGCGGTCCAGCAGCGGGTCGTCGCGGTCGACCACCCACAGCTCGGCGTCGGCGGTGGAGGAGAAGACGTCCCGTCCGCTCACCGCGCCGCTGCCCGCGCGTACCCGCATCCGGGCGCCCTCGTGCCGCTCCCAGAAGCGCAGCGCGTCGGTCAGCTCGACCGGCGGCACCGCGTCGGTCACCGCGACAGTCGTGTCCACGGCCAGGCCGGTGGCGATCCGGCGGACCAGCGACGCGCCGGAGAGCTGGGTGAAGGTGTAGTACTCCGACACCCGGGCCCGCAGCACGACCTCGTCGCCGACCGTCGGCACGTAGCCGCCGATCAGCGATGTGAAGGCGCCCATGAACACGAAGACGCCGTCGGAACTGGTCGGGTCGCCGTCGGTGTCGCCGGTACGGCTCTGCAGGAAGAAGCCGTGCTGCTCCGCGCCGGCCGACGTGCGGGCCAGGGTCAACTGGGTGATCACGCCGCGTACGTCGTACATCGTGCTGCTGGTGCCGTTGCCGCTCGCCGGTGCGAGCGGCGACCGGTCGGTCGGACCGGATTCGGCGTCGGTGGTCGGGCCCTGCACCTCGCCGACGGTCAGCTCCCGGGTCACCTGCACGGCCAGCGCGCAGGTGGCGGTGCCACCGCCCGCGTCGGTCGCGGTCAGGGCGACGGTGTACGCCCCGGCGGCGAGGTCGGCGCTCACGCCGATCGTGGCACGGGCGGTGCCGCCGCTGCCCTCCGCGGGAGTGAACGCGGTACGGGTGATCGAGCCGGCGGACGGGGTCGGGCTGACCGAGGTCACCGCCAGGTCGACGATCGTGTCATCGGGGTCGGTGGCGGTGACCTCCCGGCTCGCCGCCGTGCCCGCGCTGGTGACCAACGGGCCGCCGCAGGTCAGCGTGGCCGGGACGTCGACCGGGCCGCCGCCGTCCACGGTGTGCGTGCCGAGGCCGTCGAAGGTGTCCACCGGGAAACCGGCCCACTGGGCCGCGGGGTCGAACGCGTCCGTCGGGTCGGTGTCGCCGCTGGTCACTGTCGGCAGCCGGCGCAGTGTGTCGTCCGCGGTGCTGGTGACGCCCGCACCCCACTCGGTGCCCGGGTCGACGCCCACCTGCCCGATCGAGTCGAGCACCGTGGCGCCCCGGAGCAGCACGATCGCGTCGTCGCCGTTGAACAGGCTGGCCCCGGTGGTCTGGTCGGCCTGGGCGAGGATGGCGGCCCCGGCCGAGGCGCTGGCGAACACGAACACGTCACCGGCGGACACGCTCCCGGTCAACGCGATTGTGGTGCCCGTTGTCGAACCGTTGAAATAGAGCTGGAGCCGGTAGCCGTCGGCGGCGAGGTCGACCGGGGCGCCGGTGCCGTTGAACAGCTCGATCGCCTTGTTGTTCGACGAACCTTCGACGTACTCCGAGATGAACAGATCGGTGGGCGCGGCGCTGGCCGCGGTGGGTGCGACGCCGAGCGCCGTGATGGTCACGGCGGCGGTGGCGGTCGCGAGCGCGGCGATTGAGCGGCGCGGGCGCATGGGGCCTCCACGATGGGTGGATGGGAGTCAACGCACGTTAAGGTGCGCGATGGTCCAGCGTCCATCTCCTAGTGGACAGTCGCGTGAATTCCCTCAGCGCGGCGGGTCGAGTCGGTGCACCAGCTCCGCGACGTCGACGCTGTATTCCCACCAGTCGCGGTCGGGCTGGTAGCCCAGCTCGGCGTTGACCTTCAACATCGCCTCGTTGGCCTGCGCGTTCCAGGTCTGCACCTCGATCAGCTCCGGCTCGGCGGAGCGCAGCTCCAGCAGCATCCGGGCCTTGATCGCCCGGTCGATGCCGTAGCCCCGATGGTCCTGCGCGACGATCGTGTCGTACTGGTCGGCCCGGGTCGGGTGCTGCGCGGGCACCACCACCTCGGTCAGGCCGGCCACCTCGCCGCTCTGCTCGTGCCGGGCAAGCACGATGTACGGTTTCATGCCCCGCCGGTGCAGGGTGTCGAGGCTGTCGCGCAGCCGCTCCGGCTCGTAGGAGCTGGGGCGCAGCTCACCGTCGTCGACGTCGCGCACCTCGGCCTTCGCCCGCGCGTACGCCTCGATCAGGTCGTCCGGTGGCCCGCCCGGGAAGAACTCCAGGTGGTAGCCCGCCGCGATGCCGTTGGCCATCTGCGTCAGCTCGGCCCAGTCGACCGCGGTCAGGTCGAGCACGCTGCGCGTCTCCACGTATTCCTTGGTGAAGCCGAGCGACTCGTAGAAGCCGACCGCGGGCGTGTCGCCGACCACCTCGACCCCGATCGAACGGAAGCCCTCCTGGTAGACCCGGCGGGCCGCACGCAGGACCAGGTCACGACCGAGGCCGCCGCGCCGCACGGACGGGTGCACCAGCACCTCGAGCACGCCGATGTCACCGAGGAGCAGCACGTGCACCTGGCCGAGCACCGCGCCCGGATCACCGGGGTCGGTCGGCTCCGCCTGGGCGATCCAGGAGATCCGCCGTTCGCCGGGCATCACCTCGGCGAGGTATTCGCGCAGTGAGGTCTCCCGCCACGGCGGATCCTGCGGCAGATCGGCCGCCAGCACCGCGTTCAGCGTGACCAGCAGCGACGCGATCTCGGCGGACGACGCGGTCCTAGGGTCCCACTCGCGCACCATCACCCGTCTAGCTTGCCGCTAACAGAGGCCGGGGGGAAGTGTCCAGTTCTCCAACGTATCGAGACGATCACTTCACCGGCGACTGGCCCGTCCGTACCGGTCGGCGGTGTCGTAGACCTCCTGGGCGTACCGCCGTACATCGTTGTAGGACAGGATCGCGTTCCACCAGTCGCCCGGGATGCTCAGGTTGCGACCGCCCTTGCAGAGGTAGTTCCCCGCTGCCAGGGCGGCGTCGTCCAGGTCGTGCGGGTCCTTGATCCCGTCCTTGTCGGCGTCCGCGCCGATCTCCTGCCAGGTGGTCGGGATGAACTGCATCGGCCCGATAGCCCGGTCGAGGGTCGTGTCCCCGTCGAGCACCCCACGGTCGGTGTCGATGATCCGCATCCGGCCGCCGTTGCCGTCCAACGGCAGCCCGATGATCTTCGGTAGCGCCTTGCCGTCCTGCCCCAACCGCGCGCCGTTGGCCGAGCCGTGCCCCGATTCGACCTGCCCGATCGCGGCCAGCGTGGTCCAGCTCAGCGCGCAGCTGCGGTTTGTCTGGGCGAGCATCAGCTCGGCGTAGCCGTACGCCTGCATGGCGACGGCCGGAATTTTCACCTCGGCCGCGATCTGCTGAGCCCAGCCAGCCAGGGCGTCCGACGGCCGCCCGCCGCCCCCCGGCCCGATGCCGGGTCCGCTGGGCAGTCCGCCGCTCGGCAGTCCGCTCGGCAGGCCAGCACTGGGCAACCCGCTGGGCAGTCCGCCGCCCGGTAGCCCGCCACTGGGCAGCGGGCCGGTGGGGACCAGCCCGGTGGGCAGTGGACCGGTGGGCAGGCGGGACGCCGCCCCTGGCGGCACGGTGGGCGTGCCGGAGGCGTCGGCCGAGACCGGGCGGGGTGCGCGGATCGTGGCCGGCACGAGCAGGGCGCCCGCCGCAGCGGTCGCGGCCACAAGCGCCAGCAGGAAGAGGCCGGGCAGGGTGAGCCGACCACTCGGTCGGCCAGCCCAGGCTCGGGTCGCACGGGCGGCCGAGGCGGCCACCTGGCGCGGCGGCAGCCGTACCGCGTGCGCGAACGGCACCCGCCGTCGCCGGGCGGGGCCGGACGCCGGTACGGGGGACAACTCGTCCACGCTTGTCTTCGCCGGATCCGTGGTGACCACGATGACGGTCTTCGCGTCGTCGGCGACCACGCCGGTCTTCGTGTCGTCGGGCGCGCCGCTCTTCGCGTCGTCGGCCGGTGTGCTGGCCTTCGCGTCGGCGGCGGGCGCGCCGCTCTTCGCGTCGTCGGCCGGCGTGTCGGCGTTCGGCCCGGTGGCGGACTTCGGCGCGGCCGGATCAGTGGCGCTGCCGGCCGCCTTCGGCTCGTCGGCCTTGGGGGCCGTTACCCGCGTGTCGGCGCTGCCGTCCGCGACCGGATCGGGCTTGGCCGGGTCCTTCGTGCCGCCGTCGGTCAGGCCCACGCCCGAACCCGGGCCGGACTTGGTGGTGTCGGCCGGGCCGGACTTGGTGGTGTCGGCCGGGCCGGACTTGGTGGTGTCGGCCGGGCCCGACTTGGCGGCGTCGGTCGAGCTGGGTGTGGTCGGCGTACTCGTGGTCCGGCCGCTCAGCCAGGGCCGGCGGGGGCGGGGCACCGCGCGGACCGGGTCGGGCGCGGCTCCCGAGCCTTCAAGTGGCCCGTCCAGCGGCGCGGCCGGTCGTAACGGTTGCACACGCGTGTCGTCCTCGCCGTCCACCACCCGTCGAGTATCACCCATCCTCCGCCGGACGTCAGATCCACGTACCCTGGGTGCATGCCCCGGTACGAGTTCCGCTGCCGCGCCTGCGGCGACACTTTCGAGGTCAACCGTCCAATGGCGGCGGCCGCTGACCCAGCCTCCTGCCCACAGGGACACGCCGACACGGTCAAGCTGCTCTCCGCGGTCGCGGTCACCGGCCGGGGTGGGGCTGTCGGTGGCGCCCCGGCACCCTCCGGTGGTGGGTGCTGCGGAGGCTCCTGCGGCTGCTGATCGGACCAATTCACCGCCACCTGGTGGGCTTTCCTTGCCGTGAGCGGGTCCGAGTGGCACTTTGAGGCGGCATCTGCCCGACCGTTCTTACGATGCGTTACCGCTCGGACTCAGGCAGCATGAACCCGACGTCACGGGCGGAGGTTCCACGCATGTCGCCACGGATCCAGCTCCCGAGCGGTTGGGTGACCTTCGTGTTCACCGATATCGAGGGCTCGACCCGGCTGGCCCAGTTGCTCGGCCCCGACTACCGCCCGGTGCTCGCCGAGCACCGCCGGCTGTTGCGCCGGACGCTGGCCACCACGGGTGGCGCGGAGCTGTTGACCGAGGGCGACTCGTTCTTCCTGGCCTTCCAGGACGCGACGGCGGCGGTGACCGCCTGCCTGACCGCCCAGCGGGCACTGTCCAGCCACGACTGGCCGACCGCCGAGGCCGCACCTCGGGTGCGAATGGGCCTGCACACCGGTTACGCCGAGCCGCGCGACGGCGACTACGCCAGCCCCGAGGTGCACCGGGCTGCCCGGGTGGCTGCCGCGGCGCACGGCGGGCAGGTGCTCTGTTCGGCGTCCACCGCCCGCCGGGCCGAGCCGCTGCCACCGGGTGCGACACTGCTCGACCTCGGTCTGCACCGGCTGCGCGGCTTCGACGACCGGGAACGACTCTTCCAACTGGTCGCGCCGGGCCTGGAGCGGCAGTTCCCCCGCCCGCGCACCGCCGACGCGGTGGCGCACAACCTGCCGACCCAGGTGACGTCGTTCGTCGGTCGGCAGGCCGAGCGCGTCGAGTTGGGCCTGCTGGTGGAGCAGCACCGCCTGATCACGGTGCTGGGCGCGGGCGGGGCCGGCAAGACCCGGCTCGCGGTGGAGTTGGCAAGCGGCGTCGTCGAGGCGTACCCGGACGGGGTGTGGTTTGTCGACATCGCCGCGGTGACCGACCCGGGGCTGGTGGCGTTCGCGATCGCCGCGGTGCTCGGCCTGCGACCCGAGCCGGGCCGGCCGATGCTGGACACCCTTGTCGAGTACGCGGCCGGTCGCCGCATGCTCGTCGTCCTGGACACCTGTGACACCCAGCCGGCGGCCTGCGCGGAGGTGATCGCCAGGTTGTTGTCCGGCGGTCGGGGCGTGCGGGTGCTGGCGACCAGCCGTGAGTCGTTCAGCCTGCCGGGCGAGGTGGTGTGGCGGATCCCGCCGCTGTCGGTCGACCCGCAGGCGGTCGGTGTGGAGAGCGACGCGGTGGCGCTCCTGCTGGACCGTACGGCGGCGGCGCGGGGCGGCCGGCGGCCGGACCCGGCCGAGTCGGCCGACCTCCGGCGGGTGGTGCAGCGGCTGGACGGGTTGCCGCTCGCCATCGAGTTGGCCGCCGCCCGGCTGCGGGTGCTCTCGGTGGGCCAGCTCGCGGAGCGCCTGGACGACGTTCTCGGCACGTTGGACGCCGGCCGGGAGGACCCGGATCCGCCACCTGTGGAGCGCGGCTGGTCCGGCAACCAGCAGGACACCGTGGACCTGGTCGCCGCGGCCTCCGGGGCGTCGCCGCCCACCCCGGCGAGCAGGGCGGTGCAGCGGTCGGCCACGGAACGGCACCTCACCATGCAGGCCACGGTCACCTGGTCGTACCGGACGCTGGGGCCTCGGGCCGCCCGCCTGCTGCGCTGGCTGTCGGTGTTCGCCGGCCCGGTGGACCTGGCGACTGTGGAGTGGCTGCTGGGTGACGACCCGCTGGATCCCCTCTCGGTGCTCGTGGACAAGTCGATGGTGCTGGCCGAGCCGCGAGCCACCGGCAGCACCTACCGGATGCTCGACCCGATCCGGGCGTACGCGGCGCGGCGGTTGGCCGAGGCGGGTGAGGAGCAGGCCGCCCGGAACCGGCATGTGGCCTGGTCGGCCCATGCCGTGGACCGGGCGCACCTGGGTCAGGACGGCCGTCCGGTGACGCTGTCGCTGTATGCCCTCGACCCGCTGGCCGGGGAGGTACGCGCCGCGTTGCGGTGGTGCGCCACCGGCGGCAGCGCCCGTGCCGGTCTCGGTCTGGCCGGCGGCCTGGACCAGTGGTGGCTCGAGCGGGGCCTGGCCCGGGAGGGGCGGCTGTGGCTGTTTCGGTTGTACGGGCGGCTCGCCGAGACGGGTGAGCGGATCCCGGAGGCGGAGCTGGCGGCGGTCTACCACATGCATTCGCTGCACGCCGGCGCGGACGGTGAGTTCGCCGAGGAGCTGCGTTACTCCCAGCGGGCGGAGGCCGCCGCCCGCCAGGCCGGTGATGCCGGGCTGCTGGCCCGGGTGCTCGCCGGCCGGGCCGCACCACTTGTCGACATGGGGCAGTTCGTCGAGGCCGAGCGGGTGTGCCGGGAGGTCATCGACTGGGCGCACGGGCAGGACGTGGTCGGCGAGGCGTTGCTGGCGGTGTTCAGCCTCGCCGAGCTGCTCTGGCGGCGAGGCGCCCTGGCGGAGTCGGCAGACCTGCTGGGCGCGGTCCGTCCGGTGGAGGCGGCCCGTCCGGTGGAGCGGGGCCGGCGGTCGGTGGACATGCTGCTCGGGATGGTCGCGCTGGCCCGGGGCGATGTGATCGCCGCTCACGAGCACCTGCTGGTGGCGCTGCGTTCGCGGATGGGTCATGGCTACCACGGTCGGGCGTGTGACACGTTGAACGCGGTCGCGGTGCGCTGCGCGATCGGCGGGGACCGGTTGACCGCTGCTCGCCTGTTCGGGGCGGCGCAGGCCACCCGGGCGAGCATGCGCGCGACCCCGGGCATCTACGGGGGTTACTGGGCCGAACAGCAGGCCGAACTGCGCGCGCAGTTGGGCGACGCGGTGTTCGACGACGCGTACGGCGAGGGCGCCGAGTTGGGGCTGGACGAGGCTGCGGCGCTGGCACTGGACGTGGAACATCCGGACCTGGCCGCGGATTCGACACGCTTCAGCACCGGCCTGTCCCAGCCCACCCCCCGCCACCCCGCCAACCCCGACCGCCACCCCGCAACCCGAACCGAACGCGCCTAACCCACCCCACCCCACCCCACCCCACCCCACCCCACCCCACCCCACCCCACCCCACCCCGTCGATCTTGCACTTTCTGTCGTCATAAAACGGTGCCAAAGCGGCAAACCGGCGACAGAAAGTGCAAGATCGGGGTCTGTGGATCTAAAGGTGTTTCCGGCCTGACCCATCGGGCGTTGTGCCTGGTGAGGAGGGTGCCGTGATGACCGCGACACTGAACGACCAGACCGGACGTAAGAAGCGGCCTGAGCCGTCGGCGGAGGCGAAGGCCGCCGCCGAGCTGGTCCGGGCGGCCAAGGAGCAAGGGCTGTCGCTGACCGGCCCGGACGGGCTGCTGCGGCAGTTGACCAAGACGGTCCTGGAGACCGCGCTGAACGAGGAGATGACCGAGCACCTCGGCTATGAGAAACATGAGTCGGCGGGGGTGGAGTCGGGCAACGTCCGCAACGGCACCCGACCGAAGACAGTGCTGACCGACAGCACCGGTCCGGTGCAGATCGACGTGCCACGGGACCGGGCTGGCACGTTCGAGCCGCAGATCGTCCGCAAGCGGCAGCGGCGCCTGTCGGGGGTCGACGAGGTGGTGTTGTCGTTGTATGCCAAAGGTTTGACGACCGGCGAGATCAGCGCTCACTTCGCCGAGATCTACGGCGCCTCGGTCAGCAAGGAGACGATCTCGCGGATCACCGACAAGGTGATCGAGGAGATGACCGACTGGTCACACCGGCCCCTGGATGAGATTTACGCGGCGGTGTTCATCGACGCGATCGTGGTCAAGGTTCGCGACGGGCAGGTCGCGAACCGGCCGTTCTACGCCGCGATCGGGGTCACCCTCGACGGTGAGAAGGACATCCTCGGGTTGTGGGCCGGCACCGGTGGTGAGGGCGCGAAGTTCTGGATGAGCGTGCTGACTGACCTGCGTAACCGGGGCGTGAAGGACGTGTTCTTCCTCGTCTGCGACGGCCTGAAAGGCCTGCCCGACGTGGTCACGAACGTGTGGCCCCGCACGATCGTGCAGACCTGCATCATCCACCTGATCCGCAACACGTTCCGGCTCACCTCCCGTAAGTACTGGGACGCGATCAAGCACGACATCAAGCCGATCTACACCGCCGTCAACGCCCAGGCGGCCAGGGCCGCGTTCGACGACCTGGCCGAGAAGTGGGGCGGCAGGTATCCGGCGGTGATCCGGTTGTGGGACAACGCCTGGGCTGAGTTCATCCCGTTCCTCGACTACGACGTGGAGATCCGCAAGGTGATCTGCTCGACCAACGCGATCGAGTCGTTGAACGCCCGCTACCGGCGGGCCGTGAAGGCCCGCGGCCACTTCCCCAACGAGCTGGCCGCGTTGAAGTGTCTGTATCTGGTGACCCGGTCCCTGGACCCCACCGGAGCAGGCAGAACCCGATGGACGATGCGCTGGAAACCCGCGTTGAACGCCTTCGCCATCACCTTCAGCGACCGCTTCCCAGCCGCTGAAACCTACTAACCAAGATCGCCGGAAACACCCTTAGCGAGACAGCCCCCAAGATCGCGTGGGCGTGGGCGTGGGCGTGGGCGTGGGCGTGGGCGTGGGCGTGGGCGTGGGCGTGGGCTGTTAGTGGGTTGCGGCGTTGGCTTCGGCTTGGGCCTTTATTTGGGCGGCGCGGTCGATGTCGGCCTGCTGGACGGCTGCCACCGAACCGAAGACGCTGACCGCCTGGTAGTAGGTCCAGGCCAGGCTGTAGCAGGCCGGTCGGACGACAGTGTTGTACGTGGTGCAGACGCGCTTCAGGTCCGCGTAGAAGGCGCTGTCCAGTCGGGACTTGTTGGCGGGGAACTGACCGACCGCCTTGTAGTTGCGGTAGCCGAAGTCGTGCCGGTAGCAGCCGAGGCTGAAGGTGAACCCGAGCGGGTTGTCCGGGCTCGACGAGCAGTAGTCGGTGGACCAGGTGAAGTTGTACTCGGCCCAGGGGGCCCGGTTGACCCGGGCGCTGTTCCAGGAGTTGTAGCTGGAGGCGCTGGTCTGCGTCCAACTGGACAGCACGGACAGCTTCTGTGCCGGGGTGACGGCGGCGGCGGGGGAGGCGATGGCGAGGGTGGCGAGCAGCGCGAGCGCGCCCGAGGCGAACAGGGTGGCGAGACGTCGGGGCACGGGTTACCTCCGCGGGGTGAGCGGGTGGGCCGGAAGTTACCGGCGGGTCACCGGATGTCGATAAGTTTCGATCAAGGGATCGATCAGCGGGAATGCGTCTCGCAAACTATTGGTGACATGCGTCGAAACAGGCGAATGCCCCGGTTGCCAGGGGCACCCGGGGCATTCGAGCAAAGCGGGTCAGCGCCCGACTAATGCCGGCGGGCTCGCCGGGCTCTCGTTGGCGGACCGGTCGAGCGCGGTCAGTTGGTAGGTGTAGCGCTTACCGGGCTCGGCCGAGGTGTCCACCCAGGACTGCGAGCCGCCGGGCGTGGCCCGGACGGTGTCGACCAGGTGCGCGGCGTCCGCCGTGGCGCACCGGCCGGGCAGCGTGAGGCCGTCGGACCGGTAGATCGCGTACGAGGTGGCGGTGCCGAGTGGCCCGACGCCGTCCGCCGGCTGACGCCAGGTGAGCCGAACCCCGTCGCTCTCCCGGGCCGCCCTGGTGACCACTGGGAAGAGCAGCGGCTTGGCCGGCAGGTGCGGCATGGTCGGCACCAGCGCCGGGCGCGAGTAGTGCTCGGCGGCGTAGATGTCGGTGGCGCCGAGCCGGTTGGCCCGCACCTGGACGGCGGAGAAGTGCACGTTGCCCCGCACCTCCGGGTACGACCGGTTGAGCGTCAGGTGGTCGGACAGCTCGCGCGGGTTCTGCCAGTACGACCCGTACGCCGGATCGCCGCTCTTGTAGTCGGCCTGACCGAGGTAGAGCTGTACGCGGGTGCCGCGCACCGTCTCGGCCCACCACGGCACGAGCCGCGCGTAGTCCGCGGCCGGGTACTGGCCGATGTACCAGTAGAGCTGCGGCACCACGTAGTCGATCCACTCCTGCTTGATCCACTTGCGGGTGTCGGCGGAGATGATGTCGTACGACTGGCTGCCGGTGGTGTCCGAGCCGAGCGGGTCGGCGGCCTTGTTGCGCCAGATGCCGAACGGGCTGACGCCGAACTTCACCCACGGCTTCGCCGCCTTGATCCTGCCGCTCATCTCCTGGACCAGCAGGTTGATGTTGTCCCGCCGCCAGTCGGCCCGGTCGGTGAAGCCCCTGTTGTAGGCGGCGAAGGTGGCGTCGTCGGGCACCTGGTATGTGCCGCTGGGATAGGGGTAGAAGTAGTCGTCGAAGTGGACGCCGTCGATGTCGTACCGCGTGACCGCGTCCATCATCGCGGTCTGCACGAACTCGCGTACCTCGGGAATGCCGGGGTTGTAGTAGAGCCGGCTGCCGGCCACGCCGGCCGGTGGGTAGGCGAAGGTCCAGTCCGGGTGCTGCCGGGCCGGGTGGCCGGGGGCGAGCTGGGTCAGGTCGGCGCCGGCGCCGCCGGGCGCCGGCATGGAGACGCGGTACGGGTTGAACCAGGCGTGGAACTCCAGGTTGCGCTTGTGCGACTTGTCGACGAGGAAGGCCAGCGGGTCCCAGCCGGGGTCCTGGCCGCGGACGCCGGTCAGGTACTCCGACCAGGGCTCGTACGCCGAGGGCCAGAGCGCGTCGGCGGTGGGCCGGACCTGCACCACGACGGCGTTGTGGTGCAGTCGTTCGGCGAGGTCGAGCAGTTCGGAGTATTCGGCCTGCTGGGCGGCGATCCGGTCCGGGCTGGTCTGGGACGCCTTGCTGGGCCAGTCGATGTTGACGACCGACGAGATCCACATCGCCCGGAACTGACGCTTCGGCGTGGCCGGGTCGGTGACGCAGGTGGTGGTGGTGGGTGTGGCGGCATCGGTCGCGGCGCTCGCGGGGGTGGCGGTGACAGTCGTGCCGAGCAGGGCTGCGACCAGCCCGGCGAATCGGGTGGCTCTCATGCGGTGTGTCCCTTCGTTGGGGCTCCCGGATGGTTCGCGGCGCTCGGCAAGATTCGCCGCCGATGTCCGCGTTGCTGGTAGAAAATTTTCACAATTTGGCAAGCGCCGCAAGGGTTCGTGGTTGACCAATCGCGCCGCTGGGTAGCAACGGCGGTCACCGGCCGCCACGGAGGTGGTCGCACGGTGGGAGGGGTGACCGGGTGTCCGTGCTGCGCACAAAACCAATCAAGGACGTGATAGCCCAAGGTGAGGCGGACGGCAGCGACGGCAAGCTCGGGCTGAAGAGACGGCTCGGCGCCATCGACCTCACCGGCTTCGGCATCGGCATCGTGATCGGCACCGGCATCTTCACGCTCACCGGAATCGAGGCCCGGGACAGCGCCGGACCGGGCGTGGTGATCTCCTTCGCCATCGCCGGCATGGTCGCCCTGCTCGCCGCCCTCTGCTACGCCGAACTGGCCTCCAGCGTGCCCACGGCCGGTAGCGCCTACACCTACGCGTACGCCACGATGGGCGAGATCGTCGCCTGGATCATCGGCTGGGACCTGCTGCTGGAGTTCGCGCTCGGCGCGGCGGTGGTGGCCCGCGGCTGGTCCGGCTACCTCGCCGAACTGCTCGACCTGCCGACCCGGTGGTTCGGTGAGGAGGGCAGCACCGTCAACATCGGCGCGATCGCGATCGTGCTGATCCTGGGCATCGTGGGGATCATCGGCATCCGGGAATCCGCCCGGGTCACCAACCTGCTGGTGCTGGTCAAGGTGGCGATCTGCGTGTTCGTGGTGGTTGCTGGCCTGTTCTTCGTCAAGGCCACGAACCTCAGCCCGTTCATCCCGGCGGCCGAGCCCGCCGGCAGCGGTGACGACGGCATCAAGCAGCCGGTCACGCAGGCGCTCTTCGGGTTGGAGCCGTCGGTCTTCGGTTTCGTCGGGGTGCTCAGCGCCGCCGCCGTGGTCTTCTTCGCGTACACCGGCTTCGAGGCCGTGGCCAACCTGGGCGAGGAGACGCGCAAGCCGAAGCGGGACCTCACGCTGGGTCTGCTCGGCACGTTGCTGATCTCCACCGTGCTCTACATCGGCGTCTCCCTCGTGGTGGTCGGGATGGTGCCGTACACCGAGATCGACCGGGGCGCCCCCATCGCCTCGGCGTTCGAGTCGGTGGGTGCCGGCTGGGCGGCGACGCTCGTCTCCATCGCCGCCGTCGCGGGCCTGACCAGCGTCATCCTGGTCGACCTGGTGGCCATGGGCCGGATCGGCTTCGCCATCGCCCGGGACGGGCTGATCCCGCCGTCGATCGCGGCGGTGCACCCGCGCTGGGGCACCCCGTACCGGATCTCGGCGATCATGACGGTGGCGGTCGCGCTGCTGGCCGGCTTCCTGCCGCTGTCCGCGCTTGCCGACCTGGTCAGCATCGGCGCGCTCTGCGCGTTCGTGCTGGTGTCGATCGCCGTGCCGATCCTGCGCCGCAAGCGGCCGGACCTGGAGCGGCCGTTCCGGGTGCCGTTCTCCCCGGTGCTGCCGATCGTCTCGGCGCTGGCCTGCTTCTACCTGATGCTCAACCTGTCGGTGGAGACCTGGCTGCGGTTCCTGGCCTGGATGCTGCTCGGTGCGATCATCTACTTCGGCTACGGCTACCGCCGCAACCGGCTGGCCCGGCACGAACCGGCGGTCGCCCCGGATGCGTGAGATCCGCTGAAGGGCCCCCGCGGGATCGCGAGGGCCCTTCAGCGACGGCTCAGGGGCGAGGCTGCGGCGTGGCGGTCGGGCCCTTGACCACGGGCTTGCCGTCGACCCAGGTCACCTCGTCGAGCCAGACCTGCCGGCCCGGGTCGGTGCTGCCCTCCTGGCCGGGTGGCCAGGCGTGGTACAGCAGCCAGGTTCGGCCGTCCTTGACGACGATCGAGGCGTGGCCGGGGCCCGACGCGGCCTCGGTGCTCTTCAGGATCGGGTTCTCGGCGGCCTTCACACACGGGCCGGTCGGGCTCTCGCAGACCGCGTAGCCCTCGGCGTACTCGGCCCGGTCGTAGGCGTTGGCCGCGAAGAAGAGCAGCAGCCGACCGTCCTGGCGGTGGAAGAACGGCCCCTCGATCAGGGTGCCCTCCCACGGCTCGGTCTGCTTGAGCAGCTTCGTCGGCTCGCCGACGAGGGTCAGGCCGTCGTCCGCGAGGCGCTGCGACCAGAGCCAGGTGTCCACCCCGATGGCATTGCCGTCGTTCTTCCACAGCAGCCAGAGACTGCCGTCGGTGTCCCGGAACGGGCTGGCGTCGATAGCGCCGCCCAGGTCGGCCTGGCAGATCAGTGGGCCGTCCGCGTCGTCGGAGTACGGCCCCTGCGGCGCGCGTGCCACCGCCCGCCCGACACACTGCCGGCCCGACTCCCGGCCGGCGACCGTGTAGTAGAGCGCGAACACCTCCGGCGCCAACTGGATGACCTCCGGCGCCCAGGTCTTACCCGGGTCGGCCCACTCCGGCAGCGTCGGCAGGGCGTCCCCGGCCTCGGCCCAGTCGACCAGGTCCGTCGAGGTCAGCACCGGGACGTTGCGGCCGCCGGAGTTGGTGTGGAACAGGTACCAGGTGTCGCCCACCTGGATCGCCTGCGGATCCGGAGCGTCGGTCTTCACGACCGGGTTGGTGAACATGCTGGGGTCGCTCCCGCTGCTCGGGGTGGGGGTGGGCTCGGTGTCGTCGGCGCAGCCCGGAACGAGCAGCGCGGCGGCGAGAACGATCGCCGCCGCGCCACGTCGTCGGGCGGTCGTACGCGTCATCCCTTCAGGCCGCTGCGGGAGACGCCCTGGATGATGTGCCGCTGGGCCAGCACGAAGAGGATCAGCACGGGCACGCTGGCCAGCACCGCGCCCGCCATGATCACCGGGTAGTCGGTGACGTACGAGCCCTGGAGCAGGCCCAGACCCGGCGGCAGGGTGAGCTTCTCCGGGCTGAACAGCACGAAGATCGGCCAGAGGAAGTCGTTCCAGTTGGTGAGGAACGACAGCACGGCCAGGGTGGCCAGCGCCGGCTTGGACAGTGGCAGCACCACCTTGTAGAAGATCTGCCACTGGTTGGCGCCGTCGAGCGTGGCGGCCTCCTCCAGCTCGTTCGGCAGGGAGAGGAAGAACTGCCGCAGGAAGAAGACCCCGAACGCGCTCGCCGCGCCGGGCACGACCACCACGGCGACGGTGTCGATCCAGTTGAGCTGGTCGACGATCAGGAAGTTCGGAATGATCAACGAGGTCGGCGGGATGAACAGCGTCCCGACGATCAGGGCGAAGGTCACCCCACGCCCCCGGAACCGCAGCCGGGCCAGGGAGTACGCGGCCATCGAGGCGGTCACCAGCACCAGCAGCGAGTGCAGCGTGGCGGCCACCATGCTGTTGAGGAACCACCGCAGTACCGGGTTCGCCGAGTTGTTGAGGATCTGCTCGTAGCCGTAACCCGCGAGCGGGTTCGGCAGCCAACTCGGGGGGATCTCCTGCGCGGCCGTGTAGGTCTTCAGCGAGGTGATGACCATCCACACGAGCGGAACCAGGAAGACCAGGGTCAGCGCGACAAGGGTGGCGTAGAGCCCGACCCGGCGCAGCCCCGATCCGGAGCCGTTTGTGGTCGGCGTGGGCGTCGTCATGGCGATCCCCTCAGTCTTCCTTGTAGCGGAAGAGGCGGAAGTTGGCGATGCTCACGACCGCCAGCAGCAGGGCGAACACGATGCTCATCGCGGCGGCGCGACCGGCGTTGTTGTTCCGCAGGCCCTCCTCGACGATGAACCACACCACCGTGCGGGTCTCCGTGCCGGGCGTCCCCTGGGTGATCAGGAACGACTGGCCGAACATGTTCGCCGAGGCGAGCACCGTCGTCGTGATCACGAAGAGCAGCACCGGACGCAACCCGGGCAGGGTGACGTTGCGGAAGCGCTGCCACGCGCTGGCCCCGTCCATCCGGGCCGCCTCGTACAACTCCGGCGAGATGTCCTGCAGCCCGGCCAGGTAGATCACCGCGTTGAAACCGGAGGTCCACCACACGGTCACCCCGACCAGCGAGATCCACGCCCACGGCATGTTCGTCACCCAGGGCGTGTCCGACGGCAACCCGACCACGCCCAGGAGCCGGTTGACCAGGCCCAGGTTGGCGTCGAGCAGAAACCGCCAGAGCAGGCCGATCACCGCGACACCCAGCACGTACGGCGCGAAGTAGACCGCCCGGAAGAACGTCCGGCCCGGGAAGGAGCGGTTGAGCAGCAGGGCCAACCCCAGCGGTACGACCACCAGCAGCGGCACCGACAGCACCGTGAAGATCGCGGTGGCGCGGATGCTCTGCCACCAGTCGCCGTACACCGCGGAGTCGCTGGAGAAGAGCTGCTTGTAGTTGTCCAACCCGACGAACGGCCGGTTGGGCAGCTGGAAGTCCCACTGGTGCACGCTCAGCCAGAGCCCGAGGATGATCGGCAACAGGCCGAAGACCCCGAACAGGATCAGGTACGGGGCAAGGAACAGGTATGGCGTCGCCCGTCTGGTCCGACCCGCCGAAGCGGTCCGGCGGGCTTCGTTGGCCGCCGGGGGCGGCGCGTCACCGCGCGCCGCCCCGACCTCGATCACGTCCGCCACTGGTGATCAGCTCCCGTACTTCTTGCGGTTTTCCTCAAGCTGCTTGTTGGCCTTGGCCACACCCTCGTCGAGCGCCTGCTGGGGCGTCTTCTTGCCGAGCGCGGCCACGTTGAACGAGTCGTAGAAGGTCTTGATGACCTCGCCGAGGCCCGGAGTCGCCGGCGGGAACGCCGCGTACTCCAGCTCGGGGGCGAGCGCCGAGATCTCCGGCAGCGCCTTGAAGTCGGCGCTCTCCCGGACGTCCTTGCGGGCCGGGATCTGGCCGCCCTTGGCCCAGTCCAGCGAGTGCTGGCTCAGCCAGTTGATGAAGACCTTCGCGCCGGAGACCTTGTTGGCGTTCGCGGCCCGCTGCTTCACGATCGTGAAGTTGTGCGAGTTGGCCCAGGCCGCCGGCTTGCTGCCGAGCTGGGGGAGCGGGGCGACACCCCACTGCACCTCGGGGCTCTTCTTGAGATCGTTGATCTGCCAGATGCCGTTGAAGGTGAAGGCGTTCTTGCCGCTCTTGAACGCCAGGTACTCGGCGTCCTGACCGACGTTCGCCGGCGAGTGGCCCTGCTTGATCATGTCGACGAGCCAGGTGCACGCCTCGACCGCCGGGTCGGAGTTGAACGTGGCCTTGGCCACCTCGGCGTCGAAGAGGCTGCCACCCCACTGGTTGAGCAGGGAGTAGAACGTCATGCCGCCGGTGAACTGGAACGGGCTGATCCAGAAGCCCTGCACGCCCGACTTCTTGAACTCGGCGAGCGCCGCCGTGAAGTCGTCCTTGGTGGTCGGGGGCTTGTTCGGGTCCAGTCCGGCCTTCTGCATGGCGGCCTTGTTGTAGTAGAAGCCCAGCGGGTGCATGTCCAGCGGGATGCCGTACCGCTTGTTGTTGTAGAGCCCGCCCTGCCACACCGTGGGCGCGAAGTCCGCCTCGGAGAGTTCCAGGTTCTTGGCCACGTCGTCCAGCTCGCTGATCACGCCGCGGGCGGCGAAGGTGGCGAGCTGATCCATGTGCATGACCGCGATGTCCGGGCCGTTGCCGCTGGAGGCCGCACCGGGGAGCTTGTTGTAGTAGTCCTCCCACTGGTAGGTGGCCACCGACACGGCGATGTTCGGGTGCTCGGTGTTGAACTGGTTGACGAGCGCCTTGAAGATGTCCCCGTCGCCGCCGGTGAAGCCGTTCCACAGCTTCAGGTCCACCTTGGGGCCGGTGTACTCCTTACCGCCGTTGCCGGCGGCCGGCCCGGAGGCGTTGTCATCGCCGCCGCCGCAGCCCGCGAGGGTCAGCGAGGCCGCGGCGCCGAGTCCGAGACCGAGGCCGAGCAGGCGCCGCCGGCTCATGTCGTTCTGGATCATGCTTTATCTCTCCTTGAGGGGGGACGGTATGAATTGTGCCTGCTCAGCCCGGTACGACAGTTAGGCGCTGGCCGGGCCGAAGCGGAGCACGCTCCAGGACACGGCGGGCAGGAGCACGGAGCACCGGCCGCCGTCGGGGGTGGGGATCGGTAGGTTCCGAGGCGTCACCCGGTCGGGCTCGGCCTCGGTGTTCGTCGCCGACGGGTCAGAGCCGGCAGCGATGCACTCGAACGACAGGCCGGACATAACCGGCATGCCGCGCAGGTCGATCTCCAGCGGGAGATCGGTGGAGTCCCGGTTGACCGCGAACACGGTCAGCTCACCGGTCTCCTCGTCGTGCACGGCGACGGTGTCGAGCACCGGCACGTCCCCGTACTTCAACGTGTCGTAGCGCGGCGACACCGGCTCGGTACGCAGCACGGTGCCCCTTGCGTAGCGGGCGGTAAGCGCGAACGGGTGGAAGATGCTCTGCCGCCACGCCGGGCCCCCGTTGCGGGTGCGGATCGGCGCGATCACGTTCGCCAGTTGCGCCTGCGCGGCCACCCCGACCCGGTCGGCGTGCCGGAGCAGAGTGATCAGCAGGTCGCCGACGACCACCGCGTCGACGGCGGTGAAGTCGTCCTCGATCAGCGCCGGGGCCTCGACCCAGCCGCGCCGGTCCAGGTCGGCCTGGAGGCGGGACTCGTACCAGACGTTCCACTCGTCGAAGGAGATCTTCAGCTTGCGCTTGTGCCGCTGCCTGGCGGCCACGTGGTCGGCGGTCGCGACGACCTCGGTGATGAAGTTGTCCATGTCGACGGCCGAGGCCAGGATGCTTGCCTGGTCGCCGTCGGACGGGTCGTAGTAGGTGTGCGCCGAGATGTAGTCGACGTGTTCGTAGGTGTGCTCCAGCACCGTCGCCTCCCACGAGGCGAAGGTGGGCATCCGCCGGTTGGAGCTGCCGCAGGCGATCAGGCTGATCGACGGATCGATCATCTTCATCGCGCGGGCGGCCTCGGCGGCGACGCGACCGTACTCGTCGGCGGTCTTGTGGCCGACCTGCCACGGGCCGTCCATCTCGTTGCCGAGGCACCACAGTCGCACCCCGTACGGATCCTCGGCGCCGTGCTTGCGCCGCAGGTCGGAGAGCTCCGTGCCGCCCGGGTGGTTGGCGTACTCCAGCAGGTCCAGGGCCTCCTGCACCCCGCGGGTGCCGAGGTTGACCGCCATCATCGGCTCGACCCCGGCTTCGGCGGCCCAGGTCATGAACTCGTCCAGCCCGAACGCGTTGGTCTCGATCGTCTTCCAGGCCAGGTCGAGTCGGCGCGGCCGGTTGCCGACCGGGCCGACCCCGTCCTCCCAGCGGTAGCCGGAGACGAAGTTGCCGCCCGGGTAGCGGACCACCGAGACGCCCAGTTCGCGGGTCAGGTCCAGCACGTCGCGGCGCAGACCACGGGTGTCGGCGCTGGGGTGGCCGGGCTCGTAGATGCCGCCGTAGACGCACCGCCCCATGTGCTCGACGAAGGAGCCGAAGAGGCGTCGGTCGGCCGGGCCGATGGAGAAGGCCGGGTCGACCGTCAGCTGCGCGGTCCGCAAGGGGGTGCCACCTTTCCTCGTGCTGTCGCCCGGGTGAGCGCAGTCACCGTTCACCCGGTGTCCACCGTTTCTACAACGTTGTAGGCAACGTTGTAAAGAGCAGGTGACAAGGTATGGTGCGCTGGGTTACCTCGGGGAGGTTGCGGAGTGCGACACAGGCTCAAAGACGTGGCCGAACGGGCCGGGGTGTCGGTGAAGACCGTCTCCAACGTCGTCAACGGCTACGTACACGTTCGGCCGGACACCCGTGCCCGCGTCGAGGAGGCGATCGCCGAACTCAACTACCGGCCCAACCTCTCGGCCCGCCACCTGCGCAAGGGCCGCACCGGCGTGATCGCGCTTGCCGTTCCGGAACTGGACATCCCCTACTTCGCCGAGCTGGCCCGCTACGTGGTCACCGCCGCCGCCGCGTACGGCTGGACGGTGCTCATCGACCAGACCGGCGGTCGGCGCGAACAGGAACGGGTGGTCGCCTCCGGCATCACCGACCACCTGATCGACGGGCTCATCTTCAGCCCGCTGGCGCTCACCGCCGAGGACCTGGCCAGCCTGGACGGCACCCCGATGGTGCTGCTCGGTGAGCGGGTCGAGCACGGCCCCGCGGATCGCGTGGTGATCGACAACGTGGCCGCCGCCCGGGAGATCACCGAACACCTGATCACACTCGGCCGCCGCCGGATCGCGGCCATCGGCTCCCAGCGCACCGACGAGGGCGCCAGCGCCCGGCTGCGCCTGGCCGGCTACCGCGACGCGCTGCTCGCCGCCGGGCTCGACTACGACGAAACCCTTGTCGCGCCCGCGCCGGCCTGGCATCGCGCCGACGGCGCCGCCGCCATGCGGGGCCTGCTCACCTCCGGCGTACGCCCCGACGCCGTCTTCTGCTTCAACGACACGCTCGCCCTGGGTGCCCTGCGCGCTCTGCACGAGGCCGGCCTGCGGGCGCCCGAGGACGTGGCGGTGGTCGGCTTCGACGACATCGAGGACGGCAGGTTCTCCATCCCCACGCTCAGCACTGTCGCCCCGGACAAGGAGCGGATCGCCCAACTGGCCGTCGAACTCCTGGCCAACCGCCTGGACGGCGACCGAACCGCCCCCACCAGAGAACTCTCCGCCCCCTACCGCCTAGAACTCCGCGAATCAACCCAAACCCCCTAGCTCCCCTGCTCCCTCCCCTGCCCCTCCCCCTCCCTCCCCGCCCACCCCCTTGCCGCGTTGATCATGGAGTTATTGCCATCCATGCCGGCGTGTCGCCGCTATAACCTCATGATCAACGCGGGGCCCGTGGGGTGGGACCCGGTGGGGTGGGTGGGGTGGGGTTAGTCGAAGAAGCGGGCTAGGTGGGTTTGGGGGGCTGGGTCGGTGTTTGGGGGGAGGGGGGTCAGGTCGGCGAAGATCGAGGCGCCGTCGCAGCCCGCGTGTAGCGGGTACCACCGTGGCGCGCCCGGCGGTCGGAGCTGGCAGATCCCCTTGAACGTCTGGACGTCCATCAGCCGGACGTGAGTCGGGTCGGCCACCGCGTTCACATGCCCCCACCAGGGGCTCATCACGTGCAGCACGCCGCCCGGACGCAGTACCCGGTGGCACTCGTCGACGAGCGGCAGAAAGTCGATCAGGTGCTCCAGGATGTGCACCGCGAAGAGGACATCCACCGAGTCGTCGGCGAGCGGTAGCGAGCCGGACAGGTCCGCGACCGCGTCCACCCCCGGCGCGGGGTAGATGTCCAGCCCCAGGTTGCCCGACCACTGCTTGGTCGGACCGCACCCGAGGTCCACGACCACGGGTGCGCGCCCGCCGACGCCGACGCGGCACCAGACGCCGTAGACGCCGGCC
Organism: Micromonospora sp. DT228; assembly: GCF_049841595.1. Lineage (NCBI taxonomy): Bacteria > Bacillati > Actinomycetota > Actinomycetes > Micromonosporales > Micromonosporaceae > Micromonospora > Micromonospora sp. DT228. The sequence goes on from NZ_JBNCKO010000005.1 coordinate 411,286, forward strand.
AGCCGTCCCACCAGGTCGCGTACCAGCCGCAGCTCGGCGGGCTCGGCGACGTCCCCGCTGAGGTGGGCCACCCCCCGGTCGAACCGCACCTCGACGGCCAGGCCCCGCAGCCGGTCGTCGTGCCGAGCCTGGTCCGCCCATGCCTGGGCGAGGGATTCGTCGATTGCCCGCAGCCGGTCGGCCGAGGGTGGAGTCTGTGCCAAAGCGACCATTCGGGCCACCTCCCGCCGCGCGTTACCCGCATTCGCGCCCGGTATGCCCCGATCGTCGGCTCGGCTCGTCGGGGTCCGCGCGCCGCCGACGGGCGTGTCGCAGCCACGAAGGCCAGGTCGACCCCGCGCGGCGAGGTCAGCCCGAGAGGGTGCGCCGGCCTCCGCGCATCCGCTGGCGAGGCGGCGGGTCGGCGGGCTTCGGCCGCTTGAGGTGGTAGCGGTGCAACTCGTGGTGGCCGGGCAGGGACGGGTCCTCGCTCATCGCGACCAACTCCCAGCCCTGGTCACCGGCCCGGTTCAGGTGGGCCAGCGAGGTGTCGCCGTACGGCGTCACGTCGACCATCGAGCCGTCCGGGCCGTACCAGACGAAGACGACCTCCCAGCCGAGGTCGTTCGTCGCCGCCTGGCGGCGGCGAACCAGCAGGGCGTACTCCCACTTGAGCATGGCGTCATTCTCACCCCGCGCCGCCGCGCTGGCACGGATCAATCCTCGGCGATCCGCCCGTCGTCCACCCGCAGGCGCCGGTTGGTCTCGATGGCGGCCAGCATCCGTCGGTCGTGGGTGACGAGCAGCAGCGTTCCGGGGTAGCTGGCCAGCGCCGACTCAAGCTGCTCGATGGCGGGCAGGTCCAGGTGGTTCGTGGGCTCGTCGAGCACCAGCAGGTTGACCCCACGACCCTGGAGCAGCGCCAGCGCCGCCCGGGTCCGCTCACCGGGGGACAGGGTGGCAGCCGGTCGCGGCACGTGCGCCGACCGGAGCCCGAACTTGGCCAGCAGGGTCCGCGCGTCCGCCGGCGACATGTGCGGTACGGCCGCGTGGAACGCGTCGATCAGCGGCGCGTCACCGAGGAACAGCCCTCGTGCCTGGTCGACCTCACCCACCACCACCCCGGGTCCGAGCGAGGCGGTGCCGGCGTCCAACGGCAGCCGCCCGAGCAGCGCGGCCAGCAGGGTGGACTTGCCCGAGCCGTTCGCCCCGGTCACCGCCACCCGATCCGCCCAGTCGATCTGGAGGTCGATCGGGCCGAGGGTGAAACCTCCCCGGCGTACCACCGCACCTCGCAGCGTGGCCACGACGGCGCCGGCGCGGGGCGCGGCGGCGATCTCCATCCGCAGCTCCCACTCCTTGCGGGGCTCCTCGACGACGTCGAGCCGTTCGATCAGCCGATCGGTCTGCTTGGCCTTGGCGGCCTGCTTCTCGCTCGCCTCGGCGCGGAACTTGCGGCCGATCTTGTCATTGTCGGTGGCCTTGCGCCGGGCGTTCTTCACGCCCTTCTCCATCCACCCGCGCTGGGTGCGAGCCCGCGCCTCCAGCCCAGCCTTGGTGTCGGCGTACTCCTCGAAGTCCGCGCGGGCGTGCCGGCGGGCCACCTCGCGCTCCTCCAGGTAAGCCGCGTAGCCGCCGCCGTAGTGGTTGACCTGCTGCTGCGCCAGGTCCAACTCCAGCACCCGGGTCACCGTGCGGAGGAGGAACTCGCGGTCGTGGCTGACCAGCACCGTGCCGGCCCGCAGCCCGGTGACGAACTCCTCCAGCCGCTCCAGACCGGCCAGGTCCAGGTCGTTCGTCGGCTCGTCGAGCAGGAACACGTCGTACCGGCTGAGCAGCAACGACGCCAGCCCGGCGCGGGCCGCCTGGCCGCCGGAGAGCCCGGTCGTCGGGTGGTCCAGGTCGACCGCGAGCCCCAGGTCCGCGCTCACCTGCTCGGCGCGTTCGTCCAGGTCCGCGCCGCCGAGGGCGAGCCAGCGCTCCAGCGCGTCGCCGTAGGCGTCGTCGGCGCCCACCGCCCCGGCCGTCAGCGCCTCGGTCGCCGCGTCCAACGCCGCCTGCGCGGCGGTCACCCCGGTCCGCCGGGCCAGGAAGTCCCGCACGGTCTCGCCCGGCCGCCGTTCCGGCTCCTGCGGCAGGTGCCCGACGCTCGCCGTGGGCGGGCTGAGTCGCACGCTGCCGGCCTCGACCGGCAACAATCCGGCGAGGGTACGCAGCAGCGTCGACTTGCCGGCCCCGTTCGGCCCCACCAGGCCGACCACGTCACCGGGGGCCACCACCAGGTCCAACCCGGCGAAGAGGGGGCGGTCACCGTGCCCGGCGGCCAGGTCCTTCACGATCATCGTGGCGCTCATCAGTTCGGGAGCCTATCCGGCCGCCCGCATACGACCAGCCCCCAGCGGGCAGACTCAACGGCGTGGTGACCACACTGGCGATCGACTGCGGCGGCGGAGGCATCAAGGCGTCCGTGCTCGACGAGGCGGGGACGATGCGGGCCCGACCGCTGCGGGTGCCGACCCCGTACCCGTTGCCGCCCTCGCTCTTCGTCCGGACCCTGCTGGATCTGGGCGGGCGCCTGCCAGCGGCGGACCGGCTCACGGTCGGCGTACCCGGGATGATCCGGCACGGGGTGGTGGTGACCACGCCGCACTACGTGACCCGCAGCGGCCCGCGCAGCCGGGTCGACCCGGAACTGGTCGCCGAGTGGTCCGGCTGGGACGCGCGCGGCGCGCTGGCCGACGCGTTCGGGGTGCCGGCGCTGGTGCTCAACGACGCCGAGGTGCACGGCGCCGGGGTGGTCGCCGGCACCGGCTGCGAACTGGTGTTGACCCTGGGGACGGGGCTGGGCAGCGCGCTCTACGACGGCGGGGTGCTCGCACCGCACCTGGAGCTGTCGCACGCGCCGGTGCGGTGGGGCACCACCTACGACACGTATGTGGGTGAGCCGGAACGGCGGCGGCTCGGCGACGCCTTCTGGTCGCGGCGGATCCGGCAGGTGGTCGACGGGCTTCGCCCGGTGTTCCGCTGGGACCGGCTCTACCTGGGCGGGGGCAACTCCCGGCTGATCCGGCCCGAGCAGCTGGCCCGGATGGGCGACGACGTGGTGGTGGTGCCGAACACGGCGGGGATCGTCGGTGGCGTCCGCGCCTGGGAGCTGGCCGTCAGCCGCCGCGACGCGCGAACCTGACCCTGTTGCGGATCGCGCGCGGGCAGGGCGTCCAGCGCCCAGCGCAGTTTCGACAGCGGGAACAGTCGCCAACCGCCAGGCGTTGTGCCAGCGTCGGAACAGGTGACGGTGCGACCCGAGGAGGTGGGCAGATGGATCTTCTGGCGGACTACCGGCGGGCGACCATGTTCTTCGAAACCGGTGACCCGAGCGGCGCGGCCCGACTGCTGGAGCCGATCGTCGACGCCGAACCCGGCAACGCTGCGGTCCGGCAGTTGCTGGCTCGGGCGTACTTCCAGTCGGCCCAGCTCAACCGGGCCGAGGAGCACCTGCGCGAGCTTGTTGAACGGGACCCGAGCGACCACTACGCGCACCACGTGCTCGGGCGGACGCTGGAACGGCTGAACCGGCACACCGACGCGCTGCGGCACCTGCGGATCGCCGCCGCCATGTACGCGACCAACGACGACTACCGGACCGCGCTGCAGCGGGTGGAAACCCGGGTGGGCGGCACGCGCTGAGCGTGGACGTGCGGGGGCGGTCCTTCGGGGCCGCCCCTTCGTCGTCCTGTGGTCGTGCCCGTCGTCGTCCGGCGGGCGGGCTCTTCGTCGTCCGGCGGGCGTGCCTCGTCGTCCGGCGGGTGGGCCACCTGGCATGCCTAGGATGGCGGGCATGGGACCTGACCGGGCGGGGGCCGTGGCATGAAGCTCAAGCTGGACCTGCACGAGATCTTCAACAAGGGGCAGGACATCGACCGCGCGTTGCGCGGGATCATGGACGAGGCGGTGGCGAAGAAGGCCACCCTCGTCGAGATCATCCCCGGCAAGGGGTCGGGTCAGCTCAAGAAGCGAGTGCTGCGGTTCCTCGACCAGAAGGACGTCAAGCAGCTCTACCACCGCGTGGAAAAGGACTCGAAGAACTTCGGCCGCCTCTTCGTCCACTTCCGCTGGAAGTAGCGACGGCGGAACTGAAGCCGTCAATGAGTCGCGGCAACCGTAGCTCAATTCCCTTCGCTGGGGCGCATGCGGGGGCGGGGGGACATGGCCCGTGAATACGTCGCCGACTGGCTGCTGCGTCATCCGGCCAGTGGCCCTCGGTCGGCGGGAGCCGCAGCAGCGCGGCGCTCGCAGCACACGTTCTGACCGGTCGGGGGCTGCAGCGTCGACACAACGGCCCTCAGCGTCGAGACGCGTAGCGGCCCCGCTCTCACCGCGAGCGGGGCCGCTTGCTGTTACATCGTGGGTCGGCCGGTGCCGGGGCACGTGCCCCGGCTGCCCATCGCCTGGTGGGCGGGGGCGGGCTTGCCGGGGGCTACGCCGACACGGGCTCCGGACGTGCCGCACTGGGACTGAGGTGCCATGACTGGACTCCCTGGGGGATTTGGTAGTCCGGGTGAGGGTCGGTCTCGGGTTCGCGCATCGAGCCCGAGGCCGCAAGGCCCCGCAGGTAGATCACCGAGCCGTCACGGGCGGCGATCCGGATCGCCGCGGCGACCGGCGCCTTCGTGCCTGGCTCACCGCAGAGTTCCCACGAGGCGAAGACCTCCGGGCGAGTGGCGTCCAGCAGGTGGTGCGCGAACACGAGCATTCGAGCTGCCCGGTGCTGCATCGACAGCGGCTCCGTGGGCAGCTGCACCGACGTGGCGTCACGCGGTGCGGGGAGGGCCGTGAGCAACGCCCGCGTGTCCGACGACCGGTGCAGCACCGAGATTCCGGGAGGGGACTGGCCCCCCACCTGAGCGTCCCGTCCGTACCGCTCGATCGCGGTGATGTCCGGGTGTTCGGATGCCCGCAGTAGGGCCTCCATCACGTCCAAGGCCTGGGATACCTGCACGGTGCTCCCCGATCTGATGGCGGGATCTGAGCAGCTCACGGGCCGGGTCAGTCTAGCCGCGGCAGTGGGCGGTCCTCTGCTCCTGGCCGTGGTGGCGGTCACCGAGTCCAGGACACGAACCGCTCGTGCAGCTCCGCCGCCGGGGTGTCCGGCACCTCGATGAGGGCGGCGTCCAGCAGCGACGCCAGGTACATGGACAGGCTGACCCGGTTCTCACCGTTCGGCGCGGGTCGCACTCAAGCCGTAAGAGCGGTGGGTTCGAGGGAACCTAGCGACCGAGCCTGCTGCACCTTCTGGTGCCGAACCCTTAATTCCTCCCGACGAGGTTCGACATGAGGTGGTGCCGAACCTTCGTGATGAGGCGCGGCAATGCTTACTCGCCAGTGGTCGGATACTGGGCGGGTGACGGAGGAGCAGGTTACCGAGTCGACGCGGTGGACGATTCACGGTGAGCGGGTGGTGGACGGCAGCCGGCGGGCGCGCTTGAGCATTGCCGACGTGGAACTGCCGGATGGGGTCCGTTTCGAGCAGTACGTGATCAGGGCACCCCGGTCAGCCATGGTTGCGGTGCTTGACGAGCAGGAGCGCCTGTTGCTGATGCGGCGGCACCGGTTCGTGTTCGACCGGTGGGTGTGGGAGCTGCCTGGGGGTTACGTCGACGACGGTGAACAGCCGGCAATATGTGCGGTCCGGGAGGTTGAGGAGGAGACCGGATGGCGTCCAGGTGCGGTGGAACCGATGCTGTCGTTCCAGCCGTGGGTGGCGACTGCGGACGCGGAGAATCTGCTGTTCCTTGCACGCGACGCGGTACATGTTGGTTCGCCGGTGGACGTTAACGAGGCCGAGCGGGTGGCCTGGATGCCGCTGGTGGAAGCGCGGGACCTCGTGTCCCGGGGTGAGATCGTGGGATCCGGCACAGTGATCGCGGTGTTGGAGCTGGTCGCGCGCAAAGCCCGGGGTGAGCTGTAGTCAGCGGCGTTGACCGAGGGCCACGTCGACGCGGTTGATGAAGTGTCGGACGGCTGGCCTGCGGCGGTGCACGGTGAGGTCGGTTTGCAGGTCGCGTAGGTACCGGACGGCTCGGGCCGATCGCAGCTGAGAGGTCAGCGTGAGCGCTTTGACCCCGATGGCGCTGGCGCGATCGGGCTCGCCGCGGTGGGCGTGAATGGAGGCGAGGAGGGTGAGGTTGAAGGCCTTCCCGCGTATGTAGCGTTCGTCCATGTCCAGTGAGCGGACGGTGAAGCGTTCGGCCTGCTGGTGGTGGCCGAGGGCATGGAAGCAGTGGCCGAACTTGGCTGACAGGTATGCCTCGTCGAAGTAGCCGAGCCATTGTGGGTCGCTGCTGCGGTCGGCGCGGTCGAGGGTCTGTTCTGCCTGGTGCAGTGCGGTGGTGCAGGCGCGTTCGTTGCGCGCGGCGGCGTGGGCATGAGCTTCCATGACCAGCGCCTCGGCGGTCAGCACCGCGAGGCCGGCGCGTTGTGCCGTCTGCCGGGCGGCGCGGGCGAGATCGACGCCAGCGGCATTGTGACCGAGGTAGGTGGCTTGGTGGCTCATCGCGGCGAGGATTTCGGCGCCGAGCCCAGCATCGTCGGCAGCTCGGGCGAGGTCGAGGGCGTGGGTGAGGTAGCGCTGGGCGAGGCCGTGTTCGGCCGTGTCGTATGCCTGCCAGCCGGCGAGCTGAGTCAGCTCGGCGACGGCGGCGAGTAGCTTTCGGCCGGTTGCCGGATCGTAGTGGCCCTCGGTTAACAGGGGCGTGACCTCGTGGTTGAGGTAGCGGGCGAGGGTTTCCCGGGCGTGGCCGCCTCCGTGCTGGTTGTCGAGTCGCCGGTAGGTGGAGGTCATCTCGCGGATGATGTCGAGGTCGGGCTGGCCGACTGATCGGTGACCTGTCTGTGTGACGGGTTGTGTGGTGGGGGCGGTGAACCAGCGCAGCGCGGGCAGGGCGTAGCCACCGGAGCTGAACATTGTCTGACGGAGCATGTCTCGGCGGTTTACGTCGCCTTCCCACAGCTGCGTGGCGGCGCGGACGCTCTCGCGCCAGGATTGGTCGTTTGGCACGTCACCCCGTGGGCTGCCGGAGGTGGGATGACGTGCTTGGTGGCGCGGTGCAAGGCCGAGTGACATCCGGGTCTCGTCAGGCATGTCGCAGCCGTCGGCGATCCGCTCCAGTACGTCGATGGAGGTCACCTTCCGGCCGGCGATCACCCGGCTGACGTAGCCCTGTTCTAGGCCGACCACGGCCCCGATACGCGTCTGACTCGCCCCCGTATGCCGGGCAAGCAGCCGGAACAGAGTGCCGATGTCGCGGACACGCACTGCGGTCCTGACGTCCGCGCGCGCCCAGAAGCCGTCCGGAGTCCGAAGATGGCCGAATAGCACAACCGCTCCAACCGTCGTCGAGTGACTACGCATCGTGCTCAACGTGGAGCCTAAGTTCGGTGACCGTGCAGGTCGAGCCCGCTCATGTCACCGTGACATGGCTAGCGGCCATGGCCGCGAGACCGCAGCCCGCAGGACCGTCTTGGGCATGTTGTTCAATGTCGATAACCCACCGGTCGAGCCACCTGACGGCTGCCGCCACCGGCTGCTGTGGCGTCTGTGCCGAGCGCTGTGGGAAGACCACCGCCCCGACCGTGCCGGCCACTACCTCATCGTCGGCTGCGTGCACGACGACCAGCTTGTGCCGTGCCGCCTGGCACGCCTCGCCGTAGAAGGTCTGCGAACCGCTAGCGGCGAGCAGGCCGACGCGTCACCGCTGTGGCGCGATGTTGCCCGGAGCCGCATCGCCACGGGCGACATCAACCTCGCTGCCCTCATTGCGGAGGCACGCTGGCACCGTCGCTGTGCAGACCTGGCGGGGTGAGGATGGCTGCCATTTACGGCCCAGAGGCCCTCATCGACCACGCCCAGGCTCAAGTCGACGCTGCCGACGAACTCTTGGCCCGCCACGACCAGGTCGGACTCGACCTGTGCCGGTGTGGTCGGCCCCACCCCTGCCCAGAGCGACTGCGGTGGCTCCAAATGCGGGCGCACTTCGGCCACCTTCTCGGCGGCCCACGGTGACCACCCACGGCCCGATGATGCCGATCTGGACCTGCGGGGGCTGCAACGCGCCCTGGCCCTGCCGGATCCGACAGCATGAACTACGCGTTGAGTACGAGGGCGCATCTGTCTCCCTGGCGCTCTACATGAGCGCTCAACTGGTCTGCGCCTCAAGGGACCTGACCTGGGTGCCGGCGGGGGTCCTGCACCTCCGCTTTCTCGGTTGGATCCGATGAGCATCCTTCGGCGGGGCGAACAGGTCCGCCAGCACAAGCAAGCCCACCTGAGGAACGAGCACCCGAAGGTACGCATCCAGCGTCTCGTCTGAGGCCAGCAATTGTGCAGCTCGTGCCAGCAGAAACGGGCCGGGATGCGCCCGACCAGGCGGATGGCCTCGCGGCGGGGTTTAGGTAGACAGAGCCGAAGTTAGATTGCATCTAGCTTCGCCCCGACGTCACTGCGGTGGCCGGGTGGCCGGAACCCCAGGTGGGCACTTGATCGCCACGGGAGTGATCTCGTGGGGCCCACTGGTTCCCCGGCGAACGTCGAACCGTACGCAGATGTTGTAGGACGTGTCCTCGCCTGGCCGGGGCTCCGGCATCGTCTCGGCGGTAGCTGTGGAGGGAGCGCCTCGACCAGAACGAGCCGGCATGAGCGGTGGCAGATCCGCGGCTTCGGTCCTGCGCTGGGCGTGGTTACCCGCATAGCTGCTGGTCGCTTAATGTCGGGCTATGGAGGACGTCATCGGTGGAATCGGTGGTTGGGTCTGCAGCATCATGGCTGTGCTGGCCACCACGTGGGGCGTGGTCGTACTAGTTACCGGTCGGGCTCCACGGCGAGAACTGCGCAATTTCCAATCCGTCGCGCAGTACGGATGGTTTTGTATCGGCCTTGGCGTGGCATCTGGCCTTCTGGCGCTGAGCGGTCTCGGCGGGTGGTTCGGAGTGCTGGCCATCGTCGGCCTCGGCTTGCTCGGTTGGATAACCCTTCGTACTCATCGCCTACAGCGCACGGCCACTCGCCAGCGCGGCACTACCACCGACAAGCCTTGAGGAGTCTCCGCCCGACCCGGCGGTCTGGTCTAGGTGAGGAGTTGGATGCGAGGCGCGTCGTGGCTGTGCGCGATGGGTGCCGCGCAGTGCTCGCAGGTGTGGGTCTGTGGGCGGACCAGGTTGGTCTGCGTGGAGAAGGTGCCCGACTGGACCGGTTCCGGGCAGAGATAGCCAAGATGCAGCCGGACCCAGGGGTAGCCGGTCAGCGCGAGCGAGGGCCGGTCCCGTTTGGCGTCGTGGAATGGCGCCCACCAATATTCCACCACCGCACGCAGGATCGTCCGCTCCCGTTCGGAGGTGCTGTCGAACGCGGAGATCCGCGCGGCCGCCGGGTGCCGGCGGGTCTTGCTGTCACCGGAGCAGGTGCCGTATTCCGCGCCGTGCGTCAAGCCGGTGGTGCGGCCGGTCCGCTGGCAGATGAAGCAGTCCAGGCTGAGTTCGACGTCGCTCTTCCAGTGCAGGTTGTGAAAGGACGATCCGGTGAGGGTCAGGGCGGCCGTTATCTCGACGGATCGCAGCATGGCCCGATCTTCGCAGGGGTGACGCTCAGCCGCACAAGGCGTACGGCTGAGCCGCGCCTCTCCTCCGGCCGGTTGTGCCGCTGCGGGTCAGAGTGCGCCGGCGCCGAAAACCCAGGGTGTGGTCTGGGCGATGAAGTCGGCCGGGAAACCGAGGTCGAAGCCGGTCGCCGATTCCAGCCGTGTAACCAGGTCCGGCGGCAGCGTGACCGACGTGCAACCCAGGTTGTCCTGTAGCTGGTCGAGGGTCCGCGCTCCGATGATCGGCAGCACGCCGTTGCGGTGCCGGGTCCAGGCGAGGGCGGCCTGAGCGGGGGTGACGCCCAGTTCGTCAGCGACGTCCTGCACGACCCGGGCCACACCGAGGTCCCGGTCACTTATCGCGTCCCGGTCGAGGCGCGTCTTCCCGGTCGATGGCGCGGCGGTGTACTTCCCGGACAGCACGCCGCCGCCGAGCGGGCTCCAGGCGGTCACCGTGAGGCCGTACGCCTCGGCCATCGGCAGCAGCTCCCGTTCGGCGTCGCGGTTGATCAGGCTGTACGGCACCTGTAGTCCGGCGAACGGAGTCCAGCCGCGCCACTCGGCCAGCGTGTTCGCACGGGAGACGACCCAGGCCGGTGTGTCGGACACGCCGATGTAGAGGACCTTTCCGGCGGTGACGGCGTCGTCGAGCGCCCGCATGGTCTCCTCGATCGGCGTGTGCCGGTCCCAGATGTGCACCCAGTAGATGTCGACGTGGTCGGTGCGCAGGCGGCGCAGGCTGGTCTCCAGCGACAGCCGGAGATTCTTGCGGTGGTTGCCGCCACCGTTGGGGTCAATCGGGTCACGGGTCACCGTGTACTTCGTGCCCACGACGAACCGATCGCGCCGGCCGGCCAGCAGCTCGCCGAGGATTTCCTCGCTGGTGCCGCCGCGGTAGTTGATGGCGGTGTCGACGACATTGCCGCCGGCCTCGGCGTAGGCGTCGAGGATGCGCCGGCACTCCTCGATCGGCGCGCCGACGCCGCCCTGCTCACCGAACGTCATGGCGCCGAGCACCAGCTCGGACACCCGCAGACCGGTACGCCCCAAGGTCGTGTACCTCATGCGAACATCGCCGCCACGTGCTCGGCCATCTCGTCGGCGGGGACGTCGCGCAGGTGCCGGTTGATCGCCCAGCGGTGCCCGGACGGGTCGAGGAACTGTGCGGTGCGGTCGCCCCAGAACGCGTCGTGCGGCGGCTCGAATGCGATGGCTCCGGCGGCGATCGCGCGGTCGTAGGCGGCATCGACGTCGGAGACCGGCAGGTGGAAGGCGGTCGGGCTGCCGCCCAGAGCCGCCGGCGTACGGAGGCTGCGGTCCGGCCACTCGCCCGCCACGGCGAGCACTGTGTCACCGACCCGCAGCTCCACGGTGAGCGGGCGGCCGTCGGGCAGCGGCACGCGACTGGTCTCCCGCGCGCCGAGCACCTCCGCGTACCAGGTGGCCGCAGCGTCGGGATCGTTCACCACGATATGGACGGCTATCTGTGTCATGCACCGACCATACATGCTGTCTGGTCAACTCGTCCAGATGGTTCGTACGGTATGCTCGGGACTGTGATGGCCCGACGCGACGAACCCGCGCGCGGCGACGTCGAGCTGCGCGAGCGCATCCTCGACGCCCTGCGTGAGCTGCTGCGCGAGCGCACCTTCGACACGCTCAGCGTCGCCGAGATCATTGCTGCGGCAGGGGTCTCCCGGGCGAGCTTCTACTTCTACTTCGCGGGCAAGCAGGCGGCGCTGGCCGAGCTGGTGCGTCGAGCGGTCGGCGCCGGCCACGAGGCCGCGCAGCCGTGGGTGCGGGGGAGCGCCAGCCCTGGTGACGCTCTGCGGGCTGGCATCGACGCGGGCGCCGACCTGTGGCTGTCAAACGCGGCGGTGTTGCGCGCCATCGTGGAGAGCTGGGCGTCCGACCCGCAGCTACGCGAGCTGTGGCTGGCCCAGATGGCGACGTTCACCGATGCGGCGGTCACCCGGATCGAGGCCGAGCGCCAGGCCAAGCCGGCCGTCGCGGCTCGGCTCGACGGCGTCGACGTCGGTGCGCTCGCCGCATCGCTGACGTGGACCGGCGAGCGGCTCTACTACCTGGCCGCGTGCGGCGTGCCGCCGTTCGACGACCGGAGACTGTTGGTCGACACGATGACCCACCTGTGGGTGTCCGCCCTCTACGACTAGTGCAGTGGCCGGCGGTGGTCCGGCGGGGAGCGATCCCCGCCGGACCACCGTCCGACCCGTCAGAAGGTGTACGTGCGGGCGACCGCCAGCATCTCGGAGCTGTGCGACCCGACGACGCCCACGCCCGGCGGTCGGGGGCGGAAACCGGGCAGCGCGTCCAGCCCGTCGCTGGCGTCCATCGCCCGCAGCGACACCAGCGGTGCTCGCGGCACCACGGTCAGCGTCACCTCGATGCCCTCCGGCGGCGGGGCGTGGAAGACCACCCCGAAGCCCCACCGGTCCAGACCCGCCTCCTCGACGGTCGGCTGCCGCTCCACCGGAACGGCCCGACCCGCGACCTCCGCCCGCTTCACCTCGGCGGTCTTCGCGTCCACGTGCAGCGACACGAGGCGCACCTGTCGCTGCGGCACGACCTTCACCCGCAGCGTGCGCTCACCGCCGACGGTGCTGTCCGACAGCAGTTGCACGGTCGGCGCCGGCAGGTTGGCGTTCGGAGCCGTGCCGACCCGCAGCGACTCGTCGCCCAGGGCGGGGAACCACCAGCGCAGCGACTCCCGCGCGACCGGGTCGACGTGTTCGGCCGTCCACGGTTGCAGTTCCTCCTCGTGGCTGACCCACTGCGCCTGGCCCGTGTCGGTGTCCAGGGCGTACATCAGGTGGGTCGGCGCGGGATGGGCGGCGTCGAACCGGTCGACGCCCAGCCCGACCCCGGCGAGCACCACCGTCGCCACGGTGGCCGCTGCCGCCGGCAGCAGCCCGAGCCGGCGGGCGCGCAACGCCCGCAGGCCGCGCTGGCCGCCGGCCTGCGGGTGCAGCAGGTCGACCACCGGCAGCGCGGTCAGGCCGAGCAGCACCGCGACCAGCGCCGCCACCCCGCCCATGCCCATCCCCAGCGCGGGGAAGAGCAGCACCACAGTGGGCAGCAGGATGACCACACCGACCGCCGCGGCGGCGGTCACCGCCACCACCGGCCACGGCCCGGTCTGCCGGGTACGCAGCGCGACCAGCCCGCCGAGGGCGCCGGCCAGCGCCGGCAGGGTGGTGAGGTACGCCCCGCCCGGCACCGCCACGGCGAGCAGCACCCCGAGCAGGGCCAGCCAGGCCAGCCCGCCCACGGCCAGCGCGGCCGGGCCGATCCGGCGGCGCAGCAGCGCGTACCAGGTGAACAGGGTGGCGGCGGCGAGCGCCACGACGGCCAACCGGTACCAGATCGGCCGGTACGGGTCGAGCAGTTCCGCGTACCCCGGTCGGATCTTGGTGATCGCCAGCCAGAGCAGTTGCGCGGCGACCGGCGCGACCACGATCGGCACCAGGGCCAGCCCGAAGCCGGCGGCCAGCCGGCCGGTGCTGGCCCGGCCCCGCCGACGGACCAGCCAGCCCAGCGCGGCCACCGCCGCCACCGCGAGCAGGGCCAGCGGCAGGGTGAGCGTGCCCGGGTAGCGGACCAGGCCGCCGGGGACCGGGAAGTAGGTCGCGTCGTGCCCGGAGCGCAGGTCGGTCAGGTCGGTGCGGCCGAACTCCCGGGCCAGGCCCAGCGCGTTGTCCCCGTGCTGCTGGAGGCTGCTCCGGTCCATGGCCGCCGGCGTGTCCAGCGGCGTGTGGTAGATCGCGCCGCCGTCGATGTACGCCGAGTTCAACCCAACGAACTTCTGGTCCAGGAACGCGGTGAAGTCGGTGTCGTTGGGCAGCGCCCGGTAGATCTCCACCGCGAACGAGGTGCCGACCGGGTGCGGGGCGGCCCGACCGAAGGCGTCCACCAGTTTCGCGTTGTTCCGGGACGTCTCGAACATGATCACTGGGCCGGTGGAGCCGCGCGCCTCCAGGTTGAGCACCACCCCGCCGTCGGCGGCCAGCGGGTGGCTGGCGGCGAACGCGGACGCGCCGCAGAGGCACGCCTCCTCCGCGTCGGTCAACACGAAGACGATGTCGTTGCGGGGCCGCGGGCCGGTGGTCAGCGCGCGGGCCACCTCCAGGATGGTCGAGGTGCCGGCCGCGTCGTCGTTGCCGCCCGGCCCGGTCTGCACCGAGTCGTAGTGGGCGACCAGGAAGACCCGGCCGGTCGAGTCGGTGCCGGGCAGCCGGGCCACCACGTTGCGGACGCGGGCCAGGGTCGCCCCGCCCGCCGCGCCGCTGAGCTGCCCGGCCTCCGGGGCCACGGTGTCCTGCACCTCGGTCTCCAGGCCCAACCCGCGCAACTGCTGCTCGAGGTGCGCGCGGACCTGGTCGTTGGCCGGGCTCCCGGCGACGTGCGACCGGGCGGCGATCACCTGCACGTCCTCGTACGCGCGAGCGGCGCTGAACTCGCCCACCGGGGCGTCTGCCGGTTTCGGCGTCGGCGTGCGCAGGTCGAGCAGGCTGCCGGCGCCGACGGCGGCCAGCGCCACGAGCGCCGCCGCGGCGGCCACGAGCCGGCGGTGCGGCCTGGTCAGCGCACGATCCGCAGGGGGTACGCCCGGAGTCGGACGGGCCGGTGTGCCCGTCGTGGCCGGGGTGGGGGGTGCGCCCACGGAAACTCCTCGGGGGGTGGTGGGGCCTGGGGTGGCACCATCCTGCCCTCCGGCGGTCCCGGATGGCATGGCCGGTCGGCCGGGCACCGATCACCCGCGTGGTTTGTCCGCCGGCGGGCAGTGATGCGGCCCATCCCCGCCCGTGCCACGGGCATCGTGTTGTGTGCGACCGTTGTCTAATACAGGATCAGCAGGGCACTCGGAAGGAGCCCGACATCACCAGCGAACTCCCGCGTCTCGCGGCGGTGACCCGGCCGCACCGGGGGTCCGGCTCGGCCGGGTCCCCAGTTGTGCCGTACCCGCACGGTGGCCTGGCGCGGCACGCGAACCTGCCGCCGGGCGAACGGTTGCGGGTGCTGCTGGTGGAGGACGACGAGGGCGACGCCTTCCTCGTCGGGGAACTGCTCGCCGAGACCAACTCGATGATCGACCTGCTGGTCGCCACCAGCCTGCGCGAGGCGCGGCAGCGGATCAACGACGTCGACTGCGTCCTGCTCGACCTGGGCCTGCCCGACGCGCAGGGGCTGGACGGGCTGCGTCAGGTGCTGGAGATGTCCAGCGGCGCCGCGGTCTGCGTGCTGACCGGCCGCTCGGACGAGCACCTCGGCGTCGTGGCGGTCGCCGAGGGCGCACAGGACTACCTGGTCAAGGGTCAGGTCGACGGGGTGCTGCTGACCCGGGCGCTGCGCTACGCCGTGGAGCGCAAACGCGCCGACGAGAACGCCCGCCGGCTGCGGGAGGTCGAGCTGCGGCAGGCCGAGTCGGCCCGCCTCGAACGCGGTCTGCTGCCCCAGCCGCTGATGACGACCGACCAGGTGGCGGTGCACACCTTCTACCGGCCCGGCCGGCACGCCGCGCTTATCGGCGGGGACTTCTTCGACGTGGTGCAGACCCGTCCGGACCGTCTCGACCTGATCGTCGGCGACGTCTGTGGGCACGGGGTGGACGAGGCCGCGCTCGGCGTCGAGCTGCGGGTGGCCTGGCGGGCCCTGGTGCTCGCCGGAGTGCCGGACGACGAGGTGCTGCCCGCGCTGGAGCAGGTGCTGATGAGTGAGCGCCGCCTTCAGGAGATCTTCGCGACGGTGGCCACCACCAGGCTGGACCTGGACGCCAACCGCGCTACCGTCCGACTCGCCGGGCACCCGCCGCCGCTGCTGCTCTCCGGCGGCCGGGTCGCCCCGGTGCCCGCGCCCGGCGGCCGACTGCTGGGCGTACGACCCCGCCGGCCGATCGCCTACGACCTGGAGTTCGACACCGATGACTGGTCCCTGCTGATGTACACCGACGGCCTCATCGAGGGGCGGGTGGGAGCGGGCAACGATCGCCTCGACGTGTTGGGGCTGAGCGGGCTGCTCGACGAGCCGGCCAACCGTTCGGTGTCGCTGCCCGAGCTGCCGGCCTGGCTGGTCGGCAGGGCCGAGCGGCTCAACGGCGGCGCGCTCGCCGACGACGTGGCAATGCTGCTGGTGAGCCGTGGTGGTGGCCGGTGAAGCCGGTGGTTGGCGGCTGGAGTCTGCGCCGCCGGGTCATCACGCTGCTCACCGTCGTGGGGGTGCTGCTGATCGCCCTGGCCGGCGCGGAGGCGGCGATGGCCGCCCGCAACCGCACCCAGATCGACGCCGTCCTCAACGAGACCGGCCCACTGCGGGTGCAGTCCCAGGAGCTGCTCAACGCGCTGCTCGACCAGGAGACGGCGATCCGTGGGTACGCGGTCAGCGGTGACCCGGACGACCTGATCCCCTATCGGGAGGGGCTCGCCCAGGAGCAGAGCGTCAGCGTCTCGATGCGGGCGCTGCTCGACGACTATCCGCAGATCAGCCAGGAGCTGCGGACCGTCGAGGAGCGCACCGCGCAGTGGCGGCAGTCGGTGGCCGAGCCCGTGATCACCACCACCGAGCGCAGCGGCACCAGCGCGGGTCAGGCACTCGTCACCGAGCGGGCCCGGCAGCAGTTCGACGAGGTGCGCACGGCGGTGAACGACCTCCAGGAGGAGGTCCTGGCCGCCCGGGAGCAGACCGCCGACAACGTGCGTACCAGCAGCAACGTGCTTGTCGTGCTGCTGATCGTCGCCGCCCTGGTGGTGGTCGTGGCCGGCGCGGTGCTGCTGCTCTCGCTGGACCGGATGGTGATCCGGCCACTGACCGGCCTGGCCACCCAGGTCCGTGAGGTTGCCGAGGGCGACTACCAGCACCGCATCGCCACCACCGGCCCACCGGAGTTCATCCGGCTCGGCGACGACGTGGACGCGATGCGGCAGAAGATCGCCGCCGACCTGGCCGAGGTGCGGGGTGCCCGCGAGCGGATCGAGTGGGTCAACAGCCAGCTCCAGAAGCAGGCGGAGGAGTTGACCCGCTCCAACCGTGACCTGGAGCAGTTCGCGTACGTGGCCTCGCACGACCTGCAGGAGCCGCTGCGCAAGGTGGCCAGTTTCTGCCAGTTGCTCCAGCGTCGCTACGCCGGGCAGCTCGACGAGCGGGCCGACCAGTACATCGCGTTCGCGGTGGACGGCGCACAGCGGATGCAGCGCCTGATCAACGACCTGCTCGCGTTCTCCCGGATCGGCCGGCTCACCACCGGCTTCGTCGAGGTCGACCTCAACAAGGTGATGGGCGACGTGGCCGGCCAGACCGAGGCCGCGCGGCAGTACGCAGACGCCGAGCTGACCTGGACCGATCTGCCGGTGATCTCCGGTGAGGAACCGCTGCTCACCAACCTGCTGGCCAACCTGGTCAGCAACTCGATCAAGTTCCGCCGGGCCGACGTGCCGCCCAAGGTGCACGTCTCGGCCCGGCTGGTGGACTCCGAGTGGGAGATCACCTGCCAGGACAACGGCATCGGGATCGAGCCGGAGTTCGCCGACAAGATCTTCGTGATCTTCCAGCGGCTGCACTCGAAGGACGCGTACCCGGGCACCGGCATCGGGTTGGCCATCGTCAAGAAGATCGTCGAATATCACGGCGGCCGGGTCTGGGTGGACACCGACGTGCCGGAGGGCACGGCGATCCGGTTCACCCTGCCGGCGCTTCCGGCGGACCTGGAGGCGGCCGCCCCCGTCGACTCGTCGGAGCAGCCGCAGGCCCTGCCGGCGGGCGACGCCACGCCCTCGAACGAGACTCCGGCAGCGCCGGCCGAGCAGTCCGAGGGGTCGGACCGGCCGGACCGGGCCGACAAGTCGCCGGAAGGCGGTAGAACGGGTGACATGAGGGAGACGGTGGGATGACCGCGCCTGCGGATGGCAAGAGCCCGATCGAGGTCCTGCTGGTCGAGGACGATCCGGGCGATGTGCTGATGACCCAGGAGGCGTTCGAGGAGCACAAGCTGCGCAACCGGCTCACCGTCGTCTCCGACGGCGCCGAGGCGCTGGCCTACCTGCGCCGGGAGGGCCAGTACGCGGACGCGGTGGCGCCCGACCTGATCCTGCTCGACCTCAACCTGCCCCGGCGCGACGGCCGGGAGGTGCTGGAAGAGATCAAGAACGACCCGGAACTGCGTCGGATCCCGGTGGTGGTGCTCACCACCTCGCAGGCCGACGAGGACATCCTGCGCAGCTACCAGCTGCACGCCAACGCCTACGTGACCAAGCCGGTGGACTTCGAGCGCTTCATCGCGGTGGTCCGCCAGATCGACGAGTTCTTCGTCAGCGTGGTCAAGTTGCCGCCGCGTGGCTGACACCCTGCTCGACGACGTCGGCGACCTCCTGCGGGAGGCCGCCGACCAGGTCGTGCTGCCGTTGTTCCGCAAGCTCGACGACGCCGACGTGTCGGAGAAGGCGCCCGGCGAGGTGGTCACCGTCGCCGACCGCCGGGCCGAGGAGTTGCTGTCGGCGGGGTTGCGCCGGCTGCGGCCCGGCTCGACGGTTGTCGGTGAGGAGGGTGTCGCCGACGACCCGGGGTTGCTGGGGCACCTGCGCGACGCCGGTGATGTCTGGCTCGTCGACCCGGTCGACGGCACCGCCAACTTCGCCGCCGGTCGCCGGCCGTTCGCGCTGATGGTGTCGTTGCTGACCGACGGACGGCCGGTCGCCGGCTGGATCCTCGACCCGCTCGCCGACACCCTCGCCGTCGGCTCGGCGGACGACGGCACCCTGCTCAACGGCCGACCTGTCGACGCCACCGCCGCGCTGCCGCCGCTCGGCGAGCTGCGCGGCGCGGCGATGACCACGTTCCTGCCGCCGGACATGAGGGACCGGGTCCGCGCCGGCGGTCGCCGCCTCGGTGAGCTGCTGCCCGGCCAGCACTGTGCCGGCCGCGAATACCTGGACATCCTCACCGGTGAGCAGCAGTTCGTCCTCTTCTGGCGCACCCTGCCGTGGGACCACGCTCCGGGCACCCTGCTGGTCCGCGCGGCCGGTGGCGTCGCCCGCAGGTTCGACGGCGCCGACTACCACCCCTCCGACGACGGCCGCGGGCTGCTCGTCGCAGCTAACGAGCAGATCTGGGACGAGGTACGCGACGCCCTTCTCGCCCCCTGATCCGGGCACTGCGCGAGGCGTCTGAGGGGCTTCTGGACGCTCTGCGTGAGGCGTCTGGACGCTCTGGGCGATGGCGCTGGAACGCTCCGTCGACATCGGGACGTCCCAGGCGTCAGGGGGCTGGTCACCGGCTCGCAGTCCGGTATCGTGACCGGCGGTCTCCGCCAGCAGGCCGCCGACCGGCGCCGGCGGGGACGCCGCCGCGCAGTTGTTCACCGGGGGCCGGCGGTCGACGGAAGGACGCTTTCGTGCCCAGGACCAGGCTCCACCCGCGGCTCGGTCGCCGCGCCCTACTCGCCGTGCTCGCCGCCGTCGCCCTGGTGCTCGGCGGTGCCGCCGTTCCCGCGTACGCCGAGCCCGGTGAGGGCGGCAGCAAGAAGCTGCGGGACGCGTTGGAGCTGACCGCCAAGGGGCACATCGAGGCCAAGGCCAAGCTCGACAACTCCAAGCGCCGCCAGACGGCGTTGACCGGCGAGCTGACGGCGATCGAGGGCCGCATGGGTGGGCTCACCGCCCAGGTCGGCGAGGTCGCCGCACAGTCCTACCGGATCGGTCGGCTCGGCCCGGCGTCGATGTTGCTCAACACCGCCACGCCGCAGGCGTTCCTGGAACGCGCCAGCGATCTCGACCTGATGGCCCAGCGGGACAGCAAGCGGCTGCGTGATCTCGTCGAAGCCCGGCAGGAGGCGCAGCAGGCCAAGGTCGCCATCGACGCCGAGGTCCGTGAGCAGCAGAAGCAGCTCGCCGTGATGGCGAAGAAGAAGAAGGAGGCCGAGGAGGCGCTCGCCGAGGTCAGCTCGGGCAGCAGCAACGGTTTCAGCGGGGGCAGTTCCGCCTCGGCGAAGCCCGCCCCGCGTAACTCCGACGGATCCTGGCCGTCGGAGTCCTGCTCGGTGAAGGACCCGACCACCTCCGGCTGCATCACCCCGCGCACCCTCAACGCGCTCAACCAGACCCAGGCGGCCGGCTACAAGCGGCACGTCTCCTGCAAGCGTGAAGGTGGCGGCGGCGAGCACCCGAAGGGGCGTGCCTGCGACTTCGCGGCGGCCACCAACGGCTTCGAGGATCGCAACGCGACAGGCGGCGACAAGGCGTACGGCGACAGCCTGGCCGCCTGGCACGTGCGCAACGCCGACCGACTGGGCGTGCTCTACGTGATCTGGTACCGGCAGATCTGGCATCCCGGCACCGGGTGGCGGTCGTACAGCGGCAGCGGCAGCCCCGCCGCGTCCCACACGAACCACGTTCATCTATCGCTGTACTGACCCTGAACGTCAGCTTCGCTGCGTACCATCGCGACGATGAGTTCCCCACCGCCCGACGTCGCGGCCCCGCCGGCCGCCGCAGCCCCGTCCGTGCCGGTCACCGGCCGGGCGCTGCCCAACGGCCTGGCCGCCTTCCTGGTCTTCTTCTCCAGCGGCGCCGTGCTGGTGCTGGAGACCGTCGCGCTGCGCCTGGTCGGCCCGTACGTCGGGGTGACCCTCCAGGTGACCAGCTCGGTGATCGGCGTCGCGCTGGCCGCGATCGCCTACGGGGCGTGGACCGGCGGCTGGCTGGCCGACCGGCGTAACCCGCGTGGCCTGCTGGCCCCGGCGCTGGTCCTGGCCGGCATCGCCACCGCCGTCACCCTGCCCGTGGTCCGGTACGCCGGTGAGGTGCTGCGCGGTGGCGCGGCCAGCGGCATCCTGCTCCTGGTCTCGCTTGCCGTGTTCGTGCCGGCCGCGCTGTTGGCCGCGGTCACCCCGTTGGTCGTGAAGCTTCAGTTGGCCGACCTGCGCCGCACCGGCCAGGTGGTCGGTCGACTCTCCGGGATCGGCACCCTGGGCGGCATCACCGCGACCCTGCTCACCGGGTTCGTGCTGGTAGCCGCGCTGCGCAGCACCGTCATCCTGGTGACCCTGGCAGTCGCGCTCGGGTTGGTGGGCATCGGCCTCGGCTGGTATCTGCGCCGGCAGGAGCCCGCCGACGTGCCCGGTCCGGCGCGGACCCGGGCCGCGCTTGCCGTGCTCGGCCTGGTCGGGGCGGGCCTCAGCACCGTGGCGCCGAACCCGTGCGACATCGAGACCGCATACCACTGCGCCCGAGTCACCACCGACCCGTCCCGGCCCACCGGCCGGACGTTGCTGCTCAACTCGGCCCAGCACTCGTACGTGGACCTCGCCGACCCCACACACCTGGAGTACGCGTACACGAAGTGGATCGGCGCGGTCGCCGACGTCGCCGCGGCGGCCGGTCAGCGGCTGGACGCGTTGCACCTGGGCGGCGGCGGATTCACCGTGCCGCGCTACCTGACCGCCACCCGGCCGGGCACCGAGAACGTGGTGTTCGAGATCGACGGCGGGCTGGTCGAGCTGGGCGAGCAGGAGCTGGGCGTACGGACCGGGCCGGAGCTGCGGGCGGTGGTGGGCGACGCCCGGATGCTCGTCGGCGGCGAGCCGACGGACAGCCGCGACCTGGTGGTCGGTGACGCGTTCGGTCACCTGGTGGTGCCCTGGCACCTGGCCACCCGGGAGATGGCTGCCGAGATCCGCCGGGTGACCCGCCCCGGCGGAATCTACGTGCAGAACGTCATCGACTACCCGCCGCTGCGGTTCATCCGCGCCGAGCTGGCCACGGTGGCCGCCGAGTTCCGGCACGTCGCGTTGATCGCGCCGCCGGAGGCGCTCGCCGAGGAGCAGGGTTCCAACTTCCTCATCGTCGGCTCCGACGCGCCGCTGCCGCTGGCAGCCGTGCGGACCCGGCTGGACGAGGTGGATCCGAAGGTCAGCCTGCTGTCCGGCCCGGCCCTCACGGACTTCGTCGGCGGGGCCCTGGTGTTGACCGACGACTACGCCCCGGTGGACCAGTTGCTCGCGACCGCCTGATCGGGTGACAACTCTGACCGATTCCGATACTCCAGGTGTAGGACGGTTGATCCTGGGCAACATCGGTCACCATGGGTGGTGGGGACCGAAACGGCGCGCAGCTCCTCGATGAGCGGTACCGACTGATCGAGCAGCTCGGCGCGGGCGGCATGTCGGTGGTGTGGCGCGGCTACGACGAGGTGCTCGGCCGTCAGGTCGCGGTGAAGGTGCTGGCCTCCAGGCTGGCCAGCGACCGGGCGTTCCGCCACCGGATCCGGATCGAGGCGCAGGCCGCCGCGCGCCTCTGCCACCCCAACATCACAAACGTGTACGACTACGGCGAGTCCGAGCAGGTCGGTCTGACCGTGCCGTACGTCGTGATGGAGCTTGTCGACGGCACGTCGCTGGCCAGTCGACTGGGCCGGGAGAGCCAGCTCCCCTGGCGCGAGGCGGTCACGATCGGCGCGGAGGTCAGCTCGGCGCTGACCACCGCCCACGCCCGGGGTGTGGTGCACCGCGACGTCACCCCGGGCAACGTCATGCTCACGTCGACCGGGGTCAAGGTTGTCGACTTCGGCATCTCCGCGCTCGTGGGGGAGAGCGAGAAGGGGCCGGACGGCGCGCTGTTGGGCACTCCCGCGTACCTCGCCCCGGAACGGCTGGACAACGGCCAGGTGTCCCCGGCCACCGACGTGTACGCCGTCGGGCTGCTGCTCTACCGGATGCTCACCGGCCGGCTGCCGTGGCGAGCCACCACGACCACCCAGATGTTGCGCGCCCACATGTACAACGACCCGGAGCCGATGCCCGCCGTCGACGGCCTGCCCGCCGAGGTGACCGACCTGGTGGGGCGCTGCCTGGCGAAGGGGCCCGCCGATCGACCGGCAACCGCCGAGGTGGCCCGGATCCTCGCCGACGCGGCCGGGATGCTCGCGGCCGTGCCGGTCTCCCCGGCCGCCGGCCCCCTGGACCCGGCCCTGCTGGGCAGTGCGCGTACCACGATCCTGCCCTGGTCGGCGGCGACCGACGCGTTGCCGCTGTCGCGTACCCGCAATCGCGACCGGCGCGCCCGGCAGCGGGTGACCAGGCGTCGGCGCGTGGAGGCCGGGGTGGCTGCCGTCGGGCTGATCGCGGTCACCGGGGCGATGTGGGGGTTCACCTCACGCAGTCCGGCCAGCGGCGAGGGCCGGCCGACGACCGAGGCCCGAATGGGCCTGCCGACGAAAGTGCCGTGCGAGGTGGCGTACGCGCTGCGCACGGACTCCGGCACCGACTTCGCCGCGGACCTCACGCTCACCAACACCGGTGACCGGGAGCTGCGGGACTGGGCGATGAGCTTCAGCTTCCCCGGTCAGCAGACGGTGACGAAGTCGGAACCCGCGCCCGTGCACCAGCAGGGGAGCACCGTGGTGGTCCGGCCGGCGGACCAGCGCGCCGCACTGGCACCCGGCGCCGCCGAGAAGCTGACCCTCACCGGGACCTACAGCGGGGCGAACCCGCTGCCTGTGGAGTTCCGGCTCGGCGAGGTGGCCTGCGGGGTGCGCGTCTCCGGGGTCGCCGGCAGTACGCCGTCCACGGCCCCGCCGACGATCAAGGCGGCCACCACGCCGAAGAAGGCGACGGCACCCGGCGGCGCCGGCGGTGGCGCGCCGAAGGCGAAGCCCCCGAAGGGTCCCGCGAAGCCCGGTCACGGCAAGGGGCCGGGTGGTCCGGGAAAAGGGTGAAAGCCCCGGAGGGGCACCGCGGTGGGCCCAGGAGATGACCGTCAACGTCGTTCCGCGAACCGTTGCACCTGGTTGATGCCACCCTCCACCACCAGCAGCCCACCCTGGGCCAGCGCCGTGTCGTCCGCGGCGTACCGGAAACGCTCACCGGGCGCCTTCGCGCCGATCACCCGGACCCCGGAACGTTCCTCCGGACGTAGGTCGAGCAGGGTGCGCCCGACGAGCGACTCCGGCACCCGGACGGTGGCGATCGCGAAGTCGTCGTCGAACTCGATGAAGTCGAGCAGCCGGCTGACGATCAGGTGCGCCACCCGGTCGCCGGTCTCCGCCTCCGGAAAGATCACGTGATGCGCGCCCACCGACGACAGGATCTTGGCGTGTTTCTGCGAGGTGGCACGTGCCCAGATCTGCGGCACACCCAGCTCGACCAACGCCAGCACGGTGAGGACGCTGGCCTCCACCGACGCCCCGATGGCCACCACCGCCCGGCCGAAGCTGGTGACGCCGAGCTGCCGTAACCCCCCCTCCTCGGTCGCGTCGGCCTGGACCACCCGGTCGAGTTGGTCCGAGAAGCGCTGCACCTTCTCCGGGTTGCGGTCGACGGCCAGCACCTCGCGGTCCATCCGGGTGAGCGACGCGGCCAGATGGCAGCCGAAACGACCCAACCCGATCACCACGACGCCGCCGCCGTCCGATCGTCTCGCCGACACCTCGACCCTCCTCGCTTCCTGAGCCTGCTCCATAAGGGCGGTCGGCCAGTGCTTGTGAAACAGGCCTCAGCCGACAATTGGTTGTTCCTGCGGATAGCGGTAGAGCTTGCGCCTGGTGTTCAGGGCGATCGCCGACCCGAGGGTGAGCGGCCCGACCCGGCCGATGAACATCAACACCGTCAACACCAGTTGACCACTGGGCGGCAACTCGCCGGCCAGACCGACGGTGAGGCCGGTGGTGCTGAACGCGGAGGTGACCTCGAACAGGGCCGCCACGAACCGCACGCCCTCGGTGAGCAGCAGCAGGAGCATGGTTCCGACCGTGACCAGCGCGACGCTGAGCAGGGCCACGGTCACCGCCTGCCGCTGGCTCGCGGTGGCCACCCGGCGGTGCCCGACCGTCACGTCGGGCTCGCCGCGCAACTCCGCCCAGATGGTGAACGCGAGCAGGAAGAACGTGGACACCTTGATGCCGCCGGCCGTGCTGGCGCTGCCGCCGCCGATGAACATCAGCACGATCAGCAGCGGGTAGCTCTCCTCCTGGAGTTCGGCGATGTTCAGCACGTTGTAACCGCCGGTGCGGCTCAACGCGATCTGGGTGAAGGACGCGAGCACCTTGCCTCCGGCGTCGTACGAGCCGATGGTGCTGGCGTTTGTCCACTCGGCGGCGAGCAGGCCGACGAAGCCGAGCAGCAGCAGGGCGATGCTGCCCCAGATGGTCAGCTTGGTGGCCACCGCCCACCCCGCCGGCTTGCGCCACTCCCGGACCGCCTCGAACAGGGCGGGGAACCCCAACCCGCCGACGATGGCCCCGAAGGCCAGCGGCAGCGACACCCACGGATCGCGGTCGAAGGCCAGCAGGCCGTCGGTGTAGAGCGCGAAGCCGCCGTTGTTGAATGCCTGGACGGCGTGGAACACGCCCGACCAGAGGGCCCGTCCGGGTGGATAGTCGTACGCCCACCAGAGCCGGCCGGCGACCAGAGCGGTCATCACGGCCTCGCAGGCGAAGACGGTGATCGCGATCCGGCGCAGCAGCCGGCCCACGTCACCGATGCCGAACTCCGCCGACTCGGCCTGCACCAGCAGCCGGTTGCGCAGGCCGAGCTGGCGCGCGACCACCAGGATGACAAGCGCCGCCGCGGTGAGGATGCCGAGACCACCGAGCTGGGTGAGCAGGGTGATCACCAGCAGTCCCCAGCCGGACCAGTAGTTGGGGGTGTCGGTGATGGCCATGCCGGTGACCGACACCGCCGAGGTGGCGGTGAAGAGGGCGGTGACCAGCGGGGGGCGCTGGTGATCGACAGTCGCCCACCGTGCCATCAGGAGCCCGGCGCCGAGCAGGATCGGCACCAGGAAGGCGAACGGCACCAGCCGCACGGGGTTGCGGAAGAACCGGCGCACCAGACAATCTTCCTTTTCCGCCCGTCGCCCGGCGGGGGAACGCGCATTCCGGAGATTCACCTTCCGGCCAGCCATCGACCAACTGCCGGTCAACCCGGGGCGATCTGCTGAAGCGGCTTCCCCCGACGACAGGAGACGGCGATGCGACGTACCCTTCCGACCCTCGGCCTGGCCGGCGTGCTGCTCGCCGCCGCCGTGGCCGTGCCCACCATGGCCGAGGCCGGTCCGGCGACCGACGCGGACCGCTCCCGGCCGAACGCCCGGCCGATTGTGATCGCTCACCGGGGCGCCAGCGGTTATCGACCGGAGCACACATTGGAGGCGTACCGGTTGGCGATCCGGATGGGCGCCGACTACATCGAGCCGGACCTCGTCGCCACCTCCGACGGGGTGCTCGTCGCCCGGCACGAGAACGAGATCTCCGGCACGACCGACGTGTCGACGCACCCGGAGTTCGCGGCCCGTCGGGCGACGAAGACCATCGACGGCGTCGCCGTGACCGGCTGGTTCACCGAGGACTTCACCCTGGCCGAGCTGAAGACGCTGCGGGCCAAGGAGCGACTGCCGCAGGTCCGCGTGGCGAACACCGCGTTCGACGGCCGCTTCGAGGTGCCCACCCTCCAAAAGGTCATCGACCTGGCCCGGACCGAGGGTCGGGCACGGGGCCGCACCATCGGCATCTACCCGGAGACCAAGCACCCGACCTACTTCACCTCGATCGGCCTGCCGTTGGAGGAGCCGCTGCTGAAGGTGCTGCGGCAGAACAAGCTGGACCGGAAGAACTCGCCGGTCTTCATCCAGTCGTTCGAGACGGCCAACCTGCGTCGCCTCAGCCGGCTGACCGACGTGAAGCTCGTCCAACTGCTCGACGCCACCGGCCGCCCGTACGACTTCACCGCCGCCGGTGACACCCGCAGCTACCAGGACCTGGCCACGCCGGCCGGGCTGAAGTGGATCGCCGGGTACGCCGACGGCATCGGCGCGAACAAGAACCTGATCGTGCCCCGGAACGCCGCCGGTGCCCTGCTCGCCCCCACAAACGTGGTACGCGACGCGCACCGCGATGGGCTGCTCGTGCACTCCTGGACGTTCCGCGCGGAGAACCAGTTCCTCCCCGTGGACTTCCGCATCGGCACCGACCCGAACGCGCGCGGCGACATCACGGCCGAGTACGAGCTCTTCCTCGGTCTGGGTCTGGACGGCGTCTTCAGCGACCACCCGGACACCGCCGTCGCCGCCCGCGCCGGCCTCTGACCCAGTCCGAGCCCCGGCGGGCGTCTCCGCCGAGCTGACCTCGGCCCGGAGCTGATCAGCTCCGAGTCGACCGTCGGGCCGATCACGCCCGGCCCACCCGCTGGCCCGTCGTCCGCCACCCGGACGACGGGCCAGCGACACATTCGGCCCGCCCAGGCACCCGCCGAGGTGCCCGGTCAGGTGGCCTCGTGGGCGTGGGCAGGTGGCTTCGCGGGCGTGGGCAGGTGGCTTCGCGGGCGCGGGCCGCACTTCGCGGACGCTATGGAGCTGATGCCGTAAACGAATCGCACTCGATCTTGACGAGGCGAGGCGAGAGGATCCTGCGGCAGCAAATTCCTGGATGTTGCCGTCTCGCCGTGGGCCGGGCAACGACATCGGTGCAGCTTTGACGGTCTTCGAGCGCGCAGGTCTCATTCGGTCTGCGCAGCCCGCCCCGCGTGCTTTGCCGGCGCATGGCTGGCGGTCTCGTAGCCAGTGAAGATGACGGGCCGACACGCCGCGCAACCCTTCCCATGCGTACGGTTGTTCGACAGTATTGGCCCGTCGAGTGGAAGGAGAGGTGCATGGCAGACAAAAGCGCCATCGAGTGGACGGAAGCAACCTGGAATCCCACCACCGGTTGTGACCGCATCTCGTCGGGCTGCGACAACTGCTATGCCATGACTCTCGCCAAGCGCTTGAAGGCCATGGGCTCGGCCAAGTATCAGACCGATGGTGACTCCCGCACCTCTGGGCCGGGTTTCGGTGTGGCGCTCCACCCTGACGCCCTCGATATACCGCGACGCTGGCGTGACCCCCGGACGGTCTTCGTCAACTCGATGTCGGACCTCTTCCACGCCAGGGTTCCTTTTGCTTACGTGCAGCAAGTCTTCGACGTCATGCGCGAGACGCCACGCCACACCTTCCAAGTGTTGACGAAGCGCGCAGCTCGACTCGCCAAGGTTGCTCACGATCTTGACTGGCCGGCGAACGTCTGGATGGGTGTAAGCGTCGAGGACGACAGTCAGCGATCCCGGATTGATTTTCTTCGGCAGGTGCCGGCGGCGGTTCGCTTCATCTCGGCCGAGCCCTTGCTTGGTCCGCTGCCGCGGCTCGACCTCGCCGGAATTGACTGGTTGATCGCGGGTGGCGAGTCGGGCCAGGGCTGTCGCCCGATGAACCCGTCTTGGGTTGCCGATCTCCGCGACCAGTGCGGCCAGGCGGGAACCGCCTTCTTCTTCAAGCAGTGGGGTGGTCGCACACCCAAGGCGGGCGGTCGCAGTCTCGATGGCCGGACCTGGGACGAGATGCCGACTCCTCGGACCCTTACCGCAGCTTGATCCTGGTCCTGAGAGCTCTTCCCGTCGTTAAGGGCGTCGCAGCACAGCGTTCCAGAATTTACCCGTCCCCGAGTTGATGACCCGGCCTTCTCCGTAGAGCTGGCGGATCGCTGCTCCGACGTTGACCGCCGAGGCCTGTCCGAGCACCTTGCCGTACACCTCGGGAACGCGGTCGGCAGCCCGAAACGGGTGGTCCCGATCGAGGAGCGCATCAAGGTTCTGCTTGATCTCCCGCACCCAGGCCGGGGAGTGTGCCTGTACGTACTCAGCCGCGTCGAACCGTGGCATGCCAAAGAGTGGAGGGGCGTCGGCCTCCCCGCGTCGCCACTGTTCCTCCTGCCATGCCTCTTCCCACTCCACCCCCGCCTTGCCGAGCGCGTCTGCGAAGTGCCACGCCCCTTCGCTGTGGGTGGTGAACAGAGCGAGGACGTACTTCGGCGCGAGATCAGGGCGTGGCCGCACAGGCATCCGAACGGCGCTGTACCTCGTGCCGCCCGTCAGCTTCTTCTCATATTCCTGCCACACCTGTAGGGCGACGTCGGTTGCACGCTTGTCGTCGCGGTCGTCGGTCACCTTGGCAAAGTGATCCCGCCACCACCCACCGCCGAGGAAGCGGTCGAGTTTGTCGGCGTTCTTCCGGTCGGCTCCAGTGAGCTCATCTTGCTTCTGCTGGGCTTTGTGGACCGCGCTACCCATGCGAGCCACCGACAGCACGCTGAAGTGGAGCAGAACCTCAGTCGGCGGCCACTTTTCACGGCCAAGCAGATGAGTCTTGATGAGGTTGAAATCCAGGGCGGGTCCGAACGGATCCAGGAACGCGAAGAGGGAAGCGCCCTTGGCCAAGGTGAGCAGTTCGGGGAGATGCCGGTCCAAGCTGCCTTGGCGTAGCTCGCGTTGCATGGCCCCACCCTGCTTGGCAAGAACCTGCTGCAGGTTCTGAAAGTTGCCGGGGTCTTGCTCGACGAAGAAGCCTCTGACGTCACGGTACTTGCCAACGAAGTCCGCGCACTGGCTGAGAAGTAGAGGGGAGCCCGGCTGGCCATCGTCGTACTCGCCGGCTCCGGCGTAGCCATCGAGGAATACGACCGGATTCTCTCGGCCGGTCTTGGACGCGAAGACGACCGGGTAGCGCTTCAGGATGCCGTGCTTGAGTACGGCGGCGGCCTTGCGGGACCGGAAGAAGTCGTCATTCGCCGACATCGAGCCTCCCTCGCGTCACCAACGGTGATGCAAAGGTAGCGAAGAGTGTGATTCTCTTTGGCCCCGCTGTTCGCGTCGAGCGCGGCACCCGACACTGTCACCCCGCCTACCAGTATCGATGGCAATGAGTGTTAGTTCGAGGCACCCGCCAAGTCCTTGATCTGACAGTGCGACGAGTCAGTCGCGTGGTCGCTCGGCTACGTAGGTGCCGCGGCCGGACTGACCGATGATGAGGTTCCGGTCGTGCAGCAGCGAGAGCGCGCGATAGACCGTGCCCGTGCTGACGTCATACATGTCGGCGAGCTGGCTGGTCGAGGGCAGCTTGTCGCCAGGCTTGAGGTCGCCGGTCCTGATTCGTTCGGCGATCTCGTCGACGATGCGACGGAACGACGGCTGTGCAGTGGGCATGGTGAGGACTCCGGTTGGTTCGGCACCTCTGATCATGCCCGACCTGCTCTAGCTACTGCAATAAGTCGCCCGGCGATTGCGCTGCGGGGTCGACCTACTACACCTGCTGTAGTAGGTTGCTGGTGTCCGGCTCCGGTTGGTTCGGCAAACCCTCGGGGCGCGGGCGTGAGATGGGCTCCGCGTTCGTACCGCCGTCTGGGCTGCGGGTGTGGGGCCGGGCGGTCCGGTGGGCGTCCCCTACCCGCACACCGGACCGCCCACCAAGCCGACGAGGAGCCGACGAGGCGAGGGTGGACGAGGTGAGGATGGGCGCGGGGCGGGAACGGTTCGTGGTGCATCTGCCGGTGGTCGCGGAGGACCTGTCGGGAGCGGTGCGCTTCGCTCGAGCGATCACGCGGGCGCTGGGTTTCCTCGCCGACGTGGACCGTGCCGAGACGACGGTGTCGGAAGAGGATGCTCAGGGCGTACGACATCGGGTTTTCTGTGACCGTTTGCTCGGCGGGCGTCGGCGGTGTCCTCGACCGGCCGACCACGACGGGCCCTGCGGTTGACCGGGCGGGCCGGATGGCGCGAGGCGACACACGGCTCGGACTGTCCGTGGCGGTTCGGGCCATCGAGGGCGCGGGTCGCCGGGTTGATAGGGCCGCAGGCTGTAACCCTCGGCCATCCCCCTCCCGTTACTTGTGTGTTTCCGCCACATAGCCCGTGGGTGACGTCACTTCTAGCGTGAGCCGACAACACAGCATCCTGTCCTCACCCTGGAGTCGCGATGACGGTCCGGCACACGCGGCGGGCGTTCCTCTCCGCCGCCACGATGATGGCTGCGGCACTTGCCGCCACGGCCTGTGGTAGCCCGCAGGACACCGCCACCGGCGGCGGCGACAACGCCGCGCCGGTAAAGGTCGGCCTGGTGTACTCCCAGTCGGGAGCCCTGGCCAGCTACGGAAAGCAGTACATCGAGGGGTTCAAGGCGGGGTTGGACTTCGCCACGAAGGGCACCGGCAAGGTCGGTGACCGGAAGATCGAGCTGACCGAGGTCGACGACGCGGGTGACCCGGCCAAGGCGGTCTCCGCCGCGAAGGACCTGATCGGCAAGGGCACGAAGATCATTGCCGGTTCCACCGCCTCCGGCGTTGCGCTTCAGGTCGCGCCGATCGCCGCGCAGAACAAGGTCATGTTCATCTCCGGCCCGGCCGCCACCGACGCGGTGACCGGCGCGAACAAGTACACGTTCCGGTCCGGGCGGCAGTCCTACCAGGACGTGGTGACCGCCAAGTCGTTCATCGGCGACCCGACCGGCAAGAAGGTGGTGGTCTTCGCCCAGGACGGCGCGTTCGGCGACGCCAACGAGGCGGCCGTCAAGGCCGTCATCGGCGGCGCGGGCGCCAGCGTGAGCAGCGTCCGGGCACCGGCCAGCGCCACCGAGTTCACCCCGTTCGCCAGCCAGATCAAGGCGGCCAAGCCGGACCTGCTCTTCGTGGCCTGGGCCGGCACCACCGCCCCGGCGATGTGGCAGAGCCTCGACCAGCAGGGCGTGCTCTCGTCCACCACCGTCGTCACCGGCCTGGACATCCGCTCGTCCTGGCCCACCTTCGGCGCGGCCGGCACCAAGATCTCCTTCCTGTCGCACTACTTCGACGGCGCCAGCGACACCGAGGCCAGCAAGGCGCTGAAGGCCAAGGTCAGCACCATCGACCTGTTCCACCCGGACGGCTTCGCCGCCGCCCAGATGGTGGTCCGCGCGGTGCAGGAGGGTGGGGACGACGTCGACAAGATGGTCACCGCCCTGGAGGGGTGGAGCTTCGACGGGGTCAAGGGCAAGATGACCATCCGCGCCGCCGACCACGCGCTGCTCCAGCCGATGTTCCAGGCCAAGCTGACCGGCAGCGGCACCGCGTTCACGGCGACCGCGCAGAAGAGCCTCACCGGTGACGAGACCGCGCCGCCGGCCGTGGCCATGAAGGGCTGAGCCATGCTCGCCACCCGCGGTCTGACCTGGCGGATCGGTGAGGTCGCCATCGTCGACAGCGTCTACCTCGACCTCGCGCCCGGGGAGTTCCTGGGCGTGATCGGGCCGAACGGCGCCGGCAAGACCTCACTGTTCAACCTGATCACCGGCCTGCGCCGGGCCACGGAGGGCCGGATCGTCCTGGACGGGCAGGACATCGGTGCGCTTCCGCCGCACCGGCGGGCCCGCCTCGGGCTGGGCCGTACCTTCCAGGCGTCCTCGGTCTTCGGCTCGCTCAGCGTGCGGGAGAACGTCCGGCTCGCCGTGCAGGCGCACCGCGGGGGCTCGATGGCACTGTGGCGGCGGGCGGCGGCCGACCGGGAGGTCGCCGCCGCCGCCGACGCGGCGCTCGACCGGGTCGGCCTCGCCCACCGGGGTACGGCACTCGCCGGCACCCTGGCCCACGGCGAGAAGCGCAAGCTGGAGATCGCCCTGCTGCTCGCCGGTGAACCGCGGGTGATGCTGCTGGACGAACCGATGGCCGGCGTCAGCGCCGAGGACATCCCCGAACTGGTGGCCGTCATCAAGTCTCTGACCGGCGACAGCGGCCGGGCGGTGCTGATGGTCGAGCACCACATGGACGTCATCCTGGAGCTGGCCGACCGGATCGCCGTCATGCACCACGGCGCGCTGCTGGCCTGCGACACCCCGGAGACGGTAATGGCCAACCCCACTGTGCAAGAGGCCTACCTCGGGGAGTCGCTCTGATGGAACCAGTTCTCACGGTGGAGGACCTGTCGGTCCGGATCTCCGGGCTGCACATCCTCCAGGGGGTGTCCTTCACGGTCGCCCCGACCGGCGTGACAGTCCTGCTCGGCCGCAACGGCGTCGGCAAGACCACCACGCTGCGCGCGATCGTCGGCCTCACCCCACCCGCCGGAGAGGTCCGCGGCACCATCCGGATGGGCGCGCAGAGCCTGCTGGCCCAACCCACCCACCGGCTGGTCCGCGGTGGGCTCGGCTACGTGCCCGAGGACCGGTGTGTGTTCGCCGGCCTCACCGTCGCCGAGAACCTGCGGCTCGCCGAGCGGCGCGGCACCAGCCCGGCGTACGACAAGGTCTTCGCGCTCTTTCCGGAGCTGGACCGGCGCGGACGGCAACGGGCCGGTTCGCTGTCCGGCGGGCAGCAGCAGATGCTCGCCATCGGGCGGGTGCTGCTCAACGGCAACCGGCTGCTGCTGATCGACGAGCCGACCAAGGGGTTGGCGCCGAAGGTGGTGACCGAGGTGGCCGAGGTGTTGGAACGGGTCGCGGAGTCGGTGCCGGTGCTGCTCGTCGAGCAGAACCTGGCGGTCGTACGCCGGCTGGCCCGCGACGCGGTGGTGCTGGCCGCCGGCAAGGTGGCCTGGACCGGCGACGCCCACGAGTTGCTGTTGGAAACGGCGCTGACCAAGTCGCTGCTCGGGGTGGGCTCGGCGGAGGTGAACCACTGATGGGCACCGTGATCCTGTTGGCGTTGACCGGGCTCGGCCTGGCGGCGCTGTACTTCCTCGTCGCGTCCGGCCTGTCGCTGGTCTTCGGCCTGGCCGACGTTCTCAACTTCGCGCACGGGTTGTTCCTCGGTGTCGGCGCGTACGGCACCTGGTGGGCGGCGGGCAACCTGCCGGGCGCGGGCTCCGACGGGTTCGGCTTCGTGCTCGCGGTCGCCTTCGGGGTGGCCGCCGGCACGCTCGTGGCGATCCTGGTCGAGCTGGTGCTGATCCGCCCGCTCTACTCCCGCACCATCGAACAGGTGCTTGTCACCGTCGGCCTGTCCCTGGCTGGGGTGGCGTTGTTGCAGGCCACCTGGGGTGCGGACGCCAGGCCGTTCCCGCGTCCGGACTGGACCCGGCAGGTGACCGGCATCCTCGGCGCGCAGGTGCCCAACGGGGGCCTGCTGCTGATCATCGCGGCGGTGCTGGTGCTCGGCGCGATCCTGGCGTTCCTGCGCTGGACCCGGTACGGCCTGGTGATCCGGGCCGGGGTGGAGAACCGGGAGATGGTGACGGCGCTCGGCATCGACGTGCGCAAGGCGTTCACGCTCGTCTTCGCGATCGGTGGGGCGGCCGCCGCGCTCGCCGGAGCGCTCGGCGGCGTCTACTTCGGCACCGTCTCGCCCGGCCAGGGCAGCTCGCTGCTGATCTTCGCGTTCATCGTGGTGGTGATCGGTGGGATGGGCTCGGTGGTCGGCTCCGCGTACGCGGCGGTCGTCGTCGGGCTGGTGCAGCAGTTCGTCAACTACTACGGCACGTCCGGACTCGGCGACATCTGCGTGGTCGGGCTGCTGGCCGTGGTGCTGCTGCTGCGCCCGCAGGGCATCGCCGGAAAGGTGGCAACGGCATGACGCTTCTCGACGTGACCCCGGCACCGGCACCCACGTCGCCGCGACCAGGCCGGGTGCACCGCATCCGCCCGTTCCTGCCGCTGGTCGCGGTGGTGGTGTTGGCGATCCTGCCGTACTCGACGATCTCCCTGCCGGGGATCTTCGAGGGACCGGTCAACTCACCCGGCACCCTGCAACTGCTCGCCATCTGCCTGATCTTCGGCGGCCTGGCCGCCGGGTACGACCTGCTCTTCGGTCGGACCGGCATGCTGTCCTTCGGGCACGCGCTGTACTTCGCCGCCGGCGTGTACGGCACCGACATCCTCATCACCAGGGCCGGCCTGCCGCTGTGGCAGGCGGCGCTGTTGACCATCAGCGGCGGCACGATCCTCGCGGCGCTGCTCGGCGCGGTGGCGTTGCGGACCGTGGGGATCGCGTTCGCCATGGTCACGCTCGCCTTCGCGCAGGTCGGGGCGATCCTGGTGGCGCGGGACTTCGGTGGGCTCACCGGTGGCGAGGAGGGCCTGCCGCTTGACGTGTCCGGGTTGCCCGCCGGGCTGGTCGGGGTGACGAACACGGTGAACCTGTACTGGCTGGCACTCGCGTACCTGACGCTTGTGGTCTTCGTGGTGCACCGGGTGAGCGGTTCGCCGACCGGCCGGGTGCTGGCCGGGCTGCGCGACGACGAGCGGCGAATCGGTGTGCTCGGGCTGGACCCGTACCGCTACAAGCTTGTGGCGTTCACCCTGGCCGGCGGGCTGGCGTCGGCGGGCGGGGTGGTCTACGTCCTGATCGTCGGCGGCGCCTCACCGCACATCACGTCCTCCGAGCTGACCCTGTCGCTGCTGGTCATGGTGGTGCTCGGCGGGCCGGGCACCCGGTGGGGACCAGTGCTCGGTGGCGTCCTCTACATGTACCTGGACCACCGGCTCACCGCGTTCGGCACGAGCGACGCGGTGGACAACCTGCCGGCCGTCCTCAGCCGTCCGCTGAGCCAGCCCCTGTTCGTCCTGGGCACGGTCTTCATCCTGGCCGTCTACTTCTTCCCCGGAGGCCTGACCAGCCTCGCCCCCCGCCTAACCAAAACCCTCCGCCGCCCCCCACCCTGACCCCTGCCCCCTTTTGACCCCGTCGATCATGGCGTTATAGCCACGACACGCCGTCGCGAATGGCGATATCGTCATGATCGACGGGGTTCTCTGTCTGGGGAGGTTGGGACCATGGGCGCGCGGGTTGCTGTTGTCAGTGGGGGCGGGACCGGGATTGGGGCGGCCGTTGCGGGTTCGCTCGCGCGGGACGGGTACGACGTTCTGATCGTCGGGCGGCGGCACGATGTGGTGACTGCCGCCGCCGAACGGATCTCTGCCGAGTGTGGGCGGCCGGACGCCGTGACGGCCGTGACCGCGGACCTGACCGAGGCGGCGCAGCTCGACCGGGTGCTCGCGGCGGTCGACGGTCGGCCGGTCGACGTGGTGGTCAACAACGCCGGTGGCTACCTGGGCGGGGACACCGGCACGTTGGAGGGGACCGCCGCGCACTGGCGGGCCAACCTGGACGCCAACGTGCTCACCGCCGTGCTGCTGACCGAGGCGCTGCGGCCGGTCCTGCGTCGGCCCGGCGGGCGGGTGATCCTGGTCAGCTCGATCGCCGCCCAGCGTGGCGGCGGTGGGGCGTACTCGGCCGCGAAGGCAGCCCTGCACGGTTGGGCGTACGACCTGGCGGCCAAACTCGGCCCGGACCAGATCACGGTAAACGTGGTGAGCCCCGGCTATGTCGCGGAAACCGAGTTCTTCGGCGACCGGATGACCGCCGAGGGGCACGCGCAGCGGGTGGCGGCGACCCTGGTCGGGCGGGCCGGGCTACCTGATGACATCGCCGAGGCAGTCCGCTATCTCACGAGCCCGGCCGCCGGTTATGTCACCGGCCAGGTCCTCGGCGTCAACGGAGGATCGGTCCTCGGCCGCTGACCACGCGAGCACAGACGGACGCGGAGGACGGCGACCCCCCGTGTGGTCGCCGCCCTCCTACGTGGTCGGTCAGCCGTTCAAGATTTCGTACGCCATCTTCGGCGCGATCGTCGCGGCGGCGCCGGTCGGCACGCTGATCTTCGGCGCGGTGCCGTAATCGGCGTAGTTGACGACGTAGTCGTACGCCTTCGTCTTGCCGGCGGCCGGGATCTTCAGCGTCAGTGAGGACAGGCGCTTGTCCGCGCCGACGACAGCGGTGAACGGCACCGTCTTGCCGGCCTCGCCAAGCGCCGCCGCCTCACCCTCCTCCAGCACCTCAGCGGCGTTACCGGTGCTGACGTCGATGAGCCCGGCGTACTGCCCGGGGCTCTTCTCCTGCACCGAGGTGGCCGCCTGGATGAGCGGACCCGCGTTGCCCTGGTCGACACCGTCGTAGGCCGGAATGGTCTCGCTGTCGGCGAGCTTGGTGCGGTCCAGCTTCATCCACTTGTCCGGGAACTTCGGCAGGCCCGCCTGGCCGGTCAACTTCATCTTCATCCAGGCCTCCTCCGCAATGATCAGCACCGACATCTTGACGGAGATGCCATCGGCGCCGGCCGGAATCGTGGTGTTCAGCTCGACGCCCTTCGCCTCCGGGTCGACTCGTCCGCTGATCGTGCTGGACGCGTCCCTGCCACTGAACCGGAATGTCCCCTCGGCCCCGTCCGGAACGGCATCGAGGAGTGCCTGCTTCGGATCGGCGGTCGGGCTGGCGCTCGGGCTGCTCTGCGGTGCCGAGGCCGGTTCGGTCTTGGGCCCGCACCCCCCGAGCAGGGTGGTCGTGGCCAGCATGGCGGCGATCACGCCGACCGTGCGTCGGGTGGTGCTCGCGCTGCCCGTTGCCTGTGTCATCACATTTCTCTTTCTCGCTGCGTGGCTGGTGCCGATGACCATGGTGGCGGCAGGCACGGCGGTGCGGCTGCCGATATGCTGCCGTCCGGCTGCCGGGCACTGCCGTCCGGCGCTGCCGGAGGTGTCAGGAGCGGAAATTCGCATGTCAGGAACGCTGCGTTTCGAGATCCTCGGGCCTCAGCGGGCCTGGTACGCCGGCCGCGAGATCGACCTCGGTCCCGGCAAACAGCGTGCGGTACTGACCGTGCTGCTGCTCTCGGCGGGCCGTCCGGTGTCCACCGGGCAGATCGTCGAGGCGGTCTGGCCGGAGGATCCGCCCGCGAACGGCCCCAACGTGGTGCAGAAGTACGTCGCCGGTCTGCGTCGGGTGTTGGAGCCGGACCGGTCGCCGCGTACACCGGGGCAGGTGTTGAGCCTCACCGATGCCGGATATCTGCTCCGCGTCGATCCGGACGCGCTCGACGCGGTCCGTTTCCAACGGGGAATCCACAGCGCCCGGCAGCGACGGGCCGAGGGTCGTGCTTCCGAGGCGCTTACCGAGTTGTCCACCGCCCTGGCGCTCTGGCAGGGAGAACCGTTCACCGGCTTCACCGGGCCGTTCCTGGAAGCGGCGCGGCAACGGCTGGTCGAGCTGCGGGCCGTGGCGTTGGAGACCCGGGCCGATCTGATGCTGGACCTCGGCCGGCACCGGGAGATGGTCGGGGAACTGGTGGAGTTGGTGGCCGAGTTCCCGGTCCGGGAACGACTGCGGCAGCAGCTCATGCTGGCGCTCTATCGCAGCGGGCGGCAGGCGGAGGCGCTCGCGGCCTACCGTGAGTTCGGCGGCCTGCTCCGGGAGGAGTACGGCATCGGGCCGGGCGAGGCGCTTCAGGAACTGCACCGGCGCATCCTCTGCTCCGACCCGACCCTCGCCGTGGCGAAGCCGTCGAGCGAGCCGCAAC
Organism: Micromonospora sp. DT228; assembly: GCF_049841595.1. Lineage (NCBI taxonomy): Bacteria > Bacillati > Actinomycetota > Actinomycetes > Micromonosporales > Micromonosporaceae > Micromonospora > Micromonospora sp. DT228. The sequence goes on from NZ_JBNCKO010000005.1 coordinate 449,017, forward strand.
CGCCCCACCCCCCGCCCGCTCCCAGCCCTCGCCAACCAGCCGACCCGCCCGCGCCACCGGCTGTGCCGCCGCCCGCGCCAATGCCGCCCGCGCCCGCGCCGGCGACAACGCCGGCCGCGCTTCCCGTGCCGCCCACGCCACCGCCGGCCGCGCCGACCGCACCGCAGGCCGCGCCGACCGCACCGCAGGCCGCGCCGACCGCACCGCCGGCCGCACCGCCGGCCGCGCCGCCGGCAACGCCGAACGCGCCGCCGCCGACCGCGCAGCCCAACCCGCCCGGGCCGCCGGCTGTCGCGGTCACCCCGCAGCCCGTGCCGTTTCCGGTCGCGGTGCCCCCGAATGGGCATTCGTCCCGGGACACCCGGGGGCAGTCGGCGCCGAGCTGGCTGAGTGTCAGCGTGACGGTCGTCGGCACGCTGACCGCCGTGTTCTCCTTCGGTCTGCTCACCTGGCTGGTGGTGCTCCTCTACGCCAGTTGGCGGCGAAGCTGGCGCAACGGGCTCACCGGTGTGGGTTACCTGTCGCTGACCGCCACGATCATCGTGATATTCGGCAACAGCGACTCGGAGGAGATGAGCGACTCCGAAGGTCTCCTGATCGTGGCCTGGATGCTCGTCTGGCTAGTCGGGGTCGTGCACACGATCCTGCTCAACGGCGCGCTCTGGTCGGCCCTCTCCAATCGGATCGCAGGGTCGCCCCCACCGGTGGTCGACGACCGTCGGGTCCGTCGTGAGCAGGCTCGCTACCTCATGTACCACTACCCGGCAGCGCGGCAGGAGCTGCACATCGGCCGGCCCGACCTGCCCCGCACCTTCGACGACGGTGGCCTGGTGGACGTCAACGCGGTCCAGGAGCAGACGATCGCCGAGCTGCCCGGAATGACCGCCGGGCAGGCGCGGCAGGTGGTGATGGACCGTTGGCTCCGTGGCCCGTTCGGCTCGATGGAGGACCTGGCGGCCCGGTGCCTCCTCCCGCCGGTGCTCACCGACTCCCTGCGCGACCTGCTCGTCTTCCTTCCCCCGCCGGCCGTGCCCGCCCCGCACACGGCCCCGCCCGGCCGGGGCGAGTGAGGCGACCCGCACAGGGCGCGACGGGGAGGGATGTCTCCCGTTGCTGGTAGAAATGCCGGATGGGCGACGAGCGGGCAGCGGTACGGGAGCGGGCCGAGGCGGTGCTGCGTCGGCTGGCCGGCGACCACGCCCGGCTGCGTGAGGATCAGTGGCGGGCGATCGAAGCCCTGGTCGTCGACCGGCGGCGGGTGCTCTGCGTGCAGCGCACCGGTTGGGGCAAGTCGGCTGTCTACTTCGTGGCCACCGCCCTGCTGCGGGAGGGCGGCGAGCACGGCCCGACGGTCATCGTGTCTCCGCTGCTGGCGTTGATGCGCAACCAGGTCGAGGCGGCCGCGCGGGCCGGCATCCGGGCGCGCACGATCAACTCGGCAAACCTCGACGAGTGGGACGAGATCACCGCCGAGATCCAGACCGGTGCGGTGGACGTGCTGCTGATCAGCCCGGAGCGGCTCAACAACCCGGACTTCCGCGACGGTGTGCTGCCGAAGCTTGCCGCGACCACCGGGCTGCTGGTGGTCGACGAGGCGCACTGCGTCTCCGACTGGGGGCACGACTTCCGGCCCGACTACCGGCGGCTGCGCACGTTCCTCGCCGAGCTGCCCGAGCGCACGCCCGTGCTGGCCACCACCGCCACCGCCAACACCCGGGTGACCCAGGACGTGGCGGAGCAGTTGGGTGACGCCCTCGTCCTGCGCGGGACGCTGGACCGCGAGTCGCTGCGCCTCGGCGTGCTCGACCTGCCCAGCCCGGCGCACCGGTTGGCGTGGCTCGCCGACCACCTGGACCAGCTGCCCGGCTCGGGCATCGTCTACACGCTGACCGTGGCAGCGGCGGGGGAGACGGCCGAGTTCCTGCGCTCCCGCGGCTACCCGGTCTCCTCGTACACGGGACAGGTCGAGGACGCCGACCGGCGGGCCGCCGAGCAGGACCTGCTCGACAACAAGATCAAGGCGTTGGTCGCGACAAGCGCCCTCGGCATGGGCTTCGACAAACCCGATCTGGGCTTCGTCGTCCACCTGGGCGCGCCGCCCTCGCCGATCGCGTACTACCAGCAGGTCGGCCGCGCCGGTCGCGCCGTCGAGCACGCCGAGGTGCTACTGCTGCCCGGCGTCGAGGATGCCGCGATCTGGCGCTACTTCGCCTCGCTGGCGTTCCCTCCGGAGCAGCAGGTGCGGGCCGTGCTGGCCGCCCTGCACACCGACCGCCCGCTCAGCACCCAGGCCCTCGAACCCCTCGTCGACCTGCGCCGGGCCCGGCTGGAGCTGATGCTCAAGGTGCTCGACGTGGACGGCGCGGTCCGCCGGGTGCGCGGTGGTTGGCTCGCCACCGGCGAGCCCTGGGTCTACGACGAGGCCCGGTTGCGGCGCGTCGCCGAGGCGCGCACCGTCGAGCAACAGGCCATGCGGGAGTACGCGACCACGTCCGACTGCCGGATGCGGTATCTACGGGAGTGCCTGGACGACACCGGGGCGGCCGACTGCGGGAGGTGCGACAGGTGCGCCGACCCGCTCTTCGCCGCCGACGTGTCGACGGCCGCGCTCGCCGCCGCGCAGACGTTCCTGGGCCGACCCGGCGTGGAGATCGCTCCCAAGAAGCTCTGGCCGACCGGCTTGGACGCGGTGGGCGTACCCCTGAAGGGCCGGATCGCCCCCGCGGAGCAGGCGCTGCCCGGCCGGGCCGTCGGGCGCCTCTCCGACCTGGGCTGGGGTGGCCGGCTGCGTGATCTCGTCGGCCCGGAGGCGCCGGACGCGCCGGTGCCCGACGACGTCGCCGGCGCGGTGCTGGAGGTGTTGAAGGCGTGGGCGCACGGCGACGACCCGTGGCCGCGCCGGCCGGTGGGGGTGGTCGCGGTCGGTTCCCGGCGACGGCCCCGGCTGGTCGGCTCGTTGGCCGAGCGGATCGCCGCCGTGGGCCGGCTGCCGCTGCTCGGCGAGGTCACCCCGGCCGGTCCGGGCGGCCCGGCCGGGCCGCGCGGCAACAGCGCCCAACGGGTACGCGCGCTGCACGACACGTTCACCGTGCCGGCCGACCTGGCCGACGCCGTGGCCGGCCTGGACGGCCCGGTGCTGCTCGTCGACGACCTGGTCGACTCGGGCTGGACGATGACCCTGGTGGCCCGAGCCCTGCGCCGGGCGGGCGCACCCGACGTGCTTCCGCTCGCCCTCGCCGTGGCCGGTTGACCCGCCGGCACCCCGGCGGACCGCTCCGCGCACGTCGGTGCGGGAAAGTTCCCGGGCCGCGGCGAGTGCGACAGTCGCCACGCCGTCCGGGCGTCAGCCTGGGGTGGTCCGACTCGGCGGTACGGTGGGCGGCATGACCGACCAGCACCCCGCCGCCGTGCCGGTGGTGCCTGACCAGGTCCCCGACGAGGCGGCGGTGTCCGAGCCGGTCTCCGGCGGGGCGGTGGGGTCCGACCCGGAGCACGGCGGGGTCGTGGTGCCTGACCCGGTGTCCGCAGCGCCGGACCGGAGCACGCTGCGGCTGGCGTTGGTGGTCGGCGGGCTGGTGCTTGCGGTGCTGCTCGGCTTCGGCCTCGGCCGGGTGAACGCCACCGGGACCACCACCGGCGGCCCGTCCCTGGCCGCCGAGCACTCCGACCCCCCGGGCACCGGGCCGCACAGCCACGGCACCACCACGAGCACCGATCAGGGCGCGGCCACCGAGCTGGGCGGGCTGGCGGTCAGCTCGGCCGGGTTCACCCTGGCCACCCTGGCCCCCCTGGCTGCCGAGTTCGCCGCCGGTCGCCCCGGGCAGCTCCGCTTCCAGGTGCGGGACGCGCAGCGCCGGCCGGTGACCCGCTTCGCGGTCGTACACGACAAGCCGATGCACCTCATCGTCGTCCGCCGCGACCTGACCGGCTACCAGCACCTGCACCCGACGATGGCGGCCGACGGCACCTGGTCGGTGCCGTTGACCCTCGCGCAGCCCGGTGTCTGGCGCGCGTACGCCGACTTCACAGTGGTCGCCGACAACGGCGCGCAGACCGCGGTGACCCTCGGCGCGGACCTGGTCGCGCCCGGTGACTACCAGCCCCGGTCGCTGCCCGCGCCGGCCACCTCGACGACTGTGGACGGGTTCACCGTCGGCTATCAGGGCACCCCGCAGGCCGGGACGACCGTGCCGTTGACCTTCCGGATCGACGGGGCCGGCGGTGCCGCCCCGCTGGAGCGTTACCTCGGGGCGTACGGGCACCTGGTGGCGTTACGCGAGGGCGACCTCGGTTACCTGCACGTGCACCCGGAGCCGGAGCTGGTGAACGGCCAGGTCAAGTTCTGGTTGACCACCCCCGGCCCCGGCCGTTACCGCCTCTACCTCGACTTCCAGGTAGGAGCCGACGTCCATACGGCCGAATTCACCCTAACTGTCCCCTAGTCCCGCCCCACCCCCTCCCCGCGCCCACCCCCCTCCCGCGCCCACCCCCCTCCCGCGCCCTCCCCGCGCCCACCCCTCCCGCGCCCTCCCCGCGCCCACCCCTCCCGCGCCCTCCCCGCGCCCACCCCCTCCCGTTGATCATGAGGTTATTGCCACCTACCGCGGCGTGTCGGGGCAATAACCTCATGATCAACGGGGCCGGGCCGGGCCGGGCCGGGCCGGGCCGGGCCGGGCGGGGCGGGGCCGGGCGGGGCGGGGCCGGGCGGGGCGGGGCGGGTGGGTTAGCTGGCGCGGCGGATTGGGCGGCGGGCCAGGTAGCGGAGGAGGTCGCGGATGTGGTGCTTTTCCTCGGCGGGGACCGTGGGGTCGGCCAGTCGGTCCAGGATGGCGCGGACGTCGGCCTCGACCGGGCCTTCGTCGTGGCGTCGGCGGGGCGTGGGGCCGGCGTCGGGCAGGCCGAGCGCGCGGAACGCGGCGGCGACCGGCAGATCCAGTGCGGCGCAGAAGCCGCGTACCTTTGCCAACTCGGGATAGTCCTGCCAGTCACCGGCCAGCCAGCGGAACACGGTGGACCGACCCACACCTGTGTGCGCGGCAAGGTCGGTCACGGTCCAGCCACGTTCGTCGCGAGCGTCGTCAATGGCGCGCCGGACGAAGCGGGCGAAGGCCATCTGCGGTGTTACGTCGGCTGATCCCATCCCTGTGTGTCTTTCCCCCTGCCGGAACACCGGGACAATGCGCCTTCGAGGGTAGTACGCCCGGGGCCCGAAACAATTGACTGAGCGCACAAACTGTCCCGTGGATGAGACTTTCTCTGCAGCGTGTGTGCAGAACGAAAATTGCACTGAGCGATCATCATCGTTCTTCTACTAGGCTCGGTGCCCGTCCCCGGCGTGGCGTCCGCATGCCAGCCGTGTTCGACCGGACCACCGCCGAGGAGCACCATGGCCGAATCGAGCCGCCCCCAGCCGTACCAGCCCGGTGCGGTCAGCCTCTTCTTCGTCGCCAAGGCTGGCGTCTTCGCCGCCGGGTTCTGGATCTGGTTGCTGGTCCTGGTGCTCCGCACCGATTCCGCGACCGGCCAACACGTGCTGGCGGCCACCGGCGCGATCACCACCACGCTTGTCGGCGTGGTGCTGGGCGCCCGGATGGCGTTGCAGCACAACGCGGCCATCCGGCACGCGGAGATGAAGAAGCTGCTTGTGGACATCTCCTGGAACGCCTTCGCGGCTGCCGGCAACGCCGAGAGTGTGGGCAAGGTGGTGCCGTTCCCCACCGCGCCGGCCGATGGCGGATGGGCCGGCCAGCGCAGCGGTGGTGAGCGGGTGACTGTCCTCGACCGTGGTGCCGGCGAGCGCACCGGCCGGGATCGCGGCGGCAGCGGCGAACGGCGTCGCTAGCCGCCGCCCGGGCGCCGACTACGCCGCCCGGGCGCCGACTACGCCGCGGGCTGCCGATCCGTCGGCTGTCCGTCGGCGGCCAGCAGGGTCGCCAGCCGGGGGGTGACCCGCCACTGGTCCACCAGCTCGCGGTACTCCTCGTGTTGTGGCCCGGTCGCCTCGGCGCCGGTGCGGCGGGCGCGGATCAGCAGGTTGCGGGGCGTGTGCTGGGAGTCCACGAACTCCACCACCTCGGCCCGGTAGCCGTGCGCCCGCAGCAGTCCGGCCCGCAGCGCGTCGGTGAGCACGTCCGCGAAGCGCTCGCGCAGGATGCCCTGCCGGGTCAGCAACTCGTACGGGGTCGGGGCGGGATGGGCGCGGAGTTGCTTGGCCAGGTCGTGGTGGCAGCACGGTGCGGCCAACACCCAGCGGGCCTCCCAGCGCACCGCGCGGGCCAGTGCCTCGTCGGTGGCGGTGTCGCAGGCGTGCAGCGCCAGCACCAGGTCGGGGGCGGGGTCGACGACGGCGTCGGCGATCGTGCCGGCCACGAAGCTGATCCGGTCGGCCCAGCCCAGCCGCTGCGCCAGCTCGGTGTTGCGCCGCCGCTGGTCCTCGCGGACGTCCACGCCGACCAACTGGACGTCGAGCCCACGACTCGTCAGGTAGCGGTAGGCGGCGAACGTCAGGTAGGCGTTGCCGCAGCCCAGGTCGACCACCCGGAGCGAACCGGTCAGCTCGTCGGGCAGGGTCGCGGCCAGAGCGCGCAGGAACGCGTCCACCTGGCGGCGCTTGGCCGCCGAGCCGCCGATCTCGGCGAAGATCGGGTCACCGGGGTCGAGCAGATATTCCTTGGCCCGGTCATTGCCAGCGGGTGTCGCCGCCGGACGGGCGGTCGCGGCCCGGTGCACCTGCGCCTCACCGGACTTGGTCACCCGTAGTTGCAGCGTCGCGGCGGTCGTCTCGACGTGCCAGTTGCCGAACGGCTCGGCCAGCAGTTCGTCGACCGCCGCAGCGGCGTCGGGACCGGAGGCGATGTTGCGGGTGTACGGGCGAGCGCCGTCAGACGTGGTGATCTGCATGCGGGGGCCGGCCTTGAGCGTCACCGGCCGCAGTTCGGCCCGCGCGACGGTGGGGCGGCGCCCGCGGCGACGTCCGGCGGCAACCGCCCGGGTCAGCGCGGGGTCGAGCAGCAACGCCCGGACCTCGGTCAGGGCGGCTTCCAGTGATTCCGGCATCGTTCCATCTTCGGCAGGTGGGGTGGGAGAAGGGAACATCCCCCGTACCGCGCGAGGCGGTGCGGGGGATGTCAGGTGTGGCTGGTGGTCAGTCGGCGGTCGCCTCGGCCGGCGTACCCGCGTCGGAACCGCCACCACGGCGGCGTCGACGGCGGCGCGGCTTCGACGGCTCGCCGTCGGACGCTGCGGCCGGCTCGCTGGGGCCGGCGTCAGCGGCGATCACCGCGGTCGGCTCGCCCGCGACCGCCTCGCCGGCACGGCGGCGACGCCGGCGGCGGGGGGTACGGGTGCCTTCCTCGGTCGCGTCGGCGACGGGCGCCTCGGCGACGGCCGGGGTGCCGGAGTCGGACCGGTCCCGACGACCGTCACCCCGCCCACGGCGCTCGCCGCGGCCCTCGCCTCGGCCGCCCTCGCCGCGGCTCTCCCCGCGTCGGCCACCCCGGCCAGCGCTGTCGCCCCGGCGGGAGCGGGTCGTGCCACCCAGATCCTCTTCGATCTCGGCGGACAGCCCGGCCCGGGTGCGCTCGGCGGTGGGCAGCGTGCCGCTGACCTCGGTGGAGATGTGCAGGTCGGTGTAGAGGTGCGGCGACGTGTGGTACGTCTCCGGCGGCTCCGGCATCTCCAGACCGAGGGTCTTGTCGATGATCCGCCAGCGCGGCATGTCGTCCCAGTCGACGAAGGTCACCGCGACGCCCGTCGCGCCGGCCCGGCCGGTACGACCGATCCGGTGGGTGTAGGTGTCCTGGTCTTCCGGGCAGTCGTAGTTGATGACGTGGGTGACGCCTGTGACGTCCAGCCCACGGGCGGCCACGTCGGTGGCGACCAGGATGTCGATCTTGCCGGCCCGGAAGGCGCGCAGTGCCCGCTCGCGGGCGCCCTGGCCGAGGTCACCGTGCACCGCGGCGACCGCGAAGCCGCGGAAGTCGAGGTCCTCGGCGACCCGGTCGGCGGCCCGCTTGGTACGGGTGAAGATCATGGTCAGGCTGCGCCCCTCCGCCTGGAGGATGCGCGCCACCACCTCGACCTTGTTCATCGAGTGGGTGCGGTAGACCAACTGCTGGGTCTGCGGCGACGGGCCGGTCTCGGCGGTGTGCCCGGCGTGGATCGTCATCGGCTGGCGCAGGAAGCGCCGGGACAGCGTGACGATCGGGTCCGGCATGGTGGCCGAGAAGAGCATCGTCTGGCGGTCTTCCGGGAGCATCGCCAGGATCTTCTCGACGTCGTCGAGGAAGCCCAGGTCGAGCATCCGGTCGGCCTCGTCGAGGACGAGCGCGTGCACCCGGTCCAGCCGGAGGTGCTTCTGCTTCTGCAGGTCCATCAGTCGGCCGGGGGTGCCGACCAGGATCTCCACGCCCTTGCGCAGCGCGTCGATCTGCGGCTCGTACGCCACGCCGCCGTAGATCGGCAGCACCCGGACGCCGCGCGTCCGACCGGCGGCGGCCAGGTCCTTGGCGACCTGGATGCCCAGCTCGCGGGTGGGGACGACGACAAGCGCCTGGGGGACGCCGTCGCTGCCCTCGCCCGGGGCGAAGACCCGGTCCAGCAGAGGAACGCCGAAGCCGAGGGTCTTGCCGGTGCCGGTGGGCGCCTGACCGATCAGGTCGACGCCGCGCAGCGCGATCGGGATCGCGTACTCCTGGATGGCGAAGGCGCGGGTGATGCCGGCCGAGGCCAGGGCCTCGACGGTCTCGGCGCGTGCGCCGAGTGCGGCGAACGTGGGGGCCTCCGGTCGGACCGGGGCGGTGGGGGCCAGTTCCTGGCCGTCCAGCAAATCTTGAGTCAGGTCGCTCATGTGGATGTGGGGGTGCCCTCTCGTGGGTGCGCCCGTCATGTCCTCAGGGCGCGTTCGGTATGACGCGGGCCACACGGTCGGCGGCAGATTGCCGAGCCGGACCGGGCCGCACGCGCGCCGCGGGCTGAGCTTCGATCAGATCGGCGCCCACGGCAACTGCTCCATGCTACCTGAACAGGCATGGCTTCGTCCCGATTCCCGGTCGGCCAGGCGACACGCGGGGGCGGGGATTGTGACCTGTGTCACAGATGTGTCGCTGGGGCGTACCCCGCGCGAGTCGCCGGCGCGCGTTTCACAGCGCGGCGGGCGTCCCGGTCGGGCGGGGGTGGTGCGACGTCATCCGAGCGTTGCGCGGGAACCGAGCGGGCCGTGCCGGGCGAGGTGTCGGCCGTTCGCGGGCGCAGCGTCGCGCGGAGGGTCGTTGCCCGCCGGAACTGTCGAGCACCGGCACCGGCCCGCGGCAGGTGGTCGAACGCCTACCTGCCGCGATGGCCGGACCGGTCAGCGGACGGTGAAGCCGACCGCCCGGGACGACGCCTCGGCGATCTCGACGTAGGCGACCTTCTCGACCGGAACGATGATCCGCCGGCCCTTCTCGTCGGTCAGGGAGAGCGTGCCGCCGTCACCGGCGAAGGCGTCGGTCACGATCTGCTCGATCTCGGCCGGCGACTGCGCGCTGTCCACTACCAGCTCACGCGGCGCGTACTGCACGCCGATCTTGACCTCCACTGTGCCTCCTCAACTGGGGCGAAAGAACCGCCCTGGAAAGGCTATCCGATCACGGGGTCGGCGGTCAGGCTGACTCACCTTGCAGCGGGAAGCTCGCGATGCCCCGCCAGGACAGCGCGGCAACGAGTGCCTCGGCCTCGGCCTTCGGCACCTGGCGTCCACCGGCCAGCCAGAACTGCGCGGCCGTCTCTGCCGCGCCGACCAGCCCGGAGGCGAGCAACTCGGCGTGGGCCCGACTCACCCCGGTGTCCGAGATGATGGTGTCGGTGATCGCCGCGATGCAGCCCTGCTCGACCCGCTCCACCCGCTGCCGCACCGCCGGGTCGTTGCGCAGATCCGACTCGAAGACGAGCCGGAACGCCTCGCTCTCGTGGTCGACGAAGTCGAAGTACGCCCGCACCGACGCGCCGACGCGTTCCTTGTTGTCGCTGGTGCCGCGCATCGCATCTTGCACCTGAGCGACGATGGCGTCACAGTGCGTGTCCAACAGTGCCAGGTAGAGATCCATCTTCCCCGGAAAGTGTTGGTAGAGCACCGGCTTGGAGACCCCGGCCCGCTCGGCGATGTCGTCCATCGCGGCGGCGTGGTAGCCCTGCGCGACGAACACCTCCTGCGCCGCAGCCAGAAGCTGCTTACGGCGCGCGGAGCGGGGCAGGCGGGTGGGCCGGCCAGCGGTCTGTGCACCGTTCCCCGCAGCGGTCATGGGATCCTCCGAGTTCTCCGTACGAGCCGGCATTTTCCCCCCAGACCGGGCGAGGCCCGTGACCCCCGTCGTGGAAATGGCCCGCCGCTGTAACTTATCGCCACTGTCGGCACACGGTAGCCTCAGCGGGGGCGACCAAGGAGCGCGCGGTGAGTGAAACAGGGCAACCCGGAGCCGCCACCCCGGGAGAGCACGGTGACGGAGCGGGTCAGCACGACGACCCGGGCCGTTCCGTCAGCGGGTGGGCGCCCCCGGCGGGTGGGTGGCCCCGAGCCACCGATCGCGAGGATGCCCGGGACGAGGCGCCGCGCTGGCAACCCGACCCCGCGGCTGGCTGGCGCACCTCGTCCAGCCGACACGGCGACCTGCCGGCGCCCCTGGTCGGGCTGCCGGCTGACCTCGATCCGCCGACCCGCGCCAACGGCCACCACACGAATGGTGTGCACCACCCGGACGACGCCAACGGCGTCCGCCATCCCGGCCTCGCACCACCCGCCGGCCGCCCCGCGCCGGTGAGCGCACCACCGGGGCTGCCCGCCGAGGGTCGGCCCGAGGCGTCCGGTGACCGACTGGTGGTGCCCGCCCAACGCCCCGTGCCGCCGCAGGAGCAGGGCGCCGGCGAGCCCGATCGGGGCGGCGCCCCACGCTCCACCGTCGATCCGTCCGCCGGGCACCGCGCTCGCTGGGCCGAGCCCGGCCTGCCCACCTCCGCACCACCGGCCGTGCAGGTGCCGCCCGTCGGCACCGCCGCGTCGGGCTTCGAGGTGCCGCCCGGCTTCCGCGCGCCGACAAGCGAGCGGCTGGCCGCCGACGAACCAGCCGCGCCGCGGGACTGGCGGGACCCGCTCGCACCCGAGCAGCCGGCAGCGCCCGGCCGCCCACCGGGGCCGCCCGGGCACGCCGACGCCGCCGAGCCGCAGCGCGCCCCGGACACCTCCCGACCAGGCGAAACGCACCGTGCCGGGGAGTCGCCGGCCATCGAGCCGGACTGGTCGGGGCCGAACTGGAACCGCCCGAGTTCCGGCGGATGGGCTCCGCCCTGGTCCCGCCCGGACGACGAGCCGGCCGGCCCTCCGGCCCGCGACGAGCCCGCGCCGGGCTGGGTCGCCGAGCCCCAGCAGCCGTACGAGCCGGTGCGCGCCGAGTCGCCCCGCCCGTACGAGCCGGTGCGCGCCGATCCGCCCCGCGGGTACGACGTCAACCGGGGTGAGTCCGGGTCCGAGGCCGCGCCCGTGCGTCCCACCGAGCAGATCAGCTCGCCGCCGTCCGATCGCCCGTCCTGGGCCGCGCCGCCCGCTGTCGGGCCCCGGGCTGTCGACGCGGACGCGTCCCCCACCAGTGGGCCGCCCGCGCCGTCGTCAGGCCAGACACCACCGGTCGCCGAGCGCCCGTCCTGGGCCGGTGGTCCGACGCCGACAAGTGGCCCGCCGGCCGATCGTCCGTCCTGGGCCGGTGGTCCGACGCCGACAAGTGGCCCACCGGCCGATCGCCCCTCCTGGGCCGGGTCCGGTGCGCCCCGACTCGACCGTCCGTCCTGGGCCGGGGGGTCAGACCCCGGGCCCGCCAGCTCGGCGCCGGCGCTGCCGTCCTGGGCCGGGGGAGCCGATCCGACGCCGACAAGTGCGCCGCCGGTGCGGCCGTCCTGGGCCGGCGGGTCCGACCCGACACCGACAAGTGCCCCGTCGGTACGCCCGTCCTGGGCCGGTGGGTCCGAGGCGGCGACAAGCGTCCCGCCGGTACGCCCCTCCTGGGCCGGCGGGTCCGCCCCCGAGCCGAGCAGCCCGACGCCAGGGCGGCCGTCCTGGGCCGGCGGGTCCGACCCGACGCCGACGAGCGCCCCGCCGTCGCGGCCCTCCTGGGTCCCCGGAGCCACACCCGCCGACGCGCCACCTCCGGCACCGGCCGGGCCGCCTCCCACGCTGGCCGACGCGCCCCCGGCCCCGGCGGGCCCGCCCCTGGTGGCGGAGCGCCCCTCGTGGGTCGGCGGTTCGACAGCGAGCAACTCCCCGGCCGAGAGGCCGGACTGGTCCGAGGGTCGGATCCCCGCCGCCTCCGCCGAGCGCCCGTCCTGGCCAGCCAGCCAGCTGACAAACGCGGCCGGCGGCGGCGAGGCGGGCGAGACGTCCGGCCCGCCCCGTCCGATTGCGCCATTCCGGCTCCGGCCGGCGACACCCGAACCGCCTATCGTCGAGGCACCCCGCGCGACCGCGCCGACGAACGCCGAGACGGCGTTCTCCGCCACCGGGGCGGTCCCGCCCTCCGCCACGAGCGGGTCCGGGCGCCGGGACCGGCCGGCAGCCGCTTCCACCTCGCCCTACGCGGCTCGCCGATCCGCCCCCGACCCGACGTCGTCGACCGAGCCGGCCGACGACGGCAGGCAACCAGACCCAAGGGCGGTGGTGCTGCCGCAGCGCGTCCCCGCGGAACCGGACGTGCCCATCGTGCCGGAGCCGCCAGCCGTGGAGCCACCCGCCGAAACCCCGGAGCTCGCCCGCATCGCGACCCACCTCCGCCGTGACGACGAACCAGCCCCGCTGCGGGAGCGCCCCGAGGGGTTCGACGTCAACGCCATCCTGGACGCCGTTCGGGAGGTCGCCGGTGTCCGTGACGCGGCGCTGCGCCGTACCGCGGCGGGGGCGCACAGCCTGCGCCTGGACCTGGCCGACGGCGCCGACCCGGCCGAGGTGAGCCGACAGGTGGCCCGGCTGCTGCAGGAACGGATGGGGCTGGCCGCCGCCCCGCAGAACGTGCCCGGCCTGCCCAGCACGCCACCCCCGCCGGTGCGCCGACGCCTGGCCGAGCCCCGACCTGCCGAGCGGCGTACGGCGGAGTCACCCGGCGCGGCCCCGCGCGACGGTGGTCCGGATCCCCGTACCGGTGAGATCCGGACAGCCGAGCCGACGGCGTCGGGTCGTCCGTCGGGCGCCCCGGTGGAGGCCACACCGGCAGGCCCGGAGCAGTGGACCGGCACGGACGCCTCGCGCCGCCGCCGGCCGAACGCGCCGCACCGGGGTCGCGCCACTGTCGAGGAGCCGGGATCGGTCTCGGCCGCGCCGGCCGGCGCGGCGACCGGCAGCCCGGCCACGCTCGGCACGTCGTACTCCGGTGGTCAGGTGACCACGACGGAGTCGGCGCCGTCCCGGCCGCTGGACACCGGCGGCGTGCCGGGGCCGCGGGTGGTCATCGACCATGTGCAGGTGAGCACGTTCGGGCTGGACGCGAACGTGGAGGTCCGGCTGCTGGCCGACGGTGACAGCGCCTCCGGGTACGCCACCGGGCCGGCGGTGGACGGCTACGTGCTGCGGCTCTGCGCGGTGGCGGCGGCCGCCGCGGTGGACGAGTTGCTGCGGGGCACCGACAACGCCGAGCGGGGGCGCTGCTTCGTCGAGCACGCGGCGGTGGTGCCGTTCGGCAACTGCGAGGTGGCCACCGTGGTGGTGCTGCTCGTCTGTGCGGGCTGGGTCGAGCAACTCGCCGGCTCGGCTCTGGTCGCCGGCGATCCCCGGCAGGCGGTGGTCCGGGCGACCCTGGCGGCCGTGAACCGTCGGCTGGAGGCGCTGCTGTCCTGAGTGGTCCGAGGCAGACTGGACCGATGAGAAGCGCCACCCTCTGGCCCGACCATCTGCTCCCCGATCATCACGTTCCACCGCCCTGGCCGGGCCGGGAGGTCCGCCTCGACGGCCTGGTGACGTACGTGCGGGACACCCCGGCCACCGCCGCTGGCGCGGAACCCGCGCTGTACGTGCACGGGTTGGGCGGGTCGTCACAGAACTGGACCGACCTGGCCGGGCTGCTCGCCGACCGGCTGGACGGTCAGGCCATCGACCTGCCCGGCTTCGGTCGCAGTGAGCCGGGTCCCCGTTACACAATCCCGGCCTTCGCGGATCTTGTCGTCCGCTGGATCGAACACTCCGGTCGGGGCCCGGTGCACCTGTTCGGCAACTCGCTGGGCGGCGCGGTCGCGGTGCAGGTCGCCGGGCTCCGGCCGGACCTGGTCCGTACCCTCACCCTGATCTCCCCGGCCCTGCCGTTTCTCGACTTCCGTCGCTCGTTGCAGGGGCGCATGCTGCCGGTGCTCGCCGTCCCGCGGGGTGAGCGGCTGGTCGCCCGGCACCTCACCCAGCTCGCCCCCGAGGTGATGGCCCAGCAGGTGCTGGAGGCGTGCGTCGCCGACCTGAGCCGGATCTGCGACCAGCGTCGGGCCGAGGCGCTGGAGGAGATCCGGGTGCGTTACGAGGCGGAGCACTATGCCGCCGCGTACGTCCGGACGTTCCGCGGACTGGTCTCCAGCTTCCTGCGGGCGTACCTGCCGGGGTCGGGTTCGCTGTGGCGGCTCGCCGCGGCGGTGCGCGCGCCGACCCTGGTGGTGGGCGGCCGTCAGGATCGCCTTGTCGACGTGCGGGTCGCTCCGCAGACCGCCCGTGTCATCCCGGACAGCCGGTTGATGATGCTCGACGGCGTCGGTCACGTGGCGCAGTTGGAGGTGCCCCGCCTGGTCGCCCGGGCGGTGGTCGGCTTGCTCGCCGAAACGGAGGACACCGCCAGGCGGTCCGATCTGGCAGGCTGACCTGGATGCCCAGCTCAGTCCACCGTCCCGGTCGCCGTCAGCGACGCCTCGCGCTGCTCGCCCAACTGGTGGCGGTGGTGGTGGCGGTCGGCGCGGCGGTGATCGTGATCGCCGAAGGGCCGGCCGGGCATCCCAGCGCCGACCGGTTGGCCGCCGACGAGGTCGGCACGCTGCCGCCGCTGGTGGCCGCGCCGCTGCCGCCGTCGGTCGGTCCGTCGCCCTCCGCCTCGGTCGCGTCCAGCCCGTCGCCGGTGCTGCGGGTGCCCGGTGCGGTCCCGAGCGCCGGCACCGGGACATTCGGCTACGACGCCCGTTCCGGCCCGGTGCTGGGTCGCGCGGGTGAGCTGCGGCGGTACCGGGTCGCGGTGGAGTCGGGCAGCGACGAGGTCGCCGCGGACTTCGCGCAGGCGGTCCAGGTGGCGCTCGCCGGGCCGGGCAGTTGGGTCGACAGCGGCAGGCTACGGCTGCAGCAGGTGCCGGGGGACGCGCCTCGCGACTTCACGGTCTACCTGGCGACCGCCCGCACGGCGGGTCGGATGTGTGCCGACGGCGGGGTGGACATCCGGATCGGGGGGCGGCCGTACACCTCCTGCCGGGCACCCGGCCAGGTGATCATCAATCTGGATCGGTGGCGGCTGTCCGTGCCGCACCTCGTCTCGGCTCGCGTGCCGCTTGACGTCTACCGGACGTACGTGGTCAACCACGAGGTCGGTCACCAGCTCGGGCACCGGCACGAGCGCTGCCCGGGCGCGGGCCGGCCGGCGCCGGTGATGATGCAGCAGACGCTCTTCCTCAACGGGTGCCGGGTCAACCCGTGGCCGTACCTCGACGGACGCCGCTACGCCGGCCCCGCCCTCTGAACGGCACTCCGTCGGCCCACCATCAGGCGTCTTGCCGGAATAACGGCAAAAACGGAGATATGCCCGAATAATCTGGCAGGCTCGACGTCATGACGCCGTCGTCCCCTTACGGCCCGCCCTCGCCGCCCGACCGGCCGGGCCGGTCGGCGTACGAAGGCGCGCGTCCCACGCTCGTCCGGATGCGCCGGCGGCGTCGCCGCGCCCTGCTGCTCGGCGCGCTCGTCGTCGTACTCGCCGCCGGCATCGGCGTGACGCTCAACCGGGACGGCGAGCCGCCGGCCGACGCTCCCGTCACCAGCCAGGGCGAGATGGGCCACGGGGGTGGGGCGCCCGCGCACCCGGCACCCACCAGCTACCCCTCGGTCGGAGCCGGACGCTTCACGGCAGCCGACGGTGCGACGCCTGTGCACGGCACGGACGGTCCGCTGCGCCGTTACCGGGTGGTCGTCGAACGCGGCACCGGCCAGGACGCCGCCGCCTTCGCCGCCAAGGTGGACGAGGTGCTGACCGACAAGCGCAGTTGGATCGCCTCGGACGAGCTGCGGGTGCAGCGGGTGGCTGACGCCGGCGCGGCGGACTTCACCATCTACCTGGCCACCCCTGTCACGTCCGAGCGGATGTGCGCCGAGGGCGGGTTGACCACCGAGCGCTACACCTCCTGCCGCCTGCCCGGCCAGGTCATCATCAACCTTGCTCGCTGGATGGAGGCGGTCCCCGACTATGGTGCCCCGCTGGACACCTACCGCACCTACGTGATCAACCACGAGGTGGGCCACGAGTTCGGCGAGGAGCACGAGGCCTGCCCCGGCCCGGGGGAGCCCGCCCCGGTGATGCAGCAGCAGACGTACGGCCTGCGCGGCTGTGTCGCGAACGCCTGGCCCTACGTCGACGGCCGTCGCTACGCGGGTGACATCGTCCCCTGATCGACCGGGTCGTCGGTTATTCCCGCTCCCGCATCGCGGACCAGTGTCGTCCCTCATGGCCGAGCGGGGCTTCCGCGAGCGACAATGGCGCGGTTCACACCGCCGATCCCGGGGAGTCCACCGTGTCGTTGCCCCCGCTCGTCGAACCCGCCGCCGAGCTGACAGTTGACGAGATCCGCCGCTACTCACGCCATCTGATCATCCCGGATGTCGGCGTGACCGGGCAGAAGCGGCTGAAAAACGCCCGGGTGCTCTGTGTCGGCGCTGGTGGCCTCGGCTCGCCCGCCCTCCTGTACCTTGCCGCGGCCGGAGTCGGCACGCTCGGCATCATCGATTTCGACACCGTCGACGAGTCCAACCTTCAGCGTCAGATCATCCACGGCGTGTCCGACATCGGCCGGTCCAAGGCCGAGTCCGCCGCCGCGTCGATCCGCGAGATCAACCCCCTGGTCCAGGTGGAGATCCACAACACCGCGCTGGACCGGGAGAACGTCCGGGAGATCTTCGCCCAGTACGACCTGATCGTCGACGGCACCGACAACTTCGCCACCCGTTACATGGTCAACGACGCGGCGGTGCTGCTCGGCAAGCCGTACGTCTGGGGCTCGATCTACCGCTTCGACGGCCAGGCGTCGGTGTTCTGGGCCGAGCACGGCCCGTGCTACCGCTGCCTCTACCCGGAGCCGCCACCGCCCGGCATGGTCCCCTCCTGCGCCGAGGGCGGCGTGCTCGGTGTGCTCTGCGCGTCGATCGGCTCCATCCAGGTGAACGAGGCGATCAAGCTGCTGACCGGCATCGGTGAGCCGCTTGTCGGCCGCCTGATGGTCTACGACGCCCTGGAGATGGAATACCGCAAGATCAAGGTCCGGAAGGACCCGAACTGCGCGCTCTGCGGTGACAACCCGACGGTCACCGACCTGCTGGAAGACTACGAGGACTTCTGCGGCGCGGTCTCCGAGGAGGCCCAGGAGGCGACGCTCGACGCGACGATCACCGCGCTCGAGCTCAAGGAGTGGCAGGACGCCGGCAAGGACATCTTCCTGGTCGACGTACGGGAGCCCGCCGAGTACGAGATCGTCCGAATCCCGGGCGCCACCCTGATCCCCAAGGGCGACATCATCTCCGGCGAGGCGCTGGCGAAGCTCCCGCAGGACAAGCAGATCGTGCTGCACTGCAAGTCCGGCGTCCGCTCGGCGGAGGCCCTCGCCGCGGTCAAGGCGGCCGGTTTCCGCGACGCCGTGCACGTGCAGGGCGGCGTGCTCTCCTGGATCAAGCAGATCGATCCCTCGCTGCCCGCGTACTGAACGACGACCGGGGCCGGCGGCGGGCCACTCACCCGCCCCGGCCTCGGCCGATTCCCCGAGGCGCGACGACCTTCACGCAGGTAGCGTGACCGCCGTGGTGGACATGGACGCCGCTATCGGCTTCGTCGTGGCGCACGGGGACGCGGTCGACCGTGCGCGTCTCTCCCGGCTGCGCACCGGTGCGCCGGTGCCGGACCGGGTGCTCGACGCCGCCGAGGCCGGGCAGACTCCCGACGGCGGCTGGCCAGCCGTCCTGGACGGTGCCGTCGGCTCCGTCGACGCGACCTGCTTCCGCCTGGCCGAGCTGGACGACCTCGGTGCCCTCGGCCGCCCGGCAGCCCGGCACGCGTTGGACTGGCTCGCCGCCTCCCAGCTGCCCGACGGTGGCTGGGACGAGGACCCGTCGCTGGCCGACCTCGCCCCGGAGTGGGCCCGGCCCGGCGACCCGGAGGCCCGCCTCTACCTCACCGCCAACGCCGGCTTCTGGCTCAGCGTGGGCGGGCTGGACGCCCGGGCCGCCGGGCCGCTGGACCACCGGGTCGGCGGGTCGTACGCCGGGGTGGTGCAGGCCGCCGCGCAGGCGCTCGCCGCGCAGCTCGCCCCGGACGGCCGGTGGCCCTCCTTCGTGCCCGCCGGTTGGCTGAGCGCGGCCGTGCTGCACCGGCAGGAGATGTACTACGAGTCGGCGCTGATCCAGTCGGTGCTCGCCGAGCGAATTCCCCAGCTGTCCCCGGCGGACGTGGCCTGGCTGGCGGGGACGCTACGCCGGGTCGACATGGGCGAGGAGCACTGGTTGCTTGTCGCGGCCCGTGAGCGGCTCACCAGGACCCAGCGCAGCGACGGCGGCTGGGACAGCGACGACGGTCACCAGTTCGACGTGCACACCACGCTGCGGGCGATCCGGGCCTGTCAGCCGGTCACGTCAACTGGCTGATCACAAGCGGCCACCAGCCGTCCGGGGCGAAGGCGGCCGGATCGATGCTCTCCAACACCGTCCGCAGCGTCTCGGCCCGCTCCGCCCGGCCCGCCTTGCCCTCGTCCGCCTCGACGAAGAGCGCGAACTGGTAGAGGAACTCGACGAACGTGCGGAAGCTGCTGTTGACGCCCTGGATGTCCTTCTGGTTCAGATCGAACTGGAGGATCTCACCGTTGCGTGGGTCCAGCACGTAGAGCAGGTCGGGGTTGTCGGCGACCGCGCCCACCACGATCAGCCGGATGTCGAGCGAACCGTCCTCGGTGCTCAGCTGCATGGTGTCGTACAGCTCGATGTCGTCTTCGAGGAAGGCCGTGTAGACGACCGCCACGTCGAGCGGGATCTCGTCACCGGCGGGGAGCAGGTCGGGGCCGAGGCCCCCGTCCAGCCACGCCTCACGCGGGTACGGGATGAGCTCGTCCTCGTGCCACAGGGCACGGAACCGAGGGTCAGCGGCCATGACGATCCTTCGTGGTCACAGGAGTCGGGTCGGTCAGGACGACAGGCCGGCGGCGATCAGCAGACGCCGCCAGTTGTCGGCGTACTCGCCGGCGTGCCGGCCCTTGCGCAGCCGCTGCTCGGGGGCGGCGGGACCGAGGACGATGGCCGTCAGCTCCGGGTAGCGGGGGCCGAGGACGTGTTCGTCGAAGAACGTGTCGACGCCGGGGGCGATGATGGTGAACTCGACGTCCTCGTCGGGGTGCTCGTACTGGTAGACGTAGGCGCTGGACTCCATGTAGTACACGTCCAGGTCTTCCCGGTCGAGGTAGAGCGGGTCGCCGCCGCGGATCTCGGACCGTAGGCCGGTGGGGACGCTGTCGATCTCGTAGCCGACGATCAACGGGCTGCCCATCGGGTCGGTCGGGTCGACCTCGTCCTCCGCCCAGGCCTGCGGGGTGAGGATCTCCTTCGGCGCGTGGAACCGGAAGTTGTCGCCCTCCAGGCGCTGGAACAGGGCGTAGACCTCGGCGACGCCGGGCAGGTCGGCGATCGGCTCCAGCGGGGCCGCCCCCTCGATACGCACACCGAAGCCGTGTTCGGCCTCGACCCGGGTGAGCAGCTCCAGCTTTTCGGCGATCCGGGCGAGGACGGTGGGGTCCGCGCCGGTCATGGCAGGAACTTCACGATGATCGGGGTGCCCTCGGGGACGTCGCGCAACGCCACGGAGATATCGCTGCCGAGCTGGCGGTTGGTCCAGGCGTCCATCAGCCTGAGGTTAGCGTATTCGTCCTTTCCGTCGAGTTGCAGCTCGTGGATATGGTCCGGGTCCAGTCCCTCGCCCCGGGCCCGGATCGGCCCCCGGCCGTCGTAGAGGCGATCGACGAGTTTCTTGTTGGCCAGGTACTGGTTGGTCGTCCGGTCACCGTGCTGCTGGGTCAGCTTCTCGTTCTTCGTCAGCCGACGGATCACCCGGTCCCGGAAGACGTTGGTGCGGGTCCGGGTGCCCGGCTTGGTCCCTCGGCCCCCGCGGTGGTAGACGTTGTTGGCCGTCCGGTCCGACTTCGCCTTGCTCAGCCGGCCCTCCTGGCCGAGCCGGACCAGGTCCCTGGCCTTGCGGTCGAAGTCCTTCTTGTCGAAGTCCGGGCGGTTGCGCAGCACCAGCACGGCCGGGCCGCGGGGGGTGGTGCCGGCCGTCTTGGCGGTGCGGAACACGTCGGCGTTCTCCAGGAACGCCGAGACGATCCTGGCGCCTTTCGCCTGCGTCTGCCGGGGCGGCGAGGTGCGCTTCTTAGCCATTGAGCACCGCGTCCACCGCCATGCCGATCAGCTGGTCGATGATCAACCCGGTGATCATCTTGAAGATCGGGATTTCCAGCAGCGACGCACCGAAGGTGACCACAGCTGTCGCGATCGCCTGCGCGATCTGGATCGCCAGCAGGATGAGCTGCACGATCACCTGGATCTTCAACGCCAGCACGATGCCCGCCCCGGCCATCAGCCCGATGGCGATGATGTTCGTCGGGTCGGTGGCGTCGGCGATGTTGCGCGCGGCCGACTCCCCGTCGTTCCACTCGTCGGCGAAGGCGGTGAAGCTCTCGCCCCGGTTGGTGTCCAGCACCATCCGCGCGGCCGACTCCAGCTGGGCGACCGACCCGTTGATCCGGTCGGCCATGCCGGTCCACTCGCCGGCGAGCTGGAACAGCGCCGTCTCGTCCGACTCCGGCCAGTCGTACCCGATCATCGAGAGCAACGACACCAGCTCACCCGGAAGCGTCAGGCCCACCGTGACTCCTTTCCCCGTGCGGCGGGCTCAGCTGCCGAGCTTGCCGAGAATTGACTGGAAGAGGTCGCCGACGCCCTCCTCGACGGCCCGGTACCCGTCCGCCATCGAGTGCAGACCGGCAGCGTAGTTGTCCAACTCGACGAGGTTGGTGCTGAGGCACTCGGTCAGCCCGTCCACACAGGCCTGGTGGGCAACGCCGAGCAGCATCCCGATCTCGTCGCCGCCGAAGGCCTGCGGGTAGCTGCCCACCGCCGCCTGGAACGCCTCGAAGGCCTGCCCGACCTGCTCCTTGGCCTGGGCCAACTGTTCCGCTCCGCGGCGCACCGAGTCGACGTCGACATCCAGCGGGTCCATCGTCAACTCTTCCCGTGCAGTTTCCGCATGGTCTCGCCGACCGCGAGGGTGATCTCCCGCATCTGCCGCAGGCCCTCGTCCTGGAGCCGCTCCACGGTGGCGGCCATCGCGGCCAGGTCAGGCATCGGCTCCGTCCCCGCCGCGGCCCCGTCCTGCCCGTCGAGGGCCGCGTTCACCGCCCGGCGCAACTCCTCGGCGAGCTGCTCCGAGCCCTCGCGCAGCACCCGGGGATCGAGGTCGACGGCGCTGACCCGCCGGTCGCTGCCGACGGTGACCCGGATCCGCCCGTCGGCCGCCTCGCCCACCGAGTCGACAGGTTCCGGAGGCGCGACGGTGCGGCTGACATCCCGCAACGCGGCACGTGCCTGCGCCAGTTGCTCCTCCAGGGCCTTCTCGCCCAGCATGTCGCCTCCCCGGACTAGCCGCGCCGAATCGACCTCAGACTAGCGACCCGGCGCACAGCGGTGGGACTGCGTCCACCGAGGACGCTCACTCGCGCAGGTGCCCGTCCCCGGTGACGACGTACTTGGTGCTGGTCAGCTCGGGCAGGCCCATCGGGCCACGGGCGTGCAGCTTCTGCGTGGAGATGCCGATCTCCGCGCCGAAGCCGAACTCGCCGCCGTCGGTGAAGCGGGTCGACGCGTTCACCATCACCGCGGCCGAGTCCACCCGCGCGACGAATTGCCGGGCCGCGCTCGCCGAGTCGGTGAGGATCGCCTCGGTGTGCCCGGTGCCGTAGCGCCGGATGTGCCCGACGGCCGCGTCCAGGGACTCGACCACCGCGACCGAGATGTCGGCGGACAGGTATTCGGTGGCGAAGTCCTCCTCGGTGGCCGGGACCACGGCGGCCGAGTACGCGGCCACCTCGGGGGAGCCGTGCACGGTCACCCCGGCCTCGGCGAAAGCGGCAAGCATCGGCGGCAGGAACGCGTCGGCGACACCGGCGTGCACCAGCAGCGACTCGGCGGTGTTGCAGGTGGACAGGCGCTGTGTCTTGGCGTTCAACGTCACCGCGACGGCCCGCGACACGTCGGCGGCGGCGTCCACGTAGACGTGGCAGTTGCCCACCCCGGTCTCGATCACCGGCACCGTGGACTCCTCGACGACGGTGCGGATCAGGGACGCGCCACCACGGGGGATGAGCACGTCGACAAGCCCTCGGGCGCGCATCAGCTCCTTGACCGAGTCGCGGGAGCTGGCGTCGAGCAGTTGCACCGCGTCGGCTGGGAGCCCCGCGTCGGCGACCGCGTCGCGCAGCACCGCGACAAGCGCGGCGTTGGAGTGCGCGGCCGAGGACGACCCGCGCAGCAGCGCCGCGTTGCCGGACTTCAGGCAGATCCCGGCGGCGTCCACGGTCACGTTCGGCCGCGCCTCGTAGATGATGCCGACCACCCCGAACGGCACCCGGATCTGGCGCAGCTCCAGCCCGTTGGGCAGGGTGGAACCGCGGACCACCTCGCCGACCGGGTCGGGCAGCGCGGCCATCTGGCGCAGCGCGTCGGCGATGCCGGCCACCCGACCCGCGTCGAGGGCGAGCCGGTCCAGCACGGCCGCGCTCAGCCCGGCCTCCCGGCCGGCCGCCAGGTCCGTCTCGTTCGCGCTCAGGATCTCCGGGGTACGCGCCACCAGCGCGTCGGCCATCGCCACGAGCGCGGCGTCCTTGACCGTACGCGTGGCCACGGCCAACTCCGCGGCGGCGTCCCGCGCCCGGTGCGCCTGCTCGACGACACTCATGCCAGCTCTCCTCGGTGGTGGGAAGATCCTCTGCTCACAGCAGGACGAGGTCGTCGCGGTGGACGACCTCTCGTTCGTACGCCGGGCCCAGCGCCGCGGCGAGTTCGGACGTGGAGCGGCCGAGCAGCCCCGGCAGCTCCACCGCGTCGTAGTTGACCAACCCGCGGGCGACCGACGCGCCGGCGGTGTCCACCAGGTCCACGGGGTCGCCAGCGGTGAAGGTGCCGTCCACGGCGGTGATGCCGGCGGGTAGCAGCGACTTGCGCCGCCCGACGACGGCCGCTACCGCGCCCGGGTCGAGGTGCAGCCGCCCCCGGGGTGACGTGGCATGGGCCAGCCAGAACAGCCGGGCCGTCGGGCGTTGCCGTTGCGGATGGAACAGGGTGCCGACCGGGTCGCCGGCCAGGGCCGGCGCGGCCAGGTCGGCGGCGGTGAGCACCACCGGGATGCCGAAGCCGGTGGCGATCCGGGCGGCCTCGACCTTCGTCACCATGCCGCCGGTGCCGACGCCGGAGCGGCCGGCCCCGCCGATGGTGATCCCGGCGAGATCCGCGTCGTCACGCACCTCCGCGATCCGGGTCGAGTGCGGCTTGCTGGGGTCGCCGGTCCAGAGCGCGTCCACGTCGGAGAGGAGCACCAGCAGGTCGGCGTGCACAAGCGCGGCGACCAGGGCGGCCAGCCGGTCGTTGTCACCGAACCGGATCTCCTGGGTGGCGACCGTGTCGTTCTCGTTGACGATCGGCACCGCCCCCAGGTCGAGCAGCTTGCGCAGCGTCCGGTACGCGTTGCGGTAGTGCGCCCGTCGGGTCACGTCGTCGACGGTGAGCAGCACCTGCCCGACGGTGCGGCCGTGCCGGGCGAAGCTGGTCGCGTACCTGCCGATCAGGAGGCCCTGCCCGACGCTGGCGGCGGCCTGCTGGGTGGCCAGGTCGCGCGGGCGTCGGGGCAGCCCGAGCGGAGCGAGGCCGGCGGCGATCGCGCCGGAGGAGACGAGCACGACCTCGCGTCCCTCGCTGGTCAGCCGGCCGAGCGTGTCGACGAGCGTGTCGACGCGCTCGTCGGCCAGCCCGCCGGTCGCGGTGGTCAACGAGGAAGATCCGATCTTGACGACGACCCGCCGGGCTGCCGTGACTGCGTCGCGCACCCGACCATTCTGCGTGGTCACGGCCGCTGCGCCCGGCGGCCTTCCCATATGGTGGCGGATTGTGACTCCTGACGAGTACGTCGAGGCGGTGCTCGACCTGGTGGAGCGGATCCCGGCGGGCCGGGTGATGTCGTACGGCGCGGTCGCCGATGCGCTCGCCGAGTGTTCGGGTCGTGCCTCGGCGCGGCTGGTGGGCAGCATCATGGCCCGACACGGCGGCTCGGTGCCGTGGCATCGGGTGGTGACGTCGGGTGGCCGGTTGCCGCCCGGCCACGAGCGGGAGGCGCGGTCTCGACTGCGCGCCGAGGGGGCGCCGCTGCGCGGCGAGGGCGTGGACATGGCGGCGGCCGGATGGTCGCCGGAGGAGGGGCCCTGACCACCGACGGAACGCCGCCCCGGGCCGGGGCGGGGCACCGTGCGGTTGTTCAGAGCGGAATGGGGGACGGCACCACGTTGTCGTCTGGCTTGAGGTCGGGCCACCAGCGGCCCTGGGCGTCGCCGTGCACGACGGAGAAACTCACGGTGTCGGCGTCGGCACCCGGCTGGGCGGGTACCCGTTGGACGAACGTGTAGCGGCGCGACTCACCAGCCGGTACGCCCGGTAGCAGGCACCCTAGTTCGGTCGTGTCCCACAGTTTTCCCGATTCGCATCGGGCCCAGTCTCCGCCCGCCCGTTCGCCATGTTCGATGTTGCGGAACGTCACCCGAGGCGCGTCGACCGGGCCGGCGTTGGTGACCGTGAAGACGGTGGTGAGTTCACGTCGGGTGTCCGCACCGGCAACCTCGACCAGCTCGTGGGTCATGCTCACCCTCAGGTCGGTGAGCCGGGGATCCGGTCCGAACGTCGTCGGGCCGTCGGTCTGCTCGAACCGCTGCCCGTCCCACCGGTACGTCCGCACCTGTTCCCGCCGGAAATACGCGGGGACCTCGCAACACGGCACGATGTCGGCCACCGTCACCCGCACCGAACCGGTCGGGGTGATCTCCGCCGCGAGGACATCCTTGAACTCGTCGTCGGTCCGGACCACCCGGCCCACCGTCACGATCCGGTCGTCGGAGTTCCGCTCGAAGGCCACCACCTGCTTCGCCGACGCTTCGCCGTACCGACAGGCGACGATGGCGATGGTCTCGTCGGCGCCGTCGCCATCGACATCGCCGTACTCGAACTCGTTGTCGGCCAGCTCCGACACGTAGGTCTTCTTCGTGTTGGTCTTCAGCCGGACGTTCGAGGTGGTGCAGCCGCCCTCCGCCATGCCCGCCGGCCAGTTCGGCAGATCCACAGGTGTGGCGAGCAGTTGCGCCCGACTGATTCGCCCGTCCGGGCCGGTCGGGGCGGTGCCGGTGGGTGTCGGCGTCTGGGTCGGCGACCCGGTCGGCGTGGGCGTCGGCGGCGCCGGCGTGGACGGGGCCGGCGGTGGGACGGACTCCACCGGCACCGGCGGAGTCCGGTCGGCGTGCAGCGCGGCGTTGATGACGACGGGGGTCACCCCCAGGACGACCGCCGCCGCCGCGGCGGCCGCCGTCATCCGTCGGCGTCGGCGCAGGAGCTGCCGGGCCTTGTCGGGACCGGGACCGGCCACCTGGCTGATCACGTCATTGCGGTACGCGCCGAGCCGATCGCGCAGCAGCGGGTCGAGGTCAGACATCGCGTACCCCCTCGGTGTTCTCGTCGAGCAGCGCGGCCAGGGCGGCCCGGCCGCGGTGCAACCACGACTTGACGGTGCCCTCGGCCACCCCCTCCTGCGCGGCGATCTGGCTGACCGACAGGTCGGCCAGGTAGTGCAGGATGACCGCGCGGCGATGGTTGGGCGGCAGTTGCGCCAGCGCCGCGTCGATGGCGACCCGGTCGGGTGTCGGCCCGGCCACCTCGGCCTCGGTGCGCCGTTGTCGCAGCAGGTAGTCGCGGGCGGTGCGAAGGCGTCGCCAGCGGCTGTGTGCCAGGTTCCAGGCGACCTTGCGGACCCAGGCCACCGGGTCGTCGTAGCGGACCAGGCGGTCCCAGCGGGCCAGCGCTCGGTAGAACGCCTCCTGGGCCAGGTCCTGGGCGTGGCCCAGATCCCCCGTGTACGCGCAGAGCTGGGCGGTCACGCTGCCGAAGTGCGCGTGGTAGAAGTCGTCGAAGGTGATCGTCTCGACTGCCGAACCGGCCGTCCGTACCGCCGGTGGCTCGTTGGCGCGGGCTCCCATCGTTGACGTCACTGCCCCTCCCCCGTGACCGCCAGGCTGATCTGCCCCGCGGTGGTAACACTCTGAAACTGCGGACACGGTTGCGGCATCGCTGCCGGCAACCTGACTAGTTAGATGTCCGCGACGGGCCGGCAGGTTCATGACCGCAGGAGGGGATGTGAGCTCCACCGCAACGTGAGTAATATTCGGCCCCATGAAAACGCCGCCGGGCGCCGGCTCGCTGCCTCGACGGGTGCACGTCGGCTACGCGCTCGGCTCCCTGGCCACCGGCGCGTTCGGCACCGTGCCCGGTCTGCTGCTGCTGCCGTACCTCACCGACACGCTGGGCGTGGCCGCCGGCCTGGCCGCCCTGCTGGTGCTGCTGCCGAAGGCATGGGACGTGCTCGTCAACCCGGTCGCCGGGCGGATCTCCGACCGCACCCGATCGCGCTGGGGCGCCCGCCGGCCGTACCTGCTCGTCGGCGGTCTCGCGCTCGCCGTCCTGTTCGCGTCGATCTTCGCCGCGCCGTTCGGTAACGGCTCGGTCGCGTACGTGGCGTTCGCCTTCCTCGCCACCGCCACCGCGTTCGCCTTCTTCCAGGTGCCGTACGTGGCGATGCCGGCGGAGCTGACCGACGACTACGCCGAGCGCACCCGGATGATGACCTGGCGGATCGCGGTGCTGGCGCTGGCCATCCTGGTCTCCGGCGCGGTCGCGCCGCTCGTGGTGAGCGCCGGTGGGGGCGGCGTGGCCGGGCACCGGTGGATGGGCCTGTTCGTGGCGGCGCTCATCGCCCTCGGCGCCCTCGGCGCGTTCTTCGGCACCCGGTCCGCGCCGACCGGCGCGGTGGGCGGCAGCGAGCCCACGCTGCGCGCCCAGCTCGCCGTTGCCGGCGCCAACCGCCCGTTCCGGGCGCTGCTGATCTGCTTCGTGGTGCAGTCCGCCGGGGTGGCGACGATCCTGGCCGGGGTCAACTACTTCGCGGCGCAGATCCTGCGCGACGAGCAGAGCGGGCCGACCTTGCTGTTCGTCTGCTTCGTCGGCCCGGCGCTGCTGGTGATGCCACTCTGGACCCGGATCGGTGCCCGGCTCGGCAAGCGGACCGCGCTTGTCGTCGGCTCGCTGATCCTCGCCGTCGGGGCACTCGCCCTGGTCGCCGCGCCGGTGCTGCCGCCGGTCGCGGTCTACCTGGTGGTCGCGCTCATCGGCGTGGGGTACGCCGGGCAGCAGGTCTTCGCGTTGGCGATGCTGCCGGACTGCATCGCGTACGACACGGCGCGCACTTCTCGACGGCAGGCGGGTGTCTTCACCGGCCTGTGGACCGCCGGGGAGACCCTCGGCCTGGCGCTCGGCCCGGGCATCTACGGACTGGTGCTCCAGCTTGCCGGCTACGTGTCCTCGGACACCGGCTCGGCAGCCGCCCAGTCCGACACGGCGAGACTCGGCGTCCTCCTCGGCTTCACCCTGATCCCGGCCCTGCTGATCGCCCCACCAGTCCTCCTCCTGAGCCGCTACACCCTGACCCCCGCCGCCCTGGCCGCCGCCACCCGCCCCGGACGGGTCGATCATGGAGTTGTGGTGGGGGACGAAAGCCGTTGACAGTCACGAGAAGGGCACCATAACTCCATGATCGACGAGAGCAGGGTCTTGCCTCCCGGGGTTGCCGCGGACGTGGCGCTCTCCGAGGTGCGCCAGTTGCGCGCCGGGGACCGGCCGACCCACGGGGGGCGGCTGTTCGCGTACGTCTACGACCCGGCGGTGCCCGGCCTGGACGAGCTGGCTGCCGCCGCGCACCGGGAGAGCGCGCACGTCAACGGGCTGGACCCGACCGCCTTCCCCTCGCTGCTGGCCATGGAGAACGCGCTTGTCGGCGCCGCCGGCCGCGTGCTCGGCGCCGGCCCGGGCACGACCGCCCCGGACGTCGTCGGCAGCGTCACCAGCGGCGGCACCGAGTCGCTGATCCTCGCCGTCAAGACGGCCCGGGACGCGCACCCGGAGATCACCGCGCCCCGGATCGTGGTCCCGTCGACCGCGCACGCCGCGTTCGCCAAGGCGGCGCACTACCTGCGGGTGGCGCTGGACGTCGTGCCGGTGTCCCCGGACACGCTGCGCCCCGACCCGACCGCGATGGCCGCCGCGATCCGCCCGGAGACGGTGCTTGTCGCCTGCTCCGCGCCGTCGTACGCGCACGGTGTGGTGGACCCGGTCGCCGAGATCGCCGCCGTGGCGGCCGCCGCCGGGGTGCGCTGCCACGTGGACGCCTGCTTCGGTGGCTGGACCCTGCCCTACCTGCGCCGTCTCGGCGAGCCGGTGCCGGCGTTCGACTTCGCGGTCGAAGGGGTCACCTCCATCTCGGTGGACCTGCACAAGTACGCGTACGCGCCGAAGGGGGTGTCGGTGCTGCTGCACCGCGAGGCCCGGCTGCGTGCCCCGCAGTACTTCGCGTACGCGGACTGGCCCGGCTACACCATGATCAACCCGGTGATCGCGTCCACCCGTTCGGGCGGGCCGATCGCCGCCGCGTACGCGACTCTGCGGCACCTCGGCGACGACGGCTACCTGCGGCTGGCCGAGGTCACCCGGGACGCGGTCGCCGGCCTGGCCGACGCGGTCCGCGCCGTCGACGGGCTGCGGTTGCTGGCCGAGCCCGAGTCCACCGTTGTCTGTTTCACCGCCGCCGAGGGCGGCCCCGACCTGTTCGTGCTCGTCGACGAGCTGACCGCGCGCGGCTGGCACACCCAACCCCAACTGTCGTACGCGGGACTGCCGGCGAGCGTGCACCTCACGGTGACCGCCTCGGTCGCGCCCCGGGTCGGCGACTTCGGCCCGGACCTGGTCGACGCGGTGAGCGCCGCTCGGGCGGCCGGCCCGGTCCACCTGCCCGCGGAGTTGACGGCGCTGGCCGGTTCCCTCACCCCGGACGCGCTGACCCCGGAGCTGGTTGCGGGGCTGGCCGCCGGGTTGGGCCTGGGCGGTGAGCCGGACAGTTCCCCGCTGCCGGGGCGGATGGCGGTGGTGAACACGCTGCTGGACGCCGCTCCGCCGGCGCTGCGGGAGCGGCTGCTCGTCGAGTTCGTCGGGCTGCTGCAACGTCCCACCTGGTGACACCACGCGGTCCGGTCCGCGCGTCGGACGACGGCGGACCGGACCGACCGGCTCAGCGGTAGGTGATCTCGACTGTGTTGTCCGGGTCGTAGACCTCCTCCACGACGTCGAAGTCCGCGTCCATCGGCCGCGCGTCCACGTCGGCCTTGCCCGTACCGACAGTGGTGCCCGCCGCGACCCGGAAGCCCAGCGTCAGCAGAACCTCCTTGCCGGCGCCGAGCCCGTCGAGGTCGCAGGCCACCGGCTCCCGGGTCGTCTCCGGGTCGTTGCGGCAGGCCGCCCAGCCGGCGCCGTCCGGGCGTAGCGCCGCCGGCAGGTCGAGCCGCAGGGCCACGTGGGCGGCCAGGCCGTTCCTGTTGCGGACACGCACGGTCACCGTGCCGACCCGAGAGCCGTCCGGCGCGTCGGCCAGCACCAGGTTCGTGGCGGTGACGACAAGGTTGACGTCGTGCCGGTTCGGGCCGAAGCTGGTCGACCCGGAGACCTGGGCGAAGGCGTCGCCCTTCCAGCGGTAGCCCCGCCACTGCCGTTGTGACCACTCGGCGGGCCAACCGCCGCCGGGCGCGATGTCACCGACCTGTACGCGGACCGTGCCGTCACCCACCACGTCGAGCGCGATCAACCACTGCGGCTTGTCGATGGTGGTCGCGACCACCCGGCCCAGCGTGACCACCTTCCCACCCTCGTCCCGGTCGAAGGCGACCACCTGCATCGGCCCCCCGGTGCCGAACACGCACTGCACGAGCGCCACGGTCTCCACCGCGCCGTCCCCGTCGACGTCGCCGTGGTCGAGCGCCGCGAGCCAGTTGACGCCCTCCCGGTCGTCGCCGCTGAGCCGCGTCTGCGACGTCGGGCAG
The DNA here is from genome assembly GCF_049841595.1 of Micromonospora sp. DT228. Lineage (NCBI taxonomy): Bacteria > Bacillati > Actinomycetota > Actinomycetes > Micromonosporales > Micromonosporaceae > Micromonospora > Micromonospora sp. DT228. The sequence goes on from NZ_JBNCKO010000005.1 coordinate 479,509, forward strand.
TCCGATCCGGCCGGCCACGCCGGCAGGGTCACCGATGCGCCGAGCAACTGTGCCCGGCTGATCCTGCCGTCGGGTACGGCGGAGGCGGGACCGCCAGGTGTCGCGGACGGGCTGGCAGTCGGGGTGGCCGAGCCGCTCGGCGTGGGCGACACCGAGATGCTGGGCGTCGGCTCGACCGGATCCGGCCGGTGGTCCGGCCCGTTCATCGCCGCGTACCCGAGGGCCGACCCGCCGACCAGCGCGAGCGCAGTGGTGGCGGTGGTCGCCAGCCGTCGCCGGCCGCGCCCTCGCACCGTCCGCCGGACGGCGGCCGGGCCGGGCACCTCGACCTCTTCCAGGAGGGTACGGCGGTAGCGGGTGAATTCTTCGGCCAGGCCGACGGCCTCCTGCTCAGACATCCCGCACCTCCTCGTTCGTGTCGCGTAGCTGGGTGGCGAGCGCGGCCCGGCCCCGGTGCAGCCAGGACTTGACAGTCCCCTCGGCGACCCGTTCCTGGGCGGCGATCTCCGCGACCGTCAGGTCGGCGAGGTAGTGCAGCACGACCGCCCGCCGCTGGTTCGGCGGCAACGTCGCCAACGCGACGTGCAGCGCCACCCGGTCGGGGCTGGGCTCCGGGACGTGCGTCTCCCGCTGCCGCAGCAGCCACGTCTGGGCGGTCCGCAGCCGCCGCCAGCGGTTGTGGCCGAGGTTCCAGGCGACCCTGCGGACCCAGGCCACGGGGTCCTCGTATCCGGCGATCCGGTCCCACCGGGCGTACGCCCGGCAGAACGCCTCCTGGACCAGGTCCTGCGCCTGCCCGCGGTCACCGGTGTACGCGGTCAACTGCACCACGAGTCCCCGGAAATGGGCGTGGTAGAAGTCGTCGAAGACCAGTTCGGCGGCCTCCGGCGCGGAGTTGCCCGGCGGGTCGGGTGGACGTCCGCCCACCCGTACTCCTCTTGTCACAAGCACTCGTCCTCCCCGTGGTGGCCGCAGGCGGCGTGGTCGCCAGCACCCGTCACACACCCGGGCGCGTCGGCAGGTTGCGGGTGAGCCGTTCGACGTTCCTGTCAGGTCCGGGACAGCGCGCCGTATGGCACAGATCGGTCAACCAAACATCGGTCATCAATATTAATATGTATAACTATATGTAGGTTTCATAGCATTCGCCGGTTCCGTACGGTCAAGTCATCAAGCACGAACGAGACGGGGAGAGAAAATGACGATGCGGCAGATCCTGATCAGCGGAGTGACAGCGGTGGCCGGGCTGGCCCTCGGCCTGGGTGGCACGGCGGCGGCCGTCACGGCGATTGGCCCCGGCCCCGGTGCGCCGGGCGAGATCGGTCCCGGCCCGGGCGTGTCCCTCGCCATCGGTCCCGGCCCGGGTGCTCCCGGCGAGATCGGTCCTGGTCCGGGCGTGATCCTTGCCATCGGTCCCGGCCCGGGTGCGCCCGGTGAGATCGGTCCTGGTCCGGGCGTGGTCCTTGCCATCGGTCCCGGCCCGGGTGCGCCTGGGAAGATCGGTCCCGGTCCGGGCGTCGCGGAGTTGACCGCGCCCGGCGCCACGGTGACAGCCTGAGCACTGCGTAACGGGCCCGGCCAGCACTGCTGGCCGGGCCCGACCGGCACGTCAACCCTTGTCTGACGTGAGCTTTCACGATGATCCTTCCGCGACCCTCTTCGTCGGGTGCCGCGCGTGGCCCGGGAGAAGCCACGGACGAGGCTCGGAGCTGCTGTGGTTGACTGTCCGGTGGGGGACGGAAGGGGGCAGTCGTGCAGCTACCGGCAGTGGTGGGTGAGCCGATCCGGTTCGTGCTGAACTGGGGCCGCCGCTACTCGCTCTGGGTGTTCAACTTCGGGTTGGCCTGCTGCGCGATCGAGTTCATCGCCACCAGCATGGGTCGGCACGACTTCATCCGGCTCGGTGTGATCCCGTTCGCCCACGGTCCCCGCCAGGCCGACCTGATGGTGGTGTCCGGCACGGTGACCGACAAGATGGCTCCGGCGATCAAGCGGCTCTACGACCAGATGCCCGAACCGAAGTACGTCATCTCGTTCGGCGCCTGCTCCAACTGCGGCGGTCCCTACTGGGACTCGTACTCGGTGACCAAGGGTGTCGACCAGCTCATCCCGGTCGACGTCTACGTGCCCGGCTGCCCACCCCGGCCGGAGGCGCTGCTGCACGGCATCCTGCGCCTCCAGGAGAAGATCGCCGCCGAGCAGTCCGGCATCGGCGGTGTGCCGCAACGGGATCTGCTGGCCGCCCCGCTGGACGCCCCGCCCCGCGAAGCCGCCGCCCCGCGCTCCGTCGACTCGCTCACCGCCGCGCCGGTACGCCCACCCGCGACGAACTGACGGCGGCCGAGCCGCCGCCCGGACTTCTCCGAGCGGCGGCCCGAGTGGCCGGTCAGCCGTTGGCCGCGACCGCCAGGGTGGTCCGGACGACGTTGTCGCTCGGGTCGGCGTCGGGACTGGTCGGGTACCAGTTGGTCGCCACCTCGATGTCGATCAGTTCGCTGGCGTCGGCCGGGTCGGTGGGCGGGCTGACGACAAGCGCGAAGCTGTACTCCTCGCCGGGCATCAACCGCAGCTCGGGCACCGGCACCAGCGCGCCGCCGCCGCTCACCGGACCGCTCGTCGGGTCGGTGTGCCAGAACACGGAGCCGGCGGGCAGGGAGCTGGCCCGCACGGAGAAGCTGTCGTGCGGCGCGTCGCCGTCGTAACGGATAGTCACCGGCACCCGCAGGTTGCCCTCGCCGTCCGGGAGCACCGTCACCGGGCCGTCCAACCTGATCGAGGCGTCCGGCCGCGCGTCCTGGACGTACGGCCGGGGACGGGTCAGCGACCCGTTCGTGGACCGGAACAGCGCGCTGAGCGGGGTGCGCGCCACCAGACCGTCGATGCTGGAGTAGACCTCGACCCAGCCCCCGTTCATGATCATCGGGTAGGTCCGGGGGTTTGTCAGCACGTGGAAGTCGAGCACGTTGCGGGTGCTCTCGCCCGGAGCCAGGTCGGCCCAGTTGTCCGTCAGGGAGCAGTTGGCCACCCTGCGGTTGTCCTCCACCCGCATGTCGAACATGTCGCACGCGGTGCCGTCGAACTGGAAGGCGCCCGGCACCGGCTCACGCAGCTTGTAGTAGAAGTAGTCGCTCTCGCTGCCGGTGTTGGTGACGGTCAGCGGGACGCTGCCCCGGTAGCCCCGCTCGGTCGGGCTCAGGATCAGCTTGCCCACCGACAGCGTGCGGCCGTCGCGGTCCGCCGGTGCGGCCACCGCCGGGCCGGCGGTGGCGACAGTCGCGGTCAGGCCGAGCAGTACGGCGGTGAGCAGGGTCCCCGTTTTTCTGAACATGGATGTCTGGTCCTCCCGTGATGGTGGCTGGTGCGGATCGCATCGACTGCCTTGCTAGACGTCAGCCAAGCCATGGAATGGTTGCCGTCGCACAACAATCAATTCGTGTCGTCAAGCATCGGCGATGGGCTTCCCCGTCGCCACTCGAGCCGACGCGTCGGCCGTGGGAAACAGGGCGGTTGTCCGACGTGCGGGTGGCCGGGCCGGACTAGCCTGCGCATCATGAGCAGCTCAGTGGACCAGCGGTCCGCCCACATCGTCGACGTGCTCACCGACGAGTTCGGCGAGTCCATGGCGATCGACCCGGCCGCCTTCCGCCGCAAGTTCCGGAAGATGGCCGCCTCTCCGTTCGCCTTCTACCGGGGCAGCGCCGCGCTGTTCTACGCCGACCAGCGCGGTGACTTCGCCGACGACCGGTTCCTCGACGAGCGGACCAGCCGGGTGTGGATCCACGGCGACCTGCACGCGGAGAACTTCGGCACCTACATGAACGCCTCCGGGCAACTCGTGTTCAACGTCAACGACTTCGACGAGGCGTACGTCGGGCCGTTCACCTGGGACCTGCGTCGGCTCGCGGCCAGCGTGGCGCTGCTCGGCTACGGCAAGGCGCTCTCCGACGCGGCGATCGGCGACCTGGTGGCCGGCTTCGCCCGGTCGTACCTGGCCGAGCTGCGGGCGATCGCCGCCGGCGGCGACGACGCGATCGGCTCGATCACCCTGGAGAACGCCGACGGGGTGCTGCGCCGGGTGCTCCAGCAGGCCCGGCTCAACACCCGCGTGGACCTGCTCGCCACGCAGACCACCATCGACAACTACGAGCGGCGGTTCTCCATCGGGGACGGGGTCTTCGAGGTCGACGACGCCACCCGGGACCGGGTGCGCGCCGCCTTCCAGGACTACCTGGGCACCCTGCCGACCGCCTCGACGCAGCTCCGGCCGGTCGCGGCACGGATCAAGGACGTGGTGCTGCGCAAGGGGGTGGGCATCGGTTCGGCCGGGCTGCCGTCGTACAACCTGCTGCTGGAGGGGCACACCCAGGCCCTGGAGAACGACGTCGTCATCTACATGAAGCAGGCACAGGTGCCGGCCGTGGCGAGGTACGTCACCGACGAGTCGGTCCGCGACTACTTCCAGCACCAGGGCCACCGGACCGCCGAGTCGCAGCGGGCGTTGCAGGCGCACGCCGACCCGTGGCTGGGCTTCACCGAGCTGGACGGGGCCGGTCAGCTCGTCGCCGAGGTCTCCCCGTACGCAGCCGACCTGGACTGGTCGGACGTGAACGAGCCGGAGGAGTTGACCGGGGTGCTCGTCGACCTGGGCCGGGCGGTGGCCCGGATGCACTCGGTCGCCGACGACGAGTCCAGTCACGACCTGGTGGACTACTCCACAGAGGAGGCGATCGTGGCCGCGGTGGACACCGACGAACAGGGCTTCGTCGCCCACCTGGTCGATTTCGCGCACGCGTACGGGGTGCGCGCCCGGCAGGACCACCAGCTCTTCGTCGACCTGTTCCGCAACGGCCGGCTACCGGGCATCTGAGTGGGAGGGACGGCGCTCAGGAGGCGAACTCCAACACCACCTTGATGTCGTCCGGCCCGGGGGTGTACGCGTCGGCGTACCTGTTCACCGGCACCCGACGGGTGATCAGCGACTCCAACCAGACCTGGTCGGCGCGGGCCAACGCCTGCGCGGCCATGTTCCAGTGCCTCCGGTTGGCGTTCACCGAGCCGAAGACCACGTTGTTCTCCAGCACCAACGCCCGGTTGAGCGCACCGGCGTCGAAGTCGATGCTCCGACCACCGCTGGACACCCCGGCCAGGCAGACGATCCCGGTGGGGGCCGCCTTGCACATGACGTCGAGGACCACGGTGGGAGCGCCGGTGCACTCGATCACCACGTCCGGCTCGAAGGGCAGGTCGTTGACCGGCACCGTGTGGTAGGTGGCGCCGAGCCCGGCGACCAGCTCCGGCTTCGGCCCGTCGGTGCTCCGGTCCAGCACGTGGACGGTGAGCCCACGCTGGGTGCCGAGCAGGGCGGCCAGCAGCCCGATCGGCCCGGCACCGGTCACCAGGACCGTCTGCGGCTGCCACTCGGCCCGGTGTCCGATCCGCTCGATGTGGTCCCAGGCCTTCGCCACCACACTCGTCGGCTCCAGCAGCACGCCCACCTGGGCCAGCGCCGGGTCGAGCGCGACCGCGAACCGCGGTTCGACCCGCCAGCGGTCCCGGGCGAACCCGGCCAGCGCCTTGATGCCGTGCTCGGTGTACTGACCGTTCCGGCACATGTCCCACTCGCCGACCGCGCAGTTCGAGCAGGGCACCGGGTCGGGATACCGGACGATCCCGGCCACCAGATCACCGGGTTGCAGGGTGCCGCTGGAGTCCTCGATCACCCGGCCCAGTGACTCGTGCCCGATGACCAGGCGGTCGGCGCCCGGCGGCGCCTCGCCGTACTCCCCGGCGATGATCTCGTGGTCGGTGCCGCAGATCCCCACCGCCAGCGCCTCGACCAGGACAGAGCCCTCCTCGGCAGCCGGCTCCGGCTGATCCTCGACGAGGCTCAGCGAGTTGGGGACCCCGGGTTTCACAGTCACAGCGCGCACGTCCTCATCTTTCCCCGCCGAGGGCCGCGCCGCTCCCGAAGCCGGCAGATCACCGAGCCTCGGCGGCGGCCAGGCGCGCACCCGACCGGCACTAGGATCAGCCACATGACTCCCGAAGACCTCGGCGCTCGGCTGGTCGCGCTGCTCGCGCCGGCTGCGGCGACCCCGTCGGTCTCCGGCGGGCAACGGTTCGCCCGCGCCACCGTGGACGTCCCGCCGGACAGCTGGCTGACCGCTGTGCGGGCCGCCCGCGACGACGAGGCGTTGGCCTGCGACTTCTTCGACTGGCTCTCCGCCGTCGACGAGTTGACCGACGGCTTCGACGTGGTGGCGCACCTCTGGTCGACGCGGCTGCGGCACGGTGTGCTGCTGCGTACCCGGCTGCCGCGCGACGCGGCCACGGTCGCCTCGGTGGTCGACGTCTACCCGGGTGCCGCCTGGCACGAGCGGGAGACGCACGAGATGTTCGGCATCGGCTTCGCCGGCCACGGCGACCTGCTGCCGCTGCTGCTGCCGCCGGAGTTCGAGGGGCACCCGCTCCGGAAGGAGTTCGTGCTCGCCTCCCGGGTCGCGAAGCCCTGGCCGGGCGCGAAGGAACCGGGCGAGTCCGAGGCCGGCGGTGGACGCCGGCCGATCCGCCCGCCGGGCGTACCCGCTCCGGGCGAGTGGGGGACCACACCGACCCCGGCCGGCGCCGGTGGGGTGGGGGAGGGCCCGCGTGGCGGCACCCCGGCCCGCCCGGCCGGTGAGCGTCCGGCGCGGCCCGCTCCGGGGACCCGTCCGACGCGTACCCCCAGGTCCGCCGCGGGTGACACCGACCCGGCGGCCCGCGACGGCCGCACCGACGACGACGGGGGTACGACCTGATGCCGCTCTGGGTGGAGCTGGTGCTGCGGGTGGGTGGCGTGCTCGTCGCGTTCCTCACCCTGCCGTTGCTCGTCGGCCAGGCCGAGCACAAGGTGATGGCGCACATGCAGGGCCGGCTCGGCCCGATGTACGCGGGTGGCTTCCACGGCTGGGCCCAGTTGGTCGCGGACGGGGTCAAGTTCGTGCAGAAGGAGGACGTGACCCCGCGCGAGGCCGATCGGGCGGTGTTCCGGCTGGCCCCGGCGGTGGCGCTGGTGCCCTACCTGCTGGTGCTGCTGGTCATCCCGCTCGGCCCGAACGACCTGGTCGGGCAACCGTTGGACATCGGCCTGTTCTTCGTGCTGGCCGTGGTCGGTGTCGGTGTGGTGGCGGTGCTCATGTCGGCGTGGGCGTCGGCAAACAAGTACAGCCTGCTCGGTGGGCTGCGCGGGGCCGCCCAGTTGCTCGGTTACGAGCTGCCGCTGGTGCTGGCCGCCGCCTCGGTGGCGATGGCGGCCGGCACGCTCAGCCTCTCCGGCATCGTCGAGGCGTGGCAGCCGTGGTGGTTGCTCTGGCAGGCGCCCGCGATGATCGTCTTCTTCGTCGCCGGGCTGGCCGAGATCCGCCGGCCGCCGTTCGACATGCCGGTGGCGGACTCGGAGCTGGTTTTCGGCTACATGACCGAATACACGGGTCTGCGCTTCGCGTTCTTCCTGCTCGCCGAGTACGTCGGCATCGTGGTCATCGCCGCGCTGACCACCGTGCTGTTTCTCGGTGGCTGGCAGGGCCCGTTCGCCGACGATCAGCTGGGTTGGCTCTGGACGCTACTCAAGATCTTCGCGGTGTCCTTCGTGATCATCTGGCTGCGGGTGTCGTACCCCCGGCTCCGTGAGGACCAGCTTCAACGCCTGTGCTGGCTGGTGCTGGTGCCGGCCTCCCTAGCCCAACTGGTCCTAACGGCAGCAGTCCGCGTAGCCCTGTAACCCACCCCACCCCACCCCACCCCCGCCCTCACCGCAACCTCACTGCCGCGTCGATCTTGCACTTTCTGCTCCGACGAAAGTTGCTAAATGGGGCATCTCGACGACAGAAAGTGCAAGATCGACGCGAATGAGGGGGCCGGGAGGTTCCGGTCAGCGCAGCGGGGTGTGGGCCGGGTCTACCGGCTCGGTCGGGGGTGGGGGCGGGGTGCCGTCGCCGAAGGGGCGACCACCCAGGGCCTCCCGACCGTGCGGGGTGACCCAGTTGGACAGGTCGGGGCCGAGCGGCACGATCCCCGTCGGGTTGATGTCGCGGTGCACCTCGTAGTAGTGCCGCTTGATGTGATCGAAGTCGATGGTGTCGCCGAAGCCGGGGGTCTGGAACAGGTCCCGGGCGTACGCCCACAGCACCGGCAGCTCGCTGAGCTTCTGCCGGTTGCACTTGAAGTGGCCGTGATAGACCGGGTCGAAGCGGACCAGCGTGGTGAACAGCCGCACGTCGGCCTCGGTGATGGTGTCGCCGACCAGGAAGCGCTGGTCGGTCAGCCGCTCGGTCAGCCAGTCCAGCCGGTCGAAGAGCCGGTGGTACGCCTTGTCGTACGCCTCCTGGTTGCCGGCGAACCCGCACCGGTAGACGCCGTTGTTGACGTCCCGGAAGACCACGTCGTTGACCTCGTCGATCTGCGCCCGCAGGTGCTCGGGATAGAGCTGCGGGGCGCCCGAGCGGTGGTACGCCCGCCACTGGGTGGAGAGGTCGAGGCTCATCTGCGCGTAGTCGTTCGTCACCACCTGCCCGGTCGGCACGTCGACGATCGCCGGGACGGTGATGCCGCGCTCGTAGCCGGGAAAGCGCTTGAAGTACGCCTCCTGGATGCGCTCGATGCCGAGCACCGGGTCCCGGCCACCCGGATCGAGGTCGAAGGTCCAGCTCCGGGCGTCGTGGGTCGGGCCGGCCACCGCCATCGAGATGGAGTCCTCGAGGCCGAGCAGCCGACGCACGATGATCAGACGGTTGGCCCACGGGCAGGCCCGGCTGACCGCCAGTCGGTACCGGCCCGGCTCCACCGGGTATCCGTCGCGCCCGTCCTCGGTGATCCGGGTGGCGATGTACCGCTGGTCGCGGGTGAACTCGCCACCCGGCTCGACGTACTTTCCGCCTGTTTCCTCGCCCACGTCATCCTCCGGTCCGTTGCCCTCCGTCCCATCCTCGCGGATCTTCGGCCCGGCCGTGGGGTGCGGCGCAACCTGGCCCGTCTCGGGGCCGGACGGCCCGGTTACCCTGCCGGCATGACGGATGTGCAGGCGGCGGCCCGGCGGTTCATCACCGACGTGTGGAACGCGCGCCGGGAGGAGTCCGCGTACGAGTTGGTCGCCGAGGAGTGCCCGGGGCTGGGCGGCACCGGGCCGGAGGCGACACTGGCCTGGCACCGGGAGCGGCGGGCGGCGTTCCCGGACCTGCGCTACAAGATCGTGGACGTGGTGGCGGCCGGCGAGCGGGTGGCCGTGCACTGGCGGGCCGCCGGCACGCACGCCGGGCAGTTCGGGCCGGTACCGGCGACCGGGCAGGTGGTCAGCTACTCCGGGGCGACGTTCCTGCGCTTCGACCCGACGGGCCGGATCGTCGAGGTGTGGGGCTGCACCGAGTTGTTCCAGTTGCTGCAACAGCTCGGCGTCGAGATGCTCCCGCCGGCCGTCAGCGGGCGCGGGGCGTAATCCGGCTGATCGGCAGATTGATCGGAAAGGGCTCGCCGGTGTCGACGAACTTCGTCCACCGCCCGGTCTCCGTGTAGACCTCGTTCACCGCGTCGATCCGGTAGGTCACGACCTCCAACTCGCCTTCGGTCTCGATTCGCCAGTAGTACGGGATGCCGGCCTGGGCGTACAGCGCCGGCTTCAACACCCGGTCGATCGAGCGGGTGCTCGGCGAGACGATCTCGATGGCGACGACCACCTCGTGCGGCTCGTACTTCGACGGCTCGCGAGCCGCCGCGGCAGCCGTGGTGATCAGCACGTCGGGGGTGAAGGACCGGGTGCGGTTGATCCGCACCTCGACCCCCTGGGTCACGTCGTAGCCGTCGGGGCAGTCTTCGTCGAGCGCGGCCATCAGCCGGCCGGCGATGGTCTGGTGGGTACGGGTGGGGGAGGGGGACATCAGCAGCACTCCATCGAGCAGTTCCCGGCGGCGACCATCCTCGGGCAGCGCGTCCAGGTCATCAGTCGTCCACTCGCTCTCGGGCGGGTAGTCGCTCTGCAGCGCGGCGGTCATGGCAGGTCCTTCCAGGTGCGTTCGTTCTCCCCGCGACCACGGTACCGCCTTAGACCTGTGGGTGGTGGTCGCGCGCGCCGGGGCCACAGGGCAGGATGGTCGGCATGACCCACCCCAGCGAGCACGGCGACCCTTCCGGCGCCACCGGCGCGCGCGGCCTGCCCGGCGCGGGCCTGGTAAAGGGGCTGGCGGTCACCCTCAAGACGATGACCAGCCGCTCGACCACCCAGCAGTACCCGGACGTGGCCCCCGACCTGCCGCCGCGCTCGCGCGGCGTGATCGCGCTGTCGGAGGAGAACTGCACGGTCTGCATGCTCTGTGCCCGGGAGTGTCCGGACTGGTGCATCTACATCGACTCGCACAAGGAGGAAGTGGTGGTGCCCGGCGCCGCCCGTCCCCGCCAGCGCAACGTGCTCGACAAGTTCGACATCGACTTCTCGCTCTGCATGTACTGCGGCATCTGCATCGAGGTCTGCCCGTTCGACGCGCTCTACTGGTCACCCGAATTCGAGTACGCCGAGTACGACATCAAGGACCTGCTGCACGACAAGGACCACCTCGGTCAGTGGATGGCCACCGTTCCCGCGCCGCCCGCGCACGACCCGAACGGGGAGCCGGCCAAGGAGGAGACCGCCGCGGCCCGCAAGGCAGCCGCCGCGCGTCCGGCCCCATCGGTACGCCCCGACGCCGACCAGGACCCCGCGACGTGACCGCCCGAGCCGGAGAGGCGGCCCGGTGACCGGCGCGGACGTGCTGCTGCTCGCTCTCGGCGCGGTGGCGGTTGGTGCCGGCGTGCTTGTGGTGACCACGAAGCACCTGGTCCGGGCGGGGCTCTACCTGGTGGTGTGCCTGGGCGCGCTGGCCGGTGACTTCCTGGTGCTCAGCGCCGAGCTGGTGGCCTGGGTGCAGGTGCTGATCTACGTGGGCGCGGTGGTGGTCCTGCTGCTGTTCGCGGTGATGCTGACCCGGGCGCCGATCGGCGCTTCCGACGACCTGGACCGGCCCGGCTGGCCGGCCGCCCTGATCGGTGGCGGCACCGGGCTGGGGCTGACCGTCCTGCTCGTCGACGCGTACCGCTGGAGCACCGTCGCGCTGCCCGCCGCGGGCACCGCCGAGCGGCTGGGTGAGCAGATCTTCCAGTCCTGGGTGCTGCCGTTCGAGGTGCTCTCGGTGCTGCTGCTGTCCGCCCTGGTGGGTGCGATCGTGCTGTCCCGACCGGACATCGGCCGAGCTGGCCCCGACGCGGCTCCCACCGCCGATCGGCCCGGGGTCGACGTCCGGACCGGGGGGCGCCGGTGAGGCCGGTCATCCCGTACGTCACCGCCGCGCTGCTGTTCGGCCTCGGCGTCTACGGCGTGTTGCGCCGGCGCAACGCGGTGCTGGTGCTGATGTCTGTCGAGTTGATGCTCAACGCGGTGAACCTGATCCTGGTCACCGCCGACACCACCGCCCGCGCCGTGCTGCCGCACTCCGGGCAGGTCTTCGCGCTGTTCGTGATCGTCCTCGCCGCCGCCGAAATCGGGGTGGGGCTGGCCATCGTCCTGCAGCTCTACCGGCTGCGGGCCACCGTCGCGGTGGATGACGTGCCGTTGTCCGAGCCGGCGCAGACCGTCGGCGGGCGAGAGCCGGCCGCCCTGGACACGGAGGCTCGCCGGTGACCGGGCTGCTCGGGGCGCTGCTGCCCGCCGTACCGCTTGTCGCCGGCCTGGCCGGCCTGCTGTTGCCGCCGGCTCCACGCCACGCCGACACGACGGGTGGCCGGGCGCGACGGGTGGCCGTGGCGTTCGGCGTCACCGGCGCGGCCGGCGCGTTGGCTCTGGCCGTCGCGCTGCTGCTCACCGTCGACAGGCCGACGGAGACGTCGACCACCTGGATCGACGTCGGCGGGCTGGCGGTGACGCTCGGCGTACGACTGGATGGGGCCGCCGCGCTTGTCGCGGTGGCGGTCACCGCGGTCGCGCTGGCCGTGCAGGTCTACTCGATCGGTTACCTGCGGCGCGGTCCGTACGACGACGTCGACGTCGACCACCGCTACCCGCCGTACGCCGCGCAGATCAGCCTCTTCACCGGCGCCATGCTGCTGGTGGTGGTCGCCGGTGACCTGATCATGCTGTTGGTCGGCTGGGAGGTGATGGGCCTCTGCTCGTACCTCCTCATCGCCCACGACCGCCGACTGCCCGGCGCCCCCGCCGCCGCCATGAAGGCATTCCTGGTGACCCGGGTCGGTGACGTCGGGTTCCTGCTCGGCATCGCGTTGCTGGGCGTGTCGACGGGCAGTTTCCGGATCGCCGATGTGCTCGCCCACGACCACTCCACGGCGACGTTGACCGCCGCCGGCCTGCTGCTGCTCGCCGGGGTGGCCGGCAAGAGCGCGCAGTTCCCGCTGCACACCTGGCTGCCGGACGCGATGGCCGGCCCGACGCCGATCTCCGCGCTGATCCACGCGGCGACGATGGTCGCCGCCGGGGTGTACGCCGTTACCCGCCTCTATCCGATCTTCACGGCCGCGCCGGTGACGCTGACGGTGCTGGGGGTGCTCGGCGCGATCACCCTGCTGCTGGGCGCGCTCGCCGCCACCGCGCAGGACGACATCAAGCGGGTGCTGGCCTGGTCGACGGTGTCCCAGTTGGGCTACATGACCGGCGCACTGGCGGTCGGCTCACCGGCGGCGGCGCTTTTCCACCTGCTCACCCACGCCGCGTTCAAGGCGTTGCTGTTCCTCGCCGCCGGCGCGGTGATCCACACCGTGGGCACCACCCTGATGTCGGAGATGGGCGGGCTGCGGCGTGGTATGCCCGTGACGTTTTGGTGCACGGTGGTGGGCCTGGGCGCGCTGGCCGGGGTGCCGCCGTTGGCCGGGTTCTGGAGCAAGGACGGCGTCCTCACGGTGGCCGAGGCCGCCGCGCTGGAGGGCACCGGCCCGGCACCGTCCTGGGTGGGCTGGATCGTCTGGATCGCCGGTCTGCTCGGCGTGGCGATCACCGCCTGGTACGCGGGCCGGCTGTTGCTCCGCGCCTTCTTCGGCGCCCCACGACTGCCGCTGGTCCGGCCGCACGACCCGCCCGCGGTGCTGCGTTGGCCGGTGCTGCTGCTGACCGTGCCGGCCGCGCTGCTCGGCCTGGTCGGCTTCGTTGGCGCGTTCGCCGACCGCCTGCGGTTTCCGACGGTGCCGGTGGCGGGCTCCGAGGACGGCCTGGTCCATGTCGGGTCGGGAGTGCTGCTGCCGCTCGCGTTGCTGCTGGTCGGCGGGGGGCTCGTCACGCTGGGCTGGCGTCGGAACCCGGCCGCCGACCCGGCGGCCGCGCTGGGTCCGCTGCGGCCGGTCTTCGCCCGCGCGTTCCGGCTCGACGACGTCCAGCACACTCTCGTCGTACGCCCCGTCCGCGCGCTGGCCCGCGTCACTCGCCTCGGTGACGAGGTGGTGGTGGACGGCGCCGTCGAAGGCAGCGGGCGGGCCGCGACCGGTCTGGGTGCGGGGCTGGCCGCGCTGCACCGGGCGGCGCTGCCCCGGGCCGCCGCCGCCGTGCTGGCCGGTGCGCTGCTGATCGGGCTCGCCGCCGCCGCGATCGGAGTGGTCCGGTGAGCGTGAGGAGTGCGCCGGGGTTGCGCGCCCCGCAGTCGCGAACGAAGGCGGTCCGGTGAGGGTTGGGGAGGTGTTGCTGGTTACCGTGCTGGCGGTGCCGGCGCTGGGTGCGGTCGCGGTGGTGGCGACACCCCGGGACCGGGCGGCCCGGCTGGTCGGGACGGTCGCGGCGGCGCTGACCCTGGTGGCCGCGGTGGCGCTGGTGTTCGGCCGCCTGGAGTGGGTGGGCTGGCCAGGCGAGTTTCCGAGGTTGTACCCCTGGCACTACCTGTATCGGCCCTGGGTGCCCGGCCTGGAGTTGCGTCTCCACCTCGGCGTCGACGGGATCTCCTGGCCGCTTGTGGTGTTGACGGCGCTGCTCACGTTGCTCTGCTGCGCGTACACGGTGTGGCGGGTGCCGGACGGCGGCAGTGGCCGGGCCTTGGTCGCGTTGCTGTTGGTGGTCGAGGTGGGCATCCTGGGCACCTTCCTCGCCCTGGACCTGGTGCTGTTCTTCCTCTTCTTCGAGGTCGTCCTGCTGCCGATGTACGCGATCATCGCCGGCTGGGGCGGCGCGGACCGGCGTCGGGCGGCCCGCAAGTTCGCGCTCTACACCCTGTTCGGTTCGGTGTTCCTGCTGGTCGGCGTGTACGTGGTGGTCACGGCCACCGGCACCGCGGACTTGATGGCGTTGACCGGCGGCGCGGGGATGTCCCGGGGCACCCAGTTGGCCGCGTTCAGCCTGTTCGCGGTGGCGTTCGCGGTGAAGAGCCCGCTGTGGCCGCTGCACTCCTGGCTACCCGACGCGCACACCCAGGCCCCCACCGTGGGCAGTGTCGTGTTGGCCGGGGTGCTGCTGAAGATGGGCACCTACGGGCTGATCCGGGTGGCGGTGGGGGTGGCACCGGAGGGTGCCCGCTGGGCGGCGCCGGTGCTCGGGGTGCTGGCCGTCGCCGCGATCCTTGTCGGTTCGCTCGTCTGTCTGGCCCAGACCGAACTGAAGCGGCTGATCGCGTACTCCAGCGTGGGGCACATGGGTTTCGTGCTGCTCGGCGTCGCCACGCTGACCACTGTGGGCATCCAGGCGGCGTTGATCGGCAACATCGCGCACGGGGTGCTCACCGCGCTGCTGTTCTTCCTGGCCGGTGCGGTGAAGGACCGTACCGGCACGGGCACCCTGGCCGAGTTGTCCGGGCTGCGGGAGACCGCGCCCCGGTTGGCCGGCCTGCTCGCGTTCGCGGCGATCGGCTCGCTCGGCCTGCCCGGGTTGGCCGGCTTCTGGGGTGAGGCGTTCGCGGTGATCGCCGCCGTGCAGGTGGGCGGCCCACTCTGGACCACCCTCGGGGTGCTGGCGGCGGTCGGTGCGGCGCTCACCGCCGCGTACTTCCTGCGCCTGTTGCGCCAGGTCACCCACAATCGGCCGAGTGCCGCCGTCGGTCGGGTCGGCCCCGGCCTGGCCGGTGCGGAATTGACCGCGTGGGTGCCGCTGGTGCTGCTCGCGTTGGCCATCGGGTTGGTGCCGACGCTGGTGCTCGGCGTGGCCGAGGCTCCCGTGAACGACCTGATCGGGGTGGTCTTCCCATGAGCGGCGTGCAGGGCGTGGACAACGTCGCGCTGCTACCTGCCTACCTGGCCGCCGGCACCGCCGTACTCGTGCTCCTCACCGACCTGCTCCTGGCGCGACCGCGGGCCACGATCGTGGTGGCGGCGCTCGGCGCGCTCGGCACCGCGGTCGGCGCCGCAGTGGTCGGGGCGGCCGGAGAGCGACGGACGTTCTGTGTCGGCGCCGACTGCTCCTGGATCTTCGGCGGCCGGGCCGCTCTGGTCGGCGCGGTGGTGGCGTTGCTGACCCTGGGCGTGCTCGGGCTGTCCGTGCCGGCGCTGCGGGGCGGACGGTCGCCGGTGGGGGAGTACTGCTTCCTGCTGGCCTGCTCGATGACCGGTGGTGTGGTGCTCGGCGCGGCCGGCGACCTGATCACGCTGATCGTCGCCCTGGAGACGTTGACCCTGCCGCTGTACGTGCTTGTCGGTCTGCGTCGGGGCAGCCTCGCCAGCGCCGAGGCGGCACTTACCTTCTTCGTGGTCAGCGTGGTCGCGACCACCGTCACGCTGCTCGGCGCGGCGCTGCTGTACGCGGTGACCGGCGGGCTGCACCTGGACCGGCTCGGCGCGCTGCTCGCCGAGCGGCCGGAGGTGCGGGACCTGCCGCTGACCAGCGCAGCGGTGGCGTTGCTGCTTGTCGGGTTGGCGTTCAAGGTGGCGGCGGTGCCGTTCCACGCCTGGGCGCCGGCCACCTACGACGGGGCGCCGCTGCCGGTGGCCGCGTACCTGTCGACAGCGTCGAAGCTGGGTGGCCTCGTCGCGCTGCTCGTCGTGGTGCAGCGGGCGCTGCCGGCGGAGCAGACCGGCCCGGTGCTCGCCGTGCTCGCGGTGCTCACCATGACCGTCGGCAACCTGGTCGCGCTGCGCCAGCGGCGTACCGTCCGGTTGCTCGCCTGGTCGTCCGTCGCGCAGGCCGGCTACATCCTCGCCCCGCTGGGGGCGCTGGCGCTGGCCGCCGGCCGCACGGACGAGGCACGCTCCGCCTCGTACGCCGCCGCGGTGGCGTACGCCGTCTTCTTCGTGGTGTTGGAGCTGGCCGCGTTCGCCGGGGTGACCGCGTTGCGCCCGGCCGGTGCGGACGGCGGCACGCTCGACGACCTGCGCGGGGCGGCCCGCCGGCACCCGTGGCGGGGCGCGGCGCTCGGTCTCGCGCTCGTGGGCCTGGCCGGCCTGCCGCCCGGTCTGGCCGGCCTGTTCGCGAAGGTGACAGTGGTGCGGGCGCTGGTGGACGGTGGGGCGGCCTGGCTGGCGCTCGTGGTGGCGCTGAACGCGGTGATCGGGCTGGCGTACTACCTGCGGGTGACCGCCGCGCTCTGGGCGCCGGTGACGACGGAGCCCGGCCCGGCCGCGGCACTGACCTCGACGGAGCCCGGCCCGGTCGCGGCGCCAGCCGGGGGCGGTGCGGTCGCCGTACCCCTGGTGGGTGTGGTGGCCGTGGTGCTGGCGGTGACGACGGTGGCCGCCGTGGTGCTGGGTGTCGCCCCGCAGTTGGTGCTCGACCTCGCGGGCCGCTGACCTGCGGATTCCAGTCTCAGTGAACTCTCAGCGTTGAGACGGATGGTTGGCGGGTACCGGGTTGTTGCACCGGTCAGCGGATCCCGGCGATCCGTGCACCGAAGGAGAGATCGTGCACCACAACCGTCTGAAGACCGCCGCACTCCTCGGCCTGCTCTCCGCGCTGATCCTCGCGGTGGGCTACGGGTTCGGTGGCAGTGGCGGCCTGGTCATCGCCGTCCTCATCTCACTTGTCATGAACGGCGTCACCTACTTCTACTCCGACAAGCTCGCACTGCGCTCGATGGGCGCGCAACCGGTCACCGAGGCACAGTTCCCCGAGCTGTACCGGATGGTGCGGGAGTTGGCGACCGACGCCCGGCAGCCGATGCCGCGCCTGTACGTCAGCCCGACCGCGCAGCCCAACGCGTTCGCCACGGGTCGTAACCCGCAGCACGCGGCGGTCTGCGTGACCCAGGGCATCACCGAGATCCTCGACTACCGCGAGCTGCGCGGTGTGATCGGGCACGAGCTGTCGCACGTCTACAACCGGGACATCCTGATCTCCAGCGTGGCGGCAGGTCTGGCCAGCATCATCACCCTGCTCGCCAACCTCGCCTTCTTCATCCCGCTCGGTGGTGGGGACGACGAGGACCGACCGAACCCGGCCGTGCTGTTGCTCACCCTGATCCTCGGCCCGATCGCGGCGACCGTGATCCAGTTGGCGATCAGCCGGAGCCGCGAGTTCCAGGCGGACGCCTCGGGCGCGGAGTTGAGCCGTGACCCGCTGGCCCTGGCGAGCGCGCTGCGCAAGATCGACGCGGTGGCCCGCCGTCGGCCGTTGCCGGCTCAGGGCCAGCTCACCAGCACCGCCCACCTCATGATCGCCAACCCGTTCCGGGGTGGCGGCATGGCCGCGCTCTTCTCCACCCACCCGAAGATGGAGGACCGCGTCGCCCGGCTGGAGCAGATGGCCGCCAACGCGGGGCCGGTGCAGTTCCAACGCTGACCCGCTGATTCACCGCCTCCGCCCGTACCCGCGCACCCCGGGTACGGGCGGAGCGCCGTATTTCGGTTGTCGGCCGGGACTTCGGTGGCGTTAGGGTCGTAACGGCTCACGCTCATTACATCCCCGGGAGGTTCACGGTGGCCGCGCTGCGTCAGTATCTGGGTGTCTGGCGGATTCCCGGCGCCCCGATGCTGCTGGTCCTCGGCATCGTCGGGCGGCTCGGCATCGGCATGACCCCGCTGGCGCTGCTGCTGGTGGTCGAGCAGGTGACCGGGCGGTACGCGCTGGCCGCCATCGCGGGCGGGATCTACGCCGTCGCCGGTGCCGCCCTCAGCCCGGTGGCCGGGCGGATCGCCGACCGGGTCGGCCCCAGCCCCGTCCTGTTGATCACCGCCGTGACCCACCCGTTGGCGCTCATCGGGTTGCTGCTGGCCAGCCGCTCGGGCGACGACGCCCTCCTCACCATCTACCTCGCCAGCGCCGTGGCCGGCGCCACCTACCCGCCGCTCACCGCCGCCATCCGTGGCGCCTGGAACGACCTGACCAACCCCGGATCCGGCCGGTACCCCCTGCGCAACACGGCGCTCGCCGCCGAGACCTCGCTGTTCGAAATGGTCTTCGTGCTCGGCCCACTGCTCGTCGCCGCCTTCGTGCTCATCGCCGACGCGGCGGCCGCGCTGATCGGTGCCGCCGTCGTCACCCTGGTCGGCACCACCGCCGTGGCCCTCGGCCGGGTGATGCGCGGTTGGCAGCCGCACCCCCGCGAACACCACGCCCGAGGGCTCGGCCCGCTGCGGGTCGCCGGCTTTCCCGCCCTGCTGATCTGCGTAGCCGGACTGGGCATCGCCTTCGGCGCCGCCGGGGTGATCGTCCCCGCGTTCGCCAGCGGCCACACCACGGGCGACCCGGAGAGCCTGGCCGGCCTCCTCCTGGCCGTCTGGGGGATCGGCAGCGCCATCGGCGGGTTCTGGTTCGGCGTCCGCAAGCCGGCGGTCAACATGACCCGACAGTTCGCCCTGCTGCTCGCCGCGTTGGCCGCCACCTTCGCCGTGTTCGCGGTGATGCCCACCCCGCTGGCGCTGGGCGTCGCCCTGGTCGTCGGTGGAGCCACCATCGCGCCCGCGCTGACCCTGGAGAACACCCTGGTCGGCCGCATCGCCCCGGCCGGCATGCTGAACGAGGCGTACACCTGGGTGGTCACCGTCGCGGTAGCGGCGAGCGCCGCGGGCGGCTCGGTGGCCGGCCTGATCGTGGATCACGCCGGCGGTGTCCGGTGGGCGTTCCTGTTCGCCGGGGCGGCCGTCGCCGTCGGCGCCGGGGTCGCGGCCCTGCCCACCGGGCCCATCGCCCGCGCCGAAACCACAGCGGTACGCGCCGAAGCCCCCGTCCCGGTCTGACGCTCTCGTGCCTGCCTCGGCTCGGGCGTGCCCCGCTCGGCTTGATCCACTCCGCTTGATCCACTCGGCTTCCTTGATGTCGGGCTATCTCGGGCGCGAAGATGCCCCGACATCAAGGAACTGCGGACTCAGCCGGTATCTCGCTCGACGATGGCTGGCATCATCGCCCGGATGCGAACAAGCGAGCTGCTGCGCCGACAGGACGAGCTACAGCGTGAGGCGTTGGAGGTGCGTGCAGACCTCGGTCTGGACGCCCACCTCTCCGCCCACGGCGAGGTTGTCTGCGTCGGCAGCGCCGCGCTCGGCCTGATGGTGTGGCGCGACCTCGACCTCACCGTGGTCTCGACCCGGCTCGACGCCGAGGCTGTGGCAACGACAGGTGCGCGGATCGCAACACATCAGCGCGTACGTGAGGTGACCTTCCGCAACGACACCGGTCGCTGGAACATCGACCCTACCTATCCCGACGGCCTGTACCTGAAAGTGCAGTGCGCCAGCCAACTCGGCGAGATGTGGTCGGTCGACATCTGGTTCGTCGACGAGCCAGACCGCCAGCCCGACCTGGAGCACCTGCGGACGCTGCCGCAACGACTGACCGCCGCGAGCCGCGCGGCGATCCTGACGATCAAAGACGCGTGGGCAGGTCGAGCGGAGTACGGCCAACAGGTGCGGGGCTGGGACATCTATACGGCGGTGCTCGACCACGGAGCGCGCACCGTCGACGATTTCGACACGTGGGTACGTGAGGCCGGGCCAGATCGTCGCGGTTAGTCGGAGGTTGTGGGGCCGTCGCCAGGCCGCCGGAGGCCGCACAAGGTCAGCCGCCGATGACCATCGGCGACGACGTTTACGCAGGTCGCAGGCGGCGGCCGGGGTGGCCGCCGTCTGCCTGCCGTCGCAGGTCGCAGGTCGAACGGCGTAAGCGAGCTAGCGACCTGCGCCCGAGCGGTTGCCTTACCTGTAGTTGTCGAACTGCAGGGCGACGCCGAAGTCCTCGCCCTTGAGCAGCGAGATGACCGCCTGGAGGTCGTCCCTCTTCTTGCCCGTGACCCGCAACTGGTCACCCTGGATCTGCGCCTGCACGCCCTTGGGGCCCTCGTCGCGGATCTTCTTGCTGATGACCTTGGCCTTGTCGGGCTCGATGCCCTGGACCACCTTGCAGTCAATCTTGAAAATCTTGCCGGACGAGCGCGGCTCGCCCGCGTCAAGCGCCTTCAGCGAGATGTTCCGCTTGACGAGCTTCTCCTTGAACACGTCCAGTGCGGCGAGCACGCGCTCCTCGGTCTCTGCCTGAAGGCCGATCGCCTCCTCACCAGACCAGGAGATCTCCGCGCCGGTGCCGCGGAAGTCGAACCGAGTCGCGAGCTCCTTAACCGCCTGCCGGAGGGCGTTGTCGACCTCTTGACGGTCAACCTTGCTCACGATGTCGAACGACGGGTTCGCTGCCATGTTTCTGCTCCTGCTGTCCGGCGGTCTGGGCCTGCCGTCGGCCACCGACCAGCGGCACGACCCCCTGACCGTACCCGGTTGCGTCGGTACCGGGGGGAGCCGCTATCCTTGCTTCCGCCGCCGCGTTACGACGCGGTGGGGTGCCCTGGCGGGTTGCCCGAGCGGCCAATGGGAGCGGACTGTAAATCCGTCGCGAAAGCTTCAGAGGTTCGAATCCTCTACCCGCCACCAGGTGCAGACTCGGCCCCTGACCAGCAGAGATGCTGATCGGGGGCCGTTGTCGTTTGTCTGGCCGGGTCCGGCTGAGTCCAGCCGCTGACGACTGGTTGTGGGCAGATGGTGGGCAGGTCGATCTTGCCTCTCAGGGCTCTCCTGGGGCTGCGAACGCTCATGCTCTAGTGAGTTGCTGGCCTGATATGGCCGTGCTTGGAGCGACCGGCTGAGGGCTGTTTGTCGGGCTCTGCTGGCTGCGGGAGTTGGGCCGGGGGCAAGCCAGTCCCGGGGTTGGACTGGCGCGGCAGTCGGAAGCCCTGGCCCTCGATCTGAGCGCCCCCCCGGCTTCCGTACCGCCTAACCGCGGTCGTGCTGCGTCTAGTACGACAGCCGCCATTCGTGATCATGGTTGGAATTCGAGGTTGAGGCGGCGGGCGTAGTGGGCTCGTCTG